>CBJLMA010000032.1:0-27889 GCA_966424035.1 uncultured Sphingomonas sp. | reverse complement strand
CGCCATCCCATTCGGTGCCGCAGTCGCGCACCAGATCGGACCAGCTGTAGCTCTCGGGCTCGGATTTCATCAGCCAATGGGCCACCAAATTGTCTCCTTTCGGGACCGAATCGATACAGCGCCGACGAGGCGAGCGAAACTGCCGACGAGTTGAGCCGCCTGGCTTTTGAAAATCGGAGAAAACTGAATAATTTGAAAGGGTTCCGAATTCCATCCCGGGACTCGCACGGCTCGCCGACAGGTGCTTGGACTCCCGCTACCGTTAACATATCTGGCGTTTAGCGAATGAGAGCGGCGAGCCCGAAACGTTGATACGGGCTCCAGGCAAGACGGGCGTTCCCCGCTGGACTTAGAAGAGCGCGTTCGACGCGCCTCCAGCGGGGACCCCGCCAACAAGGGCAAAAAAACAAGTGGTGAAACTCTTCGGCGGCCGCGTTGCGTCCGCGGTCATCGGACTGTTCATGCTGGCTATCGGCTCGAGCGCCGCGGCGCAGAACCTGTCGCCGACTCCGGCGGTCGCAACGACCGCGATCGCGAGCAGCAACGGCACGGTTTTCCAGGCGCAGCCCGCCCAATCCGTGACAGTCACGACCTCGTCCGTCGCGACGCAGGCGGCCTGGCTCTACCGCGCCGGCTGGCCGCTCTATGCGCTGGTCGACAAGTTCGCCAGCAATGCGGCGCTTGACGCTCAGACCAATTGCCTCGCGACGGCCGTCTACTTCGAAGCGCGCGGCGAAAGTCTGGAAGGGCAGCTCGCGGTCGCCCATGTGGTCATGAACCGAGCCGCCTCGGGCCGCTATCCGCCGGACTGGTGCAGCGTTGTGAAGCAGCCGGCGCAATTCTCCTTCGTGCGCCACGGTGAGTTTCCGTACGTCGACACGAATTCGTCTGCCTGGGAAAAGGCTGAGGCAATCGCCGAGCTCGCTGCGGCCAACGTGGTTCCGAGCGTCGGCGCCGACGTACTCTGGTACCATGCCGACTATGTCGCGCCCTCTTGGCGCCGCAGTCTCCAAGAGGTTCAGCAGATCGGCGCACACATTTTCTATCGGGCCTGAGGCCAGTTAATTTTGGCGTCGAGGGCGCTCCGGACAGCTCAGTCCGGGGCGCCTTCTTCATTTCGGCGCAGCCCCGCCGCATCTCGGCGATAATGGTGTTCACGGGGGATTCGCAGGTGAATCCTTCCCATGCGAGCATCCGAGCGACGGATTTCCCGGGGGGAATTTCCGCGTGTTGGGGAGGCTCGCGGGTGCTCAAGATCCTGGTCGTCGAAGACGACAGCCAATTGGCCGTAACTCTCAAATATCTGGTCGAAGACAATCCCCGCTATCGCGTGGTCGCAATGGCCGACGATGCGGACAGCGCAATCGCTGCGGCCGAGAGGCACGAGCCCGACCTGGTCCTCCTCGACCTGCACCTCGCGCACGCCACCACAGGTTTCTCGGTCGCGGTCCGCCTCAACGATCTCGGAGTCCCGTGCCTGTTCGTCAGCGGCAAGGCGCCGCGCTTCCCAATGCCCGACCTGGCGCTGGGCTGCCTGATGAAGCCGTTCACCGCGGAGGACGTGCACCGTTCCTTGGGCATGGCGGAGGATCTGCTGAGGGGCCGGGAGACGCTGCGGCCGAAAATGCCCGACAATTTGACGCTCTATGACGTGAAGGACGAACCCTCGATCACCGAGCCGGGATTCATCCCGTCAAAGCGCTCGCTCAGGACCCGCCTCGAGCACTGGATTTCCAGCTACCACCATTAAGGTGCCGAGCCGGCTCGTCGCGCGATGCGTGCGTGTGGGGCAATTCATTAACAAAAGCTTGGCACGGGCCGAATGAATGACCGGCGAATCTCCCCTGCCGCTGCTCGCTGGCGGCCGCGCTCCGACGCGGCTGTCGAACCAATTGTCGCGCGCTGCGATACTGATGCTGATTGCAGTTGCGATCGTTTCGATCAGCGGGCTCTATTGGTCGACCAGGCAGAGCGACGAAGTGTCGGTCGAGCGCCAGGTCCGCGTCACCCGACACTCGATCGATATCGCCTTGGATGAGCTGGCGCTGCAGCAGGAAACCGTCGCCGTTTGGGACGAGAGCGCGCTGGAGATGACCAAGCTTTCCCCCGATCGGCAATGGCTGCTGGATAATGTCGGCGTCTGGCTGCACCGGATGTTCGCGCATGACGAAGGCTATTTGCTCGATGGCCGCGATCGGCCGGTCGAGGCGTTCGACGAAGGCAGACTTGCGCCCCTTGGCCGCTACTCTGCACTTCGTTCCCAGCTCGGTCCGTTGATCGAAGCGCTGCGGGGGAGGGCGCAGATTGCCAATGGCAGGCATGACCGGCTTCCAGCCCTTCCACTGGCGCAGAATTCCAGCGTCCAAACGACTGCGCGGGCAACGCATATCACGCGCTTGATGCTCATTGGCGCCCGCCCCGCAGCGGCAAGCGCGATGCTGATCAAGCCATCGACTGTCGGCTATGTGCGGCCGCGACCGCAATGGCCGATCCTGATCAGCGTGCGCTATCTCGACGGGAGTTTCCTCGATGAGCTGCAATCGCGCTACCTGATCGACAAACCGCGCTTTTCGGTCAGCTCCGGCCACACCGGCGACGAAACCGCAGTCCCGCTCGAAGCCCAGTCCGGCACGAGGCTCGGCTATATCATCTGGACCCCTGAGCTTCCCGGCAGACGCATCCTCAACACGCTCCTGCCGATGGTGATCACCAGCCTCGCAGTACTTGCATTGTTGCTGCTCCTCCTCACGCGAAGCC
Source organism: uncultured Sphingomonas sp. (assembly GCA_966424035.1). Classification (GTDB taxonomy): domain Bacteria; phylum Pseudomonadota; class Alphaproteobacteria; order Sphingomonadales; family Sphingomonadaceae; genus Sphingomicrobium. The sequence continues at coordinate 25,132 of CBJLMA010000032.1, read as the reverse complement.
TCAAGCACACGATCGACGAGCGAGCCGCATTCGAGGCACGGGCAGCACACCTCGCCTATCATGATTCGCTGACCGGGCTCCCCAATCGCGCGTTGATGGGAGAGAGGCTGCAGCAGGCGCTTGCGGCTCTTCAGCGCGGGCACCGCGTCTCGCTGCTCCTCATTGATCTCGACCGTTTCAAGCGCGTCAACGATACGCTCGGCCATCTGGCAGGCGACCAGCTGATCCGCGAGTTCGCGGCCAGACTGCTTCGGCTGGTAAGAAGCGGAGACACGGTCGCGCGGCTGGGCGGCGACGAGTTCGCAGTCATCTTGTGCGACGGTTGGAATGTCGAGCAGGTCGACGCGCTCTGCAGCGCAGTGATCGATCTGTTTCAGACCCCCTTCACATTGCTCGACACGCAGGTGTTCGGCGGCGCGAGCATCGGCGCCGTCCATGCGAGCGCTGCGGTGCGCGATTCGACTGAGCTGCTGCGCCGCGCCGACGTTGCTCTCTATCGCGCAAAGGCGGACGGTCGCGGCTGCGCCCGGGTGTATGAGGACGGGATGGACCATGCCGACCAGCTGCGGGCGCGGCTTGAGTCCGATCTTCGCGAAGCACTGGAGACAGGGCAGTTCGCGGCCTGGCGCCAGCCTCAGGTGGGGCGCACCGGGGAGCTGGTCGGACAGGAGCTGCTCCTGCGCTGGAACCACCCGTCGTTCGGATGGATCGGTGCGCAGGACATCATCCCGCTCGCCGAGGAAACCGGTCTGATCCTGCCGATCGGCGAGTGGATGCTCGAACAGGCTGCGGGAATCGTCGCTGCCGAGTCCGAGCTGTTCACCGCGGTCAATCTTTCTCCGGTCCAGCTCGCGCAGCCCGACTTCGTATCGAAAGTGATCCAACTGTTCAGTGATGCGGGAGCCGATCCGCGAAGAGTCGAGCTCGAAGTGACTGAGCAAGTCATGCTCGATGACACCATGTCGGCCACTGGGAAGCTGCAGGAGCTTCGCAACGCAGGTTTCCGCATCGCGCTGGACGATTTCGGGACCGGCTATTCGTCGCTCAGCTACCTGCGCCAGCTCTCGATCGACAAGATCAAGATCGACCGCAGTTTCGTTGCCGATCTTCAGCATTCGCACGATTCCCGGGAGATTATCGGTGCCATCGTGAGCCTTGGCCGCGCGATCGGACTGACCGTTTCAGCCGAGGGCGTCGAGAGCCAGGCGCAGGCCGAAATCCTGCTTGCCGCCGGTTGCGACCAGCTCCAGGGGTTCCTCTTTGGAATGCCGGAAGAGACTTTGCGGCCGTCGCAGCAGCAGCTGCTCGGCTGATCTTTCGGGAAGCCTAAAGCTGCATCGGACCCTTGCGGGGTTCGCGCAGGCCGAATGTTTCGACGGTCAGCCGCGCGCCAGCATCGAGCAACGCCTGCCTGCGGCTTCTGATTTCGACTCCCCGCTGGACGTCCTCGAAGCGCTTGAGATCGGCGATGCATGGATGGGTCAGCGTCCGCTCGATGAAGGCGCTGGTCCGCTGCCAGCGCGAAGCGTCGACGCTGAAGCCGGCATAGTCGGCGTTGCGGAAGAAGCTCGCGACCGCAATGTCGGCAACGCCGATCTCGCCGAACAAGAAGCCTTCGGTCGGGAGCTGGCTTTCAAGATAATCGAGCGCCGCCGGAATATCCTCGTCGAGCGCCTTCTTCACCCGCTGTTCGTCGGTCGGCTCGCTCCAGACGAGCGGGCGCACGACCCTTTGATAGAAGAGGCTCCAGATCAGGAGATCGCCGAGCCGTGTGTCGGCGAACTCCTCGAACCAGCGGGCGCGGGCGCGGTGCTTCGGATCTACCGGATAAAGGCGATGCCCGGGATAGGCATCATCCAGATATTCGCAGATCACCGTCGAATCACTGATCGAGAAATCGCCGTCGATCAGCACCGGGATCCGGCGGAGCGGGCTCAGGCGCTCGAACTCGTCGTCGCCGAAGAAGGGCGTGATCGGGTCGACTTCATAAGCGAGGCCTTTGAGGTTCATGCATGCCAGAACCTTGCGGACATAGGGGCTGACGTAGCTGCCGACGATCTTCATGACGCCTGTTTAGCGCATTACTGCAGCGGCACCACCTCGGCGCGCTCGAAAGTGAATTTCAGGCCCGCCGTCAGGAGCGCACGAAAAGCATTATAGCCTCCCGTTCTCGGGTGGAAGGCGTGGAAGAAGAGCTGCGGAGCCCCGTCGAGGCCGCGTGCAACCGAAGCATGGCCAGGCGCCAGCCATTCGCGAGTCGAGCGCAGCAGCGGCTCACCCTGCTTGACGTAGGGGCCGAGCACATTCGGGGCAACTGCGACTCCAATGCCGTACGAGGGCGTCGAGAAATCGTTGCCGGCATAGAACAGCCAGTAGCGGCCCTCCTGTCGAGTAACGAACGGTCCCTCGATCAGATGCCCTTCCCAGTCGAGGTCATTGCACAGCACGACTTCGCTCTCTCCGACAAGGGAGCGGCCATCCTCGGCGAGGCGCTGCGCGCGGATCGGAGTCGTCATGGCCTGTAGGATCGCGTCAGCCAGGCCGAATTGCGCGAGCGCGTTGCGAACCCGTACCCAATTGGCGAGGGCAGCCTCGATGAATGGGTGCATCAGGAAGAAGCGCACCATCGGCCGCTGGACGTTCGCCCAGGCGACGATCGCTGCCGCAAAGGCGGCCGTATTGCGGTCGGCCTCAGTCGCAAACAGCTTCCCGATCAGGTCCGGATGCTTGCGGATCAACATTGCCAGCGGTCGCGGCCAGATGCTGTTGGTATCGTCCTTCCAGAACAGATAGGCCTTGCCGTCGGCGTCGACGAACAGATGAGAATCAATCACTCCGCCGTTCATCCTGGGAACCGTCGAATCAAAACCGAGGCCGGCAGTGTTCACTGGCTTTCCGGTGATCAGCGGGGCGCCATTGTCGGTCCATGGGCCGAGCGGCGAGGATGAGCGGGCAAGGCCGATCGCCAATGCGCCGGTCGCCTGTCGCGCGGTAAAGACCAGCCAATATTCCTTGCCGACCCGGTGCATTTCCGGAGCCCAGAAGTCGGCGGTGTTGCGGCCTTTGGCCGACCAGCCGGGTTCCTGGCCCTTCGGGAAGATGAACCCCTTCGGCTCCCAATGTTCAAGGTCGACCGAATGGAGGATCGGGAATGCGTCCGGCGCATCGTTCGACGTGCAGACGAGCCAATAATCGGCTCCATCCCTGATCACCGCCGGATCGCCGTAGCCGACGAGTATCTGCGGATGAACATTCTCCGTCAGTAGCGGCCGCCAGGGAAAGCTTGCCGGAGGATGATCGACCTCCTCGGCAAAGACGTGCGGCACGCGCGTCCCAAAATCCTCGGCGAGTTCGCGGAAGAACAGGGAAAAGTCCTGCTGCGTCGCCGTCGGGATCAGATAGTCGCTGGAGCGGCCGCCTGAGGAGACGGTGATACGGAATCCGTCGCCTTCAGCGCGCGGATTGACGGCGAAGGACGGACTTGCTGCGCTGACCAGGGATTGAGCCATTTCAAACGCTCAATGCGCGTCGCCAAGGATGGATGCTCTAACCTAGCTGGGCGCAATGAAGAGCCTGTGGCTGCCATCTAGCAGCCATAACGTCGGTAATACGGCCATATTGGATGAACGGATCTAACGCCCAGAAGGGCGTAGCACTGGCTTCGAGGCGGGTACTAACATTGTCGTGGCCGGCTGCCAGCGCCATCGCGCCCGCGCTGAAAACTCTGGTGAAGCGCAATCCAATCTGGAGCCGTTGACCAAGTGCACGTCAGTAACATGCTGATATGGTTTGATTATATATGAAAGAACTGGATGCCCCGCGTGGATTCGAACCACGATTGACGGAGTCAGAGTCCGTAGTCTTACCATTAGACGACGGGGCAGCTCAGGAAGGCGGCGAGATAGAAAGGGTGCCCCACCCTGTCAACGCCACGACGGCAGGCCCTGCGGGGTTGCCCAAGACCGCTAAATTGTGATTAAAATGGACCCAAGTCAGCCGCTCGCTTCGGGCGGTGTAGGACAGAAACGGGCGTTACAATGGCGCAGGGTGTCGCCAGTGCGCCGGCCCTGCAGCAGGGGTTCAACCCGCAGGGAAGGCCATCGAATCAGGGTTTCTCGGCGAGCCGAGGGCCGAGCCGCCACACTTACGGCGCGATCGATCTTGGAACGAACAATTGCCGCTTGCTGATCGCGCGCCCGAGCGATGGAGGCTTCACCGTCATCGACGCATTCTCGCGCATCGTTCGCCTCGGCGAAGGTTTGTCGCGAACGGGCGAATTGTCGGATGACGCAATGGACCGGGCGGTGGCCGCGCTCGGCGTCTGTGCGGACAAGCTCAGGCGCCGCAATGTGTCGCTGTCGCGCTCCGTCGCGACCGAGGCGTGCAGGCGCGCAAAGAATGGCCGGGAGTTTGCGATGCGTGTACGCGACCAAACCGGCATCCTCCTCGATATCATCGATCCGCAAGAGGAAGCACGGCTTGCAGTGCTCGGCTGCCATAAGCTGCTGGAGCCCGGTGACGGTCCTGCGCTCATCTTCGACATCGGCGGCGGGTCGACCGAGCTCGTGCTGATCGATCAGGAACAGGGTACGCCCAAGATCCGCGCATGGTGGAGCGCTCCCTGGGGCGTCGTCTCGCTCACCGAAAGCGAAGGCAAGGAGGCCCTCGAAGGGCCCGATCGGATCAAGGCCTACGAGCGCATGCGCGAGCGCGTGCGGCGGGCTTTCTCCAACTTTGCAACAATGCTTCCGGGGACAAGAGAAGGCATACGGTTGCTCGGCACCAGCGGCACCGTGACGACGCTCGCGAGCGTCCATCTGGCCTTGCCGTCCTACGACCGCCGTGCCGTCGATGGCCTTCATGTTCCCATTGGGGCGATGCAGAAGATCAGCAGCATGATCGCGAGCATGGATTACGAAGAGCGCTCGTCGCTGCCGTGCATCGGCAATGAGCGGGCCGACCTAGTCGTCGCCGGCTGCGCGATTCTCGAGGCCATTATCGAGATTTGGCCGGCAAAGAATCTCGGAATCGCCGACCGCGGAATCCGTGAGGGTATATTGCGATCGCTGATGGCCCGTGACGGCTGGCAATTGTGAAGCGGCTGAAGACTGCCAAGGGGCGCAGAGTCTCCTCGACGCGATGGCTCGAACGGCAGCTCAACGATCCTTATGTCCAGCGCGCCAGGGCGGAGAATTATCGCAGCCGAGCTGCCTATAAACTGCTCGAGCTCGATGAGCGCTTCTCATTGCTGAAAGGCGTGAAGTCCGTTGTCGATCTCGGCATTGCTCCAGGTGGATGGAGCCAGGTCGTCAGACGCAGGGCTCCGCAGGCGCGGATCGTCGGCATTGACCTGCTGCCGACGGATCCAATCGAAGGCGTGACGATCCTGCAGATGGATTTCATGGACGAATATGCACCTGACCGGCTGAAGCAGGCGCTCGGCGGCCCGGCCGACCTCGTCCTTTCCGATATGGCTGCGAACACCGTCGGGCATCAGCAGACCGACCATCTCCGGACCATGGCTCTGGTAGAAACTGGTCTTGAATTCGCCCGCGAAGTGCTGCGGCCAGGCGGCACATATGTCGCCAAGGTGCTGGCCGGCGGCGCCGACAATCAGCTGGTCGCGGAACTCAAACGAAGCTTCGCGACCGTGAAGCACGCCAAGCCGCCGGCGAGCCGCAAGGATTCTTCCGAATGGTACGTGGTCGCCCAGGGACTGAAGGGGCGCGAATGAACCATCGGCGGTGGAGAAGCGCGAAATTCGACGGCCCCAGTGCCGGTCTTCGGGGGCGCATCCGATGAGTGACGAGGAACATCTGCTCAATCACACGGCCACCGAGCTGAAGCGCAAGCTGGAATTCGGGATTAGTCGTCTTGGGCCGGGCCTGATCACCGGCGCGGCCGACGATGATCCGAGCGGCATCGCGACCTATTCGCAGGCCGGGGCCCAGTTCGGCGCCAACATGCTCTGGACCATGTTCTTCACCTATCCCCTGATGGTGGCGGTACAGGTGATCTGCGCGCGCATCGGCAGGGTGACGGGAAAGGGGCTTGCGGCAAATCTCCTCGATATTTTCCCGCAATGGGCCGTCGTCTTCCTGGCGCTGCTTCTGTTCACGGCCAATACGATCAACATCGGCGCCGACGTTGCCGCAATGGGCGCCGCGGCTCAGCTCGTCGTCGGATCGGGAGCCGTGGCCTTCACGATCGCTGCAGCGGCGATATCGCTGCTGCTGCAGGTGTTCGTACCCTACCACCGCTACGTTCATTATCTGAAATGGTCGACGCTGGTCCTGCTCGCCTATGTCGGCGTCCTCTTCTCGGTTCATATCGACTGGCCCGAGGTGGCCGCCAGGGTGGTGATGCCGAAAATCAGGCTCTCGGCGGACTGGATGACCGTGGTCGTGGCCGTCTTCGGGACGACGATCAGCCCCTACCTGTTCTTCTGGCAGACTTCAGAGGAGGTAGAGGACATGCAGGTCAACCATCAGCGAGATCTCAAGCACAGCAGCCGGACCGTCGCAAGGCGCGAACTGAGGCGCATGGCGACCGACACCTTCAGCGGCATGGCTTATTCAAATCTGATCGCCTTCTTCATCATCCTGACGACTGCGGTCACCCTCAACCGCGCCGGAATCACGGACATCAAGACCTCCGCGCAAGCAGCGGAAGCACTACGCCCTATCGCCGGTCAATTTGCCTTCCTGCTGTTCAGCTTCGGTATCATCGGCATCGGATTCCTGGCCGTGCCGGTGCTCGCCGGGTCCGCCGCCTACGCCATCTCGGAAGCTTTCGGGCTTCCCAAGGGGTTGGAGAAGAAACCGAGCGAGGCCAAGGCCTTTTACGGCGTCATCGCCGCATCGATGGCGATCTCGGTCGGCTCGATCTTCCTCCCGCTCGACCCGATCAAGATGCTGTTCTGGACCGCGGTCATCAACGGCGTGGTCTCGGTCCCGATTCTCGGCGCCATGATGCTGCTGGCCCGAAATCACCACCAGATGGGCGCCTATGTCGCCAACCCCTGGCAGCGCATCTTCGGCTGGGCGGCAACTGCAGCGATGGCGCTGACCGTCGTTGGAATGTTCATTCTCTGAGCCATCGGAAGTTTCAGTACTGCGCAGGGGGGCGGTCCGTCCCGACCGGCTAGCGTCGCTGGTCGCGGTCCGGGTCCTGGAGTGAAACGGCCCTTGGACCGCCACTTCCTTTGCTTTCAACGACTTGACCTAAGTGAGTGGGTTAACGGCTAGACTGGTGATATAGCCCAAGGCTGGTTCAGCGACTCGCATCGTTGCGTTTCGTTCAGCCCTGCCATCGGGGGGTGGCGGCTATGGAAGCTGACCTGATTTATTATCGGCGTCGATCGGCTGAGGAGAGGACCGCGGCCGCGGCCGCGCACGACAAGAAGGTGCGCGCGGTCCATCTCGATCTTGCGATGCGCTATGACGAACGCATCGTCGCGCTCGCTGCCGAGCAGAGGCGCTCCGAGATCCACTTGGTCACTGCTGCCTAACGCCGCATTTCTTCGAAGATCGCGCGTTCCGCTCAGGGATATTGAACGGTGACGTTGAAGGTGCCGACGTACAGTCCTTCAACCTGACCGGCCGCGACATTGAGCGTGCCGCCGACGCGAAAGGTAAAGCTCTGCATTTTGGCGAGCGTGCGCTTGCTTTGACCCTGAAGCGTGAAGTTCGACAGCGTCATCGTCTCGCTGCCTCCGACTCGTCTCAGCGTCACGGAGCCGGTCGGGATCTTGATGTTGACGACTGAGTTGCTCTGAGCCGCACCCGCGAACTGGGCGCAAGTTGGGGAACCGCCGATTTTTGCGACTCCGCCAGTCGTTGAGAAGCTGTTGGCATTGGGTTCGAGAACCGCGGTTCCCGAAACCCCAACCGACAGTGCACCAAAATCCATGTCCTGGATCTTGGTGACCGTCAGCGGGTAGATGACCGTCGCACCAGCGGCGGCCTGCTGCTGCGGGGTTACCGCAGCAGCAGTCTCGCTGATTGCGCACAGTGCGAGCGCCGCCGAAAGGCGTGCGAACATTGCCCCGGACATGTTCCGCCGCGGTCGCTCGCGCGCATTTACTGATTACTGATAGTCAGCGGTGACGTTGAACGTGCCTGTATAAACGCCGTCCGGGGTCGTAGAATCGAGCGAAATCTGGCCGCCAATGCCGAAATCCGTCGCGCCGGTCGCACCCAGGCTTACCAGCGATGTGAAGACAGGAGTGAAGGCGAGGGTCGGCGAGCCTGAAGCAGTGCCGGTCAGGGTGAAGTTAGGCGACGTGATCTTCACCGTGGCATTATTGGTGCCAATCAGGTGGTATTTGGCGGGCTGCGCCGCACCCGAGCAGGTCACATTGGCGCCGCAGCCGGTAAGAGCGCCGGTGTCGTCGATCTTGATTACCTGCCCAGTGAAGCTGGTACCGGTGTTGAGCACGAGCGTTCCGAAGCTCAGATCCTGCACCCACGAGATTTGGACCGGCTTGTAGATCTTGGCCTGAGCCTGGGCCTGCTGGGCCGGCGAAACGGCCTGGGCCGGAGCACTGATCAATGCCAGCGCGGCAACCGCGCAGGCGCTTGCAAATATTCTGTTCATGTCATTCCCCACTAGTAAGTTCACCACGCACTGGAGCGCTGCCCGGGGACGTGGCGCGCCGCTGTTAACTGGCGAGGTGCTTAGATTTGCCTCATCTTCATGGTTAAGGATGCATTGACCCTTGCGAAGCGCGGGCGGCAATTCGCCTGTCTTAACTTTCGCTTGTTTCCCGTGGACCTACGCGGAGAGCGTGCAAGGATGGGGTTGCTTACGAACAAGGTAAATTTTCAGTCGACCACAAGCCTTCAATCGATGTGAAGACGAGCCGGGGCATTGGGGACGCCTCGATTGTTGAAAGTGGGGAATCAAGACATGCGTTATACTCTGCTCGTTGCGGCGGCCGCCGCTATTGTTGCCACGCCGGCGCTTGCTCAACAGGCTCCGGTCACCGACAGCGACACTGCTTATGCCAAGGGCGTCGTACTCGGCTCGCATAGCCTCAAGAGGGCCAAGGACCTCGACTTCGGTATTGTCGCGGTTGACCCGATCAATGCCGGCACCGTTTCGATTACTGCAAGCGCGACTGGTAACCGCTCGGTGACGGGCGGCGTGACGGGCCTGACGAGCACCTATTCGGCTGCCGAGTTCGACGGCAGCGGAGCTCCGAACGAGCAGATCGTACTGTCCCTGAGCGGACCGGGCACGACATCCGTGCAAGACGGCGCCGGGCACAGCATTCCCGTCACCCTCTCGGTCGATGCGGCGGGTTTGACGCGCAACGCCGATGCGCAAGGCGGGTTCACCGTCTACATCGGTGGAACGTTCCAGCTCGCCGCCGGACAGGCTCCTGGCGTTTACAGCAATACGTTCGATCTTACCGCGACTTATCAATAAGCCGCTTTTCTGGCGGTCTTGGGGCGGTCCCGCGGTTCGCTGCGGGGCCGCCCTTGCTTTTCAAGCATTTACCTGACGTTCAGGTTCCGGCGACGGGCCGAGGATACTCTGCGATGAGTGCAGGGCCGAGCGCATGCGACGGTTCGTTTTAGACTCGAAGACTCCATTCAAAGGAGGAACGAGTCATGCGTATGATCAAGAAAATCTTCGTTGCCGGCGCCGGCCTTGCCGCGATCGCGGCCGCGGGTCCGGCAACAGCGCAATATTACGGTTACGGCTATCAGCAGCCTTACAGCTACGGCCAGTCCTATGGCTATGGCTACGATTATGGCGGCATGAACAGCACCATGGCTGCGCAGCAGTGCACTGCCGCAGTTCAGAACCGCCTCTACAATCGAACAAGTCTCGGTAGCATTCTCGGTTCGCTCGTGGGCATCCCGACCTCAAGCTACGGCCAGGTCCTGTCGGTGACCAGGATCAGTCCGCGCAGCGACGGGCTCTTCACGGTCCGCGGGCTCGCGAGCAGCGGCCGCTATGCCTCTAACGACTATGGTGCCTATGGCGTCGGTGCTTATGGCGCGCTCGGCTACGGCTACAACAATGCGGCGGACCTGAGCTTCCGCTGCGTGGTTGCGCCGAACGGCGCAGTCTACAATGTGAGCATCAATCGCCGCTACTAAGCGATTGAAAAGTCACGCAAGGGAGAGCGCCGGTTTGCTCCGGCGCTCTTTTCTTCATGCGGTTCAGCCAAGGGTCAGCGCTTGACCCGTTAAACCGTTGCTGGATTCGTGCGTTGAGCGCGCTTGGCGCCATTCGGGCGCGAACCATAGAAGGACAGCAATGGGCAAAGATTTTCGTCGCGGCTTGCCGCTTAAGACAATTGGAGCGGCCGCCATGGGTGTGGCGGGGCTGGCAATTGCAGCTCCACTTGCGTTGCCGACGCCCGCCGCGGCCGCGGCGCGCGCGCCGGCTTCGATCGATGGAGAGATTGCAGACTTCTATCGCTCCCGCGGCGGTGCTCCCTTGTGGTTCGCACCGAATGCAGGGCCTGCCGCTCAACAGCTCGGCCAGCTGCTTGCAACCGCGCAGGCGGACCATCTGAATCCACGCCGATACAATGTCCGCGGGCTCGAGCGGGCTGTCGCCGATGCCCGGACCGGCAACCCGGCCGCGATCCAGCGCGCGGAAGCCATGCTGAGCGCCGCCTTCATCGCTTATGCCGCCGACATGAAGCACGATCCGGGGGTCGGGATCGTCTATGTCGACGAGGAGCTGAAGCCTGCCCCAGCTTCGCCGATGGAGCTGCTGACCGCCGCCGCCCGGGCGCCGTCGCTCAACGACTATGTCTCGCAGATGGGCTGGATGAACCCGATCTACGCCAAGCTGCGGCAGGCGCTCGCCAGCCACATCTACCGCAGCCGCGCCGAATATCAGCTCCTCTCGCTCAATCTCGAGCGTGCGCGGGCGCTTCCGTCGGGCAACGGGCGCTACGTGATCGTCAACCCGCCCGCCGCGCGGCTCTACATGTACGAGAATGGGCAGGTGGTGGATTCGATGCGCGTCGTTGCCGGTCGCACTGATCCGGTCGCGCAGACACCGATGATGAATGCCTTCATCCGCTTCGTCGCGCTCAATCCCTATTGGAACTCGCCGCCCGACATAACCGCAAGGAAGCTCGCTCCGACCATTCTCAAGGAGGGACGCGCCTATTTCACGAAGAGGGGCTACGATGTCGTCGACCGTTTCGGCCCGGATGCGCGCGTCCTCGACCCGATGTCGGTCGACTGGCATGCGGTCGCTGCCGGCCGGGTGCAGGTCAACCTGCGGCAGCGCCCGGGGCCGGCCAATTCGATGGGTAAAATGAAGTTCATGTTCCCCAACAAGCAAGGGATATGGCTCCACGATACGCCGGAGAAGGAGAAGATCGAGGACGCTGCGCGGCTGGAAAGCAATGGCTGCGTCCGGCTCGAGGATGCGGCACGATTCGCGCGCTGGCTGTTCAACGGCCGGCCGCCGAGCCCGAAGGGAGCGCGGCCGGAGCAGAAGGTCGACCTTCCCGTCCCTGTGCCGATCTACATCACCTATCTGACGGCGGTGCCGAGCGGCAGCTCGATCGTCTATTTCGACGATTTCTACGGCAAGGACCGCGCCGAGGCGCGTCAGTTCGCCGGGCTTTAACCCGTCCGCCGGTCGAGATAGCTCGGGCGGAGCATCGTCACCTCTTCGCGCCGCTCTTTCTTCGGCGCGAGGCGGGCGAGGTCGAACTGGCCTTCGAACTGGACTCCGAACTTGCCGGCCTGGGCCCAGCGCACGAGGCCGCGAACCGGGCCGACGCCGATGATATTGATCGACAGCTCGGTTCCTGGCGCGACGGACAGGGGGCAGTCGACAAGAGCTCCCATCGAGCTGATGTTGCGGAGCTTCACTTCGACCGTCTGGCCGTTGATCGCGGTGATCGCGCGACGCATCAGCCGATGTCGTGGCTCGCGGACGCACGCAAAGCCCGCAGCTTCGAGGGTTGCGCTGTTAGCGAGCTCGCGCGCTTTTTGGGCCGGCGACGGTTGGCCGAAGATATAGCCCTGGACCATGCTGACCCCGAGCTCGCGGATCAACTGCAGGTCGTCGTGGGTCTCGACCCCTTCTGCGCAAGTGTCCATTCCGAGCGTCTCGGCGAGCGTGACGATTGCTCGGATGATCGCCGCATTGCGGTTGGTTGCGCTGGAGGAGGCTGCGCCGCGGACGAAGCTTTGGTCGATCTTGATCTTGTCGAACGGAGCCTTCTTCAAATAGCCCAATGAACTGTAGCCGGTGCCAAAATCGTCGAGCGCGAAGCGCACTCCCAGTCGCTTGAGCTTTGCGAACGTGTCGTCGGTTGAGTCTCCCTCGGCGAGGAACACTCCCTCGGTGATCTCCAGCTCCAGCCGGTCGGCGCGCACGCCGGTCTCGAAGAGATGCCTTCTGACCATATCGACCACGCCCGGGTCGTTGAACTGCAGCGGGGACAGATTGACCGCGACGCGGACATTGTCGGGCCAGTGCGCCGCTTCTTCGAGCGCAGTTCGAAGCACCCATTCGCCGATCTTGCCGATCAGGCCCGCTTCCTCCGCAAGCGGCACGAATTTGGCGGGCGAGATTGCACCGCGCGTCGGATGCTCCCAGCGGACCAGGGATTCAAAACCGGAGATTTCCTCCTCGGCAGTACGAACGATCGGCTGATAATGAACCGAAAGCTCGCCGCGATCGATCGCCTGGCGGAGGTCATTTTCGAGCAGCTGGCGCTCGGTCGCCTCGCTGTGCATTGCCGGCTGATAAAGACAATGCTTGCCGCGACCGGCGGCTTTCGCTGCGTAAAGCGCGAGGTCGGCGTTGCGGACCAGGGCGTCGGCGCTCGCCCGGCCGGGATCGCCGATCGCTATTCCGACCGATGCGCCGATCGTCACCTTGTAACCCTCGATCATATAGGGCCGCGACACCTGATCGATCAGTGTCCGTGCAAGCGATTCCAGGAGGCCAATGTCGACGGCCCCAGGCAGCACCGCCTGAAACTCGTCGCCGCCCAGGCGACCGACCTGGCCATGATTGCCCATCACCGATTTCAGCCGCTCGCCAACCTCGCGAAGCAGCGCGTCGCCGACCGGATGGCCCAGCGTATCGTTGACGTTCTTGAAGCGGTCGAGATCGATCATGAACAGCGCGCACCCCTTTTGGCGACGGGTCGCATTACGCAAGGCTTCGTCGATCGTCTGGCGCATCATTGCGCGATTGGGCAGGCCGGTCAGTGAATCGAAGCGGGCGAGCCTGGAAATCTCGCGCTCCGATTTGCGCTGTTCGGTAAGATCGGTACCGATGCCGCGGAAGCCGAGGAAGCGGCCGCGTTCGTCGAAGATCGGATTGCCCGAGAGCGACCAGTGCACATCGGCTTCGCTTGCCGGACTGACGACTACGTCGGAGAAGGGGAAGCGCGCGGAAAGGTGGAAGCCGAGAGTCTTGCGCTCCTCGGCCGAATCCGAGGCCTGGTCGACGGACAACAGGTCGGTGAACTGGCGGCCCAGCAGGGCTTCCGGCTCGCACTGGAAATCCTCGGCGAGCTGGCGCGAAACATAGGAAAGGGTGCCGATCGAGTCGGTCTCCCAAAACCAGCCGCGGCCGGTATTTTCGAACTCGTCGACGAAATTGAGCGCCTTCTTGGCCTGCCACTCGAGCGCAAGTCTGCGTCGCCCGCTGCCGACCGCCGCGCGAGTAACCGCGACGCTGTAAACGACCATGGTGACTGCAAGCGTGTTGATCACGAACGTCGCCAGCGGGTTCTTTGAGAAGAGCAAGGTTGCAAGGGCAGCGACGAGCGCGTTGACGATTGCCATCGGGGGAGCAGCGACCGCAGCGATCGATCTGACGAAGAAGCCCGAAGCCATTGCGAGCGACACAAAGCTTGCATCCGCCAGCTTGAGCGAACCCGCAGCAACGCTTGCAAAGGTCCACAGGATTCCTGTCGTCCCAATGTAGGCGCACATCAGGCGCACCATGATGTGCGGGGCGATACGCAGCCGCGGCCGGAAGATGAGGAGGGTTCCCGCGAGAGTGTCGAGTGCCACCGATAATCCGAGCGGCGCGAACACGCTTGCCAAGGTGCCCCAACTTGCCGGCGGTCGATTTTCGAGGAGCAAGCCTGCAGCGAGGATCAGGTGACCGGCAAGGAGCAGCCATGGAGCGAGCGCCCAGCTCCCGACACGTCGTTCAATCAGCGACTCATCGGCGCTCGACTCATGCTCCCGGACATCGAAGGTCAGTGCCTCGCTCGCCGAGATGCGAGCGGGCGTCAGCCGTTCAATTTCAGGCGATCTGCCGAAGAGGCTTCGACGCATTGGGACTCCCGCAGAGGCGCCCGTGCCGGCGCTACGCGGGAGTCTTTACTTAAGACCGGTTAATAGGCCGTCAAACGAACAGGGTTAACGACTGGTCAAGCCTGCTCCGGAAGGAAATCCGGAACCGACAGGTAGCGCTCTCCCGTATCGTAGTTGAAACCGAGGACCCGGGGCCTTTCTCCAAGTTCCGGAAGCTTCTGCGCGATCGCCGCAAGCGTCGCTCCCGACGACAGGCCGACCAGCATTCCTTCCTCGCGCGCTGCACGGCGCGCCATTTCCTTGGCGTCATTGGGCTCGACCTGGACGACGCCGTCGAGAAGGCTCGTGTCCATGATCGCGGGGACAAAACCCGCGCCAATGCCCTGGATCGGATGCGGACCCGGCTGACCGCCGGACAGTACCGGCGAGAGCGTCGGCTCGACCGCGAAAATCTTGAGCTCCGGCCACTGAGGCTTGAGGACTTCGGCGCAGGCCGTGATGTGCCCGCCAGTGCCGACGCCGGTGATGATCGCGTCCGGCGGATTGTCGCTGAAGTCGCGCAGGATCTCCTGAGCCGTCGTGCGACGATGCGCTTCGACATTGGCGGCATTTTCGAACTGCTGCGGCATCCATGCGCCATCTGTCGATGCAACGATTTCCTGGGCCCGGGCAATCGACGCCTTCATTCCGCCTTCCTTGGGCGTGAGGTCGAACTGCGCTCCATATGCGAGCATCAGCCGCCGCCGCTCGACGCTCATGCTCTCGGGCATGACCAGGACCAGCTTATAGCCCTTGACCGCAGCGACCATGGCGAGGCCGATGCCGGTATTGCCCGAGGTCGGCTCCACGATCACGCCGCCGGGCTTGAGCCTTCCCGAGCGCTCGGCTTCCTCGACCATCGAGAGAGCAATGCGATCCTTGATCGAGCCGCCGGGATTTGAACGCTCCTGTTTGATCCACACTTCGGCGCGGTCGCCGAACAGGCGGTTGATGCGGACATGGGGGGTATTGCCGATGGTTTCGAGGATATTGTCGGCCTTCATACGGTCTCCGTTGCGGGTTGGGGGGTGATTTCAAAACTTCTCGCGCGGCGCAGCTCGGGGAACAGCCACGCCCAGGCGAGGACGACGGCAACGGCCGCAAATCCGCCACTGACGACCTGCGCCACCGGACCAATCAGCGCAGCGACGAAGCCGCTTTCGGCCTCGCCGAGCTGGTTGGACGCGGAAATGAACAATGACGAGACCGACCCGACGCGGCCGCGCATGTCGTCCGGCGTGTACAGCTGAATCAGCGATTGGCGGACGTAGACCGAGAGCATGTCCGCAGCGCCGAGAATCGCGAGACAGAGCAGCGACAGCGGCATCGAGCGCGACCAGCCGAAGGCGATGGTCGCCGCTCCGAACACGGCGACTGCAATCAGCATCTTCACGCCCACCTCATGCTTGAGTGGCCGGAACGAGAACCAGGCCGCGGCGAGGGTGGCTCCGACAGCCGGCGCTGCGCGAAGATGTCCCAGGCCCGCTGGACCGGAATGGAGTATGTCGCGCGCGTAGACCGGCAGCATCGCGGTCGCTCCCCCGAGCAGCACAGCGAACAGATCGAGCGATATGGCGCCGAGGACGAGTCGGTTCCTGCGCACATAATGCAAGCCGTCGACCATCTGTTTCCATGGGTGGCGGTTGCGATCGACGCCGCTTTGCGGCGTGGGTCCGATGGTGAACAGGCACAGGACGGAGAAAGCGAACAGTCCGGCCGCGACGGTATAGGTCATGTGGGGCGCGAGCGCGTAGAGATAGCCGCCCACCGCCGGCCCGACGATCGCCCCCACCTGCCATGATATCGAGCTCAACGCGATTGCGCGGGGAAGGATCTTGCGGGGAACGAGGTTGGGCGCGAGCGCCTGCATTGCCGGCATTGCAAACGCGCTTGCGACTCCAAGCAAGGCAGCGACCAGGAACAGCCAAGGCAAGGTGATCGCATTGCGCCAGGTAAGCCAAGCGAGCAATGCCGCGCAGAGCGCTTCGAGGCCCACGGCGGCCCGACCGATGTACCGGCGATCCAGCCGGTCGGCGACCCACCCGGCCGGAAGCGTCAATACGAACAAGGGGATGAATTGGACGAGGCCGATGAGGCCAAGCTGGAACGAGGCCGCTTTGATGCCCATCGTCTCGCGGGCGATTCCATAGACCTGCCAGCCGATGACGATCACCATAGCGATCTGCGCGATCGTGGTGGTGAGCCGCGCGAGCCAATAGGCCCTGAACGCAGCGATTCGGAACGGTTCGGGGACGAGGCTCACGCGCGGCTAGCTAGGGATGAGCGGCGGGCGCGGCAACTGCTGCTTCTTGAGCCGGCTTCCGCCCGAGCTCGAGCCGCTTGATCAGCAGCGGCATGGTCAGGCCCTGCACCAGGATTGAGAAAGCAACCACCACGAAGGCAGTAAGGATGATCGGATTTCTTTCTGCCACGGTCATTGGGACTGCGAGCGCCAGTGCGAGCGCCAGTGCTCCGCGTAGACCGCCCCAGAATAAAGTGTGCTGGAACGATCCCTTGATCCGCCAACGCGACCGGTGGAACAGCGCCGCCAGTGGATAGACTGAAAGTCCGCGGCCCGCGAGCACGAGCAGGATCGCTATCGCTGCAGCGTAGGATCCCAGCCGGTGCAAGGGCTGGCTGGCGACGCTCATCCCGATCAGGATGAAGACGAAGCTGTTGGCGAGGAACGCGAAATATTCCCAGGCCCAATGGACGCGGTCCCGTCCCAGCCGCGAGAGGAAGCGCGTTCCAAAGCTCCCGATGAGCAACCCCGCCGACATTGCGCTGATTATCCCCGAGGCGTGCAAATGCTCGGCCAGCAGGAAGGAGCCGTAGGCGGCGATTGTCGTGAGCGTGATTTCGACCAGCGGGTCGTCGGTGCGGCCGACGATCAAGAGGATCGCAGCGCTGACAGCGAGTCCGGTCAATATGCCGCCGCCGAGCGTCCACACGAATGCGGGAACGATATTTGACGCTCTCGGAGAAGCGCCAATGGCAATTGCCGAAAGGACTGCAAAGCCGACCGCGGCGACGCCATCGTTCAGCAGGCTCTCGGCCTCGACGACCATCGACACCCGCGGCTGGCATCCCATTTCACGGAACGACGCGATTACCGAGACCGGATCCGTCGCTGCAATCAGCACGCCGAACAGCGCCGCCCCGATCCAGCTCCAGCCGATCAGCAAGTGCATTCCACCGGCGACCACAGTGGCGGCGATTCCGACGCCCAGAAAGGCAAGGGTCAAAGTCAGCGGAAGCTCGGCGCGGAATCGCCGCCATTCCAGCTGGAGCGCCGCCTCGAACACCAGCGGCGGGAGCAGGATATTGAATATCAGCTCGCGCGACAGCGGAAGATCCGGGCTGTTGGGCAATAGCGCGATCAGGAAGCCGGCGACGACCAGACCTACGATATAAGGCAGACCCAGCCGCCGGGTCAGCATTGCGATCACGCATGCGACCATGAGCAGGATGCCGATCGGAGCGAGGGATACGCCGGTCATGGCTGTTCGCATATCAGGCGATTTGGCCGAGGTCTGCACTGCTGCTGCAGGATGTCTTCGGTTGCGCTCCGCTCTTCATCGAATCGACGCTTTCGCTGCAGCGTTGTTCGTGTATTGTTCTTACATGGTGAAGGTGAAGTCGCGCTATGTCTGCCAGGCCTGCGGATCGGTATCGCACCGGTGGCAAGGGCAATGTCCCGATTGCGCCGAATGGAATGTGTTGGTCCAGGAGAGCGCCGAGATATCGAATATCTTCGCTGCCAAGCACAATTTGCAAGGTGGCGGGCGGGTCATCCCGCTGGTCGGACTCGAGACGCCGGCAGCGCTCCCCGAGCGGCTGCCGAGTGGGCTTGCCGAATTCGATCGTGCGATCGGCGGTGGAATCGTCGCCGGCTCGGCAATGCTCGTCGGCGGCGATCCTGGAATCGGCAAGTCGACCTTGCTGCTGCAGGTCGCGGCGCGGCTGGCGAGCGAGGGCGCAAAGGTCGTTTATGTCTCAGGCGAGGAATCGGCCGAACAGGTGCGGCTGCGCGCGGTGCGGCTGGGGCTCGGCGCGGCGCCGGTCCGGCTCGCCGCGGCGACCTCGGTACGCGATATTCTGACGACCGTCGGTGGGGGCGAGCCGCCGGCGCTCCTGATCATCGATTCCATCCAGACCATGCACAGCGACCTGATCGAAGGTGCGCCGGGCACCGTGAGCCAGGTCCGCGCATCGGCGCAGGAGCTGGTGCGCTTCGCCAAGGAACGCGGCACTGCGCTGGTGCTGGTCGGCCACGTCACCAAGGACGGCACCATCGCCGGCCCGCGGGTCCTCGAGCATATGGTGGACACGGTGCTGAGCTTCGAGGGCGAGCGCAGTCATCAGTATCGGATACTCCGAGCGATGAAGAACCGCTTCGGGGGCACCGACGAGATCGGGGTATTTGCAATGGAAGGGGCGGGGCTGACCGAAGTGCCCAACCCCTCGGCCCTGTTCCTGACGCACCGCGGCGAGCCGGTCAGCGGCACCAGCGTCTTCCCTGCGATCGAGGGGTCGCGGCCGGTGCTGGTCGAAATCCAGGCGCTGACGGTGCGGCTGGCGACTGGCGCTACCCCGCGGCGCGCTGCGGTCGGGTGGGACAGCGGACGGCTGGCGATGATCCTCGCCGTACTGGAGGCGCGCTGCGGCCTCAGCTTCGCGACTGCCGAAGTCTATCTGAATGTCGCCGGCGGATATCGCCTGAGCGACCCGGCTGCGGACCTTGCAGTCGCGGCGGCTCTGGTCTCGGCGCTGTCGGAGCGACCGGTGCCCTCGGAGGTCGTGGTGCTCGGCGAAATCGCTTTGTCAGGCGAGATCAGGCCGGTGGCCCATGCGGGACTGCGCTTGAAGGAATCAGCCAAGCTGGGATTCGAGAGCGGCTGGGTCCCGCGAGGCGCCAAGGGCGGCGAGGGTCTCCGCTTGGCTGAGTTCGCCAACCTGCGCCACTTGGTTGACCAGGTGCTGGGGCGATGAGCGAAGTGCGCCCATCGTCAGCCGGCCTTTGAGCGCTCCGGCCGTCTTGGCATCGCTGCTTCGTAGTTCGGAGGAAATCGCCGAAGAAGAAGGCGGCGGGCCGGTAGAGCGCCGCCGCCAAAGCACAAGTTGCCCAGCGCGAATTAGACGAGCGAGTTGGAAACGTTGTTGAAGGTTGTATTCAGCTTGTTTCCGACGCCCTGCAGAGCACCAATCGCGGCAACCGCGATGAGTGCGGCAATCAGGCCATATTCAATGGCCGTTGCGCCCTTCTGGTTCGCAATCAGCTTGATGATCTTTGCCATTTCCACTCTCCGTGCACTTGCAGCGGATATTCGCCGCAGTCGCATCAGCGCTTTGCCACCTAACTTTCGTTAACTCATCGACAGTTTTTGCACTGTCTCAATGAGAGACGCTGGCGGTGCCCGCCTATAAGAGCGCAATGGGTCGGTGCCTGATGGGCCGAGCGCAACATCATTGGGACGCTCATGGAGCGAGCGGGCGCATCCAGATCATCGGCAACCCGCCGACAGTGGTTCATTCGGCGGCGGCAGCGAGGCCAAGCCGCTGCTTCGCAGCGTTGAGCATTTCCTTGAAGCGAGGGTGTTCGCGGACGGGGTCCATATCGGGGTCGATCTCGGGATGATGAATGTTCCCCGGACTCTCGACCCGATCGAAATATTCCTGGAGCAAATCCAAAGCGCCTTCCAGATCGGCGTTGCGGAAAGTCAGCGCGCAGGCGGCATTGTAGCGCACGAGCAAATTGTCGGGGTCGAGCAGCAGCGCCCGCTCGACCCATTCTTTGCCGCGTTCGATCTCTCCAAGGATGATCAGTGAGCTCGCACCCGCGGAGAGCGCTGCTCCGTTGGTGGGGTCCTTTGCCAAGGCTGCCTCGGCACGTTCCAGCGTGCGGCGGGCCGAGTTCATCATCGCCTCTTTATCGCCGGTCTCGAGGTAGCAGGTCTGCAGCATCAGGCAGCTGTGGAAATCGGTGTCGAGCAGCTGCGATGCCTTTTCGAAATAGCGAATGGCTTCGGTCATCCTGTCGCGGCGGAACATGATCCGCGCAGCCTCGCGGTTCACTTCCCAGGATTCGGGGCCAAGCCTCAGGGCTTGCGCCAGTTCCCTGTCGGCCTCCTCGCTGCGACCTTGCTGTTCGAGATGCCGGACCTTGACGCAATATGGCTCCGCGAGCCGCGGATTGATCTCAAGTGCGCGCTCGGCCGCAGGAATCGGGTCCTGGTCTTTCCCGTGCCAGTAAAGCAGCTCCGCTTGAGCGAGCGCCATCAGTGCCCAGGCCTCGGCATAGTCCGGATCGAGCTTGATGGCCTGCTTGCAGATGCGCATGATCGCTTCGTCGCGGCGCTCGTTGCCCCAGGTTCCCCAGATCCACTGCTGCCTTCCCATCAGATAAAGATTGTAGGCCTGGGGATTTTGGGTGCCCCGCTTCTCGATTGCCTGCTCCTCTGACGGCATCAGCTTCAGCCGCAATGCGCGCACGATCTCCTTCGAAATCTCGTCCTGGATCTCGAAGATGTCGGTCAGGTCGCGATCGTAGCGATCGGCCCATAGATGATCGCCCGCCGCCCCATCGATGAGCTGTGCGGTGATCCGAACGCGATTCCCGACCTTGCGGACGCTCCCCTCGAGCACATGATCGACGCTCAAGGTGCGCGCCACGTCTTTCACGTCGACCGTCTTTCCCTTGAACGTGAAGGCGGTGTTGCGCGCAACGACGGACAGCGCCGAGACCTTTGACAGATCGGTGATGATGTCCTCGGTGATGCCGTCGCTGAAATATTCCTGCTCCGGGTCCCCGCTCATATTGATGAAGGGGAGGACGCAGACAGACGCGCGCTTGCGCGGACTTGCCGATTTCTCAGTCTTGCCTGCCTCGGGCGACATCGTCTCGCTGCCGCAAGTGCGGCCGATGGCCTCCAGCAGGTCCTCAATCGCTTCCGGGCTGCGCGTGTCGTCCCACGAACCCAATTCGATCGTGTGGAACTGGCGGAAGCCGAGCGGCGGCTTGGCCGAGCCGAGACTGACTGGGACGAGCCTGCCGCTGTCGCGTCCCTCGGCGGCTTCGTCCTGCACCCAGGCGGATTCGACCGATGTCTCCGACCAGAGCACGACGACCACTTGGGCGCTCTTGAGTGCACGGTCTATCTCCGCGGCGAAGCGCGAGCCGCCGTGGAGATGCCGGTCCCACCAGACATCGTGTCCGCGCGCAGCAACGGCTTGCGCCAGGTGCCGCGCGGTGTCGACGTCTTCTCGGGCATAGCTGAGGAATACCCGCGCCATGCGTCCCCTACGATGAAGGCGGCAGTCTGCGCCCATCCGGGACGGGGTTCAAGCGCAGAAGTAAACGCGAATCTAACAAAGCTCATCCTTTGCGGTTCGGAACCACGACGGCCTCTCGATGGGCGGGCGTATCAGATGATCGAATGGCCTCAAGCGAGTGGAGAGCGGTAGTTGCGCTACGGCCGCAGAAGTGACAGCGGGCCGGAACTCTTCGGGTTCACCGGGATTGCAGGCTGTTCAACGCAAGGGAAACACAGTGGTTGATCGCGAGGGATATTCGACAAAGCGACCCGTGTCGCGGCCGGCGATGATGGAACGAATTACGACAATGTCGCGATTGCGCTTCATTGGCTGACGGCGCTGCTTGTCGTCATTCAGTTCACGCTCGGACAGACCTGGGGCTGGTTCCCTCGACCGACGCGGCACGAGATGGTCGTGACGCACATGTCGTTCGGCATCATCCTGACGCTGGTGATCGTCGCGCGCCTGCTGTGGCGCTTTGCTTTCTGGCGTGAGGTCCATTCTCTCGAGTCCGGCCTCATCCGAATCGCGTCAACGACGGTGCATTATGTCTTCTATGCCCTGCTTGCGACGGAAGCCGTGCTCGGTTTCCTTTCGCGCTGGGAGGGCAATGAGGCGATGAGCTTTTTTGGGGTGCAGATCCCCCCGCCGTTCAACGGAGCAGGGCAAAAGGTCGCGCACCAGCTCCAGGATATTCACAACTGGGTCGGCTGGACGATCATTATACTCGCTCTCGGGCACGCGCTGGCTGCGCTTTATCACCATTATGTTCTCAAGGATCGCGTCCTCAAGCGGATGCTGCCAGCGCGCTGAGCATTGCCATGTTCTGATCTGGGCTGTCGTGAAAACTCGCGTCCGCAAAGCGTCGCACGATGCTCAACGCAACCGGTCACAGTCGAGCTGGGTTCGTGCTTAGGATTGAGGGTTGCGGATGAGTTCGTAGATCTTCCGGGGATTTTCGATGCGGAAGAATTGGGCGCTTGCGCTTGCGGCCGGCGCCCAAGAGCCGATGCCGCGGTGTCGGCCAAACATCGAATAGCCGGCGTCGTCGGAATCGAACAGGATCGTGCCCGTGCCATCGCGATACTCCGTAAATTCGAGCATCGGCAGCGACTGAATCTCGCGGGAAGTCAGCTTTGGCGACAGTGTGTGGCGAAGGATCAGCACGCGTTCGTTCGTGACGCCGTACAAGAGGCGCTTTCTGACCCAGGAATCGTGGAAGAAGCGGCCGACGATGAGATACAGTCCGACCGCCAGGAAGGGCAGACCCCAAAGCTTGAAGAACCAATCGTCGGCAGTGCCCGTGTTTGGAAGGGACGTCCACACGCCCACGTTCCAGAAGATTGCGAAACCGCCCCACATAAGGCTCAACGGGACGGCGAGGAGATCCGAGCGGCTAAAGGCAATGCCTTGCTTAGGTTGACCGCTCCACACGAGGCGCTCGCCGGGAAACAGATATGGCTGAAAGGGCCGGAATGACTGGATCATGTCCACACCAGGTTGGTAACGGCACGAACTGAACAGCGCCAGGCGGTGGCGCGAGTTGGCTTGTCGTATCGGCAATAGATTCGGGCTGAGAGCTCGACTCTGCCCCTGGTAAAGCGCCTAAATCCGCTTGAACTTGATCGATGTGTTGCTCGCGTCAGCACTTGCTCCTAGCCTGTGAAAGCCGGCCAAAGTGCCATCAGGAGGAGGAACGAAATGATCCGCACCATACTTGCCGCCAGCGCTGCGCTTGCACTCGCCACAACCGCGACGGCCGCAACGAAGCCGGCGCCGGCTAAGGCCACTGCGCCAAAGGCAGTTCAGTGCAAGGACGCCAAGGGCAAGTTCATGAAATGCCCCAAACCCGTTGCGAAGGCGGTGGCAAAGTCACCCGTGGCGGTCGCGGAGAAGAAGACCGCCACGAAGAGCACGACAGGTGCAACCAAAAGATGTCGTGACGCCAAGGGCCGCTTTGCAAAATGTGGGACGCCTGGCGCCAAGTAAGCCGCTCCGCGTTCGAGCGCTGCAGGTAGCGCGCCAAGGTCGATTAGCACGGGGCGGTTCGGAGTTGAAACGAGCCGCCCCCCTGCGACAGCGCAATTCACGAGGAGCGAGCAGTCAGCTGACGCGTTCAATGACCACAGTTCACATGAGGAGGCTTCAGTGCGTTTAAGTCATGCTGCTCTCGTGCTTGCAATTCCGGCCGGCCTGGTCACCGCTTCGCCCGTCGCTGGTAAGGGTTGCATCCGCGGCGCCATAGTCGGCGGCGTCGCAGGCCATTATGCCCATCATCACGCGGTTGCCGGTGCGATGGCAGGCTGTGTTGCCGGTCACATGTATTACAAGCACAAGGCACACCACGCGGCCCATCGTTGACGGCTATCGAAGGCGCCGCTCAATCGAATTGGGTGGGGCAGGGGCACGCCCCGGAAAGAACGTCGAATCTGGACGTCGAGCAAGCTAGCGGCGCGGTGGCATAGCTAGGCCGTTGCGGAGGTAGCTTACGACCGCCCAGATGTCCTGCTGGGACAAATTTCCTTTGAATGCCGGCATTGCCGAGCCGACAGGCCGACCGCCCTCAGCCACGGTCCAATAGGCGTATTGTTCGCCGAACATCCGGGAGTGAGCGAGCCAAGTTAGGTTCGCAGGAGGCGGCGAAAGTTGCTGTGCGGCGGGACCATCGCCGTAGCCCTTCGGACCGTGACAAGCAGCACAATCTTCGAGGTAGACTTGAGCGCCCCGCGTCAGCGTCGCAGCGTTTTCAGGCAGCGGGTCACGCGCAGAGCGATATGGCTCGGGAATGCCATGGATCATCGCCTCATGGCGCCGAGCCATGGATCCCACCATCATATCTCGACCCATCATATCTCGGCCCATCATCTCTCCGCCCAACATGCCTCGGCCCATCATGGCTCGGTCCATCGATCCGCTCGGCGGTGCATGAGTTGCGGACTGCGTGAACGCAAACGCAGCCACTGACGCCAGTGCCAGCGTAGCTGAAAGCGCATAGCCGTTCATCGTGTACCTCCCTTGGAGGTGCGACCCGTCAATACACCGCTGCGCCGGCTGCCAAACTACGCACTTTTCCGAATGTCCTCTCCCGCGCAAGCGACGGTTTGAACCTACTGACGGCTGGTGCGGGTGGAACGCGATGCTGGCAAAGTAGCTGGTCATGACTTGACCGGCGCACGGCCTGCCCGATCTACGCGGGCACGAACCTAATTGTGGGACTGTAAGGCAATTGGCGGCCCGGCGCGCCACTACGGCCTGCGGCTCGCCTGTCAGACACCGCTGTTCCGGAGCGCGTTGCGCGACATCCCTCTTCGCGTCCGACGGGCGGAAATGGCCGGTAGGTTTACCCTCCAAGCCTAACGCGCCGCAGCACCGGCAAGGGCTGGAGCCCATGTCAAAATTTGGCTTCCAAGATTGCTCGGCTTTTTCCAGTAGCTCAATGTCACCTTCGCGATCGAACGCGCACGACAAGTTGGGCTGGAAACGTGCACTCCGCCAAATAGCGACGG
>CBJLMA010000031.1:0-29402 GCA_966424035.1 uncultured Sphingomonas sp. | reverse complement strand
GTCGAGCTGGATCAAATCCGAAACGTCATCAATGCCGGGGTCCGTCGGCGCTTACTGTCGATTGGGCTTTCCCGGAAAGAGTGGTCTTGATCAAACCGCCTGAATATGCGGCGCAAAGAGAGTCTCGAATTGCTCTGCCGCTGAAGGCGGGAGCACATTCAGACGATCCCCACATCACGATCAATGTTGGCTGCCTATCGGCTGTCACTCGGCTGCATCGCTTTTAGTAGCAGCCGCTCCGAAGCCGTTGAAGTATCGGGCGCATCTCGCCTTAGCAAAATGCAGAAATCACCTTAAGGCACTTCCACCCGAACGTGCGTCTTACTTGCGCGTGCGGTCTAGTCAGGATTTCCGCGTTCGATGAGCTACCGTACGGCTGAAGATGTGATCGCTGAAGCGGAGTCAAAGGGCCTCCGGTACGCGTTCTTTGTGACGGCACTGCAACTCGAGATGGAAGCCGTTCTTAGTCACATCGAGCGGATCGGAAGCGTCGTCGGTCATGACGGCTCTATCTATGAATGCGGGATCTTCCAAGATCAGGGGAACGGTTGGATCATCGTCGTGGCCCAGACCGGTGCCGGCAACCACCCAGCCCAGAGCGTAGTGACCTATGGACATCGAGCATTTCCGCACTTCGAGACCCAGATCCTTGTTGGCGTGGCCGGATCGCGAAAGACCGAGGCGCCGATCGGCAGCGTGGTCGCCTCGCAGCACGTTTACATGCCGTATGGTGGAAAATGGGGAAAGCAGGGGTTCTCGAGCCGCCCACGTATGTTCCCTGTCGACAACCGACTTGTTGCGATCGCGAGAAAAGTAGCGCTTGAAAAAACCTGGCCCAATCGCATCCGTGAGCCACTCGACCACAAACTTCCGCCGCGGGAAGAATATCCGGTCACCTTCCCGCCGGCGTCGACCGTGCAGCCGATTTGCTCCACCGAAGCAGTCCTTGATTTCACCAAGAGCGAACTAGAAGCACTCATCGCGGAATTTTACGGCGATACATATGCGGTAGAAATGGAAGGCTACGGCGCCATTTTTGCCGCCAGTGCTGAACAGACACCTAGCATCGTCGTGCGGGGCGTATCCGACATGACGCATGGGAAAACCGCAGAGGCGGACGCTGAACGCCAGCCGATCGCTGCAGCACATGCCGCGGCTTTCGGCTTCGAAGTTCTCAGTCATTGGGGGCAGATCTACTCCAAACCCCAATCCAAATTGCCGCCCATGTCTGCGCCTGTCGCGCCAGCGGGAGAATCGAGCGCCACACGAGTGCCCTCACCAAGCGCTACGGCAGTCGGAGGTGAGCCGTCTGATTTGCCAATCGCCAACGTGGTTCTCAACCTATCCGGGGCGATCGAAGACGTGACTCCTGAGTGGCAGGATAGGATGACTTCACTGCTTCAGGAACTTGGCGGGACTGGTGGAATAACGATCGTTCGTGCTGAGCCCGGCTCGATCAGGCTGTTTGTGTCAGACCCTAACCGCGGGCTGGCAAGGGTGGGCTTGAAGGAGTTGCGGTCGGCAACAGCCCAAGCACTTAATATTGACGTGATCGGCCTCACATCGCTCGATCAATTCGAGCGCTCAGGCACGATGATTCAACGCCTGCGGCTTGCCTCGACCGATCTGTTGAACTGGCCGCAGGCGCTCCCGGGAGGGACGCGAATTGCGCGGCCCGAACTTTCGACACTCTTGGAGCGCATTGAGAACTCCACATCGTCCGCCACCGTAGTGCTGGGAGACCCGGGCGCAGGTAAATCCGCACTGTTATCCACTCTTGCCAATCAGTTCGTCGAAGCCAACTGGCCCGTCCTAGGAATAAAGGCTGATTCGCTCGACCCCGACGTTGCGACTGAGGCTCAGTTGCAGGAATTTCTCGATCTACCGGCACCGCCGAGTGAATTGATCGAGCAGATAGCGCAATTTCAGCCGGTACTCGTCGTGATCGACCAACTGGATGCGTTGGCAGGGTATCTCGACATTCGCACCGCGCGTCTGAGCGCACTGCTTAACCTAGTTCGGCGCGTGGGGTCCCTCGACAACGTACATGTCGTTCTGTCGTCGCGTACTTTCGAGTTCAATCACGACACCCGTCTAAGAGCGATAGGTGCCGAGCAGGTTGCACTGGAACTTCCCGCTCTGAGCACGGTCATCGACATATTGGAAAGAGAGGGCATTAACGCAAGCGGATGGCCGGTTGACGCTCAGGAAGTGATGCGACGGCCGCAGGCCTTGGCTACCTATTTGAAACTTGGCGCGCGTGAACAGTCGGAGCCGTTCACAACCTATCAAAGCGTTCTCGCTGAACTTTGGAGGGAGCGCGTTCTAAGCGGCGCGTCAGGGCCGCGCCGAGCGGATCTTCTTGCAATGATTGCCGACCAAATGGCTGAGGAAGAGAGTCTCTGGCTGGCATCAGTTAGGTTTGAGGACAGGCAAGAAGATTTGATCGCACTCGCGGCCGCCGGGATTCTCTCACCACCAGACGAAAGCATCAGCTTCACCCACCAAACCTTGTTTGAATTCGCTTTGGCGCGAAGCTTCGCCCGCGAGCAGGGACGCCTCTCGAACTATGTGCTCGCACGGCAAAGTTCGTTGTTCCTGAGGCCAAAGCTTTGGGCGGGTCTCACCTATCTCCGGGATGTTGACGTCAACGCGTATCAAAAGGAGCTTAGAGAGATCTGGGCAGCGAAGGACTTACGCGTTCACCTCCGTTTGCTGCTGATCGATTTTCTCGGCCAGCAACGCGAGCCTACTGACGGCGAGGCCTTGTTGATGGAAGGGGCACTCCAACAAAACGACGAGCGCTGGCGAGCCTTTCGCGCGATTGCTGGAAGTAAAGGTTGGTTCGATCGATTCTCCAAAACCTTCATTCGCCAAGCGATGGCCGCGGGAGGCGAAGCAGCGGACCGGATGATCGAACTCTTAGCGCGAGCATGGCCATTCGCATCCGCCGCGGTGAACGACCTTATCGATCAGGTTTGGCTGGAAAACAGCGTCAACGACAATCGGACTTGGGCAGTTCTGCAGAGCGCTTCGACGTGGACCCAGCGGTCAGTCGAACAAGCGAAGACCATTATTCGTCGAACTGACGTGG
The DNA here is from genome assembly GCA_966424035.1 of uncultured Sphingomonas sp. Classification (GTDB taxonomy): domain Bacteria; phylum Pseudomonadota; class Alphaproteobacteria; order Sphingomonadales; family Sphingomonadaceae; genus Sphingomicrobium. The sequence continues at coordinate 26,308 of CBJLMA010000031.1, read as the reverse complement.
CGCCGTCGCGAATAGATTGGATCGTCGCATCCATCGGCGTCGACCAGCCTGAGTTCGCGATCGACCTCGTAAGAGCATCGCTCGATCGTACTCTGGCACAAGCAATCTCTGAAGCCGAAGAGAGGGCAAAGGTGCCCCCACCCACTTCAGAGGGTGACTACTTTGCGTGGCACGTACGCCATTCTCCGGACGCGCCATTCAAGAAGGCCATCGAGGATTCCCAGGATTGGGACAGTCTAGGTGCTTTGGCCGAGCAAAACGCTCGCCTCGTACTTGACTCGCTCTGGCCATGGTTCCTCCAAGCGCTGTCCGAGCTTCGCCGTTTCACAGATCGCGTCGATCATCCGGCGAGCTATCCGATCCGCTATCACATCGATCTTCGATTGCCCGATGAGACCGAGCGTGGGTTGCCTGAAGGCGCCGTCACCGGAGCAATCCGTATCGCTCTGGAGCAGATTGCCGGAAACGATCCCTCGGATTTCCTTGCATGGGTCAAGACGCAATCCGGTGTTGAGTTAGCGCCCGTTCAAAAGCTTATCGCCTACATTTTCGGTGTTCATCCCGAAGTTTATGCGTCTGCGGCCCTTGATTTTCTGCTCGGAGATCAACGGCGACTTTCGCTTGGCGGTCTCTCGCACATCCGCAGTGCGACATTGCAATTGGTAGAGGCAGTCAGCCCCTTCTGGACGGACGATGAGGTCAGGCGTTACGAGCAAGCCATCGCGCGCTTTACTTTTCCGCTGCTAGCTGACGAAACTACTCCAGAAGAGCGGCGCGACCGACTTAGATTTGAGCGACGGGCGAAATTGGAGTTGTTGCGCGCCTTGCCAGCGCATCGGAGGAGCGCCGCCGCACGTAATCGAGTTCGCGAAGAGGAACGGGTGTTCGGTCAAGCCGACCACGCGCTCGCCAGTGGGGGGGGCGGACTGATTGGCTCCCCTGTAAGTGCCGAAGCAATGCGCAAGGCGGGGGATGAGTCGATCGTGCGCGCATTCGAAGTCTTGCCTGATGCAACCGGTTGGGATCATCCGCGGCAGTTTCTGATGGGCGGTAACATTCAGCTATCGCGTGAATTTGCCACTTTCGCTGCACAGGATCCGGCGCGCGCGGAGAGAATCATTCATCGCCTCGTGCCAGCTAACGGCACCCGGGCCGCTGGATACGCGCTCGACGCCATGGGCGATGCAGCGCCGGCTGCAGTCGTATGGAGCGTCCTCATCGATGTCGTCCGTCGCGGGTTCGATGGAGAGGAGTTTCGAGGTTCCGCCGCGCGCGCCGTTCAAAAGCTCGTCGATCGGAAGGAAGCTACACCAGACGAGGTAGTGGCAATCTTGGAGCAGTGGATAACAACTCCTTGCAGTGACACGGCGGATGACGCCGAGCAGGGCGAGGAGCTCCTCGATACGGCTGTCTCAGATGACGCGAAGCGTGATGACCGGCTTCAGCACAGCTTGGTATGGGGAAACGGCGGCGCCTCGATCCTTCCTCAGGGAGATTTCCCCGTTCTCGAGGCGCTAATTCGAGTTCGCTTGGAGCGACAAGAAAGCGATTTGCTAATCCGGAGTCTCGACGCTTTTCTCGACAAACAGCAAGATTCCAGAACGTGGGAACATTTACTTCGGCTGGTATCTTACATTCGGCCAACCGACCCTGCGGCATTTAGTGCCTTTCTGAGAAACCTGTTCTCGAGTGTACCAACATTGGTGGGGACACGAGGGACGGCGCACTTCCTTGCCCACCTGCACTGGCGCGAGCCTGACGTTCTCAATCAACAACTCGAAGCGTGGCGCGTCTCGCCTCAGCCGAACGCTCGCATGGCGTACGGTGAAATCGTTGGCATCGTCGCACTGACCAATGAGAAGCTAGCTTGGGGTCAAGAGAGAACGGATGCTCTTTTGCATGACCTCAACCAAACGGAGGCACGAGTCGGGCTTGCGATCACCTGCTCACACCTTTGGCCAAATCCCACCTATCACGAACGCGCCAATACGATGCTGCTCCGCCTTCTGGAGGAAGGTCCGGTTGAGATATGGGAGGCCGTCTTCGACTTATTCCGCCTCGTGGACCAGCTTCCGCCCGATGCATCGACGAAGAACCTTCTGACCACAATGGCCGATAGAATAACGGAAGCACCTCGACTTAACCCGATCTTTGTCGTCGAGCAGCTTGCACGGCTGCTCCCGCATCACCCGCAATTGGTGGGGCGATTGGCCCACGGACTGGTAGCGCACTGGAAGGACGACCTGAGCGATGTTCGAACGAGCGCCGCATTTGCGTCGAGTGATTTGGTTGACCTAGCGGTAACGCTGCACCGCCTGGGTCCTGACACGCGAGAAGTTGGGACCTCCCTGTTCGAACAGCTTCTGGCAATCGAAGCATATACGGCATTGGAAACGCTTGCCGAGCTAGACGGTCGCTTCAAAGACGCACCGATTGCTCCGCGCCGGCGGCTCGCTCGGCGATCCCGCGAGCGCCCGAGCAAGCGGCGTTCACGCGAAAGAACTACTGCCGCCTGATTGTCATCAAGGTCGTGAAGCATCTTCCATGCACCGCGAAATCGCTCCGCGCGTTGTCTTGCACCCGTTCATTTCTCCTGCGGAGTGAAAAGCCCTAATCGAAGACCTGCCTCCGCTATACGTCTTGCAAAAATGGCGAAATTCGGCCGTTTTCGCTGCTATTTGCCGCCGAAATTCCGCCTCAACGCAGAACAGCCACTTTTGCAAGAAATCGTTCGCCATACATCTTGCGCAAACGTGAGAAAACCGCCGTTTTCTGTGCCTCTGGCAGTCGAGACGGCAGTAAAATGTATGTCGAAATGTATGGCGACGCACCTCGGGACGGTCGCAGCTCCTCTTGGTAAATGGCTGATCTAGCTTAGGAAAAATGGCGCGCCCGAAAGGATTCGAACCTCTGACCCCCAGATTCGTAGTCTGGTGCTCTATCCAGCTGAGCTACGGGCGCGCGGGTGCCGGAAACGGCAGGGGCGCGACATAGGGGTAGGAATCGGCGGGCGCAAGCCTTTGCGCGCTAGCCGTAGGAACGGCGGCAAACGCGACTCGTTTGCCGCGAAGCATGGCCAAAGAGGACTCGCTCAACAGTTCGCTGAGGCGCAACATCGACGCACTTCGGCGATGGCGGGAGGAAGACCAGGCCCGCGCAACACCGCACGACCGCGTCGCAGGCGTGATCACCCGTTTCAGCGGGAGCATGCACTTCGTCTACGCGCATGTTGCCGTGTACGGCTTCTGGATCGTTGCCAACCTCGGGTGGCTCTAGAGCATCAAGCCCTGGGATCCGACCTTCGTCATTCTGGCAATGATCGCCTCCGTCGAAGCGATTTTCCTTTCGACGTTCATCCTTATTACGCAAAGCCGCATGGCACTCGCGGCCGAGCGGCGCGCTGAGCTGGACGTCCAGATCAGCCTCCTTGCCGAGGCGGAGATCACCAAACTCGTGGAGCTCGTCTCCGAGATCGCCGAGCGGATGAATGTGCCGGGTGCCGAAGAGGAAGATGTCGCGGAGATGAAGCAGCGGGTGCAGCCGGAGGCGGTACTTGATGCAATCGAGGAGTCCGAAGAAGTCTAGCTGCGCCAATCGAAGCCGCGGAATTGGCGGCGGGTGGATCTACGAGTGCCAGATCAGCCGTTGACGGTGGCGGGGCTGCAGATGCTCGCTGTGCAGATGCTGGCCCGAGCCGCGAAGTCTTCTGCCAATTTGCTGTGCCATGCACGGGCCGTTTCGGTGACCGCGCGCTGAGCGGCCATCCGCTCTTCGACCGCACGCCGACGGTAATAACGCTCGTTCGATTCCACTTGTCCCCTCCGCTCCGAGGAACCTGACCATCACTCGCCAATGGATAAGCAATGGTTAATATCCACAGCTGTGGCTGCGGATTGTCGCAGACGGAAAACGGTTCCCCGCGCACTGTCCCACGCTGGAACAGCATGGTGTCGCAAGAGTGACACCGATGGGACAATCACCGACCATCGATGAAACCTAACGATTCGCCGCTCGTTGACGGGTCAAACATGGTTTCGAAGGAAAGCACCATGCTTAGTTCGATCGATTCCCACCGCCCAGCCTTCAATCCGAACGTACGGGGCTATCACGCTGTCTATCACGACGGCGAGGTGAACCATTGCCCGGGCTGCGGACGGACCCACTGGATCATTGGCCGTATCTCGGCGGAATGCGCCTTTTGCTCGACTGCATTGCCTTTGAAGGAAGCGCTCACTCACGGACCGGCTCCAACGCCGGTGTTCTGGAGCGGCTCGCGCCCGAACTACGCTGACCTGGCGGCCTAGGCTCCTCAAAACTTAGTCGTTTTCGCCTCGCCGCAAGAGGCTTATGTTGGCGAGCATGAACAGAGTCGTTCTCCTGGCGGTCCTCGCGGCGTCAGCCTCGCCGGCTTTTGCCGGAGGAGCCTCCGGCTTCACGCTCGTCAACGGGACCGGTGCAGCACTTGCCGACCTCTCGATCCGCCGCGCGGGCACCCAAGCCTGGAAGCCGCTCGGCAGCGCACCATCCGCCGGAGCGCGTAGCGCGTTGAATTTCAGCGATCCCGATTGTGCCTTCGATATTCGGGCGACCGTGCCCGGCGTCGGGCCCGTCACCTGGGCCGGAGTCAATCTCTGTGCCGTGAAATCCGTGACTCTGAACCGCGACGGTTCGGCAGGCGCGTGGGTCGATTACGATCAGTGATCGAGTGACGCCTGACCGGTGCCCGGTAAGGACCGGCGACTAACGCCGGTTCAGCCGGCTTCACCGAATCGAGAAGCTTGGCACCCGCGACGAACACCACGCCGGTGCACGCGATCGCCAACAGCCAGCCGCCAACCCCGGGATAGGTCTCGAGATAGTGCCGGCCGCGTTCCACGGCGCCGAGCGCGATGGCATAGATTACCAGCCACGCTTCGACGCGCGTCTTGATTGTGAAGAGCCGACCGATCTTGCCCAGAATCGCCATGGTTAACGTCCGAACGTTTCGGGGGCAGTTTTGGGCCGAAAATTCCCTAATGAACAGGGTTAAAGTGACATTTACGAACGTCCCGCTTCGGGACGGTCAAGATCAGGCCAGTTCAGACAGCTCCAGCGCATCGAGCAGCGCTGCGCGCGCAGCTTCAATCTGAGCAATCAGCGAGTGCTTCTGAAGATCGTCGTGATGAATTTCTTCGGGCCAATGACTGCGAACCACCTCGGCAATTGTGTCGAGCTTTGCTTCGTCCACGATAAAGCGTCGATCGACCGCGGCCGGATCGGCAACGACGCGAAGCCGCAGGCACGCGGGGCCGCCGCCATTGGCCATCGATTGCCTGACGTCCACGACCTCGACGCGTCGGATCGGTCCGTTGCCGGCGAGATGCCGCTCGATCCACGCCCAGACCGACGGCGTTGCGCGAGCCTCGCCCGGGAGAATGAGCGTCGGCTGTCCGTCCGCAGGAGTTACCAGCTGCGCATTGAACAGATAGGACTTGATCGCATCCGCAAGCGGCACCTCGGCGGATGGAACTTCGACATATTCGAAGCCCCGAACCTTGGCCTCGAGCTGTTCGAGCAACGCCGGCTTGTCTGCAAACGCCAGCTCATGCGCGAACAGCACGCGTTCATTAGCGACTGCGACGACGTCATTGTGGAAAGCGCCTGCAGCGATGGCCTGCTCCGATTGTTCGGCGAAGACGACGCGGTCCGGATTGAGCAAGTGCAGTCGCGCGATTGCTCTTGACGCTTCGAGATGCTGCCGAGCGGGATATGGGCCGCCCGACACTCCATAGACGAAGACCTCGACGCCAGCTGCTCCATGCTCGGGCGCAAGCCGCATGTGATTGGCAGCGCCCTCGTCCCCGAACGCCGGGGGAATTGGAGCATGCACGTCGAATGCGTCGCCATGAAAGGCGAGCCTCAGCTGGGCAAGAGTAGCGGGCCACTCGTGGCTGCGATGGGGCATCGTCTTGAGGTTTGCGACGGTCAAATGGCACTTGCCGTCGACCGTGTCGGGAGCCGGGGAAATGGTCGCTGCATTGGCAGCCCACATCGCCGACGCCGACATGGCATTGGCGGCCAGCACCGGGTCAGCCTCCTCGAGCTTCGTGCCGAGCTCGGCGAGCCAGGCACGGTCGGGCCGCGGGTGAGGGACGAAAATACCCTGCGCGAGCCCAAGCGCCAGATTCGCGCGCATCTTGTCGATGCCCTGAAGCGCAGCCGCGCGCGGCCGCGAGGCCGCGCCGGCGTTCCTCGTCGAAGCGAGGTTTCCGAGGCTCAGCCCCGCATAATTGTGGCTCGGTCCCACGATCCCGTCGAAATTGATTTCGACGAGCGCCATTATTTGGCGACCACCGCGACCTTGTCGCCAACCTCGACCTCGAGCAGCTCGGCAGCGCTGGGGTCGATGCAGAGGCCCTTCCTCGGCAGTTTCTTCACCGACGCGCAGCAGGCTCGGAAATCCTTCAGGCGCCCTGCGGCGACCATCATCTTCGCCGCGTCATTTTCGGCAATCTCGGCAATTGTTTCGAAGCGCGACTCGCGCACCGTGCGGATCTGATCAGTCGGGGCGGTAACGGTCGGTCCGCCATCGAAAATGTCGATGTAGCGGTCGAACACAAACCCTTCTCCCTCGAGCATGCGCAAGGCCGCCCGGCCGCTCGGATGGGGCTGGCCCATCACCGCCTTCGCACTGTCGGCGAGCAGGTCGACGTAGATCGGAGTCTTTGGCATCAGGTCGGCAATGAAGCGCGTTCCATGGACGGCGTTGAACTCGTCGGCCTCCGGGAACGTCATTCCAAAGAAGCGGCCAGCCAGCCCGTCCCAGAAAGGTGCATTGCCCGCTTCGTCCATCACGCCGCGAAGCTCCGCGAGAGTGCGTTCGCCGAAGCGTGCGCGGTGCAGCTTCATGAACAGATAGCGGCTCCGCGCGAGCAACGCGCCCCAGCCGCCGGCGCGGAGCTCGGGGTGAAGGAAGAGTCCGCCGACCTCGGACGAGCCCTCGAGGTCGGTGGTGAGGCTGAGCATCTGGTTGCGGAAGGTCTTGCCAAGCTCAGGACTCGTCTGCGTCAGCGTGCTGACATGATAGCTATAGAAGGGCTGGACAACTCCCACCTGGCCGAAGACTTGGCAGGTGCCGCGGATGGTCCCTGCCTTGGGATCTTCGAGCACGAAGACATAGAGGTCGCCCTCCTGCCGATCCTCTTCGCGCGCGAATGACCCGTCGGAGCGCGCAAGCTTGGCGACGAGCGTGCCGCGGTCAGCGGGCAAATTGGTGAACCCGCCGCCCGTCAGCTTGGCCATTTGATAGATGGCGCGGAAGTCCTCGCCGGTCGCCGGACGAACGCGGAAGCTCATTCCGTCCCCGCCAACCGAAGAATGGTGAGGGCGCTCAAGGCCGCGCGTTGGGACAGGCTCTCGACGATCAGAAATTCCTCCATGCTGTGGATCTTGCCGCCGCGTACGCCCATCGTATCCACGACCGGCACGCCGCAGGCGGCGATGTTGTTGCCATCGCACACGCCGCCCGAGGGCTGCCAGCCGATGCTTTGCCCGAGGTCGGCTCCGGCCTGCCGGACGAGATTGAACAGAGCCTCGGCCTCGCGCGTCAGCGGCTTGGGCGGTCGACCAAATCCGCCTCGGAGCTCGATTTGAACTTCCCGCTCCGATGCGACGGCGCTGACAGCCTCGTCAATTGCTCGCTGGGCCTCCTTTTGGATTTCCTGCGTGCGTGGCCGGAGGTTCACGCGAAGGATCGCAAGCTCCGGCACGACATTGGCTGGGCTGCCGCCTTCGATCCGCGAGGGGTTCACAGTCAGTCCGTCGCGCTTGAGGAGGTCGAGTCTGAGCGCGAGGTCGGCTGCGGCCAAAAGCGCGTTCCGGCCATCTTCGGGATTGCGTCCGGCATGGGCCGAGCGGCCTCGAACGATGATCGCGAAATTGCCGCTTCCTGGCCGGGCGCCCGCAAGCGTGCCGTCGGGTAGCGCCGATGGCTCGTACGTCAGCGCAGCGCGTTTGCCCTCAGCCGCCTGCGCAAGCAGAGCTGCCGAAGACGGCGAGCCCACTTCCTCGTCGCTGTTGATCACCACTTCATAGCCGATGCGGTCGGCAACCGGGCTCTTCTCGACAGCTTTGAGCGCCGCGAGCATCAGTGCGATTCCGCCCTTCATGTCCGCGACCCCCGGGCCGTTCAGCACTCCGTCCTCCAGCCAGCGGGTCGACTGAAAAGCGTGATCGCTGCCGAACACCGTGTCCATATGACCGGTGAAGAGCAATTGAACCGGCGCTGTCGGCCGAACTGTCAAGTGCAGGTGCCGCCCATGCTCGATCTCGATCGTGCGCCCGGCTGAATCGACAGCTTCGACCTTTGCTGGCCGCTCGAGCCGGATTAGGCCCGGAAGCGCGGCGAAGGAATCGACCAGCAGGTCAGCCATCCGCTCGAGCCCGGCGAGATTGCGCGAACCGCTGTTGACCGCTGCCCAGCCGAGAAGCTGGTCGAGCATCGGTTCGGCGCCCGCGCGTTCGACGACCGCGCGCTCACTCGACGATAATAACGCCATGGAAACGGCTCTAGCCGGGCCTCAGGCGGAACGCCACACCGGCTAGGCGGTCACCACGACCGGCTCGCGTCCGAGCAGCTCAGCGAGGCGGACCAGCCGCCGTTCGACCTGGTCGCCGATCAATGCCTCTTCGCCACGCCGGACGGTGAGTTGCACTGCGCCCTTCACCTCAGCGAGACTGGTGCGCTTCAGCACGGATCCAACGCCGCCCGACAATCGCTGGCCGAGCCGCATCGCCTGGCCCCAGCAATGGGCGCGCCTCAGCTGCTCGTCCTTGCACAGCTGCGCGAGACGCGCATTGGGCAGCCGATCGCGACCAAAATTGGCCGACAGCGCCTGGGCCATGATAACCCGGCCTGCGGGGTTCACGGCGACCCAATTGCCATGGAGCGCCATCTCGATTCCGCGGTCGGCGCGGAAGCCCGGATTGGCCTGCCAGGCGACGTCTGCAAGGAGGCAGGAAGCGAGGCGCAGCCGCCTCATCGCCGGCCCGTCGTCGAACAAGGGCGCGATCCAGGCGTCAAGCAGATCGCCGTGCTGGCCGAAGCGATGCTCGCCGCCGCCTGCCTCGCGCGCTTCGACGATCAACGGATCGCTGCGCCGGTCGCTTTTCGTCAATGCCGCATAGAGCAGGCCCTCACGAATGCCGTAGGTCGAAACCACAAGCTGCGACGGCTCGAGCTCTTCGACCAGCAGCTCAAGCAGCATGGCTGCGGCCGGAGAACTGGCCAGCCGTGGCGGCGCGGCAGCGCTCGACAAGCGCGGATCGAGCGCTCGAACAAGCTTTCTCAGCTCCTTCGCTCGCGCCGGCTTCATTCGATATTGATGGGTGATCGGCAATGGAAAGTCGGTCGCCAGCATGTCGATCCGCGCAAGTGCGCGCCACGATCCGCCGACCATGAAGAATGTCCGTCCACGCGCCTGCTCTTTCAACGGCGACTTCCTGAGAGCCGCTTTCAGCAGCTTGCGTGCCTCGCGTTCTCCGCTTGCGCTGGGATCGAGCCGCAGCACTCCGAGCGGGAGAGAAATCCCGCCACTCGCCTTGCCGTCTGCGACGTCGACCAGCTCCAGGCTGCCGCCCCCGAGGTCGCCGACCAGCCCGTCGGCTTCGGGAATTCCCGAAATCACGCCCTCGCCGGCGAGTTCAGCTTCGCGTGCTGCACTCAGGACTTCGCAGGGCAGGCCGATCCGCTCGATATCCCGCACGAGCTCGGGCCCATTTTCGGCGTCCCGCACTGCCGCAGTCGCGACCACCTGCATCCGCTTGACCTTCATATGGTCGAGCAGCAGCTTGAACCGGCTCAATGCGGCAAGGGTCTTGGCGCATGCCTCGATCGGCAGCCTGTGCGACCGGTCGAGGCTGCCCCCGAGGCCGGCCAGCACTTTCTCGTTGAAGATCGGCGTCGGGATCCGCACCGGTCCGGCGTAGACAACGAGACGGACCGAGTTCGACCCGATGTCGATGATCCCGATAGGCTCGGCGTGTTTCAGGGCCTATCGTCCCCGCTGGAATCGCAGCTTGGGCACCCTGCGGCCCTTCTTGAGAGCTTGGCCGCGGCCCGACAGGCTCGGGTTCGACATGAAATAATCGTGGAGGTTGAACTCCTGCCCTGGCTTGGCATGGAGCCGCGTGTAGCTTCCGTCGGGGTTCAGTCGCCAGCTTTGCTCATTATCGATGAGGTTTGCGACCATGACCTGGTCAAGCAGCTGCGCGTGCACCGTCGGATTTTCGATCGGCAGCATATATTCGATCCGCCGATCGAAGTTGCGCGGCATCCAGTCGGCCGAGCTGATATAGACCTTCGCTGCGCCATGCGGCAGCGGATGTCCGTTGGCGAAGCACCAGAGGCGTGCATGCTCGAGAAAGCGCCCGACGATTGATTTGACGTAGATGTTCTCGCTCATCCCCGGAACTCCGGGCCTGAGGCAGCAAATGCCGCGTACGACGAGGTCGATCTGCACGCCTGCGGCGCTCGCTTCATAGAGCTTGTCGATGATGAACTGATCGACGAGCGAGTTCAGCTTCGCCCAGATGCCAGCCGACTTGCCCGCCTTGGCACTCGCAATTTCCGCGTCGATCAGCTTGATGAGGTCGGCCCGCATGTTCTGCGGAGAAATGACCAGCTGCTTCAAATTCTTCGGTTCGAGGTAACCGGTAATATAGTTGAACAGCTTCGCTGCATCGCGCCCGATCTGGGGGTTGGCAGTGAAGTAGCTGAGGTCCGTGTAAATGCGCGCGGTCACCGGATGGTAATTTCCGGTGCCGAAATGACAGTAGGTGCGAAATCCCTTTTCTTCGCGCCGGACAACCATCGACACCTTGGCGTGGGTCTTCCACTCGATGAAGCCGTAGACCACCTGCACTCCAGCGCGCTCCAAGGCGTTCGCCCACATCAGATTCTGCTCTTCATCGAAGCGAGCCTTGAGTTCGATCACCGCAGTGACCGACTTGCCCGCTTCGGCGGCGTCGATCAGCGCACGGATGATGGCCGACTGCTTGCCGGCACGGTAGAGCGTCTGCTTGATCGCAACGACGTCAGGGTCCGCGGCCGCTTGCTGGATGAATTCGACGACCACCTCGAAGCTCTCGTAGGGGTGTTGGACCAGGATATCTTTCTCTTTGATCGCTGCGAAGCAATCGCCGCCATGCTCGCGGATCCGCTCGGGGAAGCGGGGCGTGAACGGAGTGAACTTCAGGTCGGGCCGGTCTTCCTCCACCAGCTGCGAGAGGTCGTTCATCCCGAGGAAGCCGCGCGTTTCCGACGTGATTGCGTTGGCTGCATCCAATCCGTCCTTGACCACCGCGACGAGACTTTCGGGCATGCCCGGCTCGAGTTCCAGGCGCACGACGCGGCCGCGGCGCCGGCGCTTGATCGCAGTGCGGAAGTATAAGGCGAGATCCTCCGCCTCCTCCTCGACTTCGATATCGCTGTCGCGAATGATGCGGAATGCGCCGCCGCGCAGCACCTCATATTTGGGAAACAGGTAATCGGTCTTGCGCCGGATCAGCGTCTCGAGCGCGATATAGCGGCCGGTGTCGCCCGGAAGGCGAACGAAACGCGGGACGCTCGGCGGTGCCATGATCAGTTCGCGAACGATGTTCCGGCCCTTCTTGAGCTCGAAAATCAGCGACAGACCCATGTTCGGGATGAATGGGAAGGGGTGGGCCGGATCGATCGCCTGGGGCGTCAGCACCGGGAAAATTTGCTCGCGGAAATGCTGGTCGAGCCAGGCCTCGGCCTTTTCGTCGAGCGGCTCGCCTTCAACCACATGCATTCCCGCATGGTCGAGCTCGCCTTGCAGCGTTCCCCAGACTTCGTGCTGACTGGTGACCAGCCGGTCGGCTTCGGCGGTGATTGCGCTCAGCTGTTGAGCGACGGTTAGTCCGTCCATCGACCGTTCTTCCACGCCGAGCGCCTGGTGGGCCTTGAGGCCGGCGACGCGGACCATGAAGAATTCGTCGAGGTTACTGGCCGAAATCGAAAGGAATCGCAGGCGTTCGAGCAGCGGGTGCCTCGGGGTGCAGGCTTCCTCGAGTACCCGGCGATTGAAGGCGAGCCAGCTGAGTTCGCGGTTGAAATAGACGGCATCGGCCTGGGACGAATCAAGAGTGGCCGGAGCAACTGCGACCGGCGCTTCAGGAACATTGTCCATCAGCTGGTCACGTAGGGAGAGAATGCGCGTTTTCTGATCCAAAGCATGTCGCCGAACTGAAACAGAGCGATGTTACAGAGATGTGACTGGAAATGGTATGAGGCGTGCGTCACTCGTACCCATGAGGGGGAAATCCGTGCCGAAGGACAAAAAGAAAAAGCAGGACGATAAAAAGGGGAAGAAACGCAACAAGAAGGGGAACGGCTCCGGCCTTGGAAAGGCTCCAAGGAAGGCAGCCAAGACCCTTCAGACGCTTACCGAAAATCCGGTCGTGGCCGACGTGGTCGCAACAGCGCTCATCGCCATGGCTTCGGCGCTCAAGGATTCCGACAAGGCGCGCCGCCTTGCCTCCGAGGCGGGCGAACAGCTGGAGAAGCTGTCCAAGGCCGGTGCCAAGCAGGGCAATGCGATGTGGGATCTCGCACTCGACATCGGCCGGCGCACGCTGGAGACTCTGGCGGGCGAAGAGATGGCGCGGGCGAAGGACGGAAAGCGCCATTAGCAAGACATGCCGATCAACCGTTGTTGACTCTTCGGTTGCAGCCGGGGAAGTAGTCCACAGCCATCACAGGTTAGCGCTCACATGTCCACCAGTCGGCCCGCCGCTTTGATCGTTGAAGATCAACCGTTTATCGGACTTGTCGCTTCCGACATCCTCCGCGAATCAGGTTTCGAGACCTTTCATGCTTATGATGCGAGCGACGCCGCAGCAGTGCTCGACAAGCATCCCGAAATCGAAGTGGTGGTGACCGACGCGCAACTGCCCGGGGAAGTCACGGGACTGGAGCTTTGCCGGCGCGTTTCGCGCGAGCGACCGCACGTCCAGCTCGTGGTGACTGCGGCGGTACCGGAACTGCACCAGGCGCAAGTCCCGAGCGGCGCACGAGTGCTGCGCAAACCTTATGCGAGCGGCGAGCTGAGGACGCTCGTCGCCACGAAGGCGTTACTCGCCGAGGCTTGAAGTCGGCTCGACTCGAGCCATGCGTCAAGTCGGTCCGCTGCAGGCTGGTGCACGTGAATGGAAATTCAGTCGCGATTTTTGGCAGCGGACGTTAGCTTGGCTGTCCATGACGTCATTGGCCGGGATTTCTTTCGGCCGACTGAGCAAAGGCACAGGTGCCATGGAACATCGCCTCCACGTCCCGCACATTCCTCACCCGCACATCGAGCTGCGCAAGGAATTCCTGAAACGACACCGTGAAGAGGTGCGCGGCTTCAACAATTCGCTCGCCGTAAAGATCACCAACATCGTCGGTACGATGTGGTGCGCTTATGCCTTCGCGATATTGGCGCTGATCAGCCTGCCGGAGGCGATCAAGAGCGGCACGAGCGCGCTCGTTGCGTGGGTCGCCCAAACCTTCCTCCAGCTGGTGCTTTTGTCGATCATCATGGTCGGCCAGAAGGTGGCTGCCGAAAAATCCGACCGCCAGCTGGAACAGACTTACATGGATGCCGAAGCTTTGCTCCAGATCAGCGATGACATGCATAGGCTGCTGAAGCAGAATCACGTTTTGACCGAGCAGATCAACCAGCTGGTGGCTCGCAATACCGAGTTGGTCGAGCACATCGATCAGCTCGTATGCCGCGAAGGCAAAGGCTGAAACGGCAGCGGCCGGGTCGGCTCACAGATAGCCGGAAAATTCGTCGAGCAACCGGCGGTAGAGGTCGCGCTTGAACGGAACAATCAGCTCGGGGAGCTGGTCAGGTTCGATCCACTTCCATTCGCGAAACTCGGGATGCGTGGTCGCGATATTGATGTCGTCGTCCTGGCCGAGGAACCGCGCGAGATACCAGTCCTGGTCCTGTCCCTTATATTTGCCCCCCCAGAGCTTGGGCCGAAGCTCCTCCGGCAGGTCATATTTCAAGCGCTCCGGGCAGTCGGCGATGCGCTCGACGAGATCGGGGAGGATGCCGGTCTCTTCCTCCAGCTCCCGAAGCGCCGTCGCCCACGGATCGTCCTCGCCCTCGTCGATCCCGCCTTGCGGCATCTGCCAGGCCTCGTCCGTATTATCGATCCGTGCGCCGACGAACACCTTGCCTTGGCGGTTGAGGAGCATCACGCCGACTCCGCGGCGGTAGCGGTCACCGTTGGTCATCTCTCGTCAGTGGAATGCAGAAAGAGTCAAAGCAATGGCGAAGGTCACGCTTCTTGCCGGACCATGCCATCCCCCAGAATAGAGAAAGGTAGCGATTCCGGCCTTACAGGCCTAAAGTAGCGCCAACTCGCAACATCGCGTTTTTGTAAGGACTCGTCCCGTGGCGACAGCCACCCATCTCCTCAGCGAAAAAGAAGCCGCGGCGCATCCGCCAGTCGAAGCCGTCGTTGTCCGCTTTGCCGGCGACTCCGGTGACGGAATGCAGCTGACCGGCGGCCAGTTCACCCTCTCCACCGCGCTTGCGGGCAATGACCTTGCGACTTTTCCCGATTTTCCGGCCGAGATTCGCGCGCCGCAGGGTACGACGTTTGGAGTCTCCGCCTTCCAGATCAACTTCGGTTCGACTGCGATCGAGACTGCCGGCGACCAGCCCGACGTGCTGATCGCAATGAACCCCGCGGCACTCAAAGTGAACGCGAGCCAGCTTCGCGAGGGCGGCCTCATCATCGCCGACGAGGGCGAGTTTACCCAGCGCAATCTTGCCAAGGCCGGCTATGAGCAGAACCCGCTCGAAGATGGCAGCCTTTCGAAATGGCAACTCGTCCACTTCAACATTTCGCAGCTGACGCTCGATGCCGTTAAGCCCTTTGGGCTGGGCAACAAGGAAGCGCTGCGTTGCAAGAATATGTGGACCCTGGGGCTTGCGCTCTGGATGTTCGACCGCGACCGCCAGCCGATCGTCGACTGGCTCAAGGCGAAATTCGCCAAGGCGCCCGAGCTTGCCGAAGCGAATATCGCGGCGCTCAACGCCGGCCACGCATATGGCGAGACCGTCGAGATGGGCGCTCCGTTCAAGCAGCACCATATCGCCGCCGCCCCGGCCGAGCCTGGCCTCTACCGTACCGTCACGGGTGCTGAGGCGCTTGCGCTCGGCCTCGTTGCCGGGTGCCAGCTCGCCGGCCTCGACATGTTCTTCGGCTCCTACCCGATCACTCCGGCGAGCCCGCTGCTGCACCATTTGGCCCGCCTCAAGGAATTTGGAATCACGACCTTCCAGGCGGAGGATGAGATTGCTGCCATCTGCGCGGCAATCGGTGCGAGCTATGCGGGCCAACTGGGTATTACATCTTCCTCGGGTCCGGGGATCGCGCTCAAGACCGAAGCGCTTGGATTAGCGGTCATGACCGAGCTGCCGCTGGTCGTGGTCAATTCGCAGCGTGGCGGCCCGTCGACCGGACTTCCGACCAAGACCGAGCAATCGGACCTGTACCAGGCGGTCTATGGCCGCAACGCAGATTCGCCGCTGCCGGTGATCGCTGCTCGTTCGCCGGCCGATGCCTTCGACTGCGCGATCGAGGCGTGCCGCATCGCGACCAAATATATGACTCCCGTCATTCTTCTGACCGACGGCTATATTGCGAATGCCGCCGAGCCGTGGCGGGTGCCGGACATGAGCAATTATCAGCCCTTCCCGGTCAAATTCTTCGATACACCGCCGGCAGAAGGGCAGGGGGTTATGCCCTTTGCTCGCGGCGATGGTCTTGCACGGCCGTGGATCAAGCCCGGAACGCCGGGCCTCGAGCACCGCATCGGCGGGATCGAGAAACAGCCCGGCACCGGAAACATCGACTATTCGCCCGCAGCGCACCAGGAAATGAGCGACACGCGCGCAGCAAAGGTGCTCGGCGTCGCCAATACCATCCCTGATCAGGAGGTCTGCGTCGGCCGTGAAGGCGCCGAGCTTGCGGTGGTTGGCTGGGGCTCGACCTTCGGTCCGATCCACCAGGCGGTGCGCCGTGCGATCGCCAAGGGCCAGGATGTCGCCCATGTCCACGTCCGGCACGTCTGGCCGATGCCGAAAAACATGTCTGACCTGCTCAAGGGATTCAGACATATCCTCGTGCCCGAGATGAACATGGGTCAGTTCAAGACCGTGCTGCGCGATCAGTTCCTGGTCGATGCGCGACCGCTGACGAAAGTCAGTGGCCACCCGTTCCGAATCGCCGAGATCGAAGCTGCTATTGATGCGCAACTGGGAGCGGCAAATGGCGCCTGATCGCACGCCTTTGGCGAACTATAGACGATGAAACCTCTGACCGTCTGGCCGATGCTGATCCTGTTGGCCGCGCTCATTTTGATCATTATTTGGCTGAGGCCACACGGATGAACGATCTCACTCCCATTCCAACCACCACCGCCAAGGACTGGGCAAGCGACCAGGAGGTCCGCTGGTGCCCCGGCTGCGGCGATTATGCTGTCCTGAAGGCGGTGCAGCGGACGATGCCGGACCTCGGCGTCGCACGCGAGAAGACAGTGTTCATCAGCGGCATCGGCTGCTCGAGCCGCTTTCCCTATTACATGTCGAGCTACGGTTTCCATACGATCCACGGCCGCGCTCCGGCCTTCGCGACGGGGGTGAAGCTCGCCAACCCCGAGCTCGATGTGTGGATCATCACCGGGGACGGCGATGCGCTGAGCATCGGCGGCAATCACACGATGCACGTGCTTCGCCGCAATCTCGATTGCCAGATCCTCCTGTTCAACAATGAGATCTATGGCCTCACCAAGGGCCAATATTCGCCGACGAGCCGGGTCGGCACGCGCTCGCCCTCGACGCCGTTCGGGTCGGTTGACCGGCCGGTGACTCCATGCGCCTTCGCGCTCGGCTCGGGCGCACGCTTCATCGCCCGCGGAATCGATGTCCACAAGAATTTGCCGGACGTTCTCAAAGCGGCCCATGCTCATAAAGGCGCGAGCTTCGTCGAGATCTACCAGAATTGCGTGGTCTACAACGACGACGTTTTCGCGAGCTTCACGGAGCGCGACGTCGCTGCCGAAAGGCAGCTCTGGCTCAAGCCAGGTGAAAAAATGCTGTTCGCCAACGGCACCAAGGGCTTGGCGCTCGACGCCGAGCGCCTCGCGCTCAAGGTAGTGCCGGGCGACGACCCATCGGTGATCGTTCACGATCCGACCAACCGCGGCGTCGCCGCAATGCTGATCCTAATGCCGCCCGACAGCTTCCCGGTGGCGCTTGGAGTGATCTACGAGAATCCAGCGCCGACCTTCGAATCTGCAGTCATCGAACAGAATAAGGCCGCCGCATCGGGCAAGACGGCCGACCTCCAGGCGCTGGTCAGCAAAGGTCAGACCTGGCTGGTCGAGAAGGAGCCGCACAAGGTCTGACGCGCTCCTAAGTGGACAATATCACTCACACCTTGGCCGGCGCTCTGCTGGGCCAAATGGGTCTCAAGCGCCGCTCGCGCTTCGCGATGGCCGCGTGCCTGCTTGGCGCCAATGCGCCGGACATCGATGTATTTGTGCCGCTTGCCTTTCCAGTCGACGGGATCGAATTCCACCGCGGCCCGCTTCATGCGGTCTTCGCCTGGCCCTTCCTGGCTGCAGCAATCGTCGGCATCCTCTGGCTCGTCGATCGGCTCAAGCCGCGCGGGGCGGACGCGCTGCCGTTCCGCGCCGGCCCGCTGTTCGTCGTCGCCTTTCTCGCAGTGTTGACGCACCCGTTCCTCGATTGGCTGACGACCTACGCAATCGCCATTTTCGCGCCGGTCAGCTGGCACTGGTATTCGGGCAACGCGATCTTCATCGTCGACTGGGTCTATTGGCTGCTGATGATCGCCGGCATCAGCTGGTCGAGATGGCGTTGGCGTCATCATCTGCCTCACGCCGGCCGCCCGGCGCAGGTCGCGGGCTTGATGATGCTTGGCTACATCGCGTTCAACCTCACCGAAAGTGCCTATGTCGAACGCGCGACCGCTGATGCAATGCGGAGCCACGGAATCGAGCCGACGCTTGTCGTCGCCGGCCCGCCGCCGCTGGCCTTTTGGAATCGCACGATCGAATGGCGAAGCATCGACCGCTTCGGAAGCGGGGAGTTCAGTCCTGCGTCCGGGGTGAAGCTGAGCTCGGACAGCGAGCCAATCGGTCTCGATGATCCGCAGCTGGCGCTCGCCAGGAGTACCCAGCGGCACGTCCGATCTTTCCTGGTTTGGTCTCGAATGCCGATTGTCGTCCATATCGACGGGCGGCCGTATCTCACCGATCAGCGTTTCTATGGCGTCAGCAGCCGCATCCGCTCGCATGCTTTTTTGATCCCGCTCGACAATCAGTAAACGAATTCATAACTGACGCAGCATGAGCACGCGCGGCGAGCATCTGGTTCGCGCGGACCGCGGTTTCGCGACCGGCGGCGGATTTCTTGCGCGGCTAAGCGCGCCGGCTTTCTCGAAGGTGTTGGATGAGATCGATCGCCGGCTTGCGCATGGCGGAATCGAAGCAATCTTCCCCGACGGCGAGACGCGCTGCCTCGGTTTTCATGGGCAAGGTCGCAAAGCCGTGGTTCGCCTGTCGAGCTGGATGGCGCTCGTTCGGCTGGCGACCTCGGGTTCGGTTGGCTGGTACAAGGCCTGGACTCTCGGCGAATGGTCGAGCTCGGACCCGGTCGCTGTATTCGAGATCTTCTCGGCCAATGCCGTTGCGCTGGGCGACATCGGCCGTGCCAAGGGCCTGTTCCGGCGGATCAACGCGCTCGCGCATCGCCTGCGCGACAATGCCCCAGGAAAGGCGAAGCAGAACATCGCCGCCCATTATGATCTGGGCAATGATTTCTATTCGGCATGGCTCGACCCGACGATGACCTACTCGTCGGCGCGGTTCGCTTCTTCCGCAGACAGTTTGGAAGTTGCGCAATTGCGCAAGGTCCATGCACTTCTCGATCGGCTCGATCTCAAGGCGGGGCAGCGGCTATTGGAAATCGGCTGCGGCTGGGGAACGTTGGCGATCGAGGCTGCCAAACGCGGCATTTCGGTGGTCGGCCTTACTCTTTCGGTCGAGCAGAAAGCCTGGGCAGAACGAAAGATCGCAGATGCCGGTCTTGGCGACCTCATCGAAATCCGCCTGCAGGACTATCGCGATACAGCCGAGCAGTTTGCAGCGGTCGCGTCGGTCGAGATGGTCGAAGCGGTCGGAAAGCGCTGGTGGGGTGCCTATCTCAGCAGCATCGCGCGGAACCTAAAGAAGGGGGGAAGGGCGGCGCTGCAGTTCATCAGCATCGACGATCGGCTGTTCGACCGCTACGAGCGCAATCCCGACTTCATCCAGACCTATATCTTCCCCGGCGGGTTGCTGCTTGACGAGCCGCAGTTCGAAGCCCTGGCCCGCGAGCGCGGCCTCAGCTGGGAAGACCGCGAAGGCTTTCGCCTGGATTATGCCGAAACCTTGAAGCGCTGGCGCGAGCTGTATGATCAGGCGGTAGCGCGCGGCGCCCTGAGCGGTTTCGGCGAGCGCTTCCATAACCTGTGGCGCTATTATCTCATGTATTGCGAGGGCGGATTCCGCGGCGGCGCAATCGATGTCGCCCAAGTAACGATGGTAAAGAGCTGACTGGCTTTCGAGGTCGGGTGAGCTCTACCGGCCTGAAAAGCTTGGCAGAGCTCACCCGTGCTCGGCACAGGGGCAACGTTGCACCGAGCAATACAAATTACTCGAAAGGCCCCTGGGCCGCTGTTGCCCCCTTCGCGAAATTCTACGGAAACGCGACCGCCTCTGCCGTACATGGCTGCTTCGGAGTCGCGATTCATTAAGCGTTAACCTACGTGCAAGCAACGATTCATTGACGTAATTGTTTCGCCGATCCGGCGGAGCTGAATAGCGATCAATCTGAGGCTTCGATGCGCATCTTTTCGCCAGTCGGTGCGTCGCTGGTGAGGCGCTCGAGGATCGCTGACGCGACCACCTCCGGCGCCTTGACACTGTCGGGCTCTTCGCCCGGAAAGGCGAGGGCGCGCATCCGGGTGCGCGTCGCGCCAGGATCGACGATGTGGACGCGAATCCGGCCTGAATGGGCCGTTTCATCGGCATAGGCGCCGAGCAAGGTTTCAAGCGCTGCCTTGGACGATCCGTAGGCTCCCCAGAAGGCACGTGGTTCGGTTCCGACCGAGGATGTGAGGGCGACCAGCTCGGCCTGTCCTGCTCTCTTGAGCAGCGGGTCGAAGGCTGCGATCAGCGCCTGGTTGGCAAGCAGGTTGAGACTGAGGAGCCGCGAATATTCCTTGGGATCGATGTCCTGCACCGGCGTCAGTGAGCCCAGCATCGCCGCATTGAGCACGAGGATGTCGAGCTTTTCCCAACGCTCGGCCACGGCCCCTGCGAGCTTGCCGATACTCTCGCCGTCGGTGAGGTCGAGCGGCGCAATCGTTGCGCTCCCGCCGGTCTGGTGAATCCGCTCCTCCACCTCCTCCAGCGCGGAGGCGGTTCGCGCAACCAGGATTACGTGCGCACCGGCCTTGCCGAGCGCTTCGGCGGTAGCCGCACCAATGCCTCGGCTCGCGCCGGTGACGAGCGCAAGACGGCCCGCTAGGGATTTCGAATCAATCATTCCGCCGCCTCTAGCGGCTCAGCGGCTGGCAACCAAAGACAGCGCTGCCGCGCCTTCCTTTTCCGCGAGATCGGTCAGCGTGGTCGGATATGCGCCAGTGAAGCATGCGTCGCAGCGCTGCGGCTGGGCGCCGTCGCGCTCCTGGCCAAGCGCGCGATACAGGCCCTCGATCGACACGAAGGCAAGGCTGTCGGCGTTGATGTAGTCGCGCATCTGCTCGACGCTCATTTGCGCAGCGAGCAGCTTGGCCCGCTCGGGCGTGTCGACGCCGTAGAAGCAGCTATGACGCGTCGGCGGTGAGGCGATGCGCATGTGGACTTCGCGGGCACCGGAATCGCGCATCATCTGGACCAGTTTCACGCTGGTCGTGCCCCGGACGATCGAATCGTCAATCAGAACGATGCTCTTGCCGTCGATCAGCGCCGAATTGGCATTGTGCTTCAGCTTCACGCCCTGGAGGCGAACGTCCTGATTCGGCTGGATGAAGGTCCGCCCGACATAGTGCGAACGGATGATCCCAAGCTCGAACGGAATCCCGCTCGCCTGCGCATAGCCGATTGCCGCCGGAACGCCGCTGTCCGGTACGGGGACGACATAATCGGCCTCGACGGGTGCCTCGCGCGCCAGCTCGGCACCGATATTCTTGCGGACTTCGTAAACGGACATGCCTTCCGCAATCGAGTCCGGCCGCGAGAAATAGACATGCTCGAAAATGCAGGGGCGGGCGGCGACCTTCTGGAACGGACGGAAGGAGCGGATGCCACTGTCATTGACGAGGATCAGTTCGCCCGGTTCGACGTCCCGCAGGAAGCTCGCTCCGATGACGTCGAGCGCGACCGTCTCGGAGGCGAAAATCGTCGCTTCCCCGAGCTTGCCCATTACCAGCGGCCGGATCCCGAGCGGATCCCGGCAGGCGATCAGCCCCTCCTCGGTGAGAACCACGAGCGAATAAGCGCCTTCGACCTGCTTCAAGGCGTCGGTGAGGCGATCGAGGATGTTGGTACGGTCCGATGTCGCGACGAGGTGGATGATCACTTCGGTGTCGCTCGTCGACTGGAAAATCGAGCCCCTCCGATTGAGCGTCCGGCGAAGCTTCATCGCGTTTGAAAGATTGCCGTTATGGGCGACAGCGAAGCCGCCCTCGGCGAGCTCGGCGAAAAGCGGCTGGACGTTGCGCAGTGCGGTCTCGCCGGTGGTCGAATAGCGGACATGGCCGATGCCGGTGCGGCCTGCGAGCTTGCGGATGATGTCGTCACGGTCGAAATTGCCGGCGACGTGACCCATTGCCCGATGTGAGTGGAAATACTCCTTGTCGAACGTGGTGATGCCCGCGGCCTCCTGCCCGCGGTGCTGAAGCGCGTGGAGGCCAAGTGCGACGAAGCTCGCCGCATTGTCGGCGCCCCAGATGCCGAAAATGCCGCACTCCTCGCGTAGCTTGTCGTCGTCAAACGGATGGGTCGTCAACATCGGCCGAAGGCTCCCCCGAGCGCCAGAGTCTGTAACTTGCGCGTCATATAGGATGAGGCTCTCATTTTGTCGCCCCCAGGCTGAATAACCCGTGAAATTTTAACGGTTTACGGCGCCTTAGCTCTTGTAAAGCGCTGGAAATCTCTGTTTCAGCGCTGCCACTTTCGGTCGGTCGTTGATCAAAATGTACGGCTCGAATGGGTGCTTCCTCGCATAACCCTGATGATAGGATTCGGCCTGATAGAAGCCGCCGCTTTCGATCTTGGTCGCAATCGCGGTCTTGTAAATGTGCGCTCCGTTCAAGCGAGCGATAAAGGATTTGGCGAAGGCTGCCTGCTGCGGGGTCTGCGGAAAGATCGCCGAGCGGTAGCTCGTGCCCACGTCCGGACCCTGGCGATTTATCTCCGTTGGGTCGTGCGCGACGGTGAAGTAGATCTGCAGCAGTTGCGCATAGCTGACCTGCGAAGGATCATAGGTGATCTTCACCGCCTCGGCATGGCGGGTAGCTTCCGAACTCACCGCATCATAGTTGGCATCCTTGGCAGTGCCGCCGGCATAGCCGGAGACGACATTCGTGACCCCCTTCACATGCTCGAAGACGCTTTCCATGCCCCAGAAACAGCCGCCGGCAAGGACTGCCGTCTCGGTTTTGGACGGAGCCGCGGGGGCAGTGGTCGTTGCAACAAGCGCGGCGGCGGTGACGAATATGCGTTTCATGGCCTTTTGTCCTCATGATCGGGCCGGCAGCCCGTCACCTGCTGCCGACCAACAATATAATCTCGCCGATGCGACCTTAACACCCGCTGGACGGGCGGTTGGCTGCGCGGCTAGGACTGTACTGACACGGAGGTAAGCAATGCCGACCTACAGCGCGCCGGTGCGCGAGACTCGCTTCATTCTCGAGAACGTCCTCGATATTGCGCGCTATTCGAACCTGCCGGGCTTCGCCAACGCAAGTCCTGACCTGGTCGAGGCGATCCTGGTAGAAGCAGGCCGTTTTGCTGCCGAGGTGCTCCAACCGCTCAATCGAGTCGGCGACGAGCTTGGGTGCACGCGCAACGACGACGGCTCGGTGGTGACGCCTCCGGGATTCAAGGACGCCTACCGGCAGTTTTGCGAGGCCGGTTGGCCGACCCTGACGGGCCCCGAGGAATATGGCGGGCAGGGGCTTCCGCAGGTCATCGGCACCGCAGTCACTGAGTATATCCTCTCCGCCAACCACAGCTTTGAAATGTATCAGGGGCTCACCGCCGGCGCGATTGCCTCGCTCCTGGTCAAGGGCTCGGACGAGCTCAAGCAGAAGTACGTCCCGGCGATGATCACCGGCCGCTGGACTGGGACGATGAACCTCACGGAGCCGCACTGCGGCACCGATCTTGGCCTGCTGAAAACCCGCGCCGAGGAAAATCCAGACGGCAGTTATTCGATCACCGGCACCAAGATCTTTATCTCCTCGGGCGAGCATGACCTCGCCGAGAACATCATCCATCTGGTTCTTGCCAAGCGTGCCGGTGCGCCGGACAACGTCAAGGGAATCAGCCTGTTCGTCGTGCCGAAATTCCTGGTCAATGACGATGGTTCGGTCGGCGAACGAAACGCTCTTCAGTGTGGCGCGCTCGAAAAGAAGATGGGAATCCACGGCAACGCGACCTGCGTCATGAATTATGACGGTGCGAAGGGCTGGCTCGTCGGCGAGCCCGAAAAAGGCTTGCAAGCCATGTTCATCATGATGAACGCTGCGCGCCTCGGGGTCGGCCTCCAGGGAATCGCGCAGGGCGAGGTCGCCTACCAGAATGCAGCCGCATATGCGCGCGATCGGCGCCAGAGCCGTGCGCTCAAGGAGAGCGAGCGCGAGCCCGGCGCAAAGGCCGATCCGATCATCGTCCATCCCGACGTGCGCCGCATGCTGATGGAGTCGAAAGCCTGGAACGAGGCCGGCCGCGCGCTGGTGCTGTGGGGGGCGCTCCAGGTCGACCTGATGCGCCGCTCCCCCGATGAGGCGGAACGCCAGAACGCCGACGATCTCCTGGGGCTGATCACGCCGGTCATCAAGGGATATCTGACCGACAAAGGCTTCCAGGCAGCGGTCTACGCCCAGCAGGTGCTTGGCGGTCACGGCTATATCCGCGAACATGGAATCGAGCAGTTCGTCCGGGACGCACGCATTACCCAGATCTACGAGGGCACCAACGGCATTCAGGCGATGGACCTCGTTGGACGCAAGCTGCCCAAGGATGGCGGCCGCGCGGTGCGCGCTTTCTTCGAGTTGGTCCGGCGGGATATTGCAGCGGCGAGAAATGCTGGAGACCCGGGCGCTGTTGCAGCGTCGCTCGAGCCGGCGCTCGAGGACCTCGAGGCCGCGACGATGTGGCTCGCCCGGAACGGCATGGGCGATCCCGACAATGCCGGGGCCGGCGCCTACCCCTATATGGAACTGATGGGTCTCGTGTCGCTCGGCTGGATGTGGCTGAAGATGGCCGAGGCATCGCAGCAGGCCTTGAACGAAGGCGCCGAGGACAAGCTGTTCCATGAGGCGAAGCTCGTCACCGCGAAATTCTATGCCCAGCGCGAGTTGGTGATGTCGACCGCACTGCGCAGGAAGATCGAAGCGGGCGCCGAGACGCTGATGAAAATCCCGGCCGAGGCCTTCTAGCTTCTGACGACTCCGGTCAGGGGTTGCGAAAAGCCAGGCTTCACCGCGGCTGGCCGGTACGGCCGCGCCGGCGGTAGCTGGACGGTTATCGAGCCTTGTTGCTGAGCTCCCGACTGCCCGCAGCCGCTCAAGAGCAATGCTGCGCTCAACAGCATCATTGGGGCAATGCGGGTCGGGTCGGCACGACGCATGATATGTCCCACGTCGTGGGGCAGAAATGGTTACCGCGGGATTACCAGCGGCAATTACCGACCAATTCACTTAACCGCCGGCTCGTCGGGGTCCATTAGCTTGCGTGTCAAATAGGTCATCTCCAGCGCGTTGGTTCGCGCTGTCTGCCTGAGATTCGCGCCCGCGGCATGCCCGCCCTCGGTATTCTCATAATAATAGAAGGGCAGGCCCATCTCCTCCATCCGGGCAGCGAACTTGCGCGCATGCTGGGGGCCGACACGATCGTCCTTGGTCGTGGTGAAGATGAACGGCACCGGATATGAGGTGTTCGCGCGCAGGTTCTGATAGGGCGAGATCTTCTCCCAGAAGGCATGCACGGCCGGGTCGTCGACGCTGCCATATTCTCCTTCCCACGAGGCCCCGGCTGCGATCTTCGAGATGCGGATCATGTCGAGCAGCGGAACGTCAATGACCACTGCATGCCAAAGCTCCGGGTGCTGGGTGAACTCGACGCCCATCAGCAGCCCGCCATTGGATCCACCGCGAATGCCGAGCCGGCGCGGACTGGTCACTTTGGTCGCGATCAGGTCCTTCGCCACGGCGGCGAAATCATCGTAGATGATCTGGCGCTTGGTGGAGAGCCCGGCCTCGTGCCACGCCGGTCCAAACTCGCCGCCGCCGCGGATGTTGGCAAGGGCATAGACTCCGCCATTTTCGAGCCAAAGCTTGCCGGTCGCAGGCGAATAAGAGGGCGTCTGGCTCACCTCGAAGCCGCCATAGGCATAAAGCAATGTCGGGTTGTTGCCGTCCAGTTTGATGTCGCTGCGGTGCACGAGGAAGTAAGGGATCTTGGTCCCGTCGCTCGACACCGCCTCGCGCTGCTCGGCAACCAGCTTCGAAGCGTCGAACTTGGGTGGCTGCTGCATGATTTCGTTTGCATGGCCGGTCGATGCGTCAGCGAGCCATAAGGATGGCGGAGTGAGGAAGCTGGTGACTGCGAGGATCGCTCGATTGTCGCTCCGGCTGGCGTCGCTGACGGTGATTGTCGAATTATCCGGAAGCTCGAGCGCCGAGCGCGTCCAGCGCCCGTTCTTGTCAGGATGGAACAGCAAGATGCGCCCGCGCACATTGTCCAGGATCGAGACCAACAACATGTCCTTCGATGCTGCCGCTCCCTGGAGCGCCTCGCGCCGTGCAGGCGCATAAATGAGCGTCGGCTTGAGGTGCCCCGGGGTCGCCTTCAGCTGCGCAAGATCGACCGAGAGCAAAGTGCCGGCGGGGAAGTGCTTGCCGGTGCCTGCCGGTGACCAGGCCTCCTGCGACTGGATGATGACGCGAC
>CBJLMA010000030.1:0-29484 GCA_966424035.1 uncultured Sphingomonas sp. | reverse complement strand
TCGCCGCAGGCTCGTCCATGGCGGTTCAAAGCCAAGCCGCGCAAGGAGCGTTGCTTGTGGCTGCCGGGCTCTATCAGCTCTCGCCGCTGAAGTCGGCCTGCATCCGCCAGTGCCGCTCGCCGGCGCAGTTTCTCAGCCGCTACTGGCAACCGGGTTGGCATGGCGCGATCGTCCTTGGATTGCGGCACGGTGTCTATTGCCTCGGGTGCTGCTGGATGTTGATGGCCCTGCTGTTCGTCGGCGGGATCATGAATCTCTTGTGGATCGCTGGCCTGACTGCGCTCGTTGCTGCCGAAAAGCTGCTCCCATGGCCACGGATTGTTGTGCCCGCTACTTCCGCGGCGCTGATCCTCTGGGGCAGCGCAAGACTGATCTTCCAGTAGGCCGGCGTCGGGGCTTCGGTGCCGCCGAGGCCCGAAGCTCCAACAACCCGATCAGCTTTCAGCTGAAGGCGGAGCTAGGGTTTGCTTGATCTCCTGCCATCCGAAGAGACCGTGCTTGCTCATCGGCGCTCCGCAACGCCGACAATAGCTCCGCCATCTGCGCTCCGAGGCATCGAAATAGGCCCGCGCCCTCGATCGGCGGTGGCCAATGAACCTGCACAGGAGGCGGAACAACGAACGACCCACCACAACGAGCCGAATTATGGGTTGGAGACCGCCGTCCTGTCATCTTACAAGTTTGCAATCGGCCCGGACTAAAGATTGCTGCTCGGCTACCCTCGAAGCCTGAAATGCCGTCAGCGCAAACCGCGTTTCAATTGGACCGCCGGAAAGGCTCTGGGCCGTTCACTCCTATCCCATCCGGGCTCTCCAATAAGAAGAATGGCCCGTTGACCTTGCCGCTCACTTCCCTTCATTTGCGCAGCCAGATCTTTCCTTATCCCAGCGTGCGCGATAGTCTCGCCTTGTGGACGATTGGGAGGAATTCTTTCGTCAGAAGAGCGCGAGCCGGAGCCGCGCGCAGCGCCGCCGGAAAGTTGTTCGCGCACTTCGCTGGACCGCGATATTCGGGACGGTGATCGCTGGAACTGTCGCCCTGATCCTCACCTATTGAGCTACCGGCTGACGGTCGACGAATCCAGGCGAATTGCAGCGATCGAAAGCATTGCCGAAGACGCGCTGAGTCGCAGTGTTTCGATCGCAAACTCCTCGGCCGAAGCTTTCCCATAATTGGTGCGGGCGGCCACCCCAACTTTAGTTATTATGCAATTAATCAACACTTGCTGCCTATCCTCTCCCGGCCGGGGCCAGATTGGCACGGACGAACTCGGGAGCGGAAGGTTGGAACGCGCATACGAACGCCGGTCGGCTCGCGCAAAAGTGCTGCTGACAGCCGCGATCGACTGCGGCGGCTGCCGCATTCCCGTAAGGGTAATCAACCTGTCGGCTCATGGCGCGCTTGTCGCCTGCGACACCAAGCCGCCCGAGGATGAAAGATTGATCTTTCGCTGCAACGGCCTGGCAGCCCCAGGCTCGCTGGCCTGGGTCCATCTACCGCATGCCGGGATCGATTTCGACGCGCCGATCATGCCCAAGGCGTTCCTCCCCAAAACGCTCCACACGGCTCATCTTATCACCAGAGACACGCGCGAATTGGACTTCAGGCGTCCGGGCTTCCGCGGAAATCAGATGAGCAATGAGGAGTGGCAGATTGTCGAAGAGTGGAAGCGTAAGCAGCTCGAGACTTGAGCCGAGAAAAGAGAGGTCATCCCGGAGCTCTCGATGGCCACTTCTGTCGCCTGCCGCATCGTCTTGCAAAGATGGAACGGCGCCCGAAACACTGCCCCTCTGCGCTGACGAGCACTCAACAGAAGCGCACCGGTTACGCATCTTCCTGGCTCGCGTCGGACACCGGCGATTATTCAATCCGGAAGTCGAGCACGACCAATCGAGCGGGACCGGTCGCATATACTCCATGCCCATAACCATCGCCGCCGCCAAGGACGAAACCGACCTGGTCGGCGTTGGCAACCGCAGCAGCAAATCCGCCCGGATTGGTTGCCGCGCTCGACGTTTCCACCGCAGTCCACTTGCCGCTTAAGGGTGCGACCATCTCGTGCTCACCGGGCGTAATCGTCTGCGTCGCGAATGTTGCATACCAGCGGTAGGCCTCAAAAATCCCCTCACCACTCCAATCGTCTCCGGCCCGCTGGAAGTATGGAGTGATGATTCCGGCAGTGCCCGGCGCGGTCCGCGCCTCCACCCGTACTCCGGGCGCGGCCTCGAGCCGGTAACGCATGACGATGCGGCGCTTGCCGGCGAGCGAGCCGTGGCGGAACGTAACATAATGGATGCTGCCGGGAGGTTGCGGCAGATCGATGTGCCAGGAGTGCCCCGGCCCCGCCGAGGGATGCAAAGGTGTCCCACGCGAATAATCGACACCGTCGATAATCGGCCCGATCAGCCACCGGTTCGCATCCATGTGCGATGCAGAATCAATATGTTGCGCCCTCGCTAGAGCAGATGGCGCCGCCGCGAGGCACAAAGCGGTCAGAACGAACAGACGAAACAGCACTCGCAGCTCCAGCAATCCTTATTTGCCAATTAACGCTGCGAGGCCTTCACCGGGCTGAACAGTCCTGCAAGCGTGCCTTAAGGCGCCATCTCCGGCCTTGGCGGTGACGAGCCCGCCGACGCACTTGCGATTTGAGCGGATTCGAACCTGCTCGGGCTGACCGAATGACTGGCCGCCGCCGAACCTCCAGCCCTCATTTCAGCGTGCTCGTGGATAAATGACCTTGCCATCGGTGACCTCGGCTCCCGGCGTGAGGCGCGCCTGCTCGATCCGATTGCTTCCCATGAGGTGAAGAACAGTCTTGTCTCGTGCGAGCAGATAATCGGCGATGATGCGGCGATGACATCGCCACCACACGGCCTCGGCGCACATGATCGCGCACCGGCTCGTCAGACTTAGGCGCAGCAGTTCAGCGAGCCCCTCCGAAAAGTCGGGCGACAGCGCATAGTCGGCGTAGTTGTGGAAGCTGTCATTCTCCCAGAACGCATTCACGAACCTTGGAACCTCGATCGAGCGCCCCCGCAATCCTCCCAAGGCGGAGATGCGCGTGTAGCGCAGCTCAAAGTTGCGAAGCTCTTGGCCCAAGAGGTCTTCATTGAATTGCGGATTGCGTCTCGACCGCGGCACCGTGCGAACGTCTACGACGAGGGACACCTGACCGCATCGAAGCAGGTCCGCGAACTCTGGGATGGAGCGCGTGGAATGCCCTACGGTGAAGATCGGTTGCTCGTCGTGCACCATATGATCAACGCTTCACCTCCTCCTGCAGTTCGTAAGTCAGCGCGATCTCCTACTCGGGGCCTGAACCGGTCAGGACAGCAACTGGGTTGCGACTTCGCAAGCTGGCATCGAGTGCTGGCCGCCGACTGCCGTTGAAGCTTCATTCTGATTTCGCTGTTGAGCACCGACAGCTGAAACTTCGTGCTATCCGCTTGCTACGAGCGCAACATCGGATCAGGAAACAAGCATGACGACACCGCCCGGCTTCGCAACCGTCACACCTTACATCTTTGCGCAGGACGCACCTTCATTCTGCCGTTTCCTGATCGATGGTCTCGGAGCAGAGGAGCTGTCACGGGACATGGACGGTGATCGAATAGCAAATGCGCAGTTCCGTCTTGGCAACTGCATCCTGATGGTCAGCGAAGCCGGGCGCGGTTTCGATGCGATGCCTGCCAGCTACTATCTTTACGTCGACAATGCGGATTCGGCTCAACGACGCGCTATCGCTGCTGGCGCCACGGAAGTCTCGCCTGTCCGTGACCAGCCGTACGGCGATCGCCAGGGCGGCGTTCGCGATGCGCACGGCAATTATTGGTGGATTTCGCAGCGTCTCGCGCAGGGCGGCTACAGCTGATCAGCTGTCCTCTTGGCGGCATGGTTGTGCAGCCAGGAACTGGATCAGCTTCTCAGTATGGCTCAGCCGACAAGTGACTTCTGCACCTCAGTCAGCGGGCTCTGGAACAGCTGTTTGACCAGGTCGAAGCCGACTAGCGCAGCCGAGGCTCCCAAGATTCCGACAAAGGCAAATTCGAGCGTTCGGCCTAGTGCGCGGCTGCGGTCGTATCGGCGCAACAGGGAACGCCGTGTGCGCCGACGCTCAATCTGTGGCGCTGAGTTTGCTGTCGTCGCAGCAGGAGTATCTGGCGAATCCGGATCCTTGATCAGGGCTTCGACCGGAACCGGGTCTTGAGTGTGGACTCCGAAGCGCAGTCCCTGGGTCCAGACCACGCGCGCGAGGATGACATGGCGGCCACGTCGGATCTCGACGTAAGTCCCCGCCTCGGGCGGTGCAGCAGCGCTCAATCCCAGCCCGCGCGAAGAGATGTTGAACATGCGTGCGTCCCGCCAACGGCTGCCGCAGCGCATTCTTGAGCTTATCACGACGCGCCGACGATCCTCGCGTACGCGCATTATTGATACTCGAAGAGCCGGACCAGGACCGGCCGGCCGCGTCCATCGTCCCTGATGACCTCTCGCCGCTGCGTCGTCGGCCGACGCTCCCACTCTTCCCGGCTCGCCGTGACGGATCGTACGACGCGCACGGTCGCCCACGCCTGCGCCGTGCGCGGCGCGGGAGCCAACGCTGCAGCGCTGCTGGCGATCAACCACAACATCAGCCAGCATCTGGCTAAGACGTTGCTACGAGGGGCTTACCCATTCCTCCAGATTGGACGCGATGGATCGCCGGGCAGGTACGCTTGCAGCAGCCGCGACCTGGGCTCGCAAGAATGGGCCAACGCTTGGGTAGCAATCTCGGCCTGGAACCGCGCTCGGACCAAAGCGATCACTCGCCCCGTGAAACACGCTCTTGTTCGTCGTCAGTCGGCCGAGCGCCCCGCCAGCGCCGACGAAAGATCGCTGCGAACTCTTCTCCCCTCGCCCATAGTGCCAATTCGGATCGATCATCCAATGCGCGTTAAGCTGTTATCGGTACCCCACTATTTAACGGAAACTTGCGGGGGTCCAATTGCGCAACAACAGGTCGTCAGCTCCCAATTTCCAATTCCGCAGTCTCACGGCTGGGCTCATCGGACTGGTTCTGGTTGGAGTATCCGCCCTTGCAATCGTTCTTCTGACCGGTCCTCAGACCGGTAAAGGCGCCCACGAACTTGCCTCAGGGCAAGTCGGTGCGCACTGGCCGGTGCTCGACACCCGGCTGTGGTGCGGCGAGCTCGACCTCGCCTTGCTCGTCATCGCAATTGCGATCGTGATTTGGAGTCAAATCGAGGCTGCGCGGTGCAGGCGCAGGTTCGCCCAGGACCTCGCACAGATTGTCGACAATGTGCCGCACATGGTCTGGTCGTCATCCAGTGACGGCCGGATGCATTACAACAAGAGATGGGAGGAATTTACAGGGGTAGTCCGCACGCACGACGGAGATGCCGATGAGCTCGTTCATCCCGAAGACCGCGAACGGGCGGTCGCCGAATGGGATCTAAGGCTTGCGGCAGGCGAACCGTTCGAGATCGAATATCGGCTTCGCCATCACTCCGGAGAGCATCGCTGGGTCTGCAATAAGGGGGCCCCTGAATTCCAGGAGGGGAAGCTGGTCGGCTGGTATGGAACCTGCACCGACATTCACGAGCGGGTCCTCGCCGGCCAGGCGCTTCGCGAAAGCCTGGGGCAGCTGAAATGGTCGAGCGAGCACGATCCGCTGACATCGCTCGTCAACCGCCGCGGTTTTCAGCATGCGCTCGAAGCTGCGCACCGCAGCGTCAAGCCGGGCGAGCAGGTCGGCCTGCTTCTCATCGATCTCGATCATTTCAAACATGTCAACGACAGCTATGGCCACGCCGTCGGAGACGAGCTGTTGCAGATCCTGGGCCAGCGTCTGGCTGCCGGAATTCGCGAGACCGATGTGGCCGGCCGCCTCGGCGGCGACGAATTTGCAGTGCTTTTGCGCGACATTCGCTCGGCCGAGGAGGCGGTGGCGGTCGCTGTCAAACTATGCTCCAGCCTGACCGGCCCAATGCGGCTCAGGGACCGCGTGCTGAACAGCGGTGCAAGCATCGGGGTCGCCACATTCCCGAAGCACGCCGTCTCGCCCGACGAGTTGTTCAGGAGCGCCGATGCAGCCCTTTATGAGCTGAAAAGAAGCGGGCGGGGCGGAGTGAGGCTATTCGAAGACTATATGCTCACGAGGATCGCCAATGCGGCCCACCAATTGAGCCGGGCTAGACGCGCAGCAATGCTGGAGCGGATCGTTCCAGTCTATCAACCCAAGGTCGAGCTCAAGTCGGGCTCGATCATCGGACATGAAGCGCTGCTCCGGTGGAGCCTACCGGGACAGCCGCTGCAGTCGCCGGAGATGATCGAGGAAGCCTTTGAAGACTATGAGCTTGCGACAAGGATCGGAGAGATGATGCAGCGCTCGGTCGCACGCGACGTGCGGCGCTTGCGCGAGGCTCATGTGAACTGCGGCCGCGTATCGATCAATGCCGCGCCATGCGAGTTCCTGCGGGACGATTATGCGGAGCGGCTGCTCGGAGTCCTTGCCGAGGAAGGCGTCGACCCGTCGTCCTTCGAAGTGGAGATCACCGAGCGCGCATTGATCGACCGCGCTCCTGACTTTGTTGCGCGTGCACTGCGCCTTCTGAGGGACGCCGGAATCACGATCTCGCTCGACGACTTCGGCACCGGCTATTCATCGCTTTCGCATCTGCGCGATTTTTCCGTCGACCTGGTAAAGATCGACAAATCCTTCGTCCGGCAAATCTGCGACGAGGCCGATATTGCAGCAATCGTCTCGGCGGTCATTTACCTGACCCAGAGCCTTGGAATCGCGGTTGTCGCCGAAGGGGTCGAAACCGAACAGCAGGCGGAACTGCTTCGAACCATGGGCTGCGGCTTTGCCCAAGGTCATTTGTTCGGACATCCCGTGCCCTCGGACGCGATCGCGGCCGAAGGGTTGCGCTTCCAGGCTGCCTGAGACCGCCCGAGCATCCCTGGGGATCATCGCCGGTGCCTGCGGTGGGCAGTTCACCGATTTTCTGGCAGCCTTTGATCCGTGCGGCAGGCCTTTCGGGTCAAGAACCCTGGCGCTTGGTCAAAACGTCCTGCGGTCGGCACCCGAAGTGGAAATGACGAGATATTCGACTGGCGCCGCCGACCGCAGAGGCTCGGTCCATCGCGCTCCGGCATATAGCCTCTTGCCCGGAAGCGCAGTGCAGCCCTTCCCCGCTGAATCGCACTGCCGCCCCTCGGCCAATTCGATGCTGACATTCCCCTCATTGGTGAAGGTCAGAAGATTTCCGCTACGCTTGCCGACAACAACGGGGCGCGGAGCCGGCGGCCTTACGAGCACGAGAACATCATAGCCGATGAGTAGCTTGAGGCCTGACTTGTCCGAGACGAGGGCGCCGACCTCGGGCTTGACGGTTATCCGATAGACGCGCTCACGCGTGTCCATGGGCCCGATCGATGCAATCCGGAGCAGCTTGTGCTGGCCCGGCTCGAGGATCATGCGCGCGGGCGCGACCAACAGGCCGAGCTTTTCCGGATCGGGGTCCTTTCGAGTGGCCTGGGCTGCGGTTCCCGGGCTGATGATCTCGCGCGGTTCGGCGGCGACATAGGCACGATCGGGCGAATTGTTCCAAACGTCGACGTCACCGACCGCGGCCGCGCCCGGTTTGAGCTCGACTATAAGCTGGCTCAATACGACATCGGCCTGGCCCGCAGCCGGCAATCCGATTGCTGCTGCGCATCCAAGCAGGACAAGCGCCAAATTACTTACAGTTTTGCGCATCATCATTGGCACACGACTTTTCCCAAGGAGGCATAGGAGCCGCGGGCGGCAAGGTCACCGACCTGGACGTGGCATGTCCCGCCGTCCGCCGAAGTGAACAGAAGCGAGTCTCTGCTGCCCGCGTCAATCTGGAAATATCCGCGATCGTCGGTCTCGCCGACGCTGCGCCTGGACTGGACGCTCGCGCCCTTCACCGGTGCGCCGTCGGGGTGAACCGCCTGTCCGAACAGGCTCGCCACATGCTCGACACGCCAGCTCAGGTGCTGAACTGTCCCCGGGTAAAGCGTCAAATCGCGGGTTACCGAATCATACCACACCGAGGCACCCCCGACCGGCCGGAGCCGGACCGAATAATGATGGTAGGGCTGAAGGAAGATCGGAAGCCGCCCTCCTGCGCCAAGCTGCCCGTGCGGCTGCTCGTCGACCAGCACCTCGAACCTGGCGTCGGGAGCGATTCCGTCGAGTGCCGCCACCACTGCACTCTCCTGGAGATCTCGGCCACCAACTTCCAGATCATTGGGATCGACTGCCGCCCCGGTCTGAACGCTGAGGCCATATTGCAGAGGGCCGCCAAGATTGTGGAGGAGGTCGGCGCGCACGTTCCCAAAGCGACTGTAGAGCGAGCCATTGGCGTGAACGGACGTGAGATCGGTCGTTCGCTCCAGCCCGCCATCGAGGGAAAGCTGGGTTCGGTTCTCGTCTTCGTGGAAATATTGGCTGGTGAGGCTCGTGACCATTCGGCCGACCGAACCGCCGCCATTCCCGTTCGAATGAATGCTTCGATATCCGCTCGTGTTGAAGGTCGAAAACCCGCCTCCCGTATGCAGGAACCGGATCCCGAAGAAAGTTGAAGTGGTCGAGCGCGTCCGCTGCGCATCGGCGTCGAGCGAAAGCTGAAACCCGAAACGGTTGACGAGCAGCCATTGGAGGCTTGGCCCAATGCTATAGTCGGACCTTGCGGCTTTGTCCTTGCGATAGGAGGCAATGAGGCTCAGCAGCGCCGGGCCAAGCTGATATCCTAGGCTTGCCGTAGCCTGGCTGTAGGAGCCGCTGCCGAGCTGGGCCTTCACCGGTGGGCCGGACGTAAAATTATCGACATAGTCGGCGGCCGGAATCAGCGATTCTCCATCATTGCTCCAGACACGGCGCAGATCGAAGCTGAAGCTGAGATTGGCGATACCCGCCGAGCCGAGCTGGAGAAGAGCTGCGCGATCGCCTGCAGTCGAGACCAGTCCAGCGACCCGGAGCCGTGCAACCGGGGTGATCAGCCAGGCTCCGGCCTCCGCCATGGTCTTCTTCTGCGTGCCGATCGCCGAAACATCGACGGCGAGTGCGCGGCTGAGCCGCCGGGCGGTCCCGAGCTGATAGTAAAGCGATTTGGAAAGGCTGATCGGGCGATTGCGCCGGGTGTTCGCAAGCATTCCTGCATAAGCGAAATAGAGCGGCTTTCCGACTGGGGCGATCTGCGCGTTCTTGATGAAGAAGCGGCGCTCCTCACGCACTGCTCCGCTCGACTCGCGGATTCGCAGCACCAGTGCATAGGCGCCGTCCGGGAGCGTGGACGTATCGAGGATATTGTTGCCGGCAGTATAGAGACCCGAACCGACGAGGCGACCATCGATCAGTATCTCGATCCGCGCGGGCTGATTGAGGAACACAAGCAGCGGCGTTCCGCGCAGCGATTCCCGATCCGAGCGCGTGTCGAACTGGGATCCAACGCCGAATCCGACAATGCGGCGCTGCCCGGTGAGATCGAGGCCCGGTGCCCAGAACAGACCCGCGGAATAGCGCAAATCAGGCCGGTCGACTTCGGCGACCAGATCGTCGGCGATGAAGCCGAGGCCGGAAGCATAGGAGGTGTCCGAACGGACGCGCACATTGCGGACTGCAAGGATGGTGCGGTTCTGAAAATTGTAGAGTGGATCCGACGCGCTGGTCCCCGAAATAGCGAACCCGAGCGAGCTGGTCAGCGAAGGTGCTGCCGACGGGAGCGCGAGATAGGGATTGGCGTTGGTGATCGCGCGCAGCAGCTTCGGGTTTACAAACACATCGACCCGGAAATGCTGCTCGTCAAAGATGATCCCGGCAGAATCGGGAGCGAGCCTGCCGCATTGGCTAGAGCTCGCCGGCGAGCAGACCAGCGCGCTGTTGGTTGAAAGTGCACCCGAAAGACCAGCGGCGACCCGCGCCGGCTCGAGCGCATTGGGAATGAGCGCTGCAATGCTCGCTGGATCGCGAAACTGGATGGCACCTGGCCGGACGGTCGCCATGGCTTCGCCGAGTTTCTGCCCACCGAAATAGATATCGACGACGATCTCGCGCGGTCGGGAAAGCTCCTCGAAGCCGGCCGGCGCGCCGACCGACTGGATTGCTGCTGTCGCAGCCGACGCTGTGCCGTTCAGGCTGCCGCCGAGGAGCAGAGCCGCGACATGGGCGCGAAGAAGGACCGAGCGCGGCATCGGCTGTCATTCCGGTCCGACGAGCAGCGTCAGCGTGCCCGAATAGCTGCCGGCGGTCGCCGCCGAGAGCTGGGCTGCGCGCAGAATGACGATCAGGCTGGCAGAGGTTGCCGGGCCCGAGTTGCAGCTCTGCTGTGTTGCCGAACTCACCTGCCCGGTGAGCGCAACATTGGGGCTGAGCGTGGTTCCCGTGGCTTGGCCCGAGGCCGGATTCCACTCGACTTCATAGGAGAGGGCATTGGAGCCGGATGCGAGGGTGAAAGCCCCCCCCGAGCCCGAACCTGTCGCCTGAACATGGTAGCCGCTGGTCGCCGTGTTGGAGTAGACACAGATGTTCTGGCTGAGCGTCCAATCGGTCGAGAGGTTCGCGACGGTTCCGAATGCGACATCGGAAAGGCCCGTGATGCGGACGTTGCTGCCGGCCAAGAGCGACGACCAGGCCGGAAGGGCGAGCGCAAGGGTCGCGCCGGCCATGAATATTCGCCGGCGCAGGCCCGTGCGCAACGCTGGGCTTGGGCGCTTGTCACTCCTGGCGGTGGCAAGATCGTGGAGCGCCACCGCTCAAAGCTCCTATTCGGGGGCGACGACCAGCGTCAGGGTCCCGGTGTAGCTGAGCGCCGCCTGCATGCTCTGCAGGTTCGCCGCCGGGATCTTGACGATCAGGCTCGCCGTAGTGGCGGGACCCGAGGTGCAGCTGGCGGACGTCGCGGTCGAGATCAGCCCGGTCAGGGCGGTGCCCGAAGTCAGCGCCGTGCCCGACGACTGGCCCGAGCTACCGCTCCACTCGACATTATAGGCAACAGATTGCGCGCCATTGGCCAGCGTGAAGGCATTGCCCGTGCCGCTGCCGGTCGCGGTCACACCATAGGCCTTGGTCGAGGTGTTGCTCCAGACGCAGACATTCTGCGCGTTCGCTGCCGCAGTCGACGGGTCCTGGTTGGTGAAGCTGACGTCGCTCAGACCTGAAAGCTGGGCCCGATTGGGCACGGATGCGCTGATCGACACCGAACCGGTTGAAGTGGATCCCAGGCTTCCCTGGGTCGCCGCGACGGCGGGCTCTGCGCAGAGCGCCATCGCCCCGCCGACGAGCAGCAGCTTGTTGTTAACACGCATCATCATTGATCTGGTCCCCACACCTTTTCAAAATCGGAACAATGATTTGTCCGAAATGGACCAATTAAGCGAAAGCGGTTAACAGATGCTCAATGCGAAAGGCCCTGCGGTCCCGGCGAGGCCGCCTGTGCGCTGGCCTGGAACGAGAGCAGCGCGAAAGGTTGACGGGAGCCGACGCGAGCAAGTCACCAACGCGACTAGTGCCTGAATTGGGAGCTTTTGCGATCCTCTGCGTTCAGGAATCGATGCTCAGGCCCGCGAGATATTCCTCAAGCCGGGCACGTGCAGTCTCGGTCAATTCGATGAATACGATCCGCAGGTCCGTCGGGTGCGGCCTACGGATGACGAGACCTCTGCGTTCGAGATGTGCGATCCAGCGCAGCGCAGTCGTTTGGGGGACTTCGACCCAGCGAATCAATTGTCCGATGGTCTGGCGGCCAGACTCCTCTTCGCCAGCGTAGAGTGCGAGCAGCATATCCCATGCCGGCTCGCCAAAGAGTGTCGGGTCGAAACAGCGCGCTCGACGCTGGCGTTCCGCCAGTATCGTGCGCGCAAGATAGGTGAGCCGGTCGGGTGCGCTCAACGATTGGCTGTGATGTGTCATGCGCAGATCTGGATGACACTGCGAAGGCTGGGCCACACGAAAGCATTACGGAGACCCGCAGCGCCGCTGTGCGAATTGGTGGCCGACAGAATAGGGACGTTCCTCGTCCGGACCGACTTTCGCTTGGTCATGCCGATCTCCGAATACGCCTCCACGCTACAAGCCACGATCCGCGCAATGCGGCACCGATGGATTGCTCGCAAGTCTTCAGACAAAGCGTGAGGCGAATGAAAGTCGCAATTGCTCCATTTTGGATCAAAATATTGTTAAGTGCGCTTCGCTATGGGGCTAACGACCACCGGGTGAGGGCCGCTCTCTCGAGTCCCAATCCCGGTGGGCTTGCCTTAACTGTTTCAAATTAACACAGCAGCTGATGCAACCGTGACCGCCGCGAAGCTCGCCTCTATCGACGCGGCTTTCCTGGAGACCGCAATGCCGAAGTTAGAACTTGCCGAATTCAGCCCGGATGAGCCGCAGTCCAATGGCTCACTTTCGGAAGCGCTCGAGCGAATGGAAGAAGCCTTGCGGATTCTCGACAATCTTGCGGCGCCCGCAGATATTGGCGCCCACCTTGACCTCGCGGTTCACCGGCTGCGCCAGGAGATTGGGCGCGTGCCCGACTAAATGACGCTCGCCGGAGTGATCGACTTGAAATATGAGGCCATTGCGAGGTTCGCGTCCAGCGACAGCGACAAATAATAGCGGCGCCGATCGAGCGGATCCTCATGACGCCTGATCATGCCGCAATCTTCAAGATTGCGCACCCAGCGCAAAGCGGTGGTTACCGGCACACCTGCCCCGGCGCACACGCTGGTCACCGCTGTGCGCTGGTCGGCCAGACCGCTCGCAAACAGCTCAAGAAGAATGTCCCAGGCCGGATCCCCAAACAGGGCAGGATCGAAAAAGCGGTCTCGCGCGCGCCTTGCACGAATGACCTTGCGAACCTCCATTTCGGTGGGCGCATCCATGAAGCAATTGACTGCAACCGGTGGGCTCACCCGTTCCAGATTTTGGCACAATTCTTCGATCGTCCGGCGAAGGTCATGTGCCTGCCGCTTGCAATCGTCGGCGGCCCCGGCGACCTCGGGATCTGGAATCCGGGAAAGTTTCATCGCCCAATACTCCTTACTCAGAATTGCTCTGAATCGGAGATTCACCCAAATTGGTTAAAGCGAATTAACGATTCGGTCCGTTCTGGATCGAATATAACCCAGATTG
Source organism: uncultured Sphingomonas sp. (assembly GCA_966424035.1). Taxonomy (GTDB): domain Bacteria; phylum Pseudomonadota; class Alphaproteobacteria; order Sphingomonadales; family Sphingomonadaceae; genus Sphingomicrobium. The sequence continues at coordinate 16,325 of CBJLMA010000030.1, read as the reverse complement.
GAGTCTTCGATTGAGTTAAAGGCAAGCTCCGGGCCTCGCCGGCTTGCTTCCCATATTCTGGCCATGGTCCGGATAAATCGCATCCGATTTGGAACTACTGTTAGGAGGGCGGTGGAACCGCCGGGAATAGGCCCCGTTTGCTTGAACGGACGGGAATGCGGCGATGATTTCGTTTCTCAAGCCTGCATCCAGGGGCGCGATAGCGCTTGCAGCGATCTGCGCGCCTGCCCAGGCATCGGCGGGCGAGATGGGACCATCGTCCCGCGGAACAATCACCATCAGCCTCAGCATAGCCCCGCGGATGGACGTGCGGACGATGTCGGTTTCTGAGCTCGCCGGTACTGAGGCGAAGCCCCTGGCACGGAGCCAGGCCATCTGCATTTCGGCCAACACGCCTACGCGCGCTTACGGGGTCTCGCTTCTGACCTCTTCCGCTTGGAACGGTCCCGGACAGGGAAGCTCCGGGCGATATTTCGTCGAATGGATCGATGAGGCCGGAAAATTCGCAGGCGCTCGAATTCAGCCTGGATCGACGGTGACCGGCTTTGTTGCCCAGGAGGGCGGCTGCACAGCCCGAAGCAGTCCAAGCGCACGGTTAGTGATTCGTCCTCTGCCCGAGACGGCGGCGGGCGTCGAAGGGTCGCCAGCCGCCGCAACGCTCCTCATCATTCCCGAATGAGTCGGTCTCTTGCTCCGGCGCTAGACGGCTGAAGGGGAGCAGTCTTTGCAGTCGTCGTGGAAAGCGGGTCTTTGCAGCGATGCGACTGAATTCCGTCCCATCCGCTCTTGACCGGATAGCGCTTCAGCACGGAATCGAAGACCAAAAGGCGAGGCCCTGCCTCGCTTTCCGCCGCTTGCGCGGGGAGGGTCTCAGGCTTTCCTTAATGACACCGGGCTTTCGGCCTCCTAAGCCGCTTCGGCCGAATCCATTTCTTACCCTTACTGAGGGGGATTCGTGCATTTCGATAAGAAGCGATGGGTTTCGTGCCAGCCTCTCCCTGAGCGCGGGATATTTGACCGCGCCTGGCACCGCGAGAAGCTGCAATCCGTGCGAGATCTGGTCCGCTCCGCTCTCGATTTGATCGCGGCGGACAGCCGCGCATCTGAAGCTGCAGCCTGGCTTCGCATGGCAATTGCGGAAATCGACGCCGAGCTCGATAAAATCGAATAAGGACTGCCGCCGGTTTGCGGGACGTTGACCGCGACTGCGTACAGATTGCGCCACAGCACGGTTACAGACCTCGTTACTGCAGGCCTGCCGCTCCAAGCAGTGGAACCAGCGCAGAGATGATCGAAAGGCATCATGGCCACCTCGTGCGCGACACTCGTTGGCAAAGTTGCTCATTAGAAATGGCCGAAGCGATTGAGATTGGTCGAAAACGGTCCGTCCGCTCTTGGTGAAACGCCTTCGAGGGCTGCCATTCGTCCAGGCTGCGTCGAACGGCGGAATCCGACCCAAAACCGGTCGCGTCGAGCGACAGGCCGACAAAGTCTGTGTAGGCGTAATTCCACCAGCCGGAAGCGGTGACTTACGCAGTCGGTTTTGCACTTCTCACGTGGTTAGGTCGATTGCGTACGCCTAACGTCCGATGAACCGGAGGTCGTGGAACTTAGACGTCCCGTCTTTCCGTGAGGGGTCGCTCCCGGGTGGCAAATTCGGGTGGCCAGCTGGCACTCCTGCACAGAGATGTAGTCCGCTTTCAACTAGCGATAATAACAGCGTCTCGGGGCAGTGATGCTGCGGTCTATTGCGCGACCTGCAAATGCGCCGCCAACCGCTCCGACCGCAGGTCCGAGAAGACCGTGGCCAATCAAGCTCGAACCAATTAGCGCGCCCCCTACCCCACCGGCGATCAATCCCGTGGCGCCCGGAGAGTAGCGGCAGTACCGGTACCGGTAATAGGCGGGCCGGTAATAAGTCCGACCGTAATAATGATGACGGTGATGATATCGGTAATAGGCCGGGTGGTAATAAGTCCGACCGTAAGAGTGATGACGGTAGTGACGATGATGGTAGTAGTGCCTCGCCTCGGCCGGAACTGCGATGGCGGTTGAAGCTGTCGCCGCGAGTGCGGTGGCAGCCGCGATCTTAGACAGCGAACGCATGACTTGCTCCTGCATTTTTTTCCCTAACGCTTCGGGCACAATCAGGTTCACCCGTCCACTCGAAGAGCTGGTCATGAGTCTTCTCGGGAACTTAGGCAAAGAGAAGGGCCACACGCCCCAGCGGGCGAGTTGATCCAGCCAACCCGCCCCACTCAACGGACCTCAGTCCGGATTTGGGCCTTCAGCCTTGTTCTCAAGACCTTCCCGGTGCGAGCGTCCACGCCGACCTCGGGTCTTGCTTTACGACATCAGAAATCGAGATGTTCGAGATGTTCGAACGAAAAGCCTGGTCGCCCGAAAGCCGTCGCGCCTATATCTTGGCGCTCTCCTAAGCGAAGTAGGCTGGGCGCCGGGTCTCAGGACAAAACGATCATTCAATCGGCTACGTGGAATCGTGCAGGATTGGCCGAAGGCGGACGGTCCGATTTCGGATGCCTGAATGATATTCCCGCCATTCAGTCAGAAATTTCAACGAACGGCCAGTTGCGACATACTGGCCTCTAGGGCGCTACGCTGTCGATTACCTCCACATTTTCCCATTCTCGGGAAAACCTTCTCGCCGCACGCGCACGACGCAAAAGCGTTGGCCCGTTGGCGCACGCATCACGACCCAATGCTCGACCCGTTTTTCGACGGTGGCACCCAGTTTTTCGAGGCAAGACACTTCGGCTGAAATGTCGTCCGTCTCGATGTCGATATGGACGCGGCTCTCGTGGTCCACGTGCTGGATCTGAATGTGGATCTCGCCCGGTGGGGTCGCGAGCATGACGTAATTGCCCGCCGTACCGGGATGACCTGTCGCGATCGGACGTCCCAAAGCTTCCGCCCAGAAGTGCGCGGCACCGCGAACGTCGTCAGAATTGCAATCGATTATGATCCCCTTGAGGCGCGAACGATGCATTTCAGTCCCATTCAGTCGAGCCCAACGGGTTGGCTACGCAGCAGTCACGGACCTATTGCGACGAACGTCAGTTTCCGCCGCTCCTCTGTGGCTGGCGTTCGACACATCGGAACCACCGATGTGCAGTGCAAATCCGGATGCCGATTGATCACCCAACTCGGCGCGCAGCTGCATGACGGGGATGTGATAGTCTCCAGCGTTCTGCTGCCGGTAAGGGATAGGCGCCGTAGTAGAGATGGTTCGCATCCGTTGACGAAGCGCCTGAGCCGCACGTTCGAATTTGTCTTCGTCGAACTGATCGGTCCTGAAAGTCACGAACGGCGGGAGCACTGCATATCCGGGATAATACAAAATCCCGTGGTTGATCGGAAAAAGGAGGTCGTCGATCGGCCCGTTGATCCCACGCGCTGAATAATGTTCCTCCCAGCCGCCGGCGGTGACGATCAGCATCGCTCGTTTTCCAGCGAGTGTTCCCTCGCCATAGCGATCGCCCCAGCGCTTGTCGCTATGTTCGCCGACGCCGTAGGCGAACCCATAAGCGAACACACGGTCGACCCAGCCCTTCAAAATGGCCGGCATGCTGAACCACCAAAAGGGAAATTGCAGGATCAGCATGTCGGCCCAGAGCAGCTTCTCGATCTCTCCTTTGACGTCGTCAGTAAGAGTGTTTCCTTCAAACGCGGCTTTGGACGCTGCGGCGGGGATCAGGCGCGCGCTTGGCGGCAGAGAAGGAAAATCCGCCCGATCGACTTCGGATTTCCAGCCCATGGCGTAGAGATCCGAAACACGGATCTGATGACCGGCGGAGGCCAATTCTTCGATCGCTACCTTCCGCAGCGCCGCCGAGAGGGATTGAGGCTCCGGATGAGCAAAGACGATGAGGACATTCATTTTGCAATACCAGCTTGTTGAAGAGTGCTGGAAGCAAGCTAGGCGCTCTATGATTTATCCACTATCCCTCGGAAACCGATATGATAGTTCCGCAAAATGGATAGGTCGGCGATTACTTTGGAGCGGATGCGCACCTTCGTCAGGGTCGCCGAACGCGGGAATATGTCGGCGGTGGCTCGCGAGCTTGGCATCGCCCAGTCAAGTGTCACGCGCCATCTGCGCGAACTTGAGGAGGCTCTTGGAATCAGCCTGCTCAATCGCACGACGCGGCACATTGCACTGACCGACGAAGGCAATCGCTTTTATGCCAATGCCGTCCACATCATCCGGCTCGTCGAGCGTTCAGCCGACGAGGCATCTGCCGCCCGAGGTGCTTCGGCGGGAACGGTCCGCATCACCTGCACTGCAGCGCTTGGCGTCACGCACATCAGCCGTCTCATCTTTGCGTTTCAGGAGCGTCATCGGGATATCGGAATCGACTTCAGTTTGAATGACAACCGCGTCGATCTGGTTCAGGACGGTGCAGACATCGCGCTTCGTCTCGGTCCGATCGAAGACAGCTCGATGAAGCTGAGGGCTCTTGGCAGGAGCCGGCGCGTGCTCGTCGCCTCGCCTTCTTATCTTGCGGTACATGGCCGCCCGGAAAAGCCCGATGACCTTAGGCTCCATCAAATCGTTCGCATGTCGAATATTGCGGGGAGCGACGTACTGACGCTCAAGAAAGGAAGGGAGACGATCGTCCTGCCGGTTGGCGGCCGGCTCAAGGTCGACCATGGCCTCGCCGCAAGAGAGGCATTTGCGGCCGGCTCGGGCTTTGGGCCCGCGCACATCTGGCTGGTGGACGACCTTGTCGGCGACGGCCGCCTGGAAATAATCCTTCCCGACTATGAACCGCCGTCCGTTCCGCTGAACATGCTGATCGCTCCAGGGCGCGCAAATCTCACTCGCGTTAGGCTATTGGTCGAATTTCTTGCTGAACGAGTGTTCACCATCAACGGCATCGAGCCGGTCCAAAGCGGCTCTTATGCCGGCGCCGACTAGGGCGTAAGGGCAAGCTCGAGTCCCCCTTGCATCACCCGTGATCCGAGCCGCAGGATTTCAATGCCATCACCGTGCGCGCAAATAAAGTCGCCGGCTCCCTCTCAGATTGCGTTCCTTGAATATCGGCCTCCAGGCAAAGTTCCGAGTAGCCGTGCACCAGGCTCCAAGCGACGAGCCTTAGGTCCTGAAATTGGTCCGAAGGTGCAATCGAGGCGATGATTCCAGACAGGACTGCGAAGGCGTCGTCGGCGGCAGCCTGCGCCGCCGGATTAGCCCGAAGGTCAACAAGCTCCCTGCCAAACATCAGACGGAACCGTGCCGGATGATCCTTGGCGAAGCCAATGTAGCCATCGGCGGCGGCGACGAGCCGGTCGAAGGGGCTCGCATCTTCGAACGCTGGTTTCATGCGTTCCGTGAGCGTGCGAAACCCGTCGGCCGCAAGATCGGCTAGCAAAGCCTCCTTGTTCGCAAAATGATTGTAGGGGGCTTGTCTCGACAGGCCCGCTTTTTCCGCGACCTGCCTTAGCGAAAGTCCCGCAGCCCCCTCAGTCTCGAGCAGGCCAGCCGCGGCCTTCAGCAAGGCGCTGCGGGCGTCGCCATGATGATAGTTCATCGAAGCCGTCATAGGTCACAGGTTGACGCTGTCAACATTGATCGTATATTGACGTCGTCAACATAGACGCGAAAGGGCAGATCGTGAATGAAGTCCTGGCTGAACGCCTTGCCGCAGAAGTTTCCGACGACGTGGTGGTCTTCGCGATCGGCATGCGCATCAACAAATTGTGGAAAATCTGGCGTTGGCTGCCGGTATTGTTCGAGATGCCGCCAATGCTGAACGAACAAGAGGCGCACCCGGCCCTGGGACTGCTGTCGAGCCGGTTCATGTTCGCCGGCCGCAACATCGGAGTTCTCCAGCACTGGCGCAGCGTGGAGGACCTCCATGCATATGCGCACGCCCCCGGTGGAGCTCACGCCGCCGCCTGGAAGCGCTTCAACCATCGTATCGGGACCAGTGGCGACGTCGGGATATGGCATGAGACGTACCTGGTTCCGGCGCGGAGCATTGATTCGATTTTCGTCAACATGCCGCGCTACGGGCTTGCCCTCGCGGGCAGATTGTTCCCCGCGAAAGGGCCCCGCGCCAACGCTCGAAAGAGGCTTCGGCTTCAGCGTTGATTATGGGGGCTTGCGCGTTCTTTTCTCGAACTGGCCGAGCTTCGACATTTGCTACGCTTGCGACGGCGCGCCGTTCAAATCTCATCGAAGAGCGGTTGCAAACTCCCGATTCAGTCGGCCAACGCCATTTCGATTGCCGCCGCAGCATGGATCGCCGTCGTATCGAAGAGCGGCACGCTACTATCCTCCGGACCAATCAACAGCATGATTTCGGTGCATCCGAGAATCACTGCCTCCGCACCAGCCTCAACCATCTGCGCAATGATCGCCCGGTATGCCTGGCGCGACGACGGGAGGACCTTCCCTGCGACCAATTCCCCATAAATCACCCGATGGACCGTTGCGCGATCCTCGCTGCTGGGAACAATGACCTCAAGGCCGTGCTCTTTTGCCAAGCGCCCCTTGTAGGAATCATGTTCCATCGTGAATGCGGTGCCAAGCAACCCGACCTTTCGGAAGCCTGCCGCCTTGATGCGCTCGGCCGTCGGATCAGCGATGTGAAGAAGCGGTATATTCACGGCGGCCCGAACGGCCGGCGCCGATCGATGCATGGTGTTGGTGCAAATCAGCAGGACATCGGCGCCGGCGGTCTCGAGCCGTTGCGCGGCGTCCACCATCTGAGCGGTCAGACCGTCCCAGTCGCCTCGATGCTGGAGCTCTTCGATTTCCGCAAAATTGAATGACCAGAGAAGGCAGCGAGCCGATGCGGTTGGACCAAGTTTGTCCCGAACCCCCTGGTTGAGAATGCGATAATATTGCGCGGAGCTTTCCCAGCTCATCCCTCCGATCAAGCCGATTGTTCGCATCCTAGCCCTGCGCGTCGTTTGGGATACGGTCAGTCATGAGCGTTAATCGACGAATTCGGTGGGCGCATCGACGCGCTCGAAAGTCAGGTTGACCGAACGGCGATCTTTGGGACGCGTCCGGTGAAGCATGCCTGCCGGTACACTGATCATTTGACCGGGCCCAAGGACGACTTCCCGATCCTCGAATTCGATCACCAGTTCGCCGTCGATCGCAAGGAAGGTCTCGTCGGAGTCGGGGTGGCGGTGCCAGCGAAACTGCTCCGTCATCACGCTCATGCGTATCTCGTGGTCATTCACGCGCGCCAGTGACTCATTGTGGTAGGTCTCAGTGATGAGCCTGCTGCGGTGAAGGGGCTCGATCGGGAGCGGAGTCACTATAGAGGTCATGGCCGTTCCTTGGTCCTGACTGCCTGGAGGCACCAATCGAAGATGATGTGAACGCGATAAGCTCCGCTCATCGGTCGGCCGCCGCTCACGACCAAAGATCGCGAACCACCCGGCCGTCGGACGGAAGATCCTCAAAGGTTTCAAGGCCGTCGAAATGATCGATCGGGAGGTGCGCCACGGCCTCGGGCGGCGCCAGGCGCAGGTTGACGGCCATTCTCCGCCGGCCGTCCGCGCCTGTTCCAAGAGCCCGCCAGGCAAGCACGCACGAACAGGTCGAACAGGATAGGATTTCGAATGCCGGATCGGCTTTCCCGGCCCGTCGATACGCTTTCGTCTCGCCTTTGAGAGCGAGGCGATCACCCTCATAATCATAGGCCCACAGGGCGCCGTAGCGCCGGCAGAGCGAACAGTTGCAGGCCGTGACGGAGCCTGGATCGCCTTCAAGGGTCCACTCCGCAGCACCGCAGTGGCACGCGCCGATTAGCAAATCATCCTCCTTGCCTGGCATGAACGTCCATTTGGCGGCCAAATGATCACCCATCAGTGCAGGTACACGTCAACGTGGATCTTTTGGGCGGCGAGGTCGGCGTAGCCAGCGCCCCATGCCGGCTTCGCGTTTACCCATGCGTATTGTGCCGCCGCCGTCAGGAGATCGATCCGAACCGCGAGATCGACCATCGGCTCGCCGTCGCGTGGAGTCCCCACGCCGCCGGCAGTGAAGGCGATGCGGCTTCCGTCGTCAGTCTCGATCGTTCCGCGAAGTTCCAGTTCGCGGCGCCCGTCCGCCCGGATGCGGAAATAATCGGTGCCATGCAGCGTCCCGGAAACGCGCCCCTTCACGGAGCCGGTCAGTGTCACGTCGAACTGCGCCCCCTGGAGCGGCACCGCGACCTGCCCCGTCAAGACCGCTTGCATGTTCGCGCCGTAATCAGTCACCCCCTCGATATCGAGGTCATATTCGAAGATTTTCTCGGAGCTCATGATTCGATTCCTCGTCAATTGGCGCTTGCCGCAAATGGGCTTTGCCCCACGGAGTAGAGACGCCTGGCCGCTGCAAATCTCATCGGTCCTAAGCGAATTCGCGCAGCGTGCTCAGCGCCGGTTTCCCCGACGAGATCGCCTCGGATGATCGTTCATTGCTCGACACCCCGGATGGGCGAAGAGTCTCGAGAAGACCGTTTCGAAGGCTTGCAACTTTGCTGCCGTTGTCGAGCAGTTCGCGTTTCACCGCGTCGGAATGGCGCTAAGGCTCCAGGGCGAGAGGAAATCCGAATGCCGGAACGAGGGTTTGCGACAGCGGTCTCATGAACGCTGTCAGGCTTGAAATACCGCCTTGGCGAACGCCCAGCACCTGCAGCGAATGCGCGCGCCAACCGGATTCGCCGTCACCTTGCGTGTATAGCACGAACCCCGGCTGGTCGTTCGCACGCGTGGGCAATAGCCTGAAGCGTCCGTAGCGCTGCCAAACCGCGCCGAAGAACCGGCCGATGGAATCCCGGCCCGAGTACCACTGAGACCAAGGCGGCATTGCGTAGGTCACATCGTCCCTCAATATCTCGACGAACGCATCAAGATCCTTTTCCTCCCAGGCCCGGACATATCTTTCGAGCAGCGCGTCCTGGCTCCGCGCGGCAAGCTGCGGTCGCTGCTTGTCGGTAGCGCGATTGTGCCGCTCGAGCGTCGCGCGCGCCCTTTGCAGGGCGCTGTTTACGGACGCGGTCGACCCGCCGATCAGCGAAGCGCATTCGTTGGCTGACCAGCCGAGGACATCGACCAGGAGCAGCACCGCACGTTGCCGTGGCGGCAGATGCTGGAGTGCGGCGACGAAGGCGAGACGAACCGCCTCGCGCTGCTCGTAGCGAGCTTCCGCTTGTTGCTCGTCGACAAGAGCGCCGAGCTCCGAATCGGGATAAGGCTCGAGCCAGGCGATATCGTCGGGCGGATTTCCAACAGGCGGAGCGCTGGCTGGTGGAAAATTCTCTTCCGGAAGCAGACGCCGGAGCCGTTTCCGCTTGGCGATCGCGTCGAGACAGGCTCGCGTCGCAATCTGAAAAAGCCAGCCCCGCAACGATCCGCGGCCTTCGTAATCGTCGAACGCTCGCCAGGCACGGAGCATGGTTTCCTGAACCACATCCTCGGCCTCGTGCAACGATCCGGTCATCCGGTAGCAATGCACCTTCAATTGCCGACGGTAGGGTTCGATTAAGCGTGCAAAATCTTGGCGGCCGGCCGTCGCAGGAACGTCGCCAGTCGGAGTGACGATGGAAAATGACTTTGTCATTTGAATCTAGTGTATCCCGGCGATGCCATCGCCCGAAACTTTGAAGAGGTTTCCTTCCCTAGCATCGGGATCGGCGGCGATTTGGAATATCGCGTCAACCACCTGGGCCGGGGTTTGGCGCGATGCCATGCTCGCGATGAATTGGGCGGGCTCAATGCCAAGATAGTCGGCGTAGGCAGCGACGGCCTCGGCGCCGAGCTCCGTCTCCGGCATGATCATGGCAGGTGCAAGGGCAATGAACCGAATGCCCAGTCCGAGGCGGTCGGACTCCTTTTGACTATAGTTGACGATCTGCATCTGAGTTCGCTTCGCCCCGGCATATCCGCCGGAAATCGGCGACCCTCCAAGGGCGGCGCCGCTCGAAACCAGGATTACAACCGATCCCCTAGCAAGCGGCCGGGAGAGCGCGGCTTTGCAGAAGAGGAACGACATTTTGACGTCGTTCTCCCAATTCACGGAGAACTGTTCCCAGCTCATCTCGTGAATTGGCGCGGCAAATGGGCGCGCGCCTCCACACACCACGAGGAGTGACGGTTCGAGCCTTGCGAATACTCGATCCGGGGCCGCTTCAACAGCGGCGTCGAGCAGCAGAAGATCGGCCTTTCCCAACATTGAAGCTCGGTACGGCTCAGCGCCACGCGATCTCGACACAGCGAGCGTCCTTGCGCCATTGGCTGCGGCGCGATCGGCAATCATCGCGCCCAAGCCACGACCTGCGCCAAGGACCACGACATTCTTGTCGGCAAAGCGCTGCATGGCCGTTTCCTTCTTCACGACAAACTCCTGGAGATTGAGACTGGCCCGCACCGCAGAAATCATCGCTCCGGTTCCAAATATTTCCGCATCCGCCGCGAGCGATGAATTCGACCCAGCGCGAACGTCCTCTGCTTCGACGTCAAGCATCCCCGCGATGGTCCGGGCGCAGCGTCAACCGAACGAGCTTTGAGGAGTTGTGAAATGCTGCTGAAGGACAAGGTCGCGGTCATTTATGGCGCAGGCGGTGCGATCGGAAGCGCGGTCGCGGCCAGGTTCGCCCGCGAAGGCGCGAAAGTCTATCTGACGGGTCGACGCCTCGAGCGTGTCAAGGCGGTCGCGGACTTGATCACCTCGCATGGCGGGATCGCTGATGCGGCCGAGGTCGACGCCCTCAATGAAGGTGATGTCGAAGGCCACGTCATATGGACTCTCGAGAAGGCAGGCAGGATCGATGTATCGTTCAACGCGATCACGCCCATAGCGCAGCCGGGAATCCAGGGCATCCCGCTTGCGGAGCTTGCAGTCGAGAACTTCATGGCCCCGATCAATCTCTACCTGCGCTCGCAGTTCATCACGTCTCGCGCCGCCGCAAAGCGCATGGCAGCGGCAGGCTCGGGCGTTATCCTCATGAATACCCCCGAGCCGGCCCGCATCGGTGCTGGGCTCGTCGGCGGAATGGGTCCGGCGTGGGCCGCGATGGAGGCGCTGAGCCGCAATCTCTCGGCGGAGTTTGGTCCCAGCGGTGTCCGCTCCGTCGTGCTGCGCTCCACTGGAATGCCGGAAACCGAAACGATCGACATCGTCTTTGGCCTCCATGCTCAGGCCCTTGGGATTACGCGCGAACAGTTCCAGGGCTTCATCGAGAGCCTGACGCATCGGAAGCGCTCCACTTCTGTGATTGAAGTCGCCGAGTTTGCGGCCTTCCTCGCTTCCGACAAGGCCAAGGCAATGACCGGGGCCGTCGCGAATCTCACCGGTGGCTTGATCGTCGATTGAGGACACGCATCAATGACCGCGCGCGGTTGAGTGGCGAGGCCACAAAATATGACCGTTTTGCCGCAGGCCGGATCCTTCATTGAATCCTCTGCCTGGATCGGGCCCTTTGGGTCTGAGCGGCCGGCATGAAAGGAACGGACGGGAATGTCTGGAGAATTGGTGAATTTCACGGCTGCCTTGCTTGCCGTTGCGACCCCGGCAATGGCCGAGCCAAAGTCACCCCGCGCCGTGGTCGAGGCAAAGTTCGCAGCGGTAAATCGCCACGCGATCGCAGATATCGCAGCACTTTACTCGACGGACGCGATGCTCAATGCGTCCAATTTCTGCAAGCCCCGACGCGGCCGAACCGAAGTCGCACGCACGTATCGCGAGATCTTCGCATCCGCGCCCGACGCATTCGACGCCGTACAGGAATATGTGGCTGAGGGAGACCGAGTGGCGGTACGCTTCACCCTGCGTGCGACCATCGGCGGCCATTCTTTCTTGTTGCCGCTCATGAATTTCTTCACCGTCCGCGACGGCCTGATCCTTGAAGATGACGGCATCTTCGACAATGGAGGCCGCACCTGCACGCCATGAGTGCACGGCAGCGCAGGCGCGTCCATTAGGAACCTTTGCCAATTTCTCACGGGAGACTTCATGTCGATGATTCAAGGACAATGCCAATGCGGCAAAGTGCGGGCACTAATCGCCGGAACTCCAGTCCAGGTTCGGCAATGCTGGTGTCGGCACTGCCAGCAGGTTGCGGCCGGCGGACCGACGCTCAGCGCGATCTTCCGCGCCGACAATATTTCAATGTCCGGCGAGCTGTCGCGGCACAGCTATACGGCGGCGAGCGGCAATAGGCTCACGCAGAGCTTTTGCGGTTCATGCGGCACCCCGGTGATGGCCCAGTCGTCGGCGCGGCCGCAGTTTGCCGCAATCCGGCTCGGCTTCCTCGACGGCACCGAGAGTCTGGCGCCGCAAATGGCGATCTGGACCGAGGAAGCACCGGCATGGGCGACGATCGACGAGCGGCTGGAACGATTCCCCCGCCAACCGCATCCGCCAAATCAGGACGCGCGAGGAGGCTAAGCGGGCACGCACGCGACTGCTGTTCTTGACGATTGCGGCGTGGAAATTGCCGTCTTGGGCGAGGCTCTCAGGCTAACGACTAACGGTCGGGGGACTACCGCCCGCCCACGTCCAATTCTCGCCGCTGGCCGAGCTTCGGCCATACAGGCCCTTCCGGTCGGTTACTGTGGCCGATGATCACTAGCGTTTTCGATCACAATGGAGACTTCATGACTGAGGAGCGCGCCGGCCTGCCAGTCCTCGCCTTTGCCGATGCGGCCGCGCTCGACGATTGGCTCGAGAGCCAGCCCGAAACGTCGCGGGGGCTATGGATTAAGTTCGCCAAAGCGGGAACAGGCATCGCCAGCGTGACAAAAGCGGAGGCAATTGATGCCGCGCTGTGTCACGGCTGGATCGACGGCCAGCTGGACAAGTACGACGATCAATACTGGCTTGTCCGGTTTACCCCGCGCAAAGCCCGCAGCAAATGGTCCGAGGTGAACCGCGCGCGCGCAACCGAGCTGCTGGAGGCGGGCCAAGTTCGCCCTCGCGGCCTAGCTCAGATCGAAGCCGCGAAGGCAGATGGTCGGTGGGAAGCCGCCTATGCGCCCGCCAGTAAGGCTGAGATTCCCGCGGACCTCCAGGCCGCGCTGGACAAGAGCCCGAAGGCCGCGGCCTTCTTTGCGACACTTACTGGCGCCAACAGGTACGCAATCCTGTATCGCATAGGAGCTGTAAAGAAGCCCGAGACTCGAGCGCGCAAGATCAATCACTTCATCGGCATGCTCGAACGTCAGGAGACCGTGCACGGCTGAGTCTGGCCGAAAACGGTCCGTCCGCTCGTAGTGAAACGCCTTCGAGGGCTGCCATTCGTTCAGACTGCGTCGAGCAGAGTCGCTTCAACTACCGTGGCGCGAGTTACCGGCTCCTTGCATTGGTGCGAAGCGAGAGCGAGAACGCGCTGCAAGCGCCCGCGGGAGTCGCCACGTGTTGCCAGTCCTCGTCCTCATGGCCGCCCAAGGATCCGCACGAGTGGCGGCCGATGCTGGTCCGCAGCCGACGCATAACCCGACTGTATCAAGCCCCGCCGGAAAGACCTCCCAAGCTGTCGAAGGTGCGTGTCAGAGCCGCAACGAACGCGACATCGTCGTTTGCGGCCAACGAGGCCAAGCTTATCGCGTGGACCCAGATGTGATGGAGGCAAACCGAGAAGTCCGGACCAATGAGCGCTCCGCGACTTCGCCCGTGCCGCCCGCCCAGGCGCTCTGCGCGCGGGCGCCCGTCGGGCCTCCGCCCCCATGCGGCAACGGCCTTGGAAGCCTCGACCTCGCCAATGTGGCGATGGTCGTAGGCACCACCGCGCTCAAAGCTGCGAAGGGTGAAGACTGGAAAAGCATTTTTAGACCGAGCGGACCTGACGAGTACCAGCTCTATCAAGAAGCCAAACGTCGACGTGAAGCCGAGGACATGGCGCGAGCAGCCGCGAGGCTCAGGACTGCAGCACGCGAAGCGGATCGGAAAGCCCGAGGGCAAAACAGCAGTTCTCAGTGAGAGCATAATGTCTTGTGTGGTGGACTGTACAACCATCTCACAAGGCCCCGCCTTGTTTTCGGATTCCCTGCCCGATGAACTCTCGTTATTGATCGGCTTTATTCGAGGGGTTCATGTTCGCGCTTCAGGTGATCGCCGCCGTTCAACAGAGCACCGCCAACGAACAGCAGGACGTCATCGAGGTCGTCGGCACTCGGAGAGATCAGGGAGTCAAAATCGACCGGCGGACCTACCGGGTCAACGAAACTCCGCATTCGGCACAGAAAGACGCCATCCAGCTGCTGCGCGGCCTCCCGGCGATCACCATTTCGCCGGAGGAGGACATAAGCCTTCTGGGCAGCGGTAACCTCCGCATCTTCGTCGACGGACGCCCTTATGTCGGCGACGCCAAGGCATATCTGCGAGGGCTGCACGGAAGCGACATCGAGCGCATCGAGATCATCACCAATCCCTCGGCACAATATTCGGCCGAAGGCACCGGCGGGATCATCAATTTCGTGCTTCGGCGCAAACAGTCGGAAGGGACGTCGGGGAGCACGAGCGCCGAGTTGTCTAGCCTCGGCGGGTACAACACCGACGCCACGCTCAAGACCAAGACGGGCAAGTGGGCCTATGAGCTGCGCGCCTACGCAGACACCGGCAGGGGTTGGCTTTCGATCATCCATAGGCTGCGCAGCAACGAGGCGGTGGCGGGCGGAACCGCAACGGTCCACTCGGACTATGCCCGCTCCCCCGTTTACGGCACGCAAGGCGAGGCAAGCGCCAAAATCTCGTACGAAATGGATGCTAGGACTAGCGTTTCCGCCAAGTTTGACGCCACCGACGCCCGCTCAATCAGCAAGAACGACCTGAATTATGTCGGAATCACGCCGGGTTTCCCGTCGTTTTCGCAGCACGAGCGGCTGATCAATGCCGTCTTCGCGTCTGCGAGCGAGCTCAATTTCGACCACAAGGGCAAGAAGGATGGCGAGACCCTGAATGCTAGCCTTCGGGTGTTCGGCAACCCGCGCGACCATGAGGCCAACAGCGCCGATTTCAGCAATGGTGAGGCCCTCTCCACCGACAAGCAAAAGCGGTTTCTGTTCGCGAACGGCCAGATCGATTGGCAGCATCCGATGGCCGATAGCGAAATCCTTTCGCTCGGCGCCGTGTGGAATTACAGCAACATGCGCGAGCGCTACGGCTTCACCAGCGCCGGCCTCGGCGGCTCGCTAGGAAGTGACGCATCCGACCAGTTCGAAGCGGTGGATAACCACCTCGCCGGTTACTTCACCTTCCAGGAGTCGATCGGCACATGGAAGCTGATGCCCGGCCTCAGGGTGGAGCGGGACAGCCGTCGTATCTCAAGCCCCGGGCGGCCGACTATCGAGATCGCCGAAACCGACGCATTCCCGAGCCTGCACGTTCAGCACACGCTCGGCCGCACCCTCGACCTGACGCTCAGCTACAGCAAGCGCGTCGATCGGCCGCAGCTCAACGATCTCAGACCCTATCCGCTGGTGCAGGATATCTTCACGATCAAGCTCGGCAACCCGCGGCTCAGGGACCAGTCGACCGACGCATATGAGATCAACTTCCACTATCACCTTCGGAAAGTGGATGCCGGAGTGATCGTCTACGATCGCGAGACCAGCCGCCTATGGAGCGAGGCGTTTACTGTCATACCGGGCACCAGCATCTTCACCGCCTCAACGATCAATTCCGGCCACAGCACCGACCGCGGCGCCGAGTTCGATGTCGGCACTCCGCTGGTCCGACGGGTGAAGCTGCTTGCCAGCGTCAATCTATTCGACCAGCGCATTCCGGCCGGCACCACGGTGAGCACGAAAAGCGCAGAGACCTTCCGCTACACGACCAACGGGACTCTCGAGTGGGACGGACCCGAGCGCGGCAAGATTCCCGGCGACGTTGCGCAGCTGCAGTGGATCTACAACAGTCCCTGGCGGCAGTTTCAGATTTATTACCTTGCCTGGAACCAGCTCAGCCTCGCCTATACGCACAGCTTCAGCCAAACCTTGTCGCTGACAGCGACTGCGACCTACAACGCACTAAACCAGCACCGGCTGGTCGCGCCGCTGGTTCAAGAATACTATTCGGCGCGCTATCCGACGCGGTTCAACCTAAGGCTGCTCAAGACCTTCGGGAAGCGATAATCCTGAGCGAGAAGGGACTCCGCACATGAGCTAACGTCCTCAATCGGATTCGGACCATTTGCCATATCCGATTTCCGGCGGCGGGCTCCCCTTCGCCCCTGAACGGCTGGCTCCGGTACGAAACAGCGGCGTCGTGAGTGGCTGCAAAGGGCGCATTGGGAACGGCACAGGGTGGCCGGTGACGGACGGTCCGCGAGTGGCAACTTTAGACCCACGCGGACATTACC
>CBJLMA010000029.1:0-30704 GCA_966424035.1 uncultured Sphingomonas sp. | reverse complement strand
GCTCCTTCTTCAGGACGCAGACGCAGCCCGCTGGCGAGCCTTCCATTCTTCTGAATATCGGCACGCGCGATGCCCGCCCAGGAACGTGGATTCACCGCCGCTGACCGTGCCTTGTCCGACCGGGTCGCGCGACCAGCAAAGCGTCGATTGTTCGATACAGTTTTGGAGCGGCAAACCAGATAAGGTGTCCCTCGGGCGCGCTTTCCTGGCGCGCTACGCGCCGAGTTCGACCGCCTGATGGTTACACCCTGTGGCTATTGCGATCTGAGCCACGCTTCACTGCAGACGATGATGAGCTCTCTCCTTGCGCCTGGCTCAGCGAGGTGAGCTTCGACCTCGCTCCGGTCAGCCGGTGGCAGATGGCGGATGATTTCAAGAACGCTGCGACAGCGACCCGACCTCGCCAATTCATATGCTCGTTCGATCGCTGATCTACTGCTCATCGAGCTCCCTTAGCGCATGTGAATGACTTAACCGAAGGCCTGTCCTCGATGCTCCTTGATCGTTCGGAATTGGCGCGGACCCCAGGCCAAATTGGGTGGAAATGTTGATCCTTTGCGCGCTGCACAAACGCAACCCGGCCGAGGTCGCGACAAACGCGGATTCTTTCGACGATCGAACCCAAGATGGTTGGCAGTCCCGGGTTTCAGAAACTAAGGCCGTCAAGATGATCGATTCTCCGGTTTTCTTCAGCGGCATCGGCGGCAGCGGGATGCTTCCGCTCGCATCGATCGTGCGCGCAAGCGGCGGCAAGGTCGCAGGCTCGGACCGATCGCTCGATGCCGGGCGGACGCCGCACAAGTTCGACTATCTTCGATCGCTCGGAATCCAGCTGTTTCCGCAGGACGGGTCGGGCATCCAGGAAGGGATGACGCTGGTCACTTCGGCTGCAATCGAGGCGACCGTCCCCGACGTCGTACGCGCCAAGGAGCTCGGCCTTCCGCATCTCACTCGCCCGGAGTTCCTTGCTCAGCTGCTCAATGATGCCCAGCGCAGCATCGCAGTCGGCGGGACCAGCGGCAAATCGACCGTCACCGGCATGATCGGCTGGATTCTCCACGCCTGCCATCGCCAGCCGACGGTGATGAACGGGGCCGTGATGAAGAATTTCGTGACTCCGTCTGCGCCGTTCGCGAGCGCGCTCGTCGGGGATCCGGAGTTGTTCGTCAGCGAGGTCGACGAGAGCGACGGCTCGATCGCGCTCTACCGGCCCGAGATTGCAGTGCTGACCAACATCAGCCTCGACCATAAGGAGATGGACGAACTGCGCCAGTTGTTCGCCCATTTCCTGAATTCGGCGCGCCGGGCGGTGCTCAATCTGGACGATCCGGAAACCCGCGCACTCGCCGAAACGGTGCCTGCCGACAAGGTGATCGGCTACGGCTTCGACAGTCCTGCTGCCGATTTCATGGGCAAGGATCTGAAGCTGGAGCCGAACGGAGCCAGCTTCGCAGTCGAGGCTGAAGGCGCAAGGTACGAAGTGCTGCTTGGCGTTCCCGGCAGGCACAATGCATCCAATGCACTTGCCGCGATTGCCGCAGTGCGCTCGCTTGGCGTGAGGATCGAGGATGCGGTGAATGCACTCGCCCGTTTCGAAGGGTTGAAGCGTCGGCTCGAAACGGTCGGCGAAGCGGCCGGCGTCACCGTGATCGACGATTTCGCCCACAATCCCGACAAGATCTCAGCAACGCTGGCGACGCTCCGTGCCCAGCCGGGGCGGCTGCTGATCATGTTCCAGCCGCACGGCTACGGTCCGCTGACCAAGATGGGCGAACCGCTCGCTCTGAGCCTCGCCGACGGCATGGCGCCCGACGACCGGCTGTACCTGCCTGACCCGGTCTATCAGGGCGGAACGGTGGCCAGGGTGCGCGGCTCGGACTGGCTTGCGCAAGAGGTGCGGGGGCACGGCAAGCAGGCAGAGCATGTCGCGGACCGGTCGAGCATCGGCGACATGCTGGTCGCCGAGGCGCGCCAAGGCGACCGGATCCTGATCATGGGCGCTCGAGACGACACATTGATCGATTTCGCGCGCAGCCTCGTCGAACGCCTGGGCGGTGCGTGATCGCGCGCGCAAAGCGAAGCGCCGCCTTGGCTCCCGGCAATAACGAAACAAGTCCGGCACGACATGGTTGGGCCGGTATGGCGAACCACGGCACGGTCACCGGATGGAAGCTCCCACCCGAGCAACGCGAGCGGCTGCTGCAGAGGTTCCCGCCAAAGTACGGCCAGGTGATCGCCGATCACGTGACTTTGCGGGTCGGCGCGGCGGCGCTCCCGCCGAGGGCCGACGCACGGATCGTCGGCCGCGCAGACGACGGCGATAGCCTCGAATGCCTCGTCGTGGAGGTGGATGGCACGACCGACAGGCCGGATGGCTCGACCTATCACATCACCTGGTCGCTCGGGCCCGGGCGAAAGCCGATCGAAAGCAATGCGCTGCTGAGGGATGCCGGCTGGGAGCCGATCGGCACCCCTGTTCCCATCGAGCTGGAACCGGCTCGCTTCTGATGCCCAAAGAGCGGCCGCGCCTGTTCCTCGATGCCGACGGTGTCCTCGCCGATTTCGACCACGGCGCGCGTCAGCTGCTCGGCACGAGCGCGAAGGAATATATTGCAAAGCGCGGCCGAAGCCACTTTTGGATGCGCGTTGCGAGGGCGAAGAATTTCTACGCAACCCTCCCGGAAATGCCCGACGCGCGGCTGCTGTTCGAAGCGGTCGAGCATCTCAAGCCGACCATTCTCACCGGCCTGCCGATCGGCAAATGGGCGGCGCCGCAGAAGATCGAGTGGGCGGCCGAGCATTTCCCCGGCGTTCCGATCATCACCTGCATGGCGGCGGACAAGCACAAGCACATGCACCCTGGCGACGTGCTGGTCGATGATCGCGAGAAGCACCGCGCCGCTTATGAAGCGGCTGGGGTCGTCTTCGTGCACCACAAGAATGCCGAGGACAGCCTAAAGCAGCTGGCCAGGATCTTTCCGACGGTGAAAGCCGCTCGAGCTCGGGCTAGTTAGGCGGCAGCCTTCAGGTCGACCTTCTCGACCCACTCCGGCCAGAAAACCGGCTCGCGGCTGGACCAGCCCGGCGCGGTCGCAGCGCTCTCGCTGATCGACTGGAGAAGGGTCCGCCGACGGTCCGGATGGAGGTGCGGAAGCGCTGCCGCCGCACAGAAGGCGCTCGGCAGCCACGGACGCGCCGCAGCGCCGATCAGCCGCTCGTAAAGGAAGCGATAGGCGGCGAAGTTCGGAAGCCGGTCCTGCCCGAGGTCGAACGCACTGAGCGTAACCAGCATTCCGACGAACGGCTCGATCATGTCGAGGCCGCTGTCGTCGGGCACCTGCAGGCGCAGATGATCGAGCTGCTTGTAGAGGCGGGCCTGGGCACGGATCGAGGCGGCCTCGCCTTCGTCGCGGGCCCAGCATTCGATGGCATCGCGGCGCCCGTAAGCCACATCGAGCGAGCGGCGAATGTAGCGCTGCGTCGCTTTGGCGAAGCTCGCGAACTCCTTCATTTCGGAGATCAGCATCGCGCCGCTCGCCGGCTGGCTGGTCCGCGTAATCATGAACCCGACTCCTTAGTTCCCAGGCGGGATCATGCGGCGATATTGGTTTCGAGAAACTTAACCACAGTCCCACCCCCTGTTCATATTGAATCAGAGGGGAGTCACTGCGTCTAGGCCAGAAATTGACCCTGAGAGGGAAAACTGTGGATTGTTGAATATTTGCAACTGCGATGCGTTTTTGTGACGGCTCCGTTACTATCGGTCGGATTTTTCCGGGAAGCCGGATGACGGAACCGGTTCGCTCGAGCCGGGCTGCGCAGCCGACGAGGGATCGGAAGCGTCCATTGACTCGTCGCTGCCGACGTCGGCTTTGGCATCGGGATCCTCAGGATTGCGCTTGAGCTTTCGCTCCAGCTCCCGCTGAGGCGGCGCATTGATCACCGCTGGGGGCGCACCTTCATCTTTCTCTTTGCGTGCGTTCACAGCAGGTCCTCCATGCCGTAACATTGCAGTCTGGAAACGAGCGGAGGCGGCAGGGCGTTCCGCGTTTCGCTTCGTTTCGACCGGCTGCGCCGGCGCTTCTGCCAACGGGCAAGCGGCGGTATTAGCGAGGAGAGTTTTGGGACATGACGGTGCCAATGCTCATGATGCCTCCTCCAACGGTCCGCACGCGGTTCCAGGACTGGCCGCTGGCGATCAAGTCGATTGTCGGCTTCTGGTCCTTCTACGCGCTGACCGTCGTGCTGCGCGCGCTCCTCGCGCCCAATGCGATCAACGCCGCCTGGGACAAGCTCCCCAATATCGGTGTCGGCATCATCATCACCGGATTCATCTATCTGGCGATTGCCGGCGTCGGCAGCCGCGCGAGCCTTCGTCGAAAAACGGTCATTGCCGCAATCGCCTCGCTGGTCGGCGCAGTGGCGATGTCCGGAACGCTGAGCCTGCTCGAAGGCAAGATCCACTCGAAGGAGGAGTTCCGCTACCAGGCGCGCGAGGGCTTCGTCGTCGTCGAAAAGGACAATAAGATCCGGATCGAGCGCAGCGCTCAGGAGCCGCTCGTGCTGACCATGCCCACGGTCAACGAAATGCCGACCATGAAGCGCCTGCGCTGGATCACCGATTATGCGATCACCTGGCTGTTCTTCTTCATGGCCTGGAGCGCCTTCTACATTGCGACGCTCGCGCACGCGGAGGCGCTTGGCGTCCAGCGCCGACTTGCCGACGCCGAAAGCGCCGCCCAGGCCGCGCAGGTCCGGGCGCTGCGCTATCAGGTCAATCCGCATTTCCTGTTCAACACGCTGAATTCGCTCTCGTCGCTGGTGATGACCGGCAGGACCGACCGCGCCGAGACGATGCTTCTGGCCTTGTCGACCTTCTTTCGCACCAGTCTCTCGCTCGACCCCAGCGCCGACGTCAGCCTTGCTGAAGAAATCGACCTGCAGCGGCTCTACCTCGACATAGAGATGGCACGCTTCCCTGACCGCCTGACGGTCGAGATCGATGTTCCGGCCGAACTCGAGCAGGCGCGCATGCCCGCACTGCTTCTCCAGCCGATCGTCGAGAACGCGATCAAATATGGAGTATCGAAGAGCCGCAAGGCGGTCGTGATAAGAATCGAGGCGCGCCATCTCGACAACCGCCGCATGGTGCTCGAAATCAGCAATCGCCTGAAGCATGGCGGCAAGGACGAGCTGCCCGCCGCAACCCACGAAGGCACCGGCCTCGGCCTGGCCAACGTCTGCCAGCGCCTGGAAGCGCGCTGGGGCAGCCGCGCAAGCTGCCGCTACGGGCCGATGAACGGCGGCGGGTTCAAAGTATCGCTGACAATGCCGGTGGAGACGAATGTCTGAATTCAAACCCTTGCGAGTCCTGATTGCAGACGATGAGCCGCTCGCTGCCGAGCGGCTTCAGCTGCTGCTTGCCCGCGCCGACGGTGCTCAGCTCGTTGGCACTGCGAGCGACGGCGACAGCGCGATCAACCTGACCGAAGCGCTCCATCCCGACCTGCTGCTGCTCGACATCGCAATGCCGGGCCTCGACGGGATCGGGGTTGCGCGGGCTCTCGCTGCGCAAAATCCCTCGCCGGCAGTCGTCTTCGTGACTGCCTTCGATCAGTTCGCAGTCGCAGCCTTCGAGGTGGAGGCTGTCGATTATCTGATGAAGCCGGTCGACCCCAACCGGCTCCAGCGCGCACTCGACCGCGCCCGCGCCTATCTCCAGCAGCGCAGCGCGGAGCCTGCAGCGGCCAAGGTTTCGCAGTGGCTCGAAGAATTCTGGGCGTCCGACTTGTCGGGCCTGGTCCGGATCGCTGCCCGTGACGTCGACCGCGTCTCGGCCGAACGAGACTATATGCGGCTCCACGTCGGACGGCGCAGCTGGCTGATTCATCATTCGATGGCGGCGCTTGAAGAGGGGCTGGACCCCGAGCTGTTCGTCCGGCTCCATCGCTCGGCAATCGTCCGCAGGGATTTCATCGCGGGCTTCACCCGCAATCCGTCCGGGCGCTGGATCGCTCGTCTTTCGGACGGGACCGAGCAGCCCGTCGGAAGGCTCTATTCCGACCGCGTCAGGGCGATCGCCGGACGCTGACAGGCCAAAGAGAACCGCCGTGCACCCGGAGGGGAGTGCACGGCGGCCAATGATCGCCATTGCTGTCGATCAGTGGGCAGTGATGATCAGCGAAGCTCCGCTCAGCACTTCGACGGTGCCGTGACGGAAGGAATTCACTGCAGCCTGATATGCGGGCTGCGCATCCGCGATGGTGTCCCTGCGGCACTGCTGGACCTGCTGCGCGAATGGAATGTCGCGCTGATCGGCGGGCCCGCAAACGACCTGGGCTGCGTAGGCGATACGGCCCTGGAGCCTCGCCTGGTCCAGATTCGATGCGAGGTTGAGATCGGAAAAGGATACGCGCACCCAATCGGTCTCTGCGGCCTGGCTGACGGTCGGCACAACGATTGCCGACGCGGCCAGCAGTGCTGCGAGCGTGGGAAGAATCTTCGACATCATTCGTCTCCTTTTTGCGACGCGGAGCGCTGGGGAATGTCGCAAAGCCGCCGCCTCGTGCGGACTGACCTTTTGCGACCATGGGGAAGCTCCGCGTCGCACATTCCAAATGGCTCGGTCGGCCGATGAAGTCGCGCGCTGCTCGACGATGCCGAGGAGATTGTCGGCGACCCGACAAAGGCCGTTCGTCAGACGGTCAATCGACGAACGGCGGACCGAGAATGCTCAGCTTGCCGGGGGCGAGCGGGTGCCGCGGTCGACGATTGCGGCGAGCGCGACATCGTGCGTGACGTTGCCGACAGTGCGGAAAATGTCCGGGACCATTTCGACGGCGACGAGCAAGCCCAGCGGGGCAATCGGAACACCCAGCGCAAGCGCAATCGGAGCGATCGAACTGATGTAGCTGACTTCGCCCGGCAGGCTCACTGCGCCGTAACTCATCACCGCGCCGACGGCCGTCGCTGCGATCATTTGCGCGAGCGTCGGATGAAGGCCAAGCCAGTGCGCGATGTAGAAAGCGACCGCAGTATTCATTGCCGGCCCGGTAGCCCGGAACAGCGCTACCGCAATCGGCAGGGTGACATCGCTGACCTCCTCGCGAATGCCCATCGCTCTTGCGCCTGCGAGCATTGCCGGCAGCGAGGCGAGAGACGATCGGGTGGAGATTGCGACCGCCTGGGGCGGTATCAGCCCACGGGCGAACGGGCCTGCGCGAACGTCCCCGGCAATCGCAGCCAGCGGATAGGCTGCGAGAGTGACCAGGATCCCGATGACCGAGATGATCACGACATAGTGGCCGAGCCCGGCGAAGGCGGCGCCTCCTGCGGCCGAGCCGACGGTGAAGGCAAGCGCGAATACGCCGAGCGGAGCGACCGCCATCACCCAGGCGATCACCACCAAGAAGGTTTCGGCGATCGCGTCGAACAGGTCGACGACGAGATGACGGGCGGACGCAGCGATCTTCGTCAGTGCCAATGCGAATATGACCGAGAACACTGTGAGCGGGAGGACATCGCCATTGCTCGCTGCCGCTATGACGTTGGGCGGGACAACGCCCTTGAAGAATTCCGCAGCACCGGGAAGCGGACCGGATGCCTTCTGCTCGACATTGCCGAGCGCCGCCTGGAGCAGCTGCGCTGTCTCCCGCGATAGCGGGAAGGCATGGGTGAGCATGATCGTGGCGAGTGCGCCGAACACTGCCGACGCAGTGCAGATCAACACGATCCACAGCACCGACCGGCCCGCGATCCGGCCCGCCTGAGCGGCCTCCGCGCTTCTGGCAATGCCTACTACCAGCAGTGCAACGACGAGCGGGATGACCGTCATCTTGAGCGCGTTGAGCCACAAGGTGCCGACGAATGAAGCTACGCCAAGCGCGCCGTCGCGCGTCGCCTGTCCGAAGTCGCCAGCAATCATCCCCGCAACCAGCCCAAGGACGAGGGCCCCGAGCGCATAATAAGCGCGGAATTTCTGGACGCCCGTCTCCGGGGCCGGGCTTCCGGAGGGCTCGCTCAACGCGGCTTCTTGAACAGGAAGATGAAGCGGTCGGTCTTGCCCGCAATCCTCGGATCATGGACTTCGACGCTGTGGTCGTCGGCCGGGTTGCGCAAGAGATCGCTGCTGCCGACGAAGACAAAGCCGGCGCGCTTGAAATCCGCCTTGACGACGTTGGGATCGATCCGGTGATATTTGTCGACCGTCGCCCGCGTATCGCTATTGGGGTTCGCAACATGGTCGATGACGCCGATCGTCGCGCCCGGCTTCATCGCCGCATAGACCGCCTTCAGAAAAGCGTTTGGATCCATCTGAGGGACCTTGAGCTTTTCATTCTGCCAATAGGTGTCGTGATAATTGTCGTTGATGATCACCCAATCGGCATAATTCTTCGGCAGCTCCGGCGCCTCGAACGGTGAAGTGACGATCGAAACATTGGGGTGAGACGCCATGAAGGCGCCGAACGACTGTTTCCTCTTGTCGCTGTAGAACTGGGTCGGGTTCCACACCGTTACATGGCCCTTCGGCCCGACCACCGGCGAGGCGATCTCCGCCCAATAGGCATTGGCGCCGAACAGATCGAGGACGTTCATCGCCGGCCTGAGGCCGAGGAACTGCAGCACCTGCGACGGCTTGCGCCCCTCATCCAGTTTCACATTGTCGGGAGAGCGGTTCGAGGTCGCTGCGACGGCAGCGGAGATGCTTTCGGGCTGCGTGCCGCCCATTGCCGCGAGCGGAGCGACTGCGAGCACAAGCGAAATTGCGGCAACTCGGACGAAGCGCATGATATTTCCCCTTATCGCTTTCGTGGACTTCTTATTGCGGGAGCGCAGGCTGCGCCAGCAGTCATGCGATCCTCTTTGATCGGCCTTCATTTTTCGATAAATAGCGGCAGGTAACGGTAAATCGGGGGGGGGAAGCTTGGATGGCTACTATCGCCGCGTCACCGGCTGAGCGCAAAGCGTCCGACCGAAAATTCTACACGCGCATGGCGCTTTTCCTCGTGGTCCTCGTGCTCCTCGGCTTCGGCCCCAGTTTTTATCTGCGCGGACTTGTCCCGCCTTATCCCAGGCCCAATCCGACGCTCCCTCCGACGGTCCTCCTCCATGGATCGGTATTCACGATCTGGATGGCGCTGATCGTCGCACAAACCCAGCTGATCTCGGCGCGCAAGCATGAACTGCACATGCGCCTCGGCAAGGCGGGCGTGCTGTTCGCGATCCTGATGATACCGGTCATGTATCTGACTGCGGTCTGGCAGGTCGCGCGCGCCAATCAGCCACCGTTCACCGATCCCAGGACCTGGACGATCGTCCCGCTGGCAGTGATCATCCCATTTGCAGTCATGGTCTGGAGCGGCTGGTCGCACCGTCGCAACCCGCAATGGCACAAGCGTTCGATGCTGTGCGCAGCCATTCTCGTGGTGATGGGACCGACGGTCGGGCGCCTGCCGCTGGCGCCGCCGACCACCGTGGGCTTCACCGTCCTTTTCACCCTCGGACTTGCCCTGTTCATTCCACTCATCGTGCGCGATCGCCGTACCGAGGGTCACGTCCATCCGGCAACCAGGTTGGGCCTGGCAATGGCTGTCATTTCAATCCTGGTCCCGCTTTCGGTATTCTGGCTCAACCTGCCCTGGGCGAAGGTTGCAGCGCACCTCCCCGGGGTAGGCGCCTGAATAACAGCCGAGCGCCAGACCGGTGGCGGCGAAATAGACGCGCTGCCGACCGCCTCGCCTGCCCTGTCCCCGCGCCGGCTTGAACTTCCCTCGCTCCTGAATTGCGAGGCAACCATTCCCTTGAGCGCTCGACGCAATGCACGCACACTTCATTCCCGAGTGCCCGAGCAGCAGCGAGGCTGGTCAGCCCCTGGCGGCCGATCCAGCTTTCTCCTTCGCCATCGATGCGACGATCTTCAGCGCCTCGTGCGCGGAAAGCGCAGCGCCCTCCTGCCAGGTGCCCTGGTAGCTCAGATGCTCTCCTGCAAAGACGATCGGACCTTCCGGTTTCAGGAGCTCGGCATAGGCTGGGCCTCGCTCGACCAGCCCCATCGGACCACCCGACCAGATTGCTCCAACGGTTTCTGAATAGGGCGTCAGACCCCAGGCAACAGTCACGCCTTTGTCGAGCAGCCGCGATTTTCCGGGATGCAGCGCCTTGATTGAAGCACGACTGACCCGGAACCGTTGCTCATGGCTGAGGGCAGCGAACGCCTGGGGGTTGTCCGGATTGGTCCAGCCGGCGGCATAGGCGCCGACCAGCACGCCCTTCGGCGCACCAAAGCGGTCGGAGGGATAGATGAGATTCTCGTTGAGGCGATCGGTCCAGGCACTGCCTCCATAAACGAAATCGTCCGTCTCCCAGAAACGCGGCGCTTCAAAGGCGAGCTTGACGCTCTGCAGCTGCCTCCCGGCGGTAAAGGCTGCTTTCTTGGCCGCCGAGAAATCGGTGGCCATTCGGGCCATGATCGGCATCGGCAGCGTGCAGATGCAATAATCGGCTTCGATCATCTGCCCGCCGGGGCCGTGCTCGATGCGAACCCGATTACCCGCCCGGGTAATCGAGGTGACGGGCGTGCGCAGCCGCACCACCGGCTTCACCCTTTCGTATATGGCATGAGCGATACGGTCCATGCCGCCCACCGGCTGGAGCATCGTCGACTGCATGTCCCAAATGTGCTCGAACAGATAGGGCAGCACGATGCTGCCGAGGAGATTCCGGCCGGCCGCGCCCGGAAAGAGCTCCTCCCAGGGAAGCGGCGGCAATGGGACCGGAGCCCGCGCATAGCCGCCCCCTTCGACCAGATAGCCCGAGGAGCCGAAAGGAGTGTAGCGCCCGTGACTGTCGAGCTGTGCGTAGGGGACGAGAAACTGCCGGATCGTCTCCAGCTCTCCCTTGGGGACCTGCTGGTCGAGCGCGTGGGCATCGATTGCCTTGGCAAGCAGCTCGCCAAGATGGCCGCGCATGTCATTGACCATGCGCCGTTCCTGATGAACCTTCCCGCCGAAGTCCCAACCTGCGTTGCGGTTGACGTTGACGAATGTCTCCATCGGTACGCCGAAACGGCGCGCGTAACCCAAAATCACCCGGTGAGTGCTTGGGATTCGCGCGGCCCCGGCGTTGAAATATAGCCCGGCATCGAAGCGCGCCTGCTGGTCGGGCCGGCCAGTCTGAACGATCCGGTCGCCGCCGCGAATTGTCCATACGCGCCCGCCAATCCGATCGCGTGCTTCGAGCACCGCAACGCGGTAACCGGCGCGCTGAAGCTCATAGGCAGAGATCAGGCCGGCAATGCCGGCGCCGAGGATGATGACCGAGATGCCGCTGCCGCTCGCGGGCGGAAGCTCGAAATTTTCGGCCCCTACGGGAGTGGGGACTGCAAGCCCCAGGGCTTCCATCGCGAGATAAGCGGCGCTTATGCCGCCAACTCGCCCCACCTGCTCGAGCAACGCTCTCCGGGTCAGCGCCATCGACTCGCCCCCTGCGCCAATGCGAGTGCAGAATGAGCCCGGTTTGCGGCCAAAGGCCAGAATTTTTCAGTTGGCTGTCCGCATCGCCTTGCAGATTCAAGCGTTTCTTGGCTCGAACCCCTCAAAAGCGGAGCAAGACAATGG
The DNA here is from genome assembly GCA_966424035.1 of uncultured Sphingomonas sp. Classification (GTDB taxonomy): domain Bacteria; phylum Pseudomonadota; class Alphaproteobacteria; order Sphingomonadales; family Sphingomonadaceae; genus Sphingomicrobium. The sequence goes on along the minus strand of CBJLMA010000029.1, from coordinate 19,089 downwards.
CCGAGCATTCCAGTGAAATCAGCACGCTCAACACGCTGATCGCGACCACGATCGACAGCATCAACGGATATGAGGAAAGCGCCCAAAACATCGACAATCAGCGGTTTCGCGAGATCTTCAGGGAGCGTGCCAACGAGCGCCAGGAGATAGTCGAACAGCTGCGGGCGGAAGTCCGTCGGCTGGGCGGCGAGCCGGAAGATTCAGGCTCGTTTATCGGCAAGGCGCATCAGCGCTTCGCAGATCTCAAGGCCGCGATCACCGGCCGCGACGAGAAGTCGATCATCAACGAGGTCGAACGCGGCGAAGACTATCTCAAATCGAAATGGCAATCGGCGCTTCAGAGCGGCGATCTGCACGGCGCGACCCACGATTTGATCGAGCGCTGCTATCAGTCGATCAAGGCCGGCCACGACCAGATGAGCAGCCTCAAGCACGGGATGGAAACCTCCTCGCGCGCTTGAGCGTTCTGTAGCCGTAACCACCTCGACATCGGGGTGGGGCGCGGGGCGGCTCTCAGGCCAGCGGAGCTGCCCCGCTTGCGCTCCAGGATTGAATTGATCGCGAAGCTGGAATTCGTTCGAGAGCAAATTGGTCAATCCGGCTCGAAATTCGAGCCAGGCGATCTAATAGCCCATCAGGGCGAGCACTTCGCGCCGGCTGCGCTCGTCCTCGCGGAAAGTGCCCATCATCCGGCTGGTGGTCATCATGACGCCGGGGGTCGAGACCCCGCGCGCGGTCATGCAGGCATGACTTGCTTCGATGATCACTGCCACCCCCTTGGGCTGGAGATGCTCCCAGATGGCGTCTGCAACCTGGGCTGTCAGCCTTTCCTGAACCTGAAGCCGTCTCGCATAACCATGAAGCACGCGGGCGAGCTTGCTGATTCCGACGACCCTGTCCTTGGGCAGATAAGCGATCGCCGCCTTGCCGATGATCGGCGCAAGATGATGTTCGCAATGCGACTGAAACGGGATGTCCTTGAGTAGCACGATCTCGTCGTAGCCGCCGACCTCCTCGAAAGTGCGGCTAAGGTGAACCGCCGGATCTTCTCGATACCCTTTGGCATATTCGCGCCAGGCGCGGGCCACGCGTCGCGGGGTGTCGAGCAGTCCCTCGCGGTCCGGATCGTCGCCCGCCCAGCGGATCAGCGTCCTGACGGCTTCGGCAACATCAACCGGCACCTCGCATGCCGGCGCGGCCTCGACGAGATCACCGTCGTCCGGATCCCCATGTTCGTTCATTTCCCAAGCTCCCGCTGGATACGTCCGCGACCGCGGCCGCTTGCTCCCGAATGTCGGGAACCGCAATGTTCTCCAACTAACGGGCTTCCTTTCGCGGGCCCAGCGCCTGTGGACGCCGTGAAACGGTGCACGCTTCCATCGAGGCCAGGCCCATGTCGAAAGCTGGTCGCCGGACCTCGCCTGCACCGAGACGGCTCCCAGTTTCGTCCAATCCGCAACGACCCAGCCCCCGAGCGGGCACGCACGGCAAAACGGTGGCGACCCCGACAGGATTCGAACCTGTGGCCCTCAGATTAGGAATCTGATGCTCTATCCTGCTGAGCTACGGGGTCGCTGCGACCCCCCGAATAGGGGCTGCGGGCTGCGCAATCAATTGACCTGGCTCGGCGGCGTCACCGGGAGCGGCAGCGGTGCGATCGGGACCCCGTCGTCGACCAGCGACCTCGCCTGCTCAAGCGTAGCGTTGCCGTGCACCTGCTCGGGTTCGATCTCACCGCTGTGCATCGCGCGCGCAGTCTCCGCGAATTGGTCGCCAACCCAGCGCGATTCCTTGAGCATTTCGGCCTGAATTGCCGCCAGCCTCGCGAATGGGTTGCTCGAACCCTTGCGAGGAACGCGCGGCGCCATCGGCGCCTTTGCGACATTCGCCGACTGGCAGACGGGACATTGGACCAGCCCCGCCTCGCGCTGCTCCTCATAGTCGGCGCTCGATCGGAACCAGGCTTCGAATGTCTCGCCGCCGTCGTGGCACTGAAGATCGAAAACGATCATAACAGGATTGCGTCCGGAATAGGCCGGCGGTGGTTAAGCGCCGGTATGCGCGAGCGCACATCGGAGATTCGCTTCAAGTCGATGTCGGCAAAGCCGACTCCCTTCTCCTCGCCCATGTCGAGCAGAACCTCGCCCCAGGGATCGACGACAAGGCTGTGGCCGAAGGTCGTTCGCCCGTCTTCGTGACGGCCGACCTGAGCAGCAGCGACGACGAACAGTCCCGCCTCGATCGCGCGCGCGCGCAGCAGCACGTGCCAATGGGCCTTGCCGGTCGGCACGGTAAAAGCGGCGGGCACCGCGATCACGTCCGCATCCGATTCGGCAAGACGCGCGAACAGCCCCGGAAAACGCAGGTCATAGCAGATCGTCAGCCCGAGTTTGCCAACTGGAGTACCGTTCACGACAACAACGTCTCCGCCGGGCGAATAGACGTTGGATTCACGCCAGCTCTCGCCGCTCGGAAGATCAACATCGAACAGATGGATCTTGTCGTAAGTGGCGCGAATCCGGCCCTCGCGGTCGACGATGAAGCTGCGGTTGGCAAGCTTGCCGTTCTTCGTCAGCACCGCGAGCGATCCGATGTGGAGCCAGATATGATTGCGTGCAGCGGCATCCTGGGCTGCAGCAAGCACCCTGTCCTCTTCCTGGGGTCGAAGCACCTTCGCCGCGCGCGCCGAATCGCGGTCGAGCAGGCCGGACATTTCGGGGGTGAACAGCATCTCCGCCCCGCCTGCTGCAGCCTCTTCGATCGCATCGACAAGCACGCGAGCATTGGCCGCCGGATCGATCCCGCTGTTCGACTGGAAGAGCGCGATCCGAGTCATCCGCCGAACAGCTCGTCGAGCTTGCCCGAGCGATCGAGCGCCACAAGGTCGTCGCAGCCGCCGACGTGATGCTCGCGAATGAAGATCTGCGGGACAGTCGAGCGGCCGTTTGCGCGCTCGATCATCAACTCGCGCGCCTCTCCGCCATAGTCCACGGGTATCTCCTTATACTCGACCCCCTTGGAATCGAGCAGCTGCTTGGCTCGCCAGCAATATGGGCAAAATGCCTTGGTGTAGATTTCAACAGTCACAATCTGTCCTTCTGCCGATACTTAGGCATCGGCCCCAACGCATCAACCGCGAAGGTTTCACCACCCCGCGCGGCTGACCAGCTCGGCTTGGGCAGCGGGCCGCCGTTTCGACCGATTGCCGGCTTGTCGCGCACGCGCAGCTCGAGCGCCGAGCGCGTCTCACCATAGAGCATTGCAAAGCCCATTGCTCCTTGTCGCTTCGATGGCGCCGGCGCACAAGCGCTGGCGTGCCCGGTCTCTTCGACATGCATGCGCGCGCGCTGCGCCGCGATCGTGCCGCCCAGGTCGGCCCGGAGCTGTTCCTCTACGAGCGCGCGTTCGAAGATTGCCTCGAGCGGATTGCCCTGCAGCGGCGACGGTTCGATCGCGCACTGCTGATCGGCTGTCCCGATGCTGGATGGCCAGCGCGCCTCGGCGCCTGCACGACAACGGTCGACGTGCATGATCCAGGTGCCCAGTTCGCATCGCGCGCTCATGGAATGTTGATCATTGAGGATCTGTGGGAACCGCCCGAGGGCGCTTACGACCTCGTCCTCGCGATCGGCACGCTCGATACGGTCAATGACCTGCCTTTGGCACTCAGGCTGATCGGCTATGCAATGCGCGGCGATGGCTTGTTCATCGGGGCCGTCTCGGGAGGCGAAACGCTGCCGCAGCTGAGGGCCGCGATGCGGGCGGCAGACGCGGTCTCCGGCGCGGCAGCGCCGCACATCCACCCGCGGATCGAGCCCTCGGCGCTCGCCCCGCTGCTCGCCGAGGCAGAATTCGTGAATCCGGTCGTCGATGTCGACCGGGTCCCAGTCTCCTACCCTTCGCTCGAGCGGCTCGTCTCGGACCTGCGCGCGATGGGCTCGACCAATGTCCTCGAAGCGCGGCCAGCATTTGTCGGCCGGGCGGCGCGCCTGTCCGCAATCCGTGCCTTCTCGGCCGCCGGAGACGGGCTGCGGACGACGGAGATCTTCGAATTGCTCCACTTCGCCGCCTGGACCGCAAAAGAGAGATGAAGAGGCGTTAACTCTGCCAAGGCAAGAGTTGTTAACCGACCTGACGTAGACCCACTGAGTGGACGTGGACCAGAGGAGGGTGGCGTGATCGCTATCCGAAAGATCTTGCGCATGCTCGGCGCCGATGAGCGCGGGGCCACTGCGATCGAATATGGGTTGATTGCTGCCCTCATCGTCATTGCGATGATCAGCGGAATGCAGTCGCTCGGCGGCGGGGTCGGCGGCATGTGGGGTACGCTCGGCAATACGGCGAATACCTACATGAACTAGGCCGTTAGGCTCCTCGGCTTCGCCGCACGCCGTACACGACCAGCTTCACCTTCTGCCCGGGTACCAGCGGGCTGTTGGGGGCGAGGCCGTTCAGGGACAGGAATCGTTCCACCTTGAAATCCCGATAGGCCATCCGGCTTGCAAGCAGCTGCAGCGTGTCCCCCGGTCGAACCGTTTCCACATGGATGATGCGGGGCCGGATTGCTGCCGCTTCGACTGGACTGATGCGCCGGAGCGAGTTGATCATCGGCAGGAATGGTGCGACGCCATAGCCTCCAGGCGTGAGCATCACGAAATAATAGATCCGCTGCGGGTCCCACTGATAGGCTGCGACGCTGGCGTCGATCAGGCCGGATTCGGTGTTGACTCGAGCGGTCGTGATCGCGGCCGGCATGCCGTTGATGATGGTGTGCTGCGGCTGCGGCACTGGAATATTGAACTCGCCGCGGGTCAGATCACGAAACGCAAGGAGGATCGCACTGTCGAGCGTGCCGGCATATCGTCCGCCGCGGAACTGTGCCTTTCCGGCTGATCCCGAGATGGTTACCGCATCGGTGCCGTTCGACATCAGATAACCCTGAGGGACGCTGAACTGGATCTTGAGGTCCGGATGGGTGAATGTCGCGCCTTCGATCACGCCCTGGGCGGGATCGTCGTCGACATAGACGCCTTCGATTTCACTGAGGAAGGTGTCGCGATTGCGGATGCCCGTTCCCAGCCGCCCAGTCGCTCGCGCTTCGGCCAGCGCTCGCTCCATCCGGTTCTGGCTCAATGGATGGGTGCTCGCCCATTCCGGAGTCTGGCGGTTGGTGCGGCCCTGGACCCGCAACTGGAGCGCGGTATTGCGGGAGAGCGCTGCGAGGATCCCAGCGGCACCGGCCGGGTCATATCCGGCCGCGGTCATATATCTCAGCCCCAGTGTGTCGGCCTCATATTCCTGCTCGCGCGAAAAGCTCAGCAAATCGAGCGCCGAACGTGCAGTAAGGACATTGCTTACGCCGGGCCCGAAAATCGCTCCAATGATCTGGCCGAACACTCCGAGCGGATTTCGCTCGGCATATTGTTCGCGAATATGTGCGTGGTTGGCGGCGATGTGCCCGACTTCATGGCCGAGCGCGAAGGCAAGCTCCGATTCATCATCCATCAGGCCGAGCAGCTGGCGAGTGATGTAGACATAGCCGCCGGGTACGGAAAAGGCGTTTTCAACCGCCGAGTTGAGGGTCGTGAAGTGGAGCTCCTGGCCCGGGTTCGCGACGCCGGAAAAAGCGCCGACGCGGCGGCCTACGGATTCGACATACGCTGCCCGCTGCCCGGTTTCGGCGCCGCCGAGCTCCTTGACCAGCTCGGAATGCTCGCGCTGTGCTTCGGCGACATCCTGCGGATTGAGATAGCGCAGCTGCTGCGCCGCGGCCGGCGCGACCGCAAGCGCGACTATGGCAAACAGCAGTACGGTTCTGCGCATGTGCTGACCCACTCTTCCGTTTCGCAACCCTAACTAAGCGCGGCGATTTTGAACGGAGAATGACTGCTGCGAGTTCCTCGCTGAGCTTCAGCCGATTGCGAGAAACTTGGCGCGGCGCTGCGCGCGTAGCTCGTCGGGACCGAGCTTGCCGCAGCCGTCGAGCTCTTCGATCAGCGCGCCTTTCAAGGCGCCGATTGCTGCCTCGGGATCACGGTGCGCACCCCCCAAGGGCTCATCGATGATGCGATCGATCACTCCGAGTGCCTGCTGGTCCTGCGCCGTGATCTTCATCGCTTCTGCAGCGTCGGCCGCCTTGTCGGCCGTGCGCCACAATATGGAGGCGCAGCCCTCGGGAGAAATGACCGAATAAACCGCATGCTCGAACATCAGCACCCGATTGGCCGCCGCGATCGCGACTGCACCGCCCGAGCCGCCCTCGCCAACGATTACCGCGACCATCGGAATCCTGAGCGCGAGACATTCCTCGGTCGAGCGGGCAATTGCTTCGGCCTGCCCGCGCTCCTCCGCCTCGACCCCCGGGAAAGCGCCGGGCGTGTCGACCAGCGCAACGACTGGAATTCGGAACTGGTCTGCAAGCCGCATCAGCCGGATCGCCTTGCGGTAACCTTCCGGCTTGGCCATTCCGAAATTATGCCTGAGCCGCGACGCGGTGTCGTCGCCTTTCTCATGACCCAGGAGCATGACCCGACGGCCGTCGATCCGCGCCAGGCCGCCTATGATCGCCGGGTCATCGGCGAACGAACGGTCCCCAGCGAGCGGCAGGAAATCGTCCGCTATGCCCGCGACATAGTCCTTGAAGTGCGGGCGATCTGGATGGCGGGCGACCAGCGCCTTTTGCCAAGGCGTCAGCTTCGCATAAGTATCCTTGAGCAGCTTGTTGGCCTTCGCCTCGAGCCGGCCGACCTCCGCATCGATGTCGATTTCCTCGGACGTGCTTGCGGTTTCGCGCAGTTCCGCGACGCGCGTCTCCAGCTCGGCGATCGGCTTCTCAAAATCGAGGTAGTTCAGCATCGGCAGCGCCGGGTAGGCGGGACTGAAGGGAGCGTCAACGAGAACGCGTGGCGAGCGGATGCCGGCTGTTCACGAGCTCGACCAAGCGCGCGCTGTCGACATGCGTATAAATCTGGGTCGTCGCGATATCGGCATGGCCGAGCAGCGACTGGAGGACGCGCAGGTCAGCGCCGCCCGAAAGCAGGTGCGTCGCGAACGCGTGCCTCAGGACGTGTGGGCTGACCCGTTCGGGCGCAATCCCCGCATCCGCGGCCATCGCCCGGACGATCTGGAAGAGACGAACCCTGGTGAGATGGCTTTTCCCGCTCGGGAACAGCCACGGCGTCGCTGCGGGAGCGATCTCCAGCCATTTGCCGAGCGCCGTTCCAGCGCGCGAAGAAACCGGCACGAGCCGGTCCTTCGAACCTTTTCCCCGCACCATCAGGAACGGCTGGTCGAGACGCACTGCGCCGCGCGGCAGGCTCACGAGCTCGGTCGCGCGCAGTCCGGAACCGTAGAGCAGCTCGAGCAATGCGAGGTTGCGAACGGCTGCCGGCTCGCCGCTCGCCGCCCGATCCTCGGCGGCCTCGAACATGCGCTGGACTTCATCACTATCGAGGATCCTTGGAAGCGCTCGCTCGAAGCGGGGGCGCGGAAGCGCTGCCGAGGGATCGTCCTTGCGCAATCCGTCGTCGACGAGGAAGCCGAAAAAGCGCCTGAGCGCCGCCGACCGGCGGGCCACCGTCGACGGCGCGGCATCCGCCCATTGAGCGCCGAGGCGCGACAGATCCTCGGCCGATGCAGTTCCGAGCGGACCAACAATTTCGGCGGTGCGCTCGAGATCGTTTCGATAGGCTGCCAGCGTGTGCCGGGATGAACCGGCTTCAGCGGCCATCATGTCGAGAAAACGATCGATCAGCGCTCGATCGTCACTGGTCATGTTCGCAGCGTTCTCAATGTCACGTCCGTGACAGGGCCTCCGCTGCGATCATCCGCGCGGTGAAGCGCTGGCCGGTCCGAGAGAGGCCTGCAATTGCGTGATAAAGGTGCGCCGGCGGCACGCCCTCGAACAGCGGTGTCTGGAATCCGGTGCCGGTCAGAACGAGCACGGTCGCGCCCTGCCCCTTGGCCGCCGCACTGTCGATCGCCTGGGTCCAGCTGGTGGCGTGGCCGAGCGAAAGTCCAAAGCGGCGGTTCAGCGAATTGGCGGTATCCGCGCTGATTCGTCCCAGGCCTGCGAGCCCGGCGACGAGCAAAGCGCTGCGAACATGGTCCTTGCTCGTATCGCGCTTGATGAAACTGTTGATCCGGCTGGTTCCGACGTCCGCAATATTCGGCGCGCCGAGCGCGAGCATTGCCCAGCAGCGGTCGGCGTCCTCATCATCCATGCCGTTGACGATCGGAATCCAGCGCGCCGCCGCTTTGTCATAGCCGCCGGCCAGCATTGCCGCGATGAGGTCCGGCGCATCCTTGGCGAGCTTCGCGTCGGGCGTGACTAGGCTCGCGGCCCGCGCGACCAGCGCTCGCGCGCCTTCTTTCTGCAGGCCGTCCTTGCCGATTCCGAGCAGTTTGCGGATCGCTGCGATGCGGGTGTCGGAATCCTTGCCGACAAATGCCTGGCGAAGCTGCCACGCATCAGTGTCGGCGAGATCGCTCGGATCGGTTGAATCGTAAATTGCCGAATAGAGATCGACCATCGTCTGCGAGGAAAAAACTCCAAGCCCGGCAGCAATCATCGCGGAGGGCAGCCGCTGCTGCGGGCTGAGCAGCGGCGCCCGCGCCTGAAAGGCGCGCAGCCGAGCCGGCGAAGCGTTCAGCAATCGGTCGGGCGGCGTAGCGCCGGTCCCGGTCGCAAGCCCGAACCGCCAGGCAGTCAGCGAATCAACCGGATCCCACTCTATCGTCGAGGCACGGCCGTTGGCCCCTGCGCCGACGACCTTCTCTGCAAGAGCAAGATCTACTCCGCCGATCCGGCCGTAGCGGCGCGCCTGGTCGATCATCGAGGCCGCAGTGTCAGATTCACCGGCAAGCGAGGCGCATATCGCCTGCACCAGCCGCAGGATTCCGGGATCATATTGCTTGATTCCATCCTCGAGCGGACAGAGCGCTGCCGGGTCGGCGTTGGCGAGCGCGCTCTGGACTGCAACCTGCACCATTTTCGGCGTGAACCGGTCAGTATCCACGCCGGCAACGAGCAGCCGCGCTCCGTCGGCCTCACCGAGGCGCAGAAGCAGCCACGCACGCTCCCCGACCCAATCGACGGGATGCACACCGGCCGGCGCGCGCAGCTTCGCGAGCAATGTATTGCGAAGCGCGATATGCGCCCAGCGAGACGCGATCGGCATGTCCATCTGGCGCATCAGGGTCGACAGAAAGGCGCCGTTCGCAGCACCCCAGGCGTCATCGCCGAGACCGGCATCGCGCGGCGCGAGGGGACCGACCGACCAGGGATCGCGCCGGGCCCAGCCGGGATATTCGACCGGCGGTTGCGGTGTCGCGAGGTTGGAGTTGGACACTTCCTCGACGGCGCTCTCGTCGGTCCCCACTTCGGACGGGGTCTCGGCCGGATTCGTCACATTCTGAGTCGCAGGCGCGCTCGCCGGAGCCGGCTGCGTCGGAGAAGCTTGCTGTGCGAGCGCAGGCAGCGCGAGAACCACTGCCGCCGACGCAATCCAGATCGGCTTAATGCGCATTGCCCCCTTGCGGCACCACAAGCTCGACCGTGTGAGTCGGCTGCTGCTTGGGCAGCGTCGAGAGGAAGAAGAGCGCGCCGATCAGGACGACGACGATGATGACGGGTACTAGCAGTCGCGACATGGACCGGCTTTTGCCGAGCTGGCAAGCCGCTGTATAGCCCCTTCTGGTGACGCTATTGGGTGAACGTCTCGACCGGCCGGTAGTGCTCGTCGGGCTGATGGGGGTCGGAAAATCGACGGTCGGGCGTCGCCTGGCCAAACGGCTCGGCTTGTCCTTCGTCGACAGCGATGCCGAAATCGAGGACGCCGCAGGCTATCCGGCGGCCGAGATCTTCGAACGCTACGGCGAGCAGGACTTCCGCGACGGCGAGCGCCGGCTGGTCGCCCGGTTGATCGAGGGAGCAGTGCGGGTCATCGCCACAGGCGGCGGTGCCTACGTGGATCCGCGGACCCGCAAGCTGCTGAACGAACGGGCAATAACGGTCTGGCTCGACGCCCCTGTCGACATTCTCGCGGAGCGCACCTCGCGCCGCGACACGCGCGCGCAGCTGCGCAACGGCGACCCGAAAGCCGTGCTCGAAAGACTCGCGGAGGAACGGCGGCCGTCTTACGAGGAGGCCCATATTCACGTGAAGAGCGGCGACGGCGCGCACAAGGATGTGGTCGAAGCAATCGTCCGCGCACTCGAGGATTATCTCGCTCGCTCGGGCATCTAGGCGGGGCTCTCGAGTTCCTCGTCGGGAAGCGCCGCATCGGGCTTGAAGGCGCGCTCCCATCCGGCTTTGATGTCTCCGGTTTCCGCCTGCCGCTCAAGCCGCTCACAGTCGCGCGCACGATATTCGCGTTCGACTCGGTCGATCTCCAAAACATCGATGCCGTTGGCCTTGAGCGCCGCGCGGCCCATCGCAACCGCGCTCTCGAACAGCTCGCGCTCGGCGAAGGCGAGATCGAGATTGTCGAGTTCGATGAGGTGGAGCCGGTCGTAGGCACGGACCATCACCGCCGCCTGCGGGAAGGTTTCCAGCACTGCACCGACTGCCTCGGCGGTCAGCTCGCCCTCTCGATTGTCATTGCAGAAGGCGATCACCCGGGCCGTTTCCGCACCAGCCGCGCGCAGCAGGTCGAGGCGCAGCCCGTCGCCATAATAGACTTTGGTCCCAAACTCGCCGGAGAGCTCGATCTGGGAGGGTTTCTTGTCGATCAAAGTGACTCCGATTCGCTTGGCCATCATCATCTGCGCCACGGTTTGCCCAAACCGGCCATAGCCAACGACGATTGCCGACGTTTCCGGCGAGAGCTCGGGTCCCTCCAGGTCTTCGCGCCGGACCTCGCGCTTCTCTGTCCAATCGATGAAGCGCATCAGAAACGGCGTTGTCGCCATCGACAAGGTCACGACTGCGCCGAACAGCGACGCGGCTTCGGGAAGGATCAGCCGTGCAGCAGTCGCCTGTGCAAACAATACGAAGCCGAACTCGCCCGCTTGGCTGAGCAGCAGGCCCAGGCGAATGCTGTTCTGCCACTTGTAGCCAAAGGCACGGTCGATGAGGCTGATGATGATCGCTTTGCTGACGATCACGCCCGCAGCGATGCCAAGGACGAACAGGGGCCGCATCGCAATGAGCCTCAAATCGAGCAGCATCCCGACCGAGAGAAAGAACAGCCCGAGAAGGATCGACCGGAACGGCTCGACATCGGTCTCCAGTTCGTGCCGGTAGGGAGATTCGGCGAGCACCACGCCGGCGACAAACGCGCCCAGCGGCACCGAAAGATGAAGCGTGTGCATCACCGCCGCGGAACCGATGACCGTGAACAGGCCAGCGACGACGAAAAGCTCGCGCTCGCCGAGTCGCCCGACGAGGCGGAACAAAGGATTGAGCACCACTCGTCCAACCACGACCAGGGCAGCAACCGCAAGCACGGTACGAAGAGCAAGCGTCCATCCCACGGGCGCGCTCGGGTCCGGAGGAGTTCGCGCCATGGCCGCGATGATCGTGATCATCGGAACGATCGCCAGGTCCTGGAACAGCAGGATCGAGAAGGCACGCTCGCCCTGCGGCGTGTTCAGCTCATTGTCGGAGCGGAGCATCGGCAGCACCTGCGCGGTCGAGGACAGGCCAAGCGGGAGACCGATCGCAAGCGCCGCCTCAGCGGAGATTCCGAGCGTCAAATAGAGAAGTCCGCTGATCGCGAGGCCGCAGAGGGCGACCTGCAAAAGCCCAAGACCGAATATGTCGCGGCGCAGGCGCCACAGCCGGCTCGGCTGGAGTTCGAGGCCGACGATGAACAACAATAAGGCGATGCCGATGTCGGTGACGCTGGTGAGCTGCTGGGGATCCCCGATGAGGCGCAGCAGCTGGGGACCGATGAGCGCTCCGGCGACGATATAGCCGAGCGTTGCACCGAGCTTGAGCTGGCGGAAAAGCGTAACGAACACCAAGGCAGCGCCGAGCATGATTGCGCCGCTCTCGAGGATCGCGGTGGTTGCCTGGGCAGCCTGCGTCGGAGTGGTCACGCCGCTTCCATTGCAGCAAGGAGCGCGCGGAACGGCAGCAGGATTGCTCCATGCCGCGCTTTGCGGGCGCGCGCCGGAGCAAGCGCCGCTATTCCAGGCCAGCCCGCTTGTTCTTCCTGCTCATCGGCAAGCCAGCGACTTAGCGCAAGCATTGCCTCGGAGACCTCATCATGGGTCCGCCCGCGGCTGTGCCGGTCGAGCAGTGCAGCCGCGGCCTGGCCGAAAGCACAAGCTTGAACCTGCATCGATAAGCGTTGCACGCGGCGATCCTGGTCCAGCTGCACAGCAAGCGCGATGCGGCTTCCGCACGTCGGAGAGCGCAGCTCGGCGCGGCCGTCCTCACGCTCCAGCTCGTGCGGCTCCTGAAGCGATGCCGCGAGGCGCAATATCTCGGTCGTATAGAGCGGTGCGGTCATGCCTGCCGACCGGAACTTGAGCCGCTTTGCCAGGCGAGATCATGAAACACCCGCAGAAGATTGCCGTCGAGGTCGGCAGCCGTGAATTCATGCAGGTTCCAGGGCTTGGTTTCAGGAGTGGAGACGATCGCTGCCCCGTTGCCGCTCCATGTTCGATGGAGCGCGTCTACTTCATCCCTGCTGTTCAGATTGATCCAAACCAGCACCGGCGCACAATTGCCATGCATGCCGCGAAACGCGGAATTGGTCAGAAAGAGCCGGCAATCGCCGTTCGAAATGCCCGCAATCCCGCCACTTTCATCCCCCCAATCCCGGGCAAAGCCGAGGCCATTCGCATAATATGCAACAGCTTCATCGATATTGCGCACCGGCACCTCGGGAACAGCGGCAGGAAGCACCGAATTCACTTCGTCCTCCAATCTCTATTCACGCCGCCAGCTAGTACCGCCGGGCGTATCCTCCAAGACAATGCCTTCGGCGCGAAGCTCCCCGCGGATCCGGTCTGCGGTCGCGAAATCGCGCTTCTTCTTGGCTTCGGAGCGCTCGGCAATGCGCGCCTCGATAGCGGCCTCGTCGGCACCGCCGCGAAACCATTGCTCGGCGGAGCCTTGGAGCAGTCCGAGCAACGCAGCACTACCCTTGAGGATGCTCGGATCTTCCAGCGCCATCAGGCGGGCCAGTGCGAGCGGCGAATTGAGATCGTCGGAGAGCGCCTCGACGACACCCTCGTCCGGCGTTCCAGGCTCGGCATCGCCGGCCGTTCGATAGAGCTTGTCGAGGTTGGTCTTCGCCTGGCCGACCAGCGCCTCGGTCCACGGCAACGGTTGCCGATAGTGCGCGCTAAGCAACGCCAGCCTGAGTGTCTCGCCTCTATGCCCCTGCGCCATCAGCTGCGCGGGCGTAATGACATTGCCAAGGCTCTTCGACATCTTCTCGGCGCCCATGTCGACAAAGCCATTGTGCACCCAGAAGCGCGCGAGCGGCAGACCGCCATGGGCACAGCGACTCTGCGCAATCTCATTCTCATGGTGCGGGAAGATGAGATCGAGTCCGCCGCCATGGATATCGATGGTCTCGCCCAAATGGGTCCGGATCATTGCCGAGCATTCTATGTGCCAGCCCGGGCGGCCCCTGCCCCACGGTGAATTCCAGCCGATCACCCCTTCGTCGCTCGGCTTCCACAGCACGAAGTCCGCTGGATCGCGCTTGTAAGGTGCAACTTCGACGCGAGCGCCGGCGATCATTTGCTCGCGATCACGCTTGCTCAGCACCCCATAACCGGGATCGCTCGGAACCGAGAAGAGCACATGACCCTGAGCCTCATACGCATTGCCCTGCTCGATCAGCCGCTCGATCATTGCAATCATTGGGCCGATTTCCTGGGTCGCGTGCGGCGCAATGTCGGGCGGCCGCACCCCGAGCGCTCCCATGTCTTCGAGATAATGGCGCTCGTAGCGCTCGGTGATCACCGACGGATCGACGCCCTCGCCTTCGGCGGCGGCGATGATCTTGTCGTCGACATCGGTGACATTGCGCGCATAGACGAGGCTGCTCTCGCCGAACTCGTGCCGTATCAGCCGCGCGAGCGTATCGAACACCACGGCCGGCCGCGCGTTGCCGATATGTGCGCGTCCGTAGACGGTCGGACCGCATACATACATGGTGATGTGCCGAGGGTTCAGCGGAACGAACGGCCGCTTCTCGCGCGTCAGCGTGTCGTGCAGCCGGATCATTGCGAATTTCCTGCCGGCCGCGCCTTTAGCCGCCGCGCCTCGACCCAGTCGACGATCGATCGCCCGCTGGCATTGAGCAACGGATAGGTGCTTGATTTCGTCATCCACGTTGGTCGCTCGGCCTGAGGCCCGTAGACCATGTCGGTCGCGAGATTGGCGAGCAGGAAGAAGAGCGTCGCGCCGAGCAGTCCCTTGAGCGCTCCGAACCCGCCGCCGAGCACGCGGTCGAAAGGGCCGAGCACCGCGTGCCGGCGGGTCCGGCCGCCGAGCTGTCGCGCCAGCAGCTTCATCAGGACGAAGCTCGGCACGAACAATATTGCGAAGGCAAGCACTGCAGCGCCGGCGTAGCTGACGTGAAAGCTGTTCTCGATGCCGGTCCAAAGCTGTGCATGGAACAGCTTGAGCATCGCAACCGCGACCAGCCAGGCGAACAGCGACAGCACCTCATGCACGAAGCCGCGCACGAAGCCGACCGCGCCGCCGCCGAGCAGCAGTAGGAACACGAATATGTCGAGCGCTGTCACGCTTCGGCGCTAGCGGAGGGTCACAATCGATGAAAGCCCCTGGGTTGATGCCGAGGAACCGGCGAAAGCCGCGATGCCGCCGACAAGAAACCATGAGCGACCGGGTACCGAGGTTGCCGGCCCAGGAGTGCAGGCGCGATGGTTCCAAGCCTCGCCCAAAATGTTGGTCCTGTAATCGGCACGAGCACCTCAAGTCTCGCCGAGCCGCCAGACGCAGCCGACACGGGATTTGCGGCTACCCCTGTCCTAGCGATTGGCCCAGTGCGCAGGCAGCGCCGCCTCGAGAGCGTCGTCGACCGTCACAACCCCGAGCAGGGCGCCTTTCTCGTCAACCACGGGGAGGCTGAGCAGATTGAAGTCGGCCATGCGCGTGACGACAGCGCTGATGTCGTCCTCGGGCGATGCCGCGATGATGTGATGATCGGCGGCATCCTTGAGCGAGCTCTTTGGATCGGCCTGCACGGCCTGGACGAGTCCGAGAACCCCGGTGAGCTTCCCGTCGGCTGCAACGCAATGGATTGTGATCAGCGCTTCGGGCTGCTTCGTCGTGGCTTGGCGAATGTGCTGCAGTGCTGCAGCGACGGTCGTGTTTTCAGGGAGTGCCAAGAACTCGGTACCCATTAGGCCGCCGGCAGTCGCCTCGTTATAGCCGAGCAAAGTCGTCACCTTCGTGCGCTCGCCGGGCGGCAGGAGATCAAGCACTGCCTGCCGACGTTCCTGCGCAAGCTCCATCACGGCATCGGCGGCATCGTCCGCGCGCATGCGCGACAGCACGTCGGCGATCTCGGAATCGTCCAGTGACTTGAAGACTTGGGCCTGGCTGTCTTCCTCCAATTCTTCGAAGACATCGGCTTCGAGCTCGGGATCGGAGTGGACCTGTTCGAGAAGCTTGTCCTGCTCGTCGGATGTTGCAGTCTCGATGAGATCGGCGATCTGGGCAGGCTTCAGCCGTCCGATCCAATTTGGCGAGGAACGGGTAACTGCAAGGTCGCCGATGCGCGCCAGCGGAAGGAAATCGCGCCAATTTCTCGCCGCATGCGCTGCATGCGAGCCAAAGCCAAACCAGCGCCCGCGATGCACGTCGAGCGCCACTGCCGCCCATCCCTCGCCATGGCGTGCGAGGCGAACATCATAGGCTTTGACCAATGCACTGCGGCCAAGATCGACAACTCGCTGGCATAGGATATCCGATCGCAACGAAACTTCATCCTCGTCCAGAGGCCCCGGCTTGAATCCCCATTGTTCCGACTTGAGTTCGATTGCGTCCTGACGGATTTCGATGATGTTGTCGGCAGGGACAAACTTCCGGTCGCCTCCTTGCTTCAGGACGATCAGCGCGACCTCGGCATAATCATTGCGACGGAGCCGGACGATTACATCGTCCACGCGGCCGCACGGCTTCTGACCGACTGCGACGATGCCGTTCTTGAGGAGCGAGGAGAAGGAAATTTCCGGTTGACCGTGCGCCTCCTTATGAGGCCCCACCGGCGGATTCTCGTGATCGACTTGGTTCACGGTTCTACCTCCAGGTCAGCGGCCGAGGGCAAGCTGGATAATACGAACGACGACCAGGATCATAGCGATCAACAGGTAGGTGCGCAGCACCGTCAGGCCGAGGCGGGTTTCGATCGAAAGCTTGGGTGCGTCCAACAGCGCAAGCGGAGGCATTCTCCACGACAGCCGTTCGCTTTTCGCAATCCCCTCGGCCGCGGCAGCGGGGTTCACACGTCGGTAAATTAGATAGGCGGTCCCGGTGAGCAGCGAGAAAATGCCGCCGCCGGCCAACATGCCGACGATCGCGTCCGAGCTCATGCGCGGGAAGAGTACCTGCGAGGTGAGGACGAGCGACAGGATGACGAGCAGTGCGATAACCGCGGAGGTGAAGAGGTTCATTGCCGTACCGTTCACCCACGGTCCAAGGACCTGGCGGTCGTTGCACAGCAACAGCAGGAAGACCGTAGCCGAGGGAAGGAGCACGCCCGCGAGGACCTGCACGCCGACGGTGAGAAGCCCGAGCGGACTCCCGGGGATGACAACGATTGCCGCCGATCCGAGCAGGATCGCGATGAAGACGGCATAGAAGGCTTTGGCTTCATGAAATGTACGATGCAGCGAATGCCTGAGGCCAAGAGTGTCGCCGAGGGCATAGGAGGTGGAAAGTCCCACTGCGGCCGCGCCGATGATCGAGGCATCGATAAGAGCAATTGCGAACAGGATTCCGGCTGTCCGGCCGACATATTTTGCGAGCCCGTGCGCGACTCCGGCCGCATCATCGAAATGACCAAATTCGGAATGGCCGGCGAATGTCGCAGCGGTGAAGCTGATCATCGCAAGAGCGCCGACGACGACCAAGACGATCCCGATCCAGAGATCGATTTTCTCGTAGGCGATGAACCTCGGTGTGATCCTCTTGTCGATGATGTAGCTCTGCTGGAAAAACAACTGCCACGGTGCAACCGTCGTCCCGACGATCGCGATAATCAGCAGGACCACGCCGGAAAGCTCGGCATGTTTCGGAATCCGCGGGATCAGGAAGTCACGGCCGACCTCGCCGAGCGGCGGATGGACCATGAGAAAGATCGGGATGAGCACGAGCGAGCCGGCCACTAGTGTCAGGCAGACCCGTTCAAATCGTCGGAATGAGCCGGTGCTCGCCGCAGCGACGATGACAGCCGCTGAAATCAACACGCCTGCGACCTTCGGCAAACCGAGAAAGTCGAGGCCCAGGCTGATGCCGATGAACTCGGTGACGATGGTGAGCGCATTGAGAACGAACAGGTCAATGACGCTGAACGCGCCCCAGAATTTGCCGAAGCGTTCAAGGATCAGCCGAGCATGACCGACGCCCGTCACAGCGCCCAGGCGCAACACCATCTCTTGGTTGACGTAAAGAACCGGAATCAGCAGCAACAGGGTCCACAGCAGCGACGTTCCGTAATTCTGTCCAGCTTGCGCGTATGTACCGAAAGCTCCCGCATCATTGTCGCCGACCATTACAATCAGGCCAGGGCCAATGATCGCGAGTAGGGTCGCAATCCGCGCCCTCAAGCCGGACCGAGGCGCCTCGTCGCCAACCCTGATCGTTCCAAACGCACCGAGAATGTCTCCGACATGGGCAGTGTCGAGTACAGCGGTCTGGTGATCGTGTTTGGTAATGCGCGTGTGTGCGGTCATCGGCTTCGACCCTTTGGAGCCTGTGCTGTGTCTACGACGGCGAGGTAGAGCGTCGGTCATTGCGCCTACCCAGTGGGATTGAGGGCGGCCCTCGTCGCCCAATTCAAAAGGGCGAAAAGTCGAGCCCCTGCAAAGATTGGTCCAACTTCCTGCGGCAGTTGTGACGAGGCTGCCAGTTCGTGGTCCAGCAGCGATTTAATCGGGTGCAGGTGGAAGGCCATTCGAGCCTCTCCTTGCTTGGGTTGATCCTCAAGGCCGGGAGGCTGGACGCCCGCGGATCGCCGCGGGGGCGATCCTTAGATGTGCAAACTCCGGACCATCAAGTGACCGGCGATTTCGGCATTCGACGAAAAGCGTCGACTGTCGCCCTCGCTGGTCACGCTGGCAGGTCGCGATTTCATTCGTTCCTCGGTTCGTGTTGCGCTTTCATGAGAGCCTGTAGGACTCGCATTGCGACGAGGCGGAACTATACTCCCCCAGAGTATTGTCAACCAGGCGACGGCTACAAATGACCCACGTCCAGCGAGAGAAGGCCAAGCTGCTCAACCGCCTGAAGCGGATCAGCGGCCAGATCGACGCGATCGAGCGCGCAGTTGAAGAGGAGAAGGAGTGTTCAAGTGTCCTGCAACAGGCGACCGCTTGCCGCGGGGCAATGGATGGATTCATCGCCGAAGTGATTGAGGACCATATTCGGGAGCACCTTGTCGACGCGTCGCTCGGCAAAGATGATCCCCGAACCCAGGCCGCCGAAGAACTCGTGGAAATCGTCCACTCCTATCTCACTTGAACCGCGAAGCTGTTCCGCTGCCGTCGATGCGATGCCGGAACCATTCGTAGTGAAACTTCAGTCCAATATGGTCTTGCCGGCTTCCGCTCGATGGACTGTTCGTGGCGAACGCAGCCTCAACAGGCTCAGGCCTGCAGCAGCCAGTGCCGCAACGGCCGAGGCTGCCAGAAGCTCAGGCCCGACCCGCACGCCTGCCAAATGAAAAGCAATGCTGACCGCGACTGCGCCCGTCGTCTGGCCGAGCAACCGCGCGGTCGCGAGCATCCCTCCGGCCGCTCCTGAACGATTGCGCGGAGCCGAGCCCACAATCGTGCGGTTATTGGGTGACTGGAACAGCCCGAATCCGATCCCGCACATCGCCATGCGCCACGCGATGTCGATCGTGCCCGGATGGCTGCCCAGCCGCGACAGGG
>CBJLMA010000028.1:0-30713 GCA_966424035.1 uncultured Sphingomonas sp. | reverse complement strand
TAGCATTGCGTCGGCCGCTTCCTGTTCGCCAACGAAGCTGCTCGCAAAGACATAGCCGTTGCCGGTGCGGTGCTGCAGCGGGATTCGCCAGCGCCACCCCGCTTCCATCGCCGTTGAGCGGGTGTAGGGCGTAAAATCGCTCGCGCGCTCGGTCGGGACGGCCCAAGCGCGATCGCACGGCAGCCATTTAGACCAGTCTTCCCATTCGATGCCCAGCGTGTTTCCGAGCAGGAGCGAGCGAAAACCGGAACAGTCGATGAAGAAATCTCCGGCGACACGTTCGCCGCTCTCCATCACCAAAGCATCGACGTCGCCTGTCTCGCCATTTCGCTCGACGGTCTGGACCTTGCCTTCCGTCCGCAACACGCCGCGACTTTCGGCAACCTTGCGAAGGTAAGCGGCATAGAGGCTGGCATCGAGGTGATAGGCGTAATCGAAGGTCGATTTGAGCGTCGTCTTGCGCTTGTCGGGGAAATCGAAGCGATTTTCCTCAGCGGCGACGATTGCCAGGGAGAATTCCTGGATATCGGATTTCAGGCCCCGTCTCAGTGCCCGCAGCCAGCGATGGCGGAACGCATGTCCCTCGTCCGGAGGACCGTGCATTCCGAACGGGTGAATATAGCGCGATCCTTTGAAACCCCAATCGACGAACTGGATGCCGAGCTTGAACGTCGCATTGGTGACGCGCATCATTTCGGCTTCGTCGACGCCGACACCGTCATTGAAATTCTTGATCTGCGGCAGAGTGGCCTCGCCAACTCCGACCGTTCCGATCTCTTCTGATTCAATCAGCCGAACCCGGCAGCGGCCAGGCGGCAGGAAAGAGACGAGTCCGGCAGCAGCCATCCAGCCGGCGGTGCCGCCGCCGAGGATTACGACTTCGACCGCCTCGTTCACCTCGAAACTCCAGAGTGCATCTCGCGCTGGCTAGACCTGGCGGGGCGCAAGGTCACGCGCATTTCGCCAAAGGAAAGGGGCGCCGCCTCACGAACGGCGCCCCTCCTGTGTCCTCAGACGAGCTTACTTGCCCATTTTCCACCGAATGCCGACGATGAAACGGCGGTCGCTCTCGTTCCAGGATTCGGGGAAAAGAATAGCCTTCTTTTCGCGGCTGTTCGTGTCGGTAACCTGCTGCATCAGCACCGCCCTGGTGTTGAGCAGGTTCTGCCCTTCGACACTGAGTTCGATGGCATCGGTCACCCGGAAGCGGATCGATCCATCGAGATATCCCGTTGGCTTTTGCCAGATCGGCAGTGCGATACAGCAATCGATCGGGGTAACGAGAAACTTCGAGCGCCAGTTATAGGCGAGGCGCGCCGAAACCCGTCCCTTCTCGTAAAGCCCGATCAGGTTGACCGTGTGCGTCGAAATGCCCTCGAGGGTCGAAACGTTCAGGGCAGTCCCGCCATTTTGGCCGTTCACGGTCGAGCCGTTGGCGCCGACGCTCGACAGGTTCGAGTTCGGAACGCCCTTGTTCTTCACATAAGTGTAGTTGGCCTGGAGACCGAGGCCGCTGAGCCATCCGGGAAGGAAGTCGAAGAAGGTGTTGTAGGCGACTTCCATGCCGTTGATCTTCGCGCCTTTGCCGTTAGCGGGCCCGGTGACGACGACTGGCACAGTCTGGCCATTATTGGTGATATTCTCGATGAATGAACCGGACTGAATGTAATTGCTGAATGTCTTGTGGAAAAGGGCGAGGCTGAACTGCCCCGCATTTCCGAAATAATGCTCGAGCGACAAGTCGAACTGCCATGCGGTAACCGGCTTCAGGAACGGATTATAGGCGGTCGCCGAATAGGTGGGGTTAACTCCGATAACGTTACCTGTAGAATCCTTGATCCATCGAACGTCCGCGATGTTGTTGGGAAGATCCTGACTTACGGAGAGATAATTCTTCAGGAGCCCGAAGTCCGGCCTCGACATTGCCCGCGACGCGGCGAAACGCATCAACCACTTCGGCGTGAAATCGAGCCTCAGGTTGAAGCTCGGGAGCCAGTCGTGGAAATGATTCCTGGCGCTTGTCGGTGTGCGTCCGCCATTTGCAAAGGCGAGCTGCGCCGGCGTCAAATAGCAATAAGCGGGAAAGACGAAGGTGGTCCCTGGCGGCAGGTTGGCGGGCGGCGCTCCGGTGCCGGTGAGACCGCCGGGAACGAGCGCGACGGGAGGGCACGCAGCCCCGCTGTAAGGCTTCGGATAGACGATGTTGCCGGAACTGTTGTCCACGGTGTCCACGAAGCGAAGGCCGATATTCCCGTGAATCGTCCAGTTGCTTCCCGGGAACTTCGCATTGTCACCGCCGAACTTGAGTTCGGCATAGCCTGCTTTCGTCTTCTCATCGACTATGCCGATTTCATCGGGCGTGAAGCAGCTGTTGGGCAGCTCGACAGGAAGAATGTCGCCACCCGGCGTACGCTGGCCATTGCGGTCGCAAATCGGAATGAAACTGCCGACGCCGGTCTTGTCGGCGCTGAACCCATTGGCCCCGCCATTCGCCAGGAACGTGAAGGGGACAAACGGATAATTGCCGCCATTCCCGCCGAAGAAGGACGAACCGAACGGCTGCACTGCGTAGAAGCCCGATGGGTAGCCGTGGAAGGTCGTTGCGGGAGTCGTGTTGTTGCAAGTCCCGGGCTGCGAGGTGAGGTTGAAATAGAGGTAGGCACAGCCACCAGTCCACGTATTGGACACATTGTGCCAGTTGTAGGTGCTCCACTGCAGGTTCTGCTTGCGATCAGAATAGCGCGCGCCGAACTTCAGGCTGCTGAGCCAGTCGCTGTGCAAATCATATTCGCCGTCGCCGCGAAGGGCATATTCGTGGCCCTTGCTGTCCTCCAAATGGTCCATCACATCGTTGATGTACCAATTGCTCGGATTACTGAGGCCGCCTGGACCCAGGTTGACATTGGTCGGGGCGCCGAAGCTCATGCGAGGAAGGCTGCCGAGATTGTTCAGAGTGATGTCGGCGAACGAATTGAAGTCGACGGTTACGTCATAATTCTTGACCGTCGCCTTGATGTATTGACCGTCAAGATTGAATCTCAAATTGTCCGTTGGCTCCCACTTGAGATTGAGCGACGCATCCTGGGTCATTTCGCGGTCTTTCCAGTACCGCGTTGACGACCCCACGTTTGTTCCCTGAGTATAGGCAGTACACGCCGGACCGCCCGGATATTGGTAAATCGTTCCTCCAACCGCGCCGGCTGCCGCCCATGAGTAGCAGGGATTGAAGAATGATTGGCCGGCACTGTTCACGCCAAATTGGTTCGCCGTGTACGGACCGAAGGAGCTGGCCCAAGTTGGAGTTCCGACGGGTTGGCCAGCCCAGCCCACTGTCTGGTTGAACGTTCCCGACGCGAGCATCGCATCATTATTGAATGTGAAATCCGGCGATCCCGGCGCCTTGAAAACCGGGCTGTTCGATGGGTTGAAGCGAAAATCGGCATGCTGGCCGAAAACTCCGAAGAAATTGCCTGAGAGAGCATGCTCTTCGTTCCGGTTTGAATAATAAGACCGCAGATATTGTGCCGTGGCCAGCCATTTGTGGTCGTTGCTGCGCCACTGACCGGCTGCCGCAATGCCGGTGCGCCGCCGGTCATAATCGCTAACCCGGTCGACAAGTGAAGAGGGCGCGGCGACAGTACCCTTCGCAAAGTCTGGACTGGACACATTCGCGCTGCCGGGAAGGGCACCCCCTTCGAACAGCATGGCGCGGCCAAACTGAATCATGTTGTTGCGGGTCTTGAGGTCGGAATAGGCAACGTCGCCCATGATCCCGAAATCGCCGATCCCGGTCTGCCAGCGATTGCTGTAGAAGGCGTTTCCGTCCGGCGTCCATTTCTTGGCGAGCGAGTTGTAGTTTGCGTGCGCGCCGACCTGGATCAGCTGGCCGGTCGCGTCGAACGGCAGGCGCGTGCGAAGGTTGATCGAGCCGGCGATCCCGCCCTCGATCATGTCGGCGGTTTGGTTCTTGTAGGCGTCGACACCGGCAAGGAGCTCCGGCGTCACGTCCGACCAGCTGAGGCCGCGGCTCGAGTTCGCACTGAAGATATCGCGGCCGTTGAACTCGGAGCGCACCTGCGGAAGGCCGCGGATGATGACTCCGGAGGGCTCGGCCGAGAAGTGCGACACGTCGCCGTGCGCGGCAATGCGGTCCACCGTGATTCCCGGGACCCGCTGGAGAGCTTCGGCAACGGACTTGTCAGGGAACGCACCGATGTCCGTCGCAGTGATTGAGTCCACGACCGTATCGGCATTCTTCTTGCGCTGCGCCGCATTCTGCAACGCGCGGCGCACACCGGTGACGACGATGGCATTCTTCTCTGGAGTCGTATCGGGCGACTGGGCGTTGGGATTGGTCGAGCTGCTGCTCGACTGATCGGCTGGAGACGTCTGGGCAAGAGCCGTCCCTGGTTGCAGCAATGCCGCGCCGAGCACGATCGTCGATGCTCCGCAGCGCAGTCCCCGAGCCGCTGTCCCACGTCCCCAAATTGAAATCATGCGTAATTCTCCCCTTCGTCCCGTCGTCCGGGCCAGTTCACGAGTCGAGGGGAATTGGTAGCGCTATCATTTAAGTGCAAACAGGCTATAAGCCATTGTTTTTATTATTCTTTCGGCGCCTGAAAAATCGGCACTTGAAGCGACCCTCTCCCCGCTCACTCTCGTGAGCAATTGAATTCGTATGCAAAGATTCGCTGCAGTCAATCGCGCATGAGGGTTTCGCGTAAATGGGATCCCATTTGTTGCATCGAGGCCACAGGACGATCGCTGTTAGCGCTATCTTGAGCGGCAGAAGCAGCGGTTCTACTCAAACAGCCGCAAAGGGGAGAGCTAAGCCATGTTCACACGCCGCCAACTGATGATCGGAACGAGCGCCGCGCTGGCCACCGTTCGGGCGCCAAAGATTTTCGCGGCACCTTCGGGCCCAGGTGCATTCGTACGTCGAGAGGGCTTGCGTCTCGTCAAGGCGGGCCGAGCCTACCGGTACGTTGGCACGAACATGTGGTACGCGGCCTATCTCGGCGCCGACGCGACTTACGGCAATCGCGACCGCCTGAAACGCGAACTCGACCGCCTGTCGGCATTGGGGGTGACGAGCGTCCGCATCCTTGGGAGCTCCGAGCTGTCGCCACTCAAGAATTCGGTTCGGCCGACCTTCCGCGATGAGAGCAATCGCTACAATGAGACCCTGCTCGAAGGCCTCGACTTCGCGCTTGCCGAGCTGGGCAAGCGGGACATGAAAGCCGTCATTTATCTTGCAAATTTCTGGGAGTGGTCTGGCGGCTTCGTCACTTACGAATATTGGACCAACGGCGGCCACTACATCAACATGAACGACCCGGCCCATCCGTGGCCGGAGTTCCCGGACCTCAGCTCGAATTTCTACGGCAGCCCAAAAGCCGTGGCATTGCTCAATGATTATGTCCGCGCGGTGGTCGGAAGGACCAACCGAATCACCGGCCGTCGCTATTCCGACGATCCGGCGATCCAGGCGTGGCAGCTTGCCAACGAGCCCCGGCCGGGCGTCTCTCCTGAAGTCGTGAAGAAGAACATGCCTTCATACCTTGCCTGGATCGACGGGACCGCCCGCCTCATCAAATCGATCGATCCCAATCACATGGTCTCAACCGGGAGCGAGGGGACGCAGGGCTGTGCGGAAAGCGATCAATGCGCATTGGACGCCCATGCATCGCCTGCGATTGATTATATGACCGCCCACATCTGGCCGCAGAACTGGAGCTGGGCGGATCCGAAGGACTTGCCCGGCACCTGGCCGATCACCGAAAAGAATACGCGCGCCTATTTCGCGCGGCAGGTCGCGATCGCCCGGCGATTGGGGAAACCGTTGGTCATCGAGGAATTCGGTTTCCCGCGCGACGGAGGCAGCTTCGAGCCCGGGACTCCGACCACCTACAAGGACAAATTCTATTCGCTCATCTACGAGCTTGCGCTCGCTGACATGAAAGCGGGCGGCCCGGTCGCGGGAACGCATTTCTGGGCGTGGAGCGGTGAAGGCCGGGCGCAGCACCCGGACCATCACTTCCAGCCGGGCGACGCCAACTTTGTCGGCGACCCGCCGCATGAGCCGCAGGGCTGGTATGGAGTGTTCGACGTGGATGCGTCGACGCAGGCGATAATCGCTGAGCATGCCGCGGCGGTGAAATCGCTGCCGCTCACAGTCCCGGCCGCACCAAGACGAGGTGAGCGCGGATAGAAAGAGGTCGCGCTAGCAGGAACGGCGGCGCCTATTTCCGCCTTGCGCTGACTATCGACGATCCGCGCGCCCGGACGCGGGTGGCTATTGCTTCTTGCCCCCGCCCGCGGCCGCACGCGATTGGGCAATGATTTCATCCAGCTTCTGCGCAGTGATGCCGATCACGAGACCGGAACTGTCGACACCGAATGCGTCGACCGGCAGCTTCACCTTTGTTTTGCCGGTATCGACGGTCGCTCCATCAGCATACACTCCCGTTATCTTCCCCACCGGCTGTCCATCGACATCGCGGAGCACGGCCCCGACGGCAATGTCGGCGGCGGCGGCGGCGCGGGCGGCGGGTTTAGCCGGTGCCGCGGCTGCCGTCGCCGCGTGGGCTTTCGCGACGAGCTCGGCAAACTTTGCGGAAGTGATCCCGAGCACCAGGCCGCTATTGTCCATTCCGAACGCCGTCAGCGGCACCTTGATCTTCGATTGACCCGTATCGACGATGGCCCCGTCGGCAGCGACCGAGTCGATCTTGCCGATCGGCTGGCCGTTCACGTCGCGCAGCGCTGCTCCAACCGCAATATCAGCCGCCGTGACCTTGCGGACGGCGCCCTTCGTTACGGTCTTGTGGCCACGGTCGAGGTTATTCATCACATGGGTGAAACTCTCCGTCTGCTCACGGCCGCTGCTGGCGGACGCATTCGCATTGGGGCTCATCGGTCCCGGCATTGCGGGACCGGCCTGGGCAAAGGCCGCCTCGCTACCCAGCATGAGCAATCCCAGGCCGCCAATCATCACCAAAATCTTCACCTTGCTTCTCCCTCGCACGGTCCGCTCCTCATCAAGCTGAATTTCTCGGCTTTTTCAATAAGCTGAACTCGATCTGCATCGGCCGCCCCTTAACACAAGCAGCCTGAATGAAGCCTGCCCGAAAAACGGGCCGACCCAGAATCTCACTGACCCACTCTGAACATTGCCACGCCATGCGGCTCGACCGTCGCCTGAATCGACCCTGACCAGCGACCCACGTCTTTATGAGCCCAGAGGTCGCGCACCTTTGCGCGTATGCCCGCGGGCCAGCCGAGCTGATCGGCGCTGGCGCTGATCTTCACGGGCGCGTCGCCTCGATTGAACAACAGCACCGCCTTGCCCGAGCCTGCGAGGGGCTTCACCCACACCTCGCTATTACCGTCTTTCCATATGCGCCGGCCCTGGACCCCGAGCCTGTCCTGGTCGACGCCGATCACTTCCTTGTTGAGCAGGATCGATTTCGTTGTGTCGTCCATATGCGCAATGTCGTTACCGGCCATCAATGGCGAAGCCATCATCGCCCACAAAGAAAAATGCGAGCGATATTCGGCCGGGCTCATTCCGCCATTGCCAACCTCGAGCATGTCCGCATCATTCCAGTGACCGGGTCCGGCAAACGGCCACAGAGGTTCATTGAGGTCGAGGATCAGAAGCATCGGGTGCTCCCAATCATGTCCTTTCTGCTTGGTCGCGAAATCGTCCGAGATGTCGCCGGTGGTACGCCAGAGGTTGCCGGTGTTCCTTGCCCACAGCCACGGCTTCGAGGTGCCCCACTCGCAAATCGAGAAGACGATCTCGCGCCCGCTTTGCCGAAGCGCGTCGGCCATCACCGCATAAGCCTCCTGGGCGTTGCGGTCGCCGGTGTTGCACCAGTCGTACTTCAGATAGTCGACGCCCCAGCGCGCATAGGTCAGCGCATCCTGATATTCATGACCCTGGCCTCCCGGGCGTCCGCCACAGGTCAAGCGCCCTGCGTCGGAATAGATGCCGAACTTGAGTCCCTTGGAGTGCACGTAATCGGCCAGCGCCTTTATTCCCGAAGGGAATTTCTGCGGGTCCGCGGTAATGAAGCCATTGGCGTCTCGCGGCCCGTGCCAGCAATCGTCGATCACCACATATTGATAGCCGGCATCGCGCATGCCCGAGGCGACCATCGCGTCAGCAGTGTCGCGGACGGTCTGCTCGTTCACGTTGCAGGCGAACTTGTTCCAACTGTTCCAGCCCATCGGCGGCGTAAGGGCAAGCCCGTTGGG
Source organism: uncultured Sphingomonas sp. (assembly GCA_966424035.1). Taxonomy (GTDB): domain Bacteria; phylum Pseudomonadota; class Alphaproteobacteria; order Sphingomonadales; family Sphingomonadaceae; genus Sphingomicrobium. Next base: position 22,451 of record CBJLMA010000028.1, on the reverse strand, counting down.
CGCCTTGTTCACCACCTCCTGCGTGGTGTCGGCAAGCGCCGGGGCCGCCATTACGGCCAAGGCTGATACCGCAGCAAACAGCTTCACTAAACGCATTCCCCACTCCCCATTGCGAACAGCAATGCTAGCGCTAACATGACTAGAGCTCGGGAGGGAATAGCTTGAACAAGATTTCGCAGCGGCTGGCGTTCCTGGCCGCGCTGATGGTCACGCCCGCCTCGCTTGGCGCGCAAGCGGCGGCGGTACCGTACGCCTGGCGCAATGCGGTCGTGGGGGGCGGCGGGTTTGCGCCGAACATCATCTATTCATCCGCGGAAAATGGTCTCGCTTATCTGCGTACCGACATGGGCGGAGCTTATCGCTGGGATTTGGGCGAGCAAAGCTGGATCCCGATCGAGGACGGATTGGCTGAAGGCAGCTATTTGGGGATCGAGAGCCTCGCGGTTGACCCCAGGGACCCGGACACAGTCTATCTGGCAGCTGGCATGTACTACCGCGATCCGGCGGCGATCCTGCGCAGCAGTGATCGCGGGCGCACCTGGTCGATTGCGCCCGTGCCGTTCAAAATGGGCGGGAACGAGGACGGCCGCGGCCTCGGCGAGCGGCTGGCGATCGATCCCAATCGCACGTCGACTTTATTCTTCGGCTCTCGCCACGACGGCCTGTGGCGCAGCGACGATCACGGCAAGAGCTGGCACAGGGTCGAGAGCTTCCCATGGAAGGGACTGGGCGCGCCGGCGCGGCGCTCGAGCCACGGCGGCGTTTCGTTCGTGGTCTTCGATCCGCGCTCGCGCGCGGTCTTCGCCGGAATTGCGGATCCTGCAGCAGAACATCTCTACCGCTCCAACGACGGCGGGGAGACGTGGGCGGTGGTGGCCGGCGGCCCACCGGCCGAGATGCTTGCAGTCAAGGCCGCAATCGATGCGAGCGGCACCCTCTATGTCGATTATTCCACGGGCATCGGCCCCAACGGCATCGGCCGTGGCGCGGTGTGGAAGCTCGACACTCACAGCGGCAAGTGGTCCGACATCACCCCGGACCGCCGGTCCGAGGGTGGCTATATGGGTCTCAGCCTCGATCCCAAGCGGCCCGGACGCGTCGCCGTGTCGAGCGTCGACCGCTGGCATCCGGGCGACAGCATTTGGCTCTCGAACGACGGCGGGCGCAATTGGACCAGCCTTCGCGAGCGAAGCAGGCGCGACGTTGCAGCAACGCCATTCCTGAAATTCGGCAGGAATGAAGCGCCGTTCGGCCATTGGATCGCCGGCCTCGCCTTCGATCCGTACGACAGCGGACGCCTCGCCTACACTACCGGCGCGACCTTGTACCGGACCCAAGACGCGCTGAAATCGAAACTGCTGTGGCGGCCCTGGGTCAAGGGCATCGAACAGACTGCAGTCATCACGTTGACAAGTCCGACCGGCGGAGCGCCCCTGGTTTCCGGCTTCGGCGACATCCACGGCTTCGTTCATGACCGGCTCGACACCTCCCCCGCGGCGATGCTCCTCAATCCCGACGTGCCGAACACCAACAGCATCGATTATGCGGGACTTGCGCCGAATATCGTGGTGCGAAGCGCATCCAATTACGAGGATGCGCCGGACGGAGTTTCGCTCGGCTGGTCGGAGGACGGAGGCCACCACTGGCACGAAATCGAAGCCGCGCCGGTCAAGTTCGAGGGCGCAGGCTTCGAGCGATTCGACACCAATGGCGAGGCGCCGATCACAGTCTCCGCCGACGGCAGGACGTTCGTCGTTTCCGGTCCCGTGCTCCTCGCGACCGGCGACCGCGGCAAGGGATGGTGGACGCCCACCGGCCTGCCACAGGATGTTCGCGCCGTCGCCGACAAAATGGATCCGAGCCGCTGGTACGCGGTCGACTTTGCAGCTGGAAAGATGTTCGTCAGCACCGACGGCGCGCATTCATTCGAGTCCGTGACTACAAGAGGCTTGCCGGCGAATCTGACGAGCGTCGCACCGCATTGGCGCGAAGCCCCCTCGCCGCTGCTCGCGGTTCCGGGCAAGGCCGGCGAACTGTGGTTCCTTGTCGCCGGCCGACTCTACCGAAGCACCGACGGCGCGCAGTCATTCACGCCCGCGAGCGACGTCGGGATCAAGATCACGCATTTCGGGATCGGCAAGGCTGCGCCGGGCGCTCTTGTGCCCGCGCTCTATGCGGTGGGCGAGAAAGGGAATCTCAAAGCCGTGTGGCGTTCGATCGACGGGGGAGCGAGCTGGCTTCGGATCAATGACGATCAGCACCAATGGGGCTTGCGCATTCGAATGCTCGCCGGCGACCCCAACATTTTCGGGCGCGTCTACCTTGCGACCGATGGCCGCGGTGTAATTTATGGCGATCCGAGCGCCGATTAGGCACTTGCGTTAGCGCTAACAAGCGGCAATCAATCGCATTGGAGGGGGAGAATATGGAAACATTGCGCAACCTGCTGGTCGGAGGCTCGCTGCTTGTCGCTTCAGTCGCGGCCTCGAGCCAGAGTTCGCTTCCGCATCTCGTCAATTCGGGCGGCAAACACGCATTGATCGTCGATGGACAGCCGTTCCTGATGCTGGGGGCGCAGGCGCACAACAGCAGCAACTATCCAGCGATCCTTCCCAAAGTGTGGCCCGTAATTCGCGAGCTTCACGCCAACACGCTCGAGATCCCGGTAGCCTGGGAACAGATCGAGCCGACCGAAGGACGGTTCGATTTCTCCTGGGTCGACGCACTGATTCGGGAGGCCCGGCAGAATGACGTGCGCCTCGTGCCGCTCTGGTTCGGAGCGTCCAAGAATACCGGACCAAGCTACGCGCCGGAATGGGTGAGATCCGACACCAAGCGCTTCCCCCGGATGATCACCAAGGCCGGCAAGACCCATTACGTGCTCTCGCCGCTCGGTCGGGCAACGCTGGAGGCAGACAAAGCCGCTTTCGTGGCATTGATGCGACACATTCGCGAAGTCGATCCGCAGCACAGCGTCATCATGGTCCAGGTGGAAAATGAGACCGGCACCTACGACAGCCCGCGCGATTATTCTCCGCAAGCCAACCGGCTGTTCGCCGGTCCGATCCCGGCGGAGCTCGCGCGGCGTACCGGCAGGAGCGGGAGCTGGAGCCAGGCGTTCGGCAAAGCTGCAGAGCGCAATTTCACCGCCTGGACGATCGCGCGCTACGTCGACGAGATCGCAGCTGCGGGACAGGCGGTGCTCAATCTTCCGATGTATGCAAATGCGGCGCTCGGCGATGCTTTCACCGATACCGGCGAAGGCAATGGCGGGCCGGACTGGCCGGTAATCGACATATGGAAGACGGCTGCGCCGCATATCGCAATCGAGGCGCCCGACATCTATCGGCGCGACGAGAAAGAATATCTGGCGCTGCTCGATCATTATTCCCGGAAGGACAATCCCCTGTTCGTTCCGGAGACCGGCAACGACAAGGACTTCGCTCGCTTTCTCTGGCCAGTGCTCGGCAAGGGCGGCATCGGCTTCTCGCCGTTCGGCATGGACGGCACGGACTATTCCAACTTCCCGCTCGGCGCTCCGGTGCTTAACGGCGAGGTGATCGGGGCGTTCGCGTCCAAATATGCACTGCTTCGCCCAATCGCCCGCGAGTGGGCGAAGCTGGCCTTCGAAAATCCGACGTGGGGCGCAGCGAAGCCGATGGACGGCTCCGACCGGAGCGGAACGCTCGGTCGGTGGAAGATCACGACCCAATATGGGCGCTGGGAGTTCGGCGAGGCGGAATGGCTCCCCAAGGACACGCCGCCGCCGCCATGGAAGGGCCAGCCGATCGGCGGCGCCGCGGTCATCCAGCTTGGGCCCGACGAATTCCTGCTGGCTGGCGATCATGTTCGAGTGCGCTTCACTCTCGACAAGCGGGACGCCAATGAGAGCGTTCAATATATGAGCGTCGAGGAAGGCACCTATGTCGACGGGGCATGGGTGATGTCGCGCCGCTGGAACGGCGATCAGACCGATTACGGGCTCAATCTAACAGGGCCGACCCTGCTCAAGGTTCGGTTGGGGACCTATCGATGAGGCTAGCACTTCTTGCTTTGGCGCTGTCGAGCGTCAGCACCGGCACCCTCGCCCAGACTTACCAGCGCACCGATAGCGGCATCGTCGTCACCCCGGCGAGCAGGCCGCAAGCGGCGGTCCGCCTGGAGGTCTATGGCGACGCGATCATCCGGGTGAGCTCGACTCCGACAAAGGCGCTCGACCTTCCGCAAAGCCTGATGGTTACGGCCAGGCCGACGATCGGCAACTTCTCGGTGAGCGAAGCGCCTGGGAGGGTCGTGCTGAGGACCGCAAGGATATCAGCAGATGTCGAGCTTGCGACGGGCAACGTCAGCTTCCGCGACGCAAGCGGCAAGGTCGTGCTCGCCGAAAGCGGGGCCCCCGCCTTCACTCCCGCCAATGCCGAGGGAGTTCCGTTCCTCGCAGTCCGCCAGCAGTTCAACCGTGGCACCGACGAAGGCTTTTATGGCCTGGGCCAGCACCAGAACCGGCAGATGAATTACAATGGCCAGGACGTCGAACTCGCGCAGCACAATATGGACGTTGCGATTCCGTTCGTCGTTTCGACGCGCAACTATGGCGTGCTGTGGGACAATGATTCGATTACGCGCTTCGGAAATCCCTCGCCCTACCCCTATGCGGGGGGCGCGGGCGACGGGCTGAAGGTCACCGGCGCTTCGGGTCAGCCGGGATGGACCGCAACCTACAGTGTCGACGGCAAGACCATTGCGTCGCGCCAGGAGCAGGTGGTCAATCTCCAATATCTCGAAAATCTAAAGGATTGGCCCGCAGGGACACGCACCCCCGACAATATGAGCACGGTTCCCGGGCTCCACGTCACATGGGATGGAACGATCACGCCCGCGTCCGGAGGCCTCCACCGCTTCCGCCTATATTCTTCGAGTTATGTGAAGCTGTTCGTCGACGGCAGGGAGGTGCTGAACAAGTGGCGCCAGAATTGGAACGCCTGGTACCATAATTTCGACGTCGAGCTCGCCGCCGGCCAGCCGCACAAGGTCCGCATCGAATGGGACCCGAACTCAGGCTACATAGCGTTGCTCCACGCCGATCCGCGACCCGAAGCCGACCGGCACTCGCTGACGCTCTCCTCCGAATTCGCTCGCGGCGTGGATTATTATTTCGTCGACGGTCAAAATATGGACGAGGTGATCGCCGGCTATCGGCGCCTCACCGGCAAGGCGCCGATCCTCCCCAAATGGGCTTACGGCTTCTGGCAGAGCCGGCAGCCGATCACTCCGAAGGGCAATTTCGCGACGCAGAAGGATCTGCTCGGCGTCGTATTGGAGTATCGCAAGCGCGGCCTGCCGCTCGATAATATCGTGCAGGATTGGTTCTACTGGCCCGAGGACCAGTGGGGCTGCCAGTGTGTCGATGCCAAGCGCTATCCCGATCCCAAGGCGATGGTCGAGCAGTTCCACGCCAACAACGTCCACTCGATGATCTCGGTCTGGGCCAAATATTACAAGGGCATTCCCAATTACCAGGCGATGGACGCCATCGGCGGGATCTATCGCCGGATGGATACGCCCCGGCCCGATGAGCCCAGGGACCCCAACTATCTCAAGGCGATGTATCTCGACTGGGTCGGCCCGGGCTATCTCAACGCCTTCTACGACCCCTATAATCCAAAAGCGCGCGAGCTGTTCTGGAGCCAGGTCCGGAACCTCGAAAACCAGGGCTGGGATGCCTGGTGGCTCGATTCGGACGAACCGGACTTCCATTCGAACATCTCAAGGGCCGAGACTGCGTACCGGATGGGCCCGACTGCGCTCGGACCGGCAGCGCCGCTCTTCAACACTTTCCCGCTGGTCCACGTCGACGGCGTCTACCACAACCAGGTCGCCGACAAGCCGGATGTCCGCCCGTTCATCCTGACGCGGTCCGCCTTTGGTGGAATCCAGCGCGACAGCGCCGCCGTTTGGGCGGGCGACACTCCGTCGCGATGGGAGAATCTGCACGACCAGATTTCGGCCGGTGTGAACTTCTCAATGTCGGGCGTTCCGAGCTGGAGCCACGACATCGGCGGATTCGCCCATGAGGACCGCTATACGGATCCCAAGGGCGCGGACCTCGAGGAATGGCGCGAGCTCAACACTCGATGGTTCCAGTTCGGGGCCTTTTCGCCGCTGTTCCGCAGCCACGGCGAATATCCGTTCCGCGAGATCTACGCGATCTCGCCGGAAGGTTCGCCGACCTACCGGTCGATGGAATGGTACGACAAGCTCCGCTACCGGCTGATGCCGTACATCTACACGCTGGGTGCCGATACCTATTTCAAAGACGGCACGATCATGCGCGGGCTGGTGATGGACTTCGCCGCCGACAAGCGCAGCTGGGGCATCGACGATGAATATATGTTCGGACCGGCGTTCCTCGTTGCTCCTGTAACCGAGTATAAGGCGCGCCAGCGCAAGGTGTACCTGCCGGCGGGCGCGAGCTGGTATGATTTCTACACCGGAAAGAGGCTCAACGGCGGTCAGGCAATCGACGCGGCCGCGCCTTACGAGCGCTTGCCCCTGTTCGTCCGCGCCGGCTCGATCGTGCCGACCGGTCCGCAAATCCAGTTCACCGGAAATGATACGCATTCACCACTGACTGTGAACGTCTATACCGGCGCCGACGGCAGCTTCTCGTTGTACGAGGACGATGGAGTCAGCCGGCAGTATCTGAACGGCAAACATTCGCTCATCCCGCTGACCTGGAACGAACGGGCGAAAACGCTCACCATCGGCGCGCGCGAGGGCAGCTATTCGGGCATGGCGGGCAAGCGGACCATCAGGGTCCGCTGGGTGAGGGCTGGCCGGCCGCTCGACCTCGACGCTGCAGACACGACCATCACCTATAGCGGCACGCCGGTCACGGTGCGAATGCATTAGACTGCTGTTGCCTTCGCTGCGCTTCGGGTTGCCGAGCGCAGCGAAGGATCAAACGGCCGCCCTCACGCAGCGCCGATCAGCCTATAGAGGCCCGCGCCATGCGCGCCGATATGCTGCGCGACACGGCCGCGCATCGTCCCGAGATCCGCGCCCGACCACAGGTCGCGAACCTTGACCGCCGAAGAGATGCCGAGCCAGCGTAAATCGAGGCCGACCTCCCGCGCCTTGTCGGTCGTGTTGAACATGGCGAGGTAAAGGCCGGAGCCGTTCACCGGTCGGGCGGTCCACACGCGCATCCCGTCCTCGACGAAATGCGGCTGGTTGCCAGTGCTCGCCTGATTGACTGCGAGGACCTCCCGGTTGGTAAGCAACGCGAGCGTCGCTGCGTCGAGATGACGCAGGTCTCCGCCCATGATCAAAGGCGAGCGGGCGATCGACCAGAGCGTCATCAGCGTCCGCTGTTCGTCGGGCGTGAACTTCGTGTCTCGCTGGCCAAGCGCCAGCCGGCCCAGCGGAAGCATGTCGGCGTCGGGCCAGGCTCCGGGCCGGCGATGCGGGTTCCAATTCTCCAGTCGCGTGAACTGCGCCTCCAGGAGCGGCCATTCGTCCCAGAAGTCGTCGCTGATACGCCACATCTGCGCGTAGCGGCGCACATGGTCTGCGCGGGGCACCGGCGTCTCGCCGGGCGAGAGGCTGAGGATGATCGGCCGACCGGTGGCAGCGATGGCCCGGTGCGCACCCTCGATCTCGGGTGCATGCGCATCGTAGGGACGGCTCATGTCGTCCATCTTGACGAAGTCGACGCCCCAGGAGGCGTAGAGCCCAAAGACGCTGTCATAATAGGCCTGGGCTCCGGCCTTTCGCATGTCGACGCCGTACATGTCCGGGTTCCACGGACAAATGCTGCTGGTGTCGGCAATGTCCTGAGCCCGGTAGCGCGTGCCGAAAATCGGCAGGTTGCGCTTGACTGCGAGGCGCGGAATGCCGCGCATCAGGTGGATTCCGAACTTGAGGCCAAGCTTGTGCACCTTGGCCGCGAGCGGAGCGAAGCCCTTGCCTCCGGCACTCGAGGGAAAGCGGTTCGCCGCAGGAACCAGCCGCCCATAGGCATCAAGCGCCGGCTCGGGATTGCTGCTGTAGGTGTAGCTGGTTGCGTTCGGCTCGTACCATTGAATGTCGATGGTGAAGATGTTGTAGCCGAAGGGCAGCAACTTCTCGGCCATGATGCTCGCAGTTTCCAGCGCCTGGCTTTCGTTGATCGTCGTCGCGAAGCTGTTCCAGCTGTTCCAGCCCATCGGTGGAGTCGGGGCAAGCACAGTTCCGCCGCGTCGCGAGCCCCGCGCCGCGGATTGGCCGGCAAATGCCAGCGCGGCGACCGCCGGGCCGGTCGCCACAAGCTCGCGGCGACTTATTGCAACGCCATTGATCAAGCGCTTCATCAGCGGCACTCCGTCAGGCGGACTTGCTCCGCCTTTCCCGTGTAAGTGATATCGTGCGACAAGTTCGGGGCGTCACCGCAGACAATCCGAAGGCGTGCGTTCGAATTATAGGTCCCCTCGCGAGATGCGATTGAGAGTGTGCGGCTCCGGTCCCTCCATGTCAGTCGAACTGCACTATATTCGCGTCGCTGGTAGCCCAACCCGTCGCCGGCATCGTCGTACAATGTGAAGCTCCCGTCGGCGCCGGGATAGACCCTGATCTCCGTCGGCTTGTCGGAGGGGGCGTCGGCATAGGGCTTGACCGGCCCAAACGGGACGATGCCGCCGGCGCGCGCATAAACCGGTATTCGATCGATAGGTGCAGCGGCCTCGATCGTTTTGCCGCCAGCGACGCGCTCGCCCGTCCAGAAGTCATACCAGTAGCCCTGGCCGGGCAAATAGACGCTGCGACTTGTTGCACCCTCGCGGACGACAGGAGCCACCAGCAAGGCCCGGCCGAACAGATATTCGTCGGTGACCGCAAGCGCCTTCGGATCCGTGCGGAAATCGAACGCGAGCGCGCGCATCATCGTGCCGCGGTTTGCGGTCACATCCCATGACAGCGAATAAATATATGGCAGCAGCCTGTAGCGCAGCTTCACGTTTTCGATCAGCCGCTTCTGCACATCACCGTCGAAGTTCCATATCTCCTTCCCGGCGCCGGTTCCGTGCACCCGCAGCTGCGGAGTGAAGATCGCAAACTGTTCCCAGCGGGTGAACAGCTCTTCATATTTGCGGTCGTGCACGTCGCCGCCGAAGAAGCCCCCGACGTCCGCCGACCAATAAGGGATACCGCTCATCGAGAAATTGAGGGCAGCTGGTATTTGGTTGCGGAAAACCTCCCAATTGCCCTGCGTGTCGCCCGACCAGGTGATCGCGCCGTTGCGCTGCTGCCCTGCGTAAGCCGAGCGCGTCAGGATTACCGTCCGCTTCTCCGGAACAGCTTTGTGGAGGGCTTCGTAGACTGCGGTCGTATGCAGGAGCGGGTACGAATTGAACACCTCGCGACCGGGCCCGGCAGCAGTGGCGATCTCGCGCAGCTCACCCCAGTTTCCGCCGAGCTCCGGTTCGGAGGCATCGAGCCACCAGGCATCCAAACCCTGAGCCGCGTAGCTGCGGCGGATCATATCGCCGTAGAGCGCCCGAGCCTTGGGGTTCCAGGCATCGTACCAGCGGCCGAAGCCGCCCGGATAGGCGTTCTTGAAGGTTGGAGCGAACAAGCCGCCGGCCTGTCCAAGCGCTTTTGCGTTCGACGTATCGGGGTCGAAGCGCGCCCAGACCGAGATCGGGAGATGCACATGCATGGCATGCATCGAGTCCGCCATGCCCTTGGGATCGGGCCAGCGATCGGGATCGAAGCGCATCGCGCCCCATTCGCCTGGACGCCAATGCTGCCAGTCGGTCACCACTGCATCGAGCGGGACACCCATCGCGCGATAGGTGCGCGCAACGCCCAGCTCCTGCTCCTGCGTTTCGTAATGCTCGCGCGACTGCCAGAAACCCCAGCTCCAGCGCGGCATCAGCGGCACGTCGCCAGTGAGCCAGCGATATCCGGCGATCACTTGATCAGGCTCGGGGCCGAGGATGAAATCATAGTCGATTCCACGCCCCGCTTCGTTGCGGATCACAAGCGGGAACTTTGCCTGCGCCTTGCCGACCTCCACATCCATGATCGAAGCGTTGTTCCACAGGATTCCGAAGCCTTTGGGGCTCAGGAGAAATGGGACTGCGACGTCGCCGTTCTTCTGCTGCAGGTGGACGCTGCTGCCCCCGTAATCGAGCAAGCCGTTCTGATGCTCGCCAAGGCCGTAGATGGCCGGGCTCGTCCGGAAGGCCGCGACCGTGCCGTTTCCAATGCTGCGCTCCGCTTCTTCGAGCAGTGTCGCACCGCTCGAATCCTGAAACGACAGGGAGGACGTCGCTTTGTCGACCCGCAGCGTCAGCCGCGGCGTCGACAGCAGATAGGCAGCGGGCGTTTCACGGAGGCTGAAGCGGACGTTCCCGCGCGCTGCAATAACCGACGGATTGTAATTGCCTGAGTAATTCGACGGACCGAAGCGGACGTGAACGATCGCATCCGACCAGGGCTCAAGCACCAGTAGGCCGTCGGCGGTACGAAGCTCCAGGCCGCTTGGTAGCTGACGCGCGGAATCGATTCTGGCCGCCTCTGCGGACGTCGTTCCGGCAAGTGCAAAGGCAGCAATCAGCGCCCAATATCGCATGCAAATGGCCCTCCAATAGTCAGACTATTACAAAGGGTGAGGGCCGACGCAATAGGATGTTGGCCAAGTGTGGTGCATCCAGGTCCTCCCAACCCAAGGCACCGGGGCCTCAAGATCAGCGGCCCATCAGCCTCTGGATCAGAAATTGCCGAATGAACTTGCGAAGCTCGGCTGTCGACGGCCCGAGAATTCCCCGAGCGCGTGCCGGAAGATGCTCGGCCGGGTCGCCGCTTCGTTGAAACACATAATGGTCGAATAATGTGCGCCAGCGCTCACGCTTGCGCTGTGCAAGCGGGCTAATTGCAAGCAGGCCGTGGCCGAGCGCGTGCATCGGGGACTCGATGTCAACCGGGCCGCCGTGCCACCAATAGTTGACGAGCAGATTCAAAGGGCCAATCGCTTCGACACCATGCCACCAAAGGCATGGAATGTAGATTGCGTCGCCGGGTCCCAGTTCGGCGGTCTGGGCATGTTTCAATGCTTCCCGAAATTTGGGGAAACGGTCGAAATCCGGTGCAGCGAGGTCGACCAGGCTGGTGGGCTGGCCGGCGACCGTTCGCTCGATTGGTCCGACATAGAGATTTTCAACCTGGTCAGTCGGAAACAAAGTGAAGCGGCGCGTGCCGCCGACGACGCATGCGACATTGTCGGATTCGTCGAAATGTACCGCGATGCGACTGGAATTGCCGATCCAGGCACGCGGTTCGGCTCCAAGCTGTTCGACCGGTTGCAGAGGGTTCTGGGCCGCAAATGCCGGCAGAATTTCTGCAGTCGAGGTCGAGCCCATGTAGATCGGCTGGTTCGCCTGATCGCGGCCGAGCTGGAGAAGCAGGTCGACCAGCTGGGTGAGTTTCGTTTCGGTGACCCCGAAATTGAAGCCGAGAAGATCGTCGCGGTAGAAGAAACGTCCGCTGGCCGCGGGATCACCGACAAAGGCGCGGACAGTGGCGCCGCGGTCGAGGCTCGTCAGATAGTCGGCAAGATCCCGATTTGATTTTCTTGCCGCCGCGACGGCGGGCCAGCCGCCGACAAGGCCGCGGAATACTGCCGGCTCGTCGCGATCCTGGATAATTTCTTCGAAGCGACCGGGATCGCACTCCTCAATTGTTCGAAGCGGACTCATGGCTCCGCCCTCCTCCGACGAGGAATAGACCAATGCGTTTTGGAAGGATGAAACCAGCTCTCGGCATGATCGTCCAAATCGCCTTCATCGACAGCGTTGTCAGGTGACCTCAATCGCGGAAGACTGCAATGCTCCTCCCGGGCGGACAGTCCTTCCCCGCATCTATTTTGGACCAGGTGAATCACGACGCCGTCCGGCTCTATTCCACCCCCATGCGGTCAGTGTCTTGGCCCCGAAGAAACCTGCACCTGTCCAGAGCGAGCAATCTTCGACCAGCCGACCCGCGGCCCGCGCAACGCCTGAATGACCGCCTTGATCACCACATAGTACATGACTTGCCGGTATCCGAAACGCTGCGGAATGAGCCAGATCATGAGGCGCCAGTTCTCACGCCGTTCGAGCGCGAAGGCGATCAGACCGGCGGTCAAATCGATCGCCGCGAACAGGACCCAGAACAAAGCGACATGCTGAAGATCGCCTTTGACCGCAGTGTAGCCATGCTCGTGGATCGAGCTGACCGTGCTGAAGATATTCCACGCCAATGCGAGGTCGATGATCGGCGAAATAAGGGCGAACAGCAGCTGGAAAAGAATTGTCTGTGGCAAGCCAATGAACGCCAGCCCGCGCGGCCAGCCGTCAGCCATGACACGCTTGTGCTTCCATACGCATTGGATCGTGCCGTAAGCCCAGCGGAACCGTTGCCGGGCAAGCTGCCCGAGTGTCTGTGGAGCTTCGGTCCACGCGACTGCGCTCTGGTCGAAGGCTACGTTCCAGCCTGCGCGTTGAACCGCGATCGTCAGGTCCTGGTCCTCCGCAAGCGTCTCCGGCGGATAGCCACCCACTTCGAGAATGGCTTTCTTGCGCCAGGCGCCGATGGCTCCTGGCACCACCGTCATTGCGCCAAGCCGATGGAGAGCTCGGCGCTCGAGATTCTGTGCTGTAATATATTCAAGAGCCTGCCACTTGGTGACCAGGTTCATGCGATTGCCGACCTTTGCATTGCCGGCGACTGCGGCGAGCTTGTCATTGTCCGAAAACCAGCGCGCGAGCCGCGCGATTGTCGTCGGCTCGAACTGCGTGTCGGCGTCGAGTGCAATGACGATTTCGCTCTCGGCGATCGCAAGACCCTGATTGAGCGCTCGGGCCTTGCCGCCATTTTCGAGCTTGATCAGCCGGACGCGCGGCTCGCTGCCAAACGCCTTTTCGACGATCTCCGACGTGCGGTCCTTCGATCCGTCGTCAATGACGATCACCTCCAGGCGAACATTCTCGCTTGCGAGCACGCCGCTGACCGAGCGTTCAATGACACGCTCTTCATTGTAAGCCGGGATGAGGACGCTCACGAAGGTCGTCGGGTCGATCTGAGGTCGGCGACGGCGCATTTCGATCCAGGCGGAGACCAGTGCAAAGCCGGTCAACATCAGGGCCCTGCCGATGCCGAGCGTGATCGCCACCGCGAAGAGGAACCCAAGCGCACGGATGCCGAAGCCGAGCGATTCGAAAACGCCCAGAAGCACGCGAGCTACGAGGAAGTCGGACCTCGACAATGGAGGCATGGCTTGGTCGCGCGACAATCCGGCGAGTTCCGAAACGGGTACGAAGCGATACCCTTTGGAGCGCAACTGATCGATGAGGATCGGCAGCGCCGCAATCGTCTGCGTGCGATCGCCGCCCGAGTCGTGCATCAGCACGACATTCCGGCTGCACTGCGGTTCAGAATCACTATTGCAGGTCGACGGGCCGCTGAGCACGCGCGCCATGACGTTGTTGACAATCGCGTCCACCCCGGGCCGCTGCCAGTCCTCACTGTCGACGTGCAGGCCAACCGAGACGTAGCCGCGGTTCTGCGCAGCCAGGACCGGATCGATTTCGTCCGCCGTCGTCGGCTCGGCATCGCCGAAGAATGGCGCCCGAAACAGCTTGAATGTGCGGCCCGTGAATGCCTGAAACAGCCGCTGGTTCGCGTTGAGCTCGAAGAGGACGCGCGTGTTGTCGACCGTGGCGAGATTGGGGTGCGTATAGGTGTGGCTGCCCACCTCATGGCCTTCGAGGATCATCCGTTGGAGCAGACTGCGCTCGGTCAGCGCATTTTCCCCGACAACGAAGAAGGTCGCCGGGACATTCTTTTGTTTGAGGATATCGAGAATCCTCGGCGTCCAGCGCGCATCGGGGCCGTCGTCGAAGGTCAGCGCGATCAGGCCCGGACGATATCCTGTGCGAGTTATCGTGTAGGGCCTCGGCACCCGCACGAATTCTACATTGGACAACAGCCCATTCGGCGCGAAGGTCAGCTTGCGCTCCCCCGGCGTCGGAAGCGCCGTGATGCGCAGGATTTCGCCCTGACCTTCGATGTCCACGTCGGTCCCTTGGACAACGTTGGGATTGACAGCCGCCAGTTGAGTTAGGCCACTCGCGTTGCGCGGCGTTCGGACATTATGTCCGAAGATCGACCACAAGCCGGGATCTTCGGAGCCGAGGGCCCACAGCGCTACGTCGGGCAGTTTGGCGCGATCCAGCAGCGTCAGCTCATTGTAGGCGCTCGCCGCATCGAGGATCCACACCGTGTGGGGATGGCCATTCTCGTCGTCGTAGGCGAAGGTGCTGTTGCCGGCGACGCGGTCGAACACCGGCACCGCCTGGCTGTCGGCCGCATCGACCCACGCCTCCTCGACATTCTTCACGTCGGCGCCCTTGTCGTGCCAGTCGTAGGCATAATTGCCGATAGTGATGATTGCCTTGCCGCGCGGGATTTGCCGGACGGCTGCGGCAACCGTGCTCGCCCACCATTGCTGCGACGCGATCGGACCAGGTGGCCCATCGTTGGAATGCTCGTCATAAGCCATGACGAACAGCTTGTCGGCGACTGCAGAGAAGGCCCGGTAATTCCACGGTTCGGCGACGGGCACGGCCACCGTGACCAGCCAGCCGCGTTTGATGAACCGCGCCCGGGCTTCGCGCAGGAGCTGCAGGTAGTTGAACTGCCCGGCAGCGTCGAGCTCTTCGAAATCGAAGACAGCGCCCGACGCGTGGTTCGCCAGCAGGAATGCTTCAAATTGATCGAGGAAATGCTTTCGTGCCCTCGGATCGGCCAGCAGGGAGCGAATAGCCGGGTCGACCTGGCCGTTCACGAAATTCTGTACGACCGGCACAATGAGCGGCCGGTGCGCAGCCGAGGTAATCACAGCTCGGCCGTCTCGATCGGGCAATTCGTTGAACTGATGATCGGGCCCAGTCACCGTGGCCCACACCGGAGCAAGCCAGTCGAGATCACCGATGTGCCGGTGCAGGGATGCGACCGACTCCGGATCCCAAGGCTTGTAGAATCCGACGTACAGCGGCTTGCTCATGGCCGCCGCTGCGGCGGTAGCCTTGCGCGCACCGACCTGGCGCGCTGTTGGCGGCTGCGCGCCCAGGAGGACGCGGATCGCGCGATCGAAGCGCCGCGTCGTCCGGGCGAGTAGCGAGAGCTTCGGCGGTGGCTGCGGGACTCCGTGCTCGAGCGCGACCGGTAGCGGTGGCTGCGCCGGGACGACCCGGATCGTCGCGAACAACACGGTGACCGTCAGCAGGTTCAAAAGAACGAACAGCACGATCGCGAGCGTGAACCGCTTTCGGCGGCGTCCGGAAGGATCGTAGAAGATCTGTCGATCAGCCATGGCCTCGCGCTAGTTGCAGTTGCGAGCCGTGCCAATGATCTTTCGTTGACGAAAGTTGCATCGCGCCTCAGGCGGCGGCCGTTCCCTCGTCGATTTCGCCGCATGCGCGGTTGGCGGGAACTGCAACATCCATCTTCTTCGGCCGCGGCAGATCGAGTGCCGCCATGATTGCAACGAACTCCTCGAGGGTCCTACCTTCGCCCAGCCGCGGATTGCGTTCGCGTTCCTGGGCGACGGTGCTGACCCGGCGATGCTGATAGTCGTGACCCGGATAGACAAGCGTGTCGTCGGGCAATGCGAAGATCTTCTCATGGACCGAACGGTATAAAGTGGCCGCATCGCCGTTCTGGAAATCGGTTCGGCCGCAGCCGTCGATCATCAGCGCATCGCCGGTGAAGACGCGGCCGCAGCCACCATCTTCCAGGAAATAGGCGTGATGATCGTCCGTATGGCCCGGGGTATAAAGCGGTCGAAGCTGCAGCTCGCCGACCTGAATGGGTTCGCCCTCGCGCACTGCCAGATCGACATGGGCAGCCGCGCTTCGCTCCGGAACTGCGGCCTTGCAACCGGTCAGTTCGCGCAGACGCGACGCGCCAGTGACGTGGTCGGCATGGATGTGCGTTTCGATGGTATAGTCGAGCGTGAGTGAGAGCTCCTCGAGCAGCTGAAGATCTCGCTCTGTCGTTTCGATCACCGGATCAATGAGGGCCGCCCGCCGCGTTCGGCCGCAAGCGATGAGATAGGTGTAGGCCGATGATTGCGGCTCGAACAACTGGCGAAACAGCATCGCGACCCCCTTGCCCTATTGCTCCATCTTAGCCCATCGGCGGCCTGATGAACATTTGCGTGATTGGCGCCGGAGCGATCGGCGGCTGGGTCGCTGCGAGGCTGGCGTTCAGCGGGGGCCAAGTGATGGCTCTGACCAGCCGCGGCGCGCTGGATTCGATCGAAGTCGTCCAGGGCGGAGCGACCAAGACCGCTAAACTCATGCGCTTTGACGGGCCGGCCGATGTCCTGATCATTGCCGTAAAGGCGACCTCTCTCACAGCAGCAGCCGAGTCCGCAAAGGCGCTGATCGGGCCAAACACAATCATCGTACCGATGCTCAACGGTGTCCCGTGGTGGTTCGTTGAAGGTATGCAGCTGCGGTCAGTGGACCCTGACGGCAGCATCGCCGCGGCCTTGCCCATCGAGCGGATCATCGGCTGCGTGGTGCACGCCTCCTGCAGCCGGTCCGGCGACACGGTCATCGTCAAGCATGCCGACAAGCTGATCATCGGTGAGCCGAATTGCGAAAATGGAGAGCGTCTGGCCCGCCTCTTCGCACTGTTCGAGCATGCACAGTTGAGGCCGGACCAGACGACCAATGTCCGCCGCGCGATCTGGTACAAGCTCTGGGGCAATGCGACCCTGAACCCACTGTCGGCTCTGACCCGCGCGGCGACCGACCGGCTCCTGGCCAATCAGCAATGCCGGTCATGGATGCTCGAGGGAATGGCGGAGCTTGCTGCCGTCGGCGCAGCAATTGGCTGCCCGATCAGCGAGAGCGGCGAACAGAGGACCAAGGTCACCGAGCGCCTCGGCGCGTTCAAAACGTCCATGCTCCAGGATGTCGAGGCTGGCCGGTCGATCGAACTCGAGGCCCTGCTCGGCGCTCCGCGCGAGATCGCGCGCGCACGGGCCATCGAAACGCCCGCGCTCGACAGGCTTTACGAAATGACCAAATTGATGGCTGAGAGCCTCGCCCTAGCCTGAGGCGACCACCCGGCCGACACACTCGCCGAAGCCGATGCGCATGGCGTCGGCTCCTTCGCACCAGGCCTTGAGCGTCACTTCGTCGCCGTCTTCGAGGAAGGTCCGCATTTCGCCGCTCGAGAGCTGAACAGGCCGCTTGCCGCCTTCGCTAATCTCCAGCAGCGATCCGAGTCCGTCGGCGCTTTCGGTCGACAGCGTGCCGGTACCGATGAGATCGCCGGGCTGGAGATTGCAGCCGCTCGAGCTGTGGTGGGCGATGATCTGCGCTGCGCTCCAATACATTGCAGCGTCGGCCGACCCGCGCGAGAGGACATGCGGCTCAAGCCCCGCCGCCCGAATCTTTTCGGTCGTCAGCGTGACTTCGAGCTGGATAGCGAGCGCTCCAGTCTCTCGATCGGCAGGATCATCGAGGTAGGGCAGCGGATCGGGATCGCCTTTCGGGCGCGCCGGCAGTGGCTTGCGGAACGGCGCCAGCGCCTGCACCGTCACCACCCACGGGCTGACGCTGGTCAGGAAATTCTTGGCGAGGAACGGCCCCAGCGGTTGATATTCCCACGCCTGCAGGTCGCGCGCCGACCAGTCGTTCAAGAGGCAGTAGCCGGCAATATGGCCCGCCGCTTCGCCGATCGGGATCGGCTGGCCAAGTTCGTTCCCCTCGCCGACCCAGATCCCCAGCTCGAGCTCGTAGTCAAGGCGTTGGCTTGGGCCATATTCGGGCGCATCGGCATTGGGCGCTTTGCGCTGACCGTTGGGGCGGATCACCGGCTCGCCCGAGGCCCGGACCGAACTTGCCCGCCCATGATAGCCGATCGGCACATATTTGTAATTTGGCAGCAGCGGATTGTCGGGCCGGAACTGCTTCCCGACATTGGTCGCATGATGAATGCCAACATAGAAATCGGTATAGTCGCCGATCAGGCAGGGCAGGTGCATGCGCACCTCGGTCTGGCCGATCAGCTGCGGTTCGAGATCGTCGCGGTAGCGCTCGTCGGACAATAGCTCCTGAAGGCGGATTCGAAGCTCGTGCTGCGCTTCCTGCCCGCGCGCCAGCCAGGCGTTCAGCACCGGCTGCGACAAATCCTCGCGCCAATCCTCGTCCAAGAGATCGGTGATGCGGCTGAGGTCGAGCACGAAGTCACCGATCGCGACCCCCGGCCGGCGGCGGCGCTCGCCCACCGAGAAGATCCCGAGCGGCAGGTTCTGGATCGGGAAATCGCTGCCCGCCGCGCTTTCCAGCCACGCGGCCAGCGCGGGATCGTTCGTCTCGTCGATCATGGCAGCTTCGCCTTGGGAAAGCCGGTCCAGGCCAGGTCATAATCAGGCTGCGCGCGCTCCAAGGCCCATCGGGTCGGCCGGTAGGGCCAGCAGGTCTCGACCATGAACGCCATCGTGCCTTCGATCTTCACTGGCCTCAGCTCGGCATCGCTTGCCTTGCGCCAGCTATCGACGTCGGGCCCATGGCCACTCATCAGATTGTGCAGGCTGAGGCCACCGGGCGCAAACCCTTCGGCCTTGGCATCATAGGAGCCGTGGATCAGGCCCATCGCCTCGCTCATCAGGTTGCGATGGAACCAGGGCGGCCGAAAGGTGTCCTCGGCAACCATCCAGCGCGGCGGGAAGATCACGAAATCTGCGTTTGCACGGCCCGCCACATTGCTCGGGGACGTGAGCACGGTGAAGATCGACGGATCGGGATGATCGAAGCTGATCGTGCCGATCGTGTTGAAGCGCGAAAGATCGTAGCGATAGGGCACGAGATTGCCGTGCCAGGCGACGACATCGAGCGGCGAATGATCGAGCCTGGTCGTCCACAGGTGTCCGAGGCTTTTTTGCACGATCTCGGTCGGCTCATCCTTGTCCTCGAACCAGGCAACCGGAGTCTCGAAGTCGCGCGGATTGGCGAGGCCATTGGACCCGATCGGTCCAAGTTCGGGCAGGCGCAGCGGCAGCCCAAAATTCTCTGCCACATAGCCCCGGCTTTCTTCGCTGAGCTCGACCCGGAACTTCAGCCCGCGCGGGATGACCGCGATCGACCCTGGAGCAATCTCGAGCCGGCCGAGTTCGGTTGCGATTGTCGGCGTTCCCGACTGGGGCAGGATGAGCAGTTCGCCGTCGACATCGACGAAGATGCGCTGATCCATCGACTTGCTCGCGCGGTACAGATGCACCGCCACGCCTTCGAGATCCTGCGGCGAACGATTGGCGAGCATCGTGACCATACCGTCGATGAAGTCGGCGCCCTCGGGCAGGTCTTGCGGAGGATCCCAGCGCAGCCGGTTGGGTGCAATCGGCTCCTCGGGAGTAACAGGCGCAAAGAGCGTCGCACCTTCGTACCTGCTGTAGGGCCGATGATCAGCGGTCGGCCGCATCCGGTACAGCCACGACCTGCGGTTTTCATGCCTCGGCGAGGTGAAGCTGCTTCCCGACAGCTGCTCGGCATAGAGGCCGTAGGCCGGCCGCTGGGGCGAATTTCGGCCCTTCGGCAGGGCCCCGGTCACCGCCTCGCTTTCGAAATGGCCGCCGAAGCCCGTCATGTAGTGCAGCGCGTCGGTCATGTCCCTGCGACTACTGTTTCAGCCGCGCACAAGCAAACGGGCGCGGCCCAATCGAGCCGCGCCCTCGCCCGGGCGGGGACTCGCAACCCGCCCGCGCTGACGCCGCGAGCTTGAGGTCAGCTGTGGTTGATGTTGACGTCGACCTTGTTCGGAACGGTGATGTTCGTGCTGTGGCCAAGGCCGAGCTGCCCGCGAAAGACGTAAAGCAGCACAAGCACCACGATGATCAGCAATACGACCGCGAGAATTCCGCCGCCACCTCCACCACCCGTTTCCACGATTGTCGTATGCTCGCGTTCCCCGTTATCGGGATCGTCGGCCATGGAAACTCTCCCTGTTATGCCTGTTGTCGTTGCGAAACGAGCCGACGCAGGCGCGGTTCCGAGCGAGGAGGGACTCCAATGCGGGCCGCCATGAGGCTTGTTCTTGCGGCGTCGCTGGCGCTTTCGGCATGCGACCAACCGCAAGACCAACCAACATCGAACGCCGATCAACTCGGCAAAACCGAAACCCCGCCTCCTGTCCCGCCTCCGGCAACGGGGCCGGATGCGAAGACTCCATTTGGGCCGAAGGATGCGATCGACCCGAGAAGCCCCGAAGCCGCCGGCCAGATCGTGCAGCAATATGGTGCGCTCATCGCACAAGGTCGGATGAGTAACGCGCAGGCGCTGTGGGCGAGCAGCGACAGCGCGTCCAAGTTTGCGCAGCAGCTCAAGCGCTACCCCGAAGTTCGCTTAAGGATGAGCAAGCCTGGCGGCGAGGAAGGCGCAGCGGGCTCGGTCTACATCAGCGTGCCCGTCACATTTTTCGGCAGGGACCAGAATGGCGCCCAATTTCGAAGGCCGGCCGAGGTGATCCTTCGCCGCGTCAATGACGTGCCCGGCTCGAGTGAAGCGGCCCGACGCTGGCATATCGAACGAATAGACTGGAAAATCGAAAGCTAATTGCCGAGCGCATCGGCAACCTTGTTCGCGTCGCCTGCTGATAACGGATTGCCGGCTGCGTCGGTCATCACGTCATTGCCGCCTTGGTCCTGCGGCTCCGATCCGGCGAAATCGTAAGCGAACCAGATGATTCCCGCGGCCCAGACCAGCGCCATCCAGCGGCTCTTGAAGACTGAGCTGAGGCGCATCGGAACCATGAGCGCTATTCTCGCGCGGCCGCTTTAAGATTGGGTTTCCGCCTGCGCCTGTGCCTGGGGAACTTCGCGATAGGGAAAGCGGTCGCGGATGCGCGTGTTGAAATAAATCCCTTTGGCGAAGGCTCCCCGGAAGGCGTCTGCGACCTCCTGCGGCACTCCGGAATAGACATAACGCCGTCCGGTGGTGAACTCGACCCAGAGATTGCCTTCCATCTCGTCGTAAACGAAGCGGCGGATCACAGTCGACGGCATGAAACGATAACGCTTCAGCCTGCGTCTGGAGCCGCGACGCCAGAACGCTCGCGACCAAGGGCCGCCGCCATGCCGCCGAGTGCCAGCAACGCACCGACAATGGTCAAGCCGGTCCAGCGATAATCCTCAAGCCAGGTCGAGAAAGCCATTGCGATGATCGGCACCAGCACGCTCGAATAGGCCGCCTTGGCGGGACCAATTCGACGTACCACGGGATAATAGAGGCTGAAGGTCAGGACCGAGGCGAACAAAGCGAGATAGAGCCCGCCGAGCCAATAAGAGGGTCGCATGTCGAACACCGGAGGTCCGGTCATCACGAAGGCGATCAAGGCATCGATCAGCGCGCCTGCTGCCATTGACCAGGCGAGCATCGCAGTCAGGGGAAACCGGCGGATCTCGGGTCGCGCCTGGCCGACATTGGCGACGGCCGCGCCGAGCATGCCGACCAGCGACAAACCTATTCCGGCCGCAATCTGCGTCACGTTGGCCGGGTGCTCGCGGATTTCATGGACAAACAGCAACACGATACCGCTGACTGCAACCAGCGAGCTCCAGGCGAAGCGCCTGCTCGGCTTGTGGCCGAGGAACGCCCAGCCCAGCAGGCTCGCCGGAATGAGCAGCAGTGCAAAAACCGTCGCGACCACGCCGGAGGTGATGTGCCGCTCAGCGAGATAGACCGCATTGAAGTTGATGCTGAATTGGGTGAAGCCGAGGAAGATCGCAGCTTTGAGGCCATTGCGACGGAGCTTGAGGCTCTCGCCCTTCCAGACCGCGAGCCCGGCCATCGCCGCAGCGGCGATGGCGAAGCGATAGGTCACCGACCATTGCGCAGGCACGATTCCGAGCTGGGTGCGGATCACGATCCAGGTCGAACCCCAGATGGCGGTGAAGATGACGAACGGGATTGTGACCGAGCGGAGCCGCTCGGCCGGCGCAGGCTGCTTGCTCAGCTCCCCGTGGGCGAGATCACGCGGCATCCGTGAACGGTTCGGTAGCCCTTCCGGCCGGTCGGCGCCAATCAAAGGGCTGGTTTCGCCGATAAGCGCAGCTTGTCGGAATTTCTATGCCGGCTTGGAAATCACAAAGCGGCGATTGCCGAGGCGAGGCGATCGATATCTTCCCGCTCCTGGTCCCAGCTGGTGACCAGGCGGATTTCACCGGCGCCCCAGTCGTAGAAATCGAAACCTTGGCTGCGGAGGCTCGCCGCCTCGTCGGCGGTCACATTGAGGAAAACTTCGTTGGCTTCGACCGGATAGGCCAGCCGGTCTGGCGCCGCCCGACCGAGCTTTTGCGCCGCGGCATTGGCGGCTCGCGCATTTTCCAGCCACAAGTCATCCTCGAGCATCGCCAGAATTTG
>CBJLMA010000027.1:0-33018 GCA_966424035.1 uncultured Sphingomonas sp. | reverse complement strand
AGTTCGAATATCGCCGCGGATACAAATTCTCGACCTACGCCACCTGGTGGATCCGGCAGGCGATCACCCGCTCGATCGCTGACCAGGCCCGAACCATCCGCATCCCGGTGCACATGATCGAAACGATCAACAAGTTGGTCCGCACTGGTCGCCAGTTTCTCCACGAGACCGGTCGCGAAGCGACCCCGGAGGAGCTCGCCGAACGTCTCTCAATGCCGCTCGAAAAGGTCCGCAAGGTCCTCAAGATCGCAAAGGAGCCGATCAGCCTCGAAACGCCGATCGGCGACGAGGAAGACAGCCACCTCGGGGACTTCATCGAGGACAAGAATGCGGTAATCCCGGTCGACGCTGCGATCCAATCCAATCTCAAGGAAACAGTGACTCGAGTGCTGGCGTCCCTCACTCCCCGCGAAGAGCGCGTGCTGCGCATGCGCTTCGGTATCGGCATGAACACCGATCACACGCTGGAGGAAGTCGGGCAGCAGTTCAGCGTGACCCGCGAGCGCATCCGTCAGATCGAGGCTAAGGCCCTGCGTAAGCTGAAGCATCCGAGCCGGTCGCGGAAGATGAGGTCGTTCCTCGATCAATAATCGAACCGGCGAGCGGAGCGACACCGTCGCATGGCGTCGTTGTTGCCCTCGCGCCTTCGCTGTAACACCGCTCGCGGGGGCCCAGCGGGCACGCACATCGACAAGTTCAGCTTCTTCTTCGCCTTCTATGGCCTGATACTCGGGCTCGCCGTCGCCGAGCTCCTGAACGGTTTCGCCGGCATGGTTCGCGCCCACGCTCGATTTCAGCACCTGTGGGCGCCGATCCTGCTCGCCACATATTCGGCTGTCGATTGAGCTACCGTGCGCAGGCGAGCGATTGCGTAGAGGTTGAAAGAGCGGGCGCATTGCCGCGAGGCGCACGGGAGGCATCACGCGGACTCGCTCGGCCTGACCTCTCCTCTCTTTTCGCGCACCAAGTGATTTGGCTCATTTCGGGGCCCTCCGCCGCATCCTACACCCTCTCTGCCCGCTCTGAACGAAGAGGAGAAACGCCATGCTCGAATTCATCAAAAGCCCCAACGACGTGCTGGCGGTGAAGCTGACCGGCACGATCACCGGCAAGGACCTCGACGCAGTCACCGATCGGGTCGAGGACATGTTCGCTAAGCCGGGCAAGATCCACTTCTATGTCGAAACCCGCGGGATTGATGGTCTCGAAATGGCGGCGCTTCCGCACCACCTGAACCGTACCTTCCCGCTGTTCAGCAAGATCGATCGCTTCGACCGCGTCGCGGTCGTCGCCGACCAGGCATGGATGCGGGTCCTCACCCGCTTTGAAAGCGCGCTGCTGCCACATGTCAGCTATCGCGTGTACGAGCCGGAAGAGCGCAAGGAAGCGCTCGATTTCGCCTTCGGCAAGGAGTTGATCCCCGCCTGAGGATCGCCTGGCTGGCCGCCGGCGCGGACCACCTGCGCCGGCGGCGCGCTCGGCATCGACTGATCAACATTCCTTAACCGCCTTGCCGCACAACGCGTCCCGCTCGGGACCGACTTGCGTTGAGGTGATTCCCATGAAGTTTCCGCTTTTCCTGGCTCTGCTCGCCAGCGCGCCCGCGCTCTCCGCTGCGGCTCCCAAGGCCGCGCCGCCGGTCCAGGCAGCCGCGCAGGCCGCCCCGCCATCGGTCGAGCGGCAGACGCTCGCGCGGCGCTATGTCAGCCTCAGCCTCACGCCCGAGCGACTCATGGAGTCGTTTCGCGATCAGTCAGCGGCGATGATGGAGGTCGAGCTCGAGGGCGATGCAGACAAAGGCCGCCACGCCGAGGCTGAGAAGAGCTTGCAGCGGCTGTTCGATTTGCTCGAGCCCAAAATCCGCGAGAGGCTGCCCAATCTGCTCGAAGCCTATTCGATGGCCTTTGCGCGCGAGTTCTCTGCTGACGAGCTCAGACAGATGATCGACTTCGCGCAGTCACCAGCAGGTCAGCATTACCTGTCGCGGCGCCCTGCTCTGGAGACTGACCGCGCGGTGGAGATTCAGCTGGAGGGCTTCCAGTTAGACGCAGCGCAGGTCCTGCAGCAGATCGAGAAAGAACAGTGCCAGGAGCGCACCGCCCAGCGAATCGCCGCCGGCGACAAGAACGCCAAATGCCCGCTCAGCACCGCGCCTGAAACTCAGGCAGGCTGAACGAAGGGGAGCGCCCGGGAGCCCGACTTTCAGTTGGAAGCGCCCTGGCGCGCGGGCTCTGTTCCGGGTCTGGCGTAGTTGACCGCCTGGCGCTTGCCGGCGCGGCGGGCACCTTCGACCTGGCGCCAGAGGTTGATGCTCTTGTCGTCCATGCCGGTTGGGAACGTTGGCTGTCGCAGGCCAGTTCCGTGGCGACGGGCGGGCCAGCGACTCGCATGCACGCTTGAACGCTTTGCTCCAACGCGATTTTCGGACTCGCGACGCTTTCGGTGGCCGGGCGGTGCAGCAGGCGCCGTACATGCCCGGCGATGACAAGGCCTTGGGTTTTGTGCGGATCTTGGCAGCGCAGTCGCCGTTCGCACCAAGCCGGGCCCACCTCCGGGAAGGCTGAAAGTCAATCGATGTGCTCCGCCCCGCAAAACGGCGAGCGCGGCACGTGCTCTTTCCGTCGTCGGCGGACGGATTTGCAAGCAATCAGACGTTGAACCAGCTTCGCCGGCGCGACGCAAAGGGGCCTACGCGCCGTGCTCCGTTGCCTGCTCCGCCTTCCTCAGCGCCTCCGCTTCGCGCATTTTTTCCGATCGCTCCGCTCGGTCGGCAAGCGCCTGCCACGCCGCCTCCGATCGGCGGCAACGCTCTCGCACATGCTCGAGCGTTGCCGCTTCTCCCTCAGCATGCGCCTGCTCGGCACGGGCGAGGAAGAATTGGAGGTTGGAGCTCCGGATGATCGGTCCGGTCACTCGGCCTGCCGATCGCTCGCGGCATCCGTAGTTGTGTCTTCCGCCGGCTTGAGGTTGGTCGCGCTCATCTTGCCGCGATTGTCCTGCTGGAGGTCGTAGCTCACGCGTTGATCCTGGCGCAGCGTCCGCATGCCGGAACGCTCGACCGCGCTGATGTGGACGAAAGCATCATTGCCTCCGCCATCGGGCGCAATGAAGCCATAGCCCTTGGTTTCGTTGAAGAATTTGACCGTACCAGTGGTCATGTCCGATTTTCCTTCTAGTGCGGCCCCGAACGTCGGGGCGCTTCCTGCTAGGAGCGACAAGAGAAGGAGAAAGGAGCCGCAAAGCGCCTGTAGACCGTCCATTTGCGACTAGTAGCGAAGATTCCATAGGCCTTAAGGCGACCAATTGTAAGCTGCGCCGCCGGAACCGCCCTGACTCCAATCCGCTCTATCTGATGGATGATCGAGGCTGGGCCAGCCGGGCAATCGCGAATCCCATTCCCGCACCCGCGATCACGTCGGCGACGTAATGCTTGCCCGAAAACAAGCGAGCGAGCGAGATAGCGGTGGCGAGCCGATGGCGGCGAGGCCGATCCCGCCATTGAATTCGCAACCGACGATCGCAGCCGCAGCGAAGCCGTCGACAGCATGCTCGGAAGGGAAGCTCTGGCGATCCTCGCCGTCGGGGTGCGGCTCTTCCCAGGACGTCTTGATCACTTTTGTCGCTGTCGAGACCGCGAATATGAGCGCGATTGCGTTGATGCTCGCCCGCCAGTCGCGGCGGATCAGCGGCGCCGTCGCTGCGCCGCCGACAAGCAACGCGCGTCCGGCATCCGCGAAACGGTTCCAGGCATCGGCTCGTTTCATGCCGGAACGGGAACACTGCGCGCTCGAAGCAGGTTCCGCGCGCAGGCTCAGGGGCCCCGTGAAGCTCCGAGCCTCGCCCAGACATCAAAAGGCGGCTTACCGGCTGGAATCAGCGGGTTCAGTGGCCGATTGTTCGCTGGCGCCCGGCAGCTCGAGCTGCATGTACATGCTGTCCAGCCAGCGATCGAACTTGAATCCCACCGCCTTGAGGCGCCCCGTCTCGCGAAAGCCGCAGCTCGCATGGACTGCGATCGAAGCCGGCTCTGCGCCGCCAATCACCGCGATGATAGTCCGGAAACCGTATGCCAACGACCGGTCGATCAGTGCCTTAAGCAGCGCCTTGCCGACACCCCGGCCCGTCCACTCCGGATGCACATAGATCGAATCCTCCGCCGCGAAACGATAGGCGGCCCGGTCGCGGAATTGTGTGACATAGGCATAACCGCCGACCACGCCCTCAACTTCGGCAACGATGAACGGCCAGCTCTTGCCGGTTATATGCCCGATCTTGGCGACAGTTTCTTCGATTGACGGGGGGTCGACATCGTAAGTCGCAGTGCCGTTCAGAACATGATGGGCGTAGATCGCTGCAATCGCCTCGGCGTCGGAATCCTCAACCTCTCGAATGGTCACGTCCACTGCCGTTCCCTCACACTGCGGACGGATGCCAGGCAAGGTGAGGACTTAACGGCCGTTCAATTGACTGCCACCGACCTTGCGGCTGCAACGCTCAGCCTTGCCCCACCGGGTTGTCGCCGAATCCTTCCGGTGTATCGGCCCTCGGCGCAATCCAGGTAATGAGGTCCCATTCGTTGCGGATAGCCGAGAGCAGGATGGCCAGGGTCGCGGCGGCAGCTCCATAATGTGCCCAGGACCAGTTGCTCCAGAAGGCCAACGCAACAGCGCCAAGGCCGATATAAATCGCGCTCGGGAGCACACCGTAGAACCAGGCGTCGGTCCAATGGACTTCTCCACCGCTCAGCCGACGGCGAATTCCGATTATCGACCAGATGCCGCGGAACAGGCCCCATAGCGCGACCGCTCCAGCTACCGCCGCGAACTCGATCCGATCGATGCCGGGAGTAAGCGCTGCGGCGCTCAACACCAGGACAAAGCTGACGCCCAGTACAATTGGGCCCATGTAGAGCTTGGAACCGGCGAGCACGCTTGAGCGCGAGCGGTTCTGCATCAGGCTGATAACCACGAAGATGAGGCCGATCAGCACTGCCGCGGCCGAACCGGCGAGCAAGTAAAATTCGCTCCAACCCTCGAACATCGCGCGCTTCACTACCGGTTCAGTTGTCGCTCGGCTACTGCCGAACCGACGCGACGCACCAATTCCTGAACCTTGCCAGCCTACCGCCTCCCCTCGCCCTACGATCGGCCACCGCTCAGGCGGCGCGCGTCGAGCTTCGCACTCGCGCTGGCGATCAACGTCGGACTTCTGCTGGTGCTCATGACGCTTGGGATCATCCCGGCCCCAGAAGGACAGAAGACGCTGCATGGTGTCGTCGTGGACCTCATTCCCGACAGTCAGAGCGCTTCGCCGAGCCGGTCGACCAAGGCCCAAGCCCATCGACAACATGTCGAGACCAACCGTCCGGTGCCTAAACCGCCGCCGATCGTCTTGCCGGCCAAGCCAACCATCGAGGCGCCTCCACGGCCATCGATCAAGAAGCAGTCGTGGATCGAAATGAGCAGCGAAGACATGGCTGCATCGGATGTGTCCAAGCTTCCGAAAGCCGGCTCTGGGAGCGCCGGCGACAGCGAGGTCGTTGGACACGGGCCCAATGGCGAGACTCTCTATGCCGCCGAGTGGGCGCGCGAACCGACCGACGCAGAGCTAGGAGGCTATTTGCCGCACAACCCACCCGACGGCTGGGGAGAAATCGCTTGCAAGACCATTCCAGGAAATCGGGTCGACAACTGCATCGAAGTGGGCCAATCCCCGCGCGGTTCTCACCTTGCGAGCGCTGTGCGCCAGGCGGCCTGGCAATTCCACGTCCGCCCCCCACGCAAGAACGGGCGTCCAATGATAGGCCAATGGATCCTGATCCACATCGATTACAGCTTCGCCCGCAGCGACAGCGGCAACTGACGACTATTGCGGCAATTTCGCCCTTTCGGCCTCGGCGAGGACCTGCTTCACCACGTTCGACGGAATTGCGAAACCGATGCCGACATTGCCGGCGCTGCTCTCGCTCGAGCTCGGGCTGAACAGGGCCGAATTGATACCGATCAGCTCGCCATGAAGGTTGAGCAGCGCACCTCCCGAATTTCCGGGGTTGATCGGCGCATCAGTCTGGATGAAGCGCCGCGAATCGCCCTGTCCCAATGGCCGGTCGGTGGCGCTGACGATCCCGCTGGTCACGGTCTGACCGAGGCCGAAGGGGTTGCCGATTGCGACGACATAGTCGCCGACCTCGAGCTTGCGGCTGTCGCCCAGAGGCAGGGTTGGTAGGTTTTTCGCGCCGATGCGCAGCACTGCGAGATCGAGATCGGGCGCGACTCCCAGCGGCTGAGCAGGATATTTGCGTCCGTCCTTCAGCGTCACCTCGATCGCGCTTGCGTTGCGCACCACGTGGAAGTTGGTGATGACGAATCCACGCTGGCCGTCCACGATCACCCCCGAGCCTGCGGCCATGGCCGGCTGGAGGGCAGCGTCAGGAACTCCGAAATAGCGGCGGAAGAAGGGGTCTTGCAGCAGCGGATTCTGCTCCAAAGGCGACGGCAACAATGTCGAGATGCTGACCACCGCGGGCGCAGTCTTCCTGACCAGCGGCGCCAAGCTGTCGTCCGAAGGGCCGGCGAGCACTCGCGGACCCGGATCAGTCTGGCCACCGGGAACGAGCCGCGCCATCACGCCGCCGAGGAAAGCGGAGACGAGCACCAAAAGGAGCAGCAGGACGAACGGAACTCGAGCGCCCTGACTTCGAGGATCGGCCACTCAGCCCTCCACTAGCTCGCCTTCAGGCGTCCCTCTGCCCAGCTTGTCAGGCAATCGTTCGCCCGTCGGCGTGAAGGCGAGACTGACCGAATTGATGCAATAGCGCTGGCCGGTCGGCGGCGGGCCGTCTTCGAAAACATGGCCCTGGTGCGACCCGCAACGGGCGCAGACGATCTCCGTTCGAACCATGCCGTAGCTGGTGTCGCGGATGTATTTGAGATGCCCGTCGGCGAACGGCTGGGTAAAGCTCGGCCAGCCGGTGCCGCTCTCGAACTTGGAGCCGCCGTGGAACAGCGGAATGCCGCACAGCCGGCAGGTAAATACGCCCGGTCGTTTCTCATTGAGAAACACGCCGCAGAACGGCGCTTCGGTGCCATGGTCGAGAAGGACGTGCTTCTCCTCGTCAGTCAGTTCGGCGACCAGCTTGCGGAACTGATCCTCGGTCGGCGGCGTAAGATCGAAGGTGGTTGCGGCGGTCGTGGCCATAAGTCCTCCTTGCGGTGCGCCCCTAACATGGGAATGAAATGAGCGCGATGCGATGGCTCTCTCCTTTCCTGTTGTACACCGCCGCGACTGCTGCATCGGCTCAACCGGTGCAGACCCAGACGGAAGCGCTGGCCGATGACGCCGTCCAATATGCGGCGCAGTTCAGAGTGACGCCGGAAGAGGCGCTCCACCGATTGAAAGCGCAGCAGGAAAGCGTTGCTGCGACCGACTCTATAGCCCGAGAATTCGCCGACCGGCTCGCCGGTATCGCGATCGAACACACCCCCGAGTACCGGATTGTGGTGCTGCTTACGGGAAATGGGGTCGTCGAGGACCGCAGTTCAGCAGGCGTCCCGATCGTCTTCAAGACAGGCGCGAAAGCGACCCACAGCCAGGCCGTCACGGCGCTTCGCAAGCACCTGATCGATCTCCGTTCCGATCTTCCGGACGCCCGCGGCGCCGGTTATGACCAGCGCACCGGCGAAATCGTGCTGCTGGTGACTACCGCCGACGCGCAGCGCTACGGGATCGACACGATGCGTTCGCGCGCCCAGCAGGTCAGCGGTGTGCCGGTACGCGTGGTCATCAACGACCTCCTTGAATCGAACATGGATGTGGTAGGCGGCGGATATGTGTCAGGCGAGGCCCACGGACGCCGGTATCGCTGCACGACAGCTTTCGTCGTAACCAACGGCGAAACGCATGCAATCACGACGGCTGCCCACTGCCCGGACCAGCTCACCTACGAGGATCGCGACGGCAGCACAGCAAGCTTGCCTTTAATCGGCTCGTGGGGAGCTGCCTACCAGGACGTGCAGATCAACGGCACCGCCAGTTCAGCCGAACCGCTCTTCTACTCTAACCGTGGCGCCGGCACGCTCCGGAGGCTGGTGAGCTGGCGTAACGTCGCAAGTACGCGGGCCGGCGACTTCATCTGTCACTATGGCGAAAGCTCCGGCTACAGCTGTGCGACGGTCGAGCTCACTGATTATGCACCGTCCGACGAGCTTTGCGGCGGGCCCTGCTCGCCGACCTGGGTAACGGTCAAAGGTCCGGGCTGCGTCCCGGGAGACAGCGGCGGTCCGGTGTTCAGCGGCGACATCGCCTTCGGGATAGCTAAGGGCATCAACCGCGCGCCCGACGGGAGCTGTCTTTTCTATTACTATATGTCGACTGACTATCTGCCGCCGCCGTGGCGTCTTCTCGTAGCCCCGCACGGCGCGGAAAGTCGGTAATCCTCGAACAAGGTCGAAGCGACGAGCGGACTGCGCATAGGCATTGGCCGGAGCCGGCCAGTGTCAGTGGAGCCGTCGCAGCGACGGTTCACTCGGCAGCGATGAGATCCCCGCGCTTCAGTTCAGAACCGGGTACCGGCTCGGCAGCGTCATTGCCGAGCTTCACGATTCGATTCTTGTCATCGACATGGACAATGCGAGGCTGAAGCGCGCGGGCCTCGGCGTCGTTCAGCACTGCATAACTCATGATGATGACGAGATCGGCGGGATGCACAAGGTGTGCAGCGGCGCCGTTGATCCCGATTACGCCGCTGCCACGCTCGCCGGGAATGACGTAGGTTTCAATTCTAGCGCCATTGGTGATGTCGACGATCGCCACCTGCTCTCCTTCCAGCAGGTCAGCCGCCTCCATTAGCGCAGCATCGAGAGTCACCGAGCCGACATAGTCGAGATCGGCCTGAGTCACCGTCGCGCGGTGGATTTTCGACTTCATCATGATCCGCATCACGAGGATCGGCTCCTAAGCTTGGCGGCGGGCGCCCGTACTAGATTTGCATCCGTTCGTCGATAATCAATGTTGCGCTGCAGTATCGCACTTGCAGCATAAGGCGCAAAATCCCAACTGATGGGCGGGAAGTTGGCGGAAATTCCGAATCAGAATATCGCAATTCCGTCTATTCCATTGAAACATATACACTTTTCCACCTGGCATAACCCTTGCTTAGCAATGAGCACGAAGAATTTGCCAATGGAGTGAAGCAATGGAAGCGCAAGAAAATCAAATCGCCCTGCCGCTGCGGTCGCACACTATCCTCGGCGTTTGCGAGGCTATCGGCGAGGATTTCGGTTTCAATCCGATCTTCCTGCGCGTTCCCTTCGCTGCCTCCGTGCTATGGAGCCCAATGCTCGCCGTTGCCGCCTATTTCGCACTCGGCGCGGTGGTGCTTGCCTCTCGCCTGCTGTTCCCGAAGCAAGAAGCTCCCGGCGCCGATTCGGCGAGGGCCGAGCCCGCCGCGGTCAATGAGCAGCGCGAGCTTGCAAAGGCTGCCTGAGCCTAGAAGTCGCCCCGGGCTTCGGCGCGGGCTTCGAGGAGGTCGAACAGAGCGCGGTGCTGAAGCAGGAGCTGCTCGCCACCGAACGCCAGTGCGCGAGCAGCGGCCTGGGCTTCCGCACCACGCTCGATGATCGAGACCACCGATGCTTCATCCGGAAGCGAGGGTGCGGGCGCCTCGGTACCGACGCGCGTTGCGGCCCGGTCGAGTAGACGGCGAACCGGCCACCAATCGCCGACAAGCGCAGTCGCAGCCCCGAGCGCGCAGCCATTGCGCTCCGACATCGCCAGCGTCTCCAGCGCATGGCGCGCCGCTACCAGACTTGCCTCGGTCTCGGCAGCACCTGGAGTGCTCGGAAGCGGTCCAACCGCTGCCGTCAGCCGGACGAGATAGAGACGCTCGCGCTCGAACCCTTCGGACGCGCGATTGAGCCAGTCCTGCACCGGTCCCTTGGGGCAACGCTGCAGTGCAATTTCAATGAGGCCCGGATAGCGGCCGTGAAGGCTGCATAGCAGATGCACGGCATCGGCAAGGTCACGGCCAGCATGGCGACCCGAAGCTTCCAGCAGCGAATTGAGATAGGAATGGCGAGCGCACCCTTCACCAGCGACCCGCGCGAGCTGGGCTTCGGCAACGCTGACCTGCTCGGACCCGATCAAAGTGCGCCTTTGATTGGAAGCCGGATGGCCGACGGACCGATTGATTGCCATTCGTCTCCCCATGCCCTGATATTGTTGAGGCAGAGCCCTATTAGGCCTGTCGTAACGCAAGGGCGTAAAGACGAGGTTTATGGCGAGGTAAGCTTTCGCCAACCCTAATCGCCAAACTCAGATGCTCGCGCATGCGCTTGTCCGACCCAGACGTTGATCGGCTACGGAAATCCGCGAGAATGGGCCGGCGATCAGTCGTCTCTGTAAGCGAGTTCGAAATTGCCCCAGCGACGGCCCTTGACCCATAGCGGGACGAAGATGTTCTTCACCGGAATATATTTGTCGCCGAGCTCCATCCGATAGGTTGCGAGCGTCGCCGGTCTCTCGCTGGAGAGCGCCATGCGGGTCGTGTCGTCGATCAGGATCCGCTTGTTGCGACAATGCTCGTCATTCCACACCGGGTCCGGCCCCTGGGGGTGGCTGCGTTCGGTGAGGTGCGTCGGCAAATATCCATTCATATCGCCGATTGCGGAACCGATGATTCGGCCGTCGGCTGCCTTCGTCTGATCGAGAATCGGCCGCACCAGCCGGTCAGCCGAATCATTGAACCTGACGAGATACTGGACCGGGTTGCTACCCTCGACCACCTGGTAATCCTGATCGAACACGTCGTCGATCGTGAGCTCTCCTTGGTCGATCGCATGTTCGATCGCAGTCTTGATCTGACGACAGGTATCCTGCGCCTTCAGGATGAATGGCGTATCGTCGATCTCAGCGCCCGAATTGGCGAGCGTGTCGAGCATCGTGTTGGTCAGCATCTCGAGATGCGCAAGGCGCTTCTCAGCGGTGAGCAGTTCCTTGCCATTGTCGCGAGCGTCGGCAGCAAAATCGGTAAGGCCCGCCTTCACTCGGTCGACGCTCGCCTGGATCATGCTGGTCGAATGGGCAATGCCTTCGGTCTGCCGGTCGACCATGCCGACGATCTCGCTCACCTCGCGGACCGTGTCGCTGATGGTGCCGAAGCCGCCCTGGGCTGCGCGGCTGCGCTCGACACCAGTCTTGATCTCGGTCGTAACCGCGCTCGCTTCGCGCGTCAGCTCGCCGATCGTCGAGGCGATCTGGCTGGTCGCTGCACGCGTGTCATGCGCAAGCTTCTTCACCTCCGCAGCAACGACTGCGAAGCTGCGGCCGGCATCGCCTGCACGCGCGGCCTCGATGGTCGCATTGAGCGCGAGCATGTTGGTCTTTCGGGCAATTGTCTCGATCGTCGAGGAGACGGACTGAACCTGGTTCATCGCCGAGGCGAATCCAGCCATGCGCTCGCCGAGCTGGACGACCAGTTCGGTCAGTCCCTTGAAGCTTTCGATCGTCCCTTCGATCGCCTCCCGGCCCGCCTCGAGCTTGGCCTTGGCCTGCTCCGACAGCAGCCGCGCTTCGTCGGTCGAGTCGCTGACCCGGGCCTGGTCGCCCATCAGACGCGTGGTGACTTCCTCGAGCTGATCGAGCACCTTCATATGCTCGCCGATGCGCTCTGCGACGCCTTTTACGTAGCCGGCAACGTCGCTGCACTCCATCGACAGCGATCCGCAATCGCGCGCTACCGTGCGGATAGCGTTTTCCGTAACTTGCTCGATACCGTGCGTGGCCATCGAAGCCCAAGCTCCCACTCAAGAACGTTGGGTCTGGATAGCCATCAACCTCCTACTTCTTCGTTAACCACATGCGGACCTCAATAGATGAGGTACGGCTTGCGCTCCGCTTCCCAGCTGCGCTCGTCGGGGATGGTCAGTGCGTCGAGGTCGCCCGGTGCAGCTTCGGCTTCGTCCACCCATTGGCTCAGCAACTCTGAGCCGTTGATGACGTCGATCGCGAGTTTGTCGAAAACATATTCGTACGGAAAATCGCGCCAGAGCGGGTAATCGGGATAGAGTCGCCGGATCGCCTTGAACGCGAGCGCCTGAAGGCGCCACGGCCTGAAGGTTGCATGCTCGTAAAACGCCCCTTCGGCATGGATGAACACGCCGCTGCACATCTCGCCGACATGCTTGTGGAAAGTCGGCTGGAAGGTGACCTCTCGAAGCTTGCAGCCGGCGAGCCACTCCGGCGCAAGCCGTTCCATCTCGGCGATGATCTTGCGCGGCTCGAGTTCGGGCGCGCCGAACAGCTCCAGCGGACGAGTAGTACCCCGGCCCTCGCTCAAAGTCGTGCCCTCGAGCATGACGGTGCCGGCATAGGCTCGTGCCATGTTGAGGTTTGAGGCATTCGGGCTTGGATTGATCCAGATGCGTTCGGGCGGCCAGCCGAAACCCGGCGCTTCGCCGGGATTCCAGCCCTGCATCTCGATGACGCGATAATCGACGTCGAGTTTGAAATGATCGACGAACCATTTGCCGAGCTCGCCGAGCGTCAGGCCATGGCGCATCGGGATCGGACCCGCGCCTACGAAGCTTTCCCAGCCAGGACGGAGCGTCAGACCCTCGATCGGGCGTCCAGCCGGATTCGGACGGTCCAGCACCCACACGGCCTTGCCGTGCTCGGCCGCCGCCTCGAGCAGGTAGAGCAGGGTCGTGATGAAAGTGTAGATCCTGCAGCCGAGATCCTGAAGGTCGATGAGGACCGTGTCGAACGTGCCCATCGACTGACCGGTTGGACGCCGAACCTCACCATAAAGGCTGAACACCGGAATTTGATGGACGGGATCGGTGAAGTCGTCCGACTCCACCATATTGTCCTGCTTGTCGCCGCGAAGGCCGTGCTGCGGCCCGAACGCTGAGGTGAGCCTCAGCCCAGCTGCGGCGAGCGCATCCACGCTGTGGGTGAGGTCGCACGTAACCGACGCTGGGTGAGCGAGGATCGCGATGCGTTTGCCTGCCAAGGGACGGCGTAGCTCCGGCTCGGCAAGCAGCCGGTCGATACCGAACAAGGTCATTGCGGCTGCTTAGGGCAGGTGCGCCGCGAAGCAAGCCGGGTCGTGGAAGTCAGGCTTCTCGCCAGGCTGATGGGCGATCGCCCAATAGGATTTGGTGCCGTCTGTCTCTTCGAGAATCGCGGACAAGCCCAATGCCCAGACGGTCTCCGCATCCACGGCAATGGTCGCACCGAGCGCCCACCAGGTCATATTATCCTCGAAGCGGACATATGGCGGCGCAACCCCCGCGTTGGTCCGTCCCTCACGATATTTATCGAAATCATAGGCTGCCCATTTGCCCGACGGCGCGAAATTCCATTCGCGATAGGCCTCTTCGCCGGGAATCCGCAGGAAAGCTTCAAAGCAGGTCGTTTCCCACAGATTATCGGCCCTGTCGGGTTCCTCCACCGCCCCTGGAATGATGAAACGGCTCGCCGGTGCACCGACCCCGAACCAGATGTTGGTAGAGGCCGTCGCCCCCAGCGCTCCGGCATGGTCGACGTTCACCCAAAGTTTGAATTCGGGCCCCGATGGCGGGGTTGCAGGATGCGAGAGTAGGTTCAGCTGCATCGGCCTAATATCAGCGATTCCAGACCAACGGGAACCCACGATCGGGCTTGGCTGAGAGGCGACGAGCGACGTGAAAGTCTCACGCCTGTCGAAGCTTTCACGTGCGTAATGACGTCGCTAACCGCAGCGATCGCTATGATGAATCTCCGCTGCTCTACCCTCCGACTATCGAAAGCGCTGCTGGCCGGCGTCCTGCTCGTCGCTGCAACGACCGCCAGTGTGGCCTCCGCTGCTGAAGTTGGCGCAGCCGAGCAGACGGGCGACCTCGACGCCTGGAGCGCGGCGCACGCGATGGGCATCGGCGTAAACATCGGCAACACGCTCGAGAACACGACCGCCTGGGAGACGGGTTGGGGCAATCCGCCGATCACGAAGGAATTTGTCCAGAGCCTCGCTGCACATGGGTTCAAGACCGTTCGCGTACCGGTCGCCTGGGACACCTACGCCCATAATGGGCAGATCGATCACGACAAGTTGAAGCGCGTCGGCGAAGTCGCCGACTGGATCACTGCGGCAGGCATGTTTTGCGTCGTCAACATCCACTGGGATGGCGGCTGGATCGATTCCGACGACAAGAAGAGGTTTGGAAGGACATATCACACCTTCAGCCCTGACGCAGAACAGAAGTTCAAGAGCTATTGGGCGCAGATCGCCAGCTTTTTTGCGAGCCGCGACCAGCGCCTGATCTTCGAATCACTGAACGAAGAATCCAACTTCGACGGCGCCGGATCAGAGAAAAAGGATTATGCAACGCTGGGCCACGTCAACCAAATCTTCATCGACACGGTTCGTGCAACCGGCGGGAACAACGCGAAAAGGCTTCTGATCATCGCCGGCCGCACCACGGACATCGAAAAGACCGCGAACGACAAGTTCCTCCTCCCGCGCGACACGGTGCCGCACAAGCTCCTCCTATCCATCCATTATTATACTCCTTGGCCTTTCGTCGGCATGACCCACGACGAAAGCTGGGGAAAGATGCGCATGACCTGGGGCACTGCCGACGACCTTGCCGAACTCAAGCGCTACTTCGATAGGATGGAGGCATATTCGCATCAGAAAGACATTCCTGTGTTCGTCGGGGAGTTTGGCGCGACAAATTCGAAGGACCCTCGCTCTCGTGCGAAATGGATGTTGGCGGTGGCCCTTTCAGCCCAGGCCAGGGATATGGTTCCGGTACTCTGGGACATCGGTCAGGATGTGAGGCGCACGCCTCCATTTAGCCTGAGCCCGGAACTTTCCTTCGTCCTCAACGAGGTCCAGAAATTCAATAGCGAGGATGGTGCTTCAACGAGCAAGTGAGCTTGTTCCCGCCGCCCCCCTGATGCTAGCCGCGAGGTGATGACGACTTACCGTTCCTCTCTCATGCGCCTGCTCGACGAGCGCGGCTACATTCACCAGTCGACCGATGCAGTGGGGTTCGACGCGCTGGCGAACAAGGAAGTGCTGAGCGCGTACATCGGGTTTGACGCGACCGCGCCGAGCCTTCACGTTGGAAGTCTCGTGCAGATCATGATGCTCCGCCGGCTCCAGCAGGCGGGCCACAGACCGATTGTTCTGATGGGCGGCGGCACGACCAAGGTCGGCGATCCGAGCGGCAAGGACGAAGGCCGGCAGCTTCTGAGTCACGAGCAGATCGATGGGAACATCGCTGGAATCCGGCAGGTGTTCGAGCGGTTCCTGCGCTTCGGGGACGGGCCGACCGACGCGATAATGGTCAACAACGCCGACTGGCTCGACGCGCTCGAATATATAGCTTTCCTGCGCGAGGTCGGACGCCATTTCACGATCAATCGCATGCTGACCTTCGACAGCGTGAAGCTACGGCTCGACCGCGAGCAGCCGCTCACCTTCCTCGAGTTCAACTATATGATCCTCCAGGCGTATGACTTTCTGGAACTGTCGCGCCGGGTCGGCTGCCGGGCTCAGTTCGGCGGCTCGGACCAATGGGGCAATATCGTCAACGGCATCGAACTCGCGCGCCGCATCGACGGGACAGAGCTCTACGGCGTTACCACGCCGCTGATCACCACCGCCGACGGAGCAAAGATGGGCAAGACGGCCCAGGGTGCCGTGTGGCTCGATGAGAAGCTGCTCAGCCCCTACGACTATTGGCAATTCTGGCGGAATACGCAGGACGCGGATGTCTGCCGATTTCTCAGGCTATTTACCGACCTGCCGCTCGACGAAATCGAGGCTCTGGAACGTCTCGAAGGCGCCCAGGTCAATGAGGCCAAGATCGTGCTCGCGACCGAAGCCACGACGATGCTTCACGGTCGCGATGCGGCATTGGCCGCGATGCATACAGCGCACCAGACTTTCGATCGGGGCGGTGCTGGAGAAGATCTTCCGACATTGTCGCTCGGCGACGGAATGAACGTCGCCCATGCACTGACCGCGCTCGGTTTCACGCCGTCCAACAAAGAGGCAAAGCGCAAGATCGCCGAGGGCGCGGTTCGGCTCGACGACGTCATCGTGAGCGACCCCGGGCAGATGCTGGCGCCCGCGGACAATCCGATGAAACTCAGCCTCGGCAAGAAGCGGCATGGGCTACTCGTCCGCTAGATCGTATCTCAGTTAAATTGAATCAAACGAGATTCTACGACCTTGCCAGCCTGCTCTAGCCCGATCTGATCAGCCCAACCGCCTGGTCGCGCTCAAACAAATAGAGACAAATTCGCGCCGCCTGTCCCCGGGGCCCCGAGAGGCCGCCATCGCGGTCGAGGAGGAGCAGGGCATCGCTCTGGGCGACAGGGGCGAGCTCGGCGACCAGCTCGGGCGTCGCCACCCGGAATGCCTCCTCCCCCGACTGGCGCGTACCGAGAATCTCGCCCGGGCCGCGCAGACGCAGATCCTCTTCGGCGATACGAAAGCCGTCGCTGGTCTCGCGCATCAAAGAGAGGCGAGCACGGCCGACTTCAGTCAAGACCTGGCCCCGGACCAGCAAGCAGACGCTCTTTCCGGAACCGCGTCCGACCCGCCCCCGAAGCTGATGGAGCTGGGCGAGGCCGAAGCGCTCGGCGCCCTCGACGATCATCAAGGTCGCGTTCGGCACGTCGACTCCCACTTCGATGACTGTGGTCGCAACCAATACGGCCAGGTCGGCCGACGCAAAGCGCGCCATGACAGCGTCCTTGTCCGAGCCTTTCATGCGCCCGTGGACGAGACCGACCTTGTCCTCGCCGAACCGGAGCTTGAGCACTCGCGCACGCTCCTCGGCGGCGGCGGCATCGCTCTTTTCGCTCTCCTCCACCAGCGGGCAAACCCAATAAGCCTGGCCCCCGCCGGCGATCTGTCGGCCGAGTCCGTCGATTACCTCGGCAAGCCGCTCAGCGCTGATCACACGTGTTTCCACGGGCGTGCGGCCAGGCGGCATTTCGTCGATGCGGCTGACGTCCATCTCGCCATATTGAGTAAGCGTCAGCGTCCGCGGAATCGGAGTCGCGGTCATTACCAGCAGGTGCGGCGGATGCTCGGCTTTGGACGCCAGAAGCAGGCGCTGCGAAACGCCGAAGCGATGCTGCTCGTCGATCACTGCCAAGCCAAGCTTCCGGTATACGACCTTCTCCTGGAAAATGGCATGCGTTCCGACGAGGATGTCGATCGACCCGTCGGCGAGGCCCATCAAGACGCTGTCCCTCGCTTTGCCCTTTTCGCGCCCGGTCAGGATTGCGACCCGAATACCGATGCTGTCGACCTGCTTGAGCAAGGTCGCATGATGCTGCCGGGCAAGAATCTCGGTGGGAGCGAGCAACGCGGCCTGCGCGCCGGATTCGACCGCCGTGACCATCGCCAGCAATGCAACGAGCGTTTTGCCCGATCCGACGTCGCCCTGGAGGAGCCGGAGCATCGGCACGGATTGCGCCATGTCGCCGCGGATCTCCTCGACTACCCGCCGCTGCGCCGCCGTTAGCTGATAGGGCAATCGAAGCTTGTCGGTTAATCCACCCGTGCCGGCGAGCGGTGCAGTGCGGTGCCGCCGTTGCGACTGACGCAGCAGCAACAGCGCCAGCTGATTGGCGAAGATCTCGTCATAGGCCAGGCGCCTTAGCGCCCGTTCGGAACCAGGCTCGCGATGCGCCTCGGCGAGAGCCGACTGCCAGTTGCGCCACGATTCGCGACTCAGAAGGCTCGGCTCAATCCATTCCGGTAGCGCCGGCGCACGTTCGAGTGCCTCGCGCTCCAACTCGCCGAGCCGACGGTTGCTGAGCCCTTCGGTGAGCGGATAGACTGGCTCGCGGACTGGAGGCTGCGGACCCTTGCCGGGGTCGCTCACCTCGGGATGGATGATTTGCCATTCGTCACCATATTGCTCGAGCTTGCCGGAAATCGTCCGGGCCTCGCCGATCGGCAGGCTCCGCTTCGCCCAAGCGGGATTATTGAAATAGACCAGGCTGATCGTATTGCCGTCGCCGTCGGCTGCGAACACGCGCATCGGTCCGCGGCCTGAACGGTTCTCGCGAGTCCTGAACGGCTTCACATCGAGGATGATGTTACGACCCAGCAGTGATGCGGTCACCGCCGGTACCCGAACGCGTTCGATCGCGCCGGACGGGACGTGGTACAGCAGGTCCACCACCCGCGTGATGCCGAGCTTGCCGAGTAGCTTCGCGAGCTGAGGCCCGACACCTTTCAGCGCTTCCACTTCGGTGAACAGCGGGTTGAGAATTTCGGGCCGCATGCCTGATTGTTAGCGGCTGTTCCGCCGCTCGCAATGAGCGGAAATCATGACTACATGGCGCGCATGCCTTCCGACCCGGATCTGAAGCGCCTCGCCTGGCGCGCGCACCACCGCGGCACGAGAGAAGCCGACTTGCTGATCGGCGGCTTCTTCGATGCGCATCATGCGTCGTGGGACGCGGGCGAGCGCGAGCTCTTCGCAGCGATGCTGGAGGAGCAGGACGTCGATATCATGGCCTGGGCACACGGGGTCTGCGACGCGCCCGAGAGGTTCGCAGGTCCAATCATCGAGGCGCTGAAACTGCTCGATTATATTCGGATAGCCAAATGACCGAGCCGCTCCAGCGCGTGCTTCGCGCCGAACAACCGCTGACTCTCGCCGGCGTACCGACTGGCTTCCTGCCATGGCTCGCCTCCGATCTCGCACGCGCGGCGCATGGATCGAGCAAAGGCGGCCGTGCAGTCGCGATCGTCGCCGATGAAGCAGCAATGCGCGCATTGGCTGATACGGTTTCGCTTTTTGCGCCCGAGATCGAGGTGCTGACCCTGCCAGGCTGGGATTGCCTGCCCTTCGATCGGGTCTCTCCGGCGCTCCCGGTGATGGCAGAGCGTCTTGCAACCTTGAATGCCCTTCAAGGCAAGAGCGACAAGCCGCAGCTGCTCGCTGCCACGGTCAGTGCGGCGACCCAGCAAATGCTCACTCCGTTCCGGATTCGGCAGCTCACCCGGAAAATCGCCGAAGGCGATCGAGTGGACCGCGAGGCATTGATCGAACAGCTGAATTCGCTCGGCTATCAACGTGCCGACACCGTCGCCGAGCATGGCGAATATGCAGTGCGCGGATCGCTCATCGATCTTTTTCCTGCCGGACAGGAGACGGCCCTTCGGCTCGATTTTTTCGGCGACGAGATCGATTCGATCCGCCGCTTCGACCCCGCCGACCAAAGATCGACGGAGAAGGCTGCGACTTTCACCCTCATACCCGCGTCGGAGGCACTGCTGGATTCAGACAGCATCAAGCGCTTCCGTTCGCGATATCGTGAAAGGTTCGGTGCAACGGCCACGCAAGATCCGCTCTACCAGGCTCTCTCCGATGGACGACGACTGGCCGGAATGGAGCACTGGCTCCCGCTGCTCGAGGAGCGGCTGGAAAGCTTGTTCGACCATCTCGGTGAGAATGACCTCGTCATTCGCGATGCGGGGGCGGACCAGGCGCTGGAGGCCCGGCACGAGGCAGTCGACGATTATTATCAGAATCGCGTTCGAGCGATGGAGGCCGAGCCAGGCAATTATCGACCGCTCGAGCCGCAGACCTTGTATGTCTCGAGGGAGGAATGGACCCGACGCATTGCCGATTGGCCAATCCACCTCGCATCACCGTTCCCAGAGCCCGAAACCGAGAGAGTCCTTGATTTCGGCGTCCATCCCGCGCGCGACTTTGCGCCTGAGCGGGCGCAGCAGGCCAACGTCTACGAGGCCGTTGCAAAGCATGTCGCCGACCTGCGCAAAAGCGGCCACAAGGTCGTGCTCGCCAGCTACACACGCGGCGCCCGCGAGCGTCTTTCAGGCCTGCTCGAAGAGCATGGTCTGAAAGCCCAGAAGCTTGCGGACAACTGGCACGATGCGCTGGGCTCCAAAACTCAGCCTGCCCTGCTCGTCCTCCCGCTCGATCATGGATTCACCACACCCGAAGTGGCAGTCCTCACCGAGCAGGATATGCTCGGCGACCGTCTCGTCCGCCGCCGCAAGCGGCGCAAGGCCGCTGCCGCCTTCCTCGAGGAACTTGCGACTCTCTCGCCCGGCGACCTCGTCGTCCATGCCGACCATGGCATCGGCCGCTACGAGGGCCTGATGCAGATCAAGGTCGCCGGTGCACCGCATGATTGCGTTGCGCTCGAATATGCGCGGGGCAACAGGCTCTACCTGCCGGTCGAGAACATCGAGCTGCTGAGCCGCTACGGCAGCGAGAGCGAGGGCGTCGCCCTCGACAGCCTTGGCGGCGAAGGCTGGCAGCGTCGCAAGGCACGAATGAAGGAGCGGATCCGCGAAATCGCGGGCGAGCTCATCAAGACAGCGGCGCTTCGCGCGACTCGGCCGGGTCTCATCGCCGAGCGCGACACCAGCTATCCCGCCTTCGTGGACCGCTTTCCCTATGAGGAAACCGATGATCAGGACCGGGCGATCGGCGACGTTCTCGGGGACCTCGAAGCCGGAAAACCGATGGACCGCCTGGTTTGCGGCGATGTCGGTTTCGGCAAGACCGAGGTCGCGCTCCGCGCCGCGTTCGTCATGGCCATGTCAGGAAGGCAGGTCGCGCTCATTTGTCCGACTACCCTGCTTGCTCGCCAGCATTACAAGAATTTCGTTGAGCGGCTTCAAGGCTTTCCGCTGAATGTCGGGCGCCTGTCGCGGCTGGTCCCGGGTACTGAAGCGAAGAAGACCAAGGACGGAATTGGCGACGGCACTGTCGATATCGTCATTGGCACTCATGCGCTTCTCGCCAGGGGCATCAATTTCAAGCGCCTCGGACTGGTGATCGTCGACGAAGAACAGCATTTCGGTGTCGCGCACAAGGAACGGCTGAAGGCGCTGCGCGCCGACGTCCACGTACTGACCCTGACGGCGACTCCAATTCCACGCACGCTGCAAATGGCGATGAGCGGTCTGCGCGAACTGTCGGTGATTCAGACCCCGCCCATCGATCGGCTCGCGGTCCGCACCTACGTTACGCCATGGGACGGCGTCGTCCTGCGCGAGGCACTGCTGCGCGAGCATTTTCGCGGTGGGCAGAGTTTCTTCGTAGTCCCGCGGATCGCCGATCTTCCGAACATGGAGGAATGGCTCGGCGAGCAGGTTCCGGAAGTGAAGTTTGTGACAGCGCACGGCCAGATGAGCGCCGGTCAGGTCGAGGAGCGGATGAGCGCGTTCTACGACCGCAAGTATGACGTGCTCCTCTCGACCACGATCGTGGAGAGCGGGCTCGACATTCCCAGCGCGAACACATTGATCGTCTATCGCGCGGATCGCTTCGGGCTCGCTCAACTCTATCAGCTTCGTGGGCGAGTCGGCCGCTCGAAAACTCGGGCTTATGCCTATCTCACCATGCCCGCTGATCGATCGATCACCGAGGCGGCGCAAAAGCGTCTGCAAGTGCTCGCCGATCTCGATAGCCTCGGCGCCGGATTCCAGCTCGCGAGCCACGATCTCGACATTCGGGGCGCCGGTAACCTGCTCGGCGACGAGCAGTCCGGCCACATCAAGGAGGTCGGATTCGAGCTTTATCAATCGATGCTCGAGGATGCGATCGTCGAGCTCAAGGCCGGCGGCATTCCGCAACGCGAGGAGTTCACGCCGCAGATTAGCGTCGACGCACCAATCATGATTCCAGAGACTTACGTTCCCGATCTAGACCTGCGCATGGGCCTGTACCGAAGGCTCGGAGAACTCGACGATCGCCACGCGATCGAGTCGTTCGCTGCCGAGCTGATCGACCGCTTCGGCGCGCTTCCGGAAGAGACTGCCAACTTGATGAAGATCGTGGAGGTCAAGCTGAACCTCAAGCAAGCCATGGTCGCCAAGCTCGATATCGGGCCGCGGGGAGCAGTCGTGGCCTTTGCTCCAAGCGGCTTTCCGGATCTTCCCGGGCTGCTTGGCTATATCGAACGCCTGAAGGGGGCAGCCAAGTTCAGGCCCGACAGCAAAATGACCGTCGCTCGCGATTGGCCCAATGCCGAGGCGCGGCTGAACGGCGCGGTCCAACTCGCGCGCGGTCTCGCTCGTGTTGCAGCCGCTGGGCAGAAAAAGGAGGCTGCTTAAGCTGCTTCGGCGTTTGCGGCAGCGACGAAGCGCATCAGCTCGTCGTGCGTCAGTGCGCCAGCGCCGAGAAAGCCCTGGTAAAGATCGCAGCCCCATTCGGCGAGGAGCGCGAGCTGGCTCGTTGTCTCCACGCCTTCCACCACCACTTTCAGATCGAGCTCGCGCGCCAGGTGGATCATTGCCCTGACGACGATCCTGTCGCGTTCGCCACCGACGATGTCGGCGACCAGTCCGCGGTCGATCTTTA
Source organism: uncultured Sphingomonas sp. (assembly GCA_966424035.1). Taxonomy (GTDB): domain Bacteria; phylum Pseudomonadota; class Alphaproteobacteria; order Sphingomonadales; family Sphingomonadaceae; genus Sphingomicrobium. The sequence goes on along the minus strand of CBJLMA010000027.1, from coordinate 10,663 downwards.
TCGCGTCGAGCGGGAGGGAGGTGAGATAGGCAAGACTCGTATAACCGGTTCCGAAATCGTCCACGGCTATGCTTATTCCGGCGTCGCGCAGGCGGTTTAGACGCGCTGCGACCTCCTCCTGGTCCACGAGCAGCGCACTCTCGGTGATCTCGGCAGTCACTCGTTGCGGATCGATTCCGGCAGTTGCAATCTCGTCAAGCAGCCAGCTTTCGTAGCCGGGGCGCGAGATGTCCGCGGGCAGAATGTTGATGGACAGGCCAAGTCCCCTGAGCGGCCCCTCCCACACCGAGGCGCAGCGCAGGGCCTTGCGTTGGACCAAGCGCGACAGACGCTCGGCAAGACCGCCCGCCTCCGCCCGCCGGAAGAGGAGTCCGGCATCTTCTGCGACCGGCGATCGGGCAAGCGCCTCTGCGCCGGCGACACAGCCCGAGCACGGATCGATCAACGGCTGAAAAAGGACGTCGACCTGCTCGTGCGCGATTGCAGCTTCGAGCATCAGGTCACGCCGTGGGGGGGCGGGTGACGTTGCCCCTGTGTCCGAAGCCCGCCGCCCCCACTTACTGATGTTGTCCCAGTTCAACATTTCGTCCTAACCCCCCTGAACTTCATGTGTCTCTGGTCCACCACGGCTGTGGAGGTAACGAGCGTGGGCCCGCCGAGGAACCGGCTGCCCGGCCCCCGATCCGAAACGGGACAGTGACCTTCTTGGCTGGAACCCCTATCTTGTGCTCAGCCGAGCTAACCAAGGAGCGACTGGTTGAACGCCGATGCCCCCCACCCCGGCGACCATCTGCCTGAGGATCTCAGGAGCTCAGCTATAGGGCTGCTCTCCTCGCACACCGATATAGCGAAGGCCGCCGAAGGACTGATGCGCCGCCGCTATGAATTTGCGGATCCGGACGTCGCCGAAACGCTGGTGGCGTTGGGCGGTGACGGGTTCATGCTGCAGACGCTGCACCACATGCTTGAGGCGGGGTGCCCAAAACCCGTATTCGGAATCAATCGCGGCACCGTCGGTTTCCTGATGAACGACTGGCGGATTGACCGCCTTCCCGAGCGGATCGCGGGAGCCAAGGCAATTCGCGTCGCGCCGCTCGAGATGCGGGCAATCACAGTGAGCGGCGAGACCTTTACTTATGCCGCAATGAACGAGGTGTCGCTGCTGAGAGAAACGCGGCAAACCGCGAAGATCGAGATTTCGGTCAACGGTCGTGTCGCCTTGCCCGAGCTGGCTTGCGACGGGGTGCTGGTCGCGACGCCAGCGGGCTCAACGGCCTATAATCTCTCTGCACACGGGCCGATTCTGCCGCTTCAGGCGAAGATGTTGGCGCTCACTCCGATCAGCCCGTTCCGGCCGCGTCGCTGGTCAGGCGCAATCCTGCCGGACGACACAGCGGTCTGTTTTAGGATTCTCGAAGCAGAGAACCGGCCTGTCTCGGCCGTCGCCGACCAGATCGAAGTGCGTGACGTTGCGCGTGTCGAGGTCCGGCTCGATCGCGAACGCTCTCTGACGCTTCTGTTCGATCCCGAGCATGCGCTCGACGAGCGCATCGCGATGGAGCAATTTGCGACCTAGTCACTTGCGTTTAAGGAAGTCTCCGCTATCTAGCCGCGGCGCCCTGATTGGGCTGCTCCCCGGTAGCTCAGCGGTAGAGCATCCGACTGTTAATCGGACGGCCGCCTGTTCGAATCAGGCCCGGGGAGCCATTTGGGATCAACTAACTCACTGAATTTCTTGTGTTTTTGGTAACTGACTCGTTGGTTGCTCCCTCACTCGCTCCCACAGTGCGGCTGAAATTTTCCCCAAATGATTGCTCGCGGTTAGTTGCGAACGCTGGCGACCTCTTCGGCACTTCGATAAATTTCGCTGCCATGGATAACCCCCCTAGCAGGCGCCGACCCGCGCTTGACGTGCCGCAGCAAGGATCATGCGCGATACCGCTTTTTAGTAGTCGCCATGCCGAACCTGATTCTATTTGGACCTCAGCTCACGCGATGTGGCCCAAGGCGCCTCGGGAATATGTCTTCCTTGCTGCCGCTTTTCACGAAGTCGGGCGCCTGCTTTTTGGCGAGGATTGGAGCGGCCGCGAAGCGTTTAGGCCTGAAATGCCGGTAGCAAAGGCGCTGGCCGAAGCGACGACCCAGCGGGTGAGTTTTGCGCCCCCTCCAATTAAGCCAGGGCTAAGCATGACTCGTTCCGATGGTCGTGGTTTCACAATGGAAGAGGTACAGGCCGCCAAACGACGCTGGAATGAGCACTGCGACGCCGTCCGAGAGGCGGCTAAGCCGGGCTTGGAAGTCGAGGCAGCTGCTGCGGCATTCCATCTCCGACGTCGCAACGAAGTCGTTGCTTGGATCGCGGACAGAGCCCGCAATGGCGAGCTAATGACGTTCGGGCTGTGGACAGGGCTTGGCTCCCCACCAAGGCAGCTTCCGCCGTCGATCTGGAATCGCGTCAACGACTGGGATTTGTTCGCCAATTGCGAAGTCAAAACTTACGTTCCCGGCGACCCGATCGCCCGCAACTTCTTCCTCTTTTTCAAACGCGACAGCGTGGATCGTGCGATCGCTGACCTTGCACCAAAGCTCAATAATCGCGGCGGCTCAAAACCGAAATATCCTTGGTCTGACTTCATCAAAGAGGCTGTGCGGCAGCTCGATGAGGAAGGCGACTTCGGACCCGACTGGTCTCAAACCGACCTAGAGGAACGAATGGCACTGTGGTGTCAGCAAAACTGGCCTGAAGTGCCAAGTGAGACCAGCATTCGGGTCTACGTTAAGAAGGCACGCGCGGGTTTTCTCAAACTGCGGTCAGGATTGGCCTGACCTGACCTGGCCTGATCCGACCCAGCTGTCCGACATAGCCGTCCAACGTTGCTAGCTGAACTGTCGTTCGCGGCAGTTCCAGCGAACGTGAGCGGCTTAATGGCCAACTATCAAGCCTGCTTGCGCATGTTAACTGGACTGTCGTTCAACAAAGGAGAACGACATGCACACGTCCAAAATCACTTGCTCCATCAAAGAGGCGACTGAGCTGAGCGGCTTGGGAAAGACTACGCTCTATCGCCTTCTGCAAGAGAAAAAAATCACCAGCACGACCGTAGGTGTGAAGCGGCTAGTCCACGTCGATTCACTGCGCCGCTTTCTTGAGGCCGCGTAAAATGGACCTCTTGGCGGAAATGCAAAGCGGCCCGGATCGGCAAAACCCGGACCGCCTCAATCATCAGCTTGGCACTGATCTGCGAACCGATAGCAGCTGCGCGAAAGGTCGCCAACGCTCATTTGTTAATCAGCGATCCGCAGCGCTTGCGTTGCTAAACGGCGGATCGCGGCTTTCGAGGAAGGCGGGATCTTTTTGCGGACAATGCGCCGTCGATCCATCACGACTTAGCGAGGCGCAGCTTCAATGGCTGCAGACGCTCTTAGAACGCGCTGGATTACCACCCCTTGCTGAGGGAGGCGAACATGAGTGACCGCTATCCCGACGTCCCAGGGGCAAAGGGGCCGGACGGCACCAGTCAGGATGCGGCCGAGGCGATCAAGGCTAGCGTAACGAGATTGCGCCGAACAGCCTTGCACACTCTTGGACGGCTGGACCGGGCAACAACGCTCGAATGCTGTTCGGCAGCCAATCTGCCACGAGAGAGCCTGCAGCCACGTTACAGCGAGTTACGGCGACTAGGCCTTGTCAAAGCCACCGGAGAGCGCCGGAGAAACCCTAGCGGCCATTCAGCGGCGGTATTGACCCTTACCGAGCGAGGGAGGGCCGAGCTGTGACAGCAAAATCAAGACCTGACGCCAACGGGTTCGAGGCCGGCAATGGCTAGAACAAAGAACCGGCGACAGAGCGGCGGCTTTGTCATGGTCCTGCACTCCATGATGAAAAGCCCAGCTTGGCAGGATCTCAGCGGAAACGCGGTGAAGCTGGTGCTGCATCTGGCGATGCTTGGCCAGGGCAACAACGGCTGGGGCCACACCGACGAGCACGGTGAGCTATTCCTAAGCGAGAGGGACGCAGCAGCAGCAATTGGTGTCTCTCGCAACACAGCTTCGCGGGCCTTCGCTGAGCTAGTCGAGCATGGGTTTTTGCGAGCCGTCAGAGCCGGACATTTCGCCGTCAAGCTGAAGATCGCGACTGTGTGGCGGCTCACGTTCCAGCCGTACCCTCGCTTGCATCAAGCCCCGACGAATGATTGGAAGGATTGGCGACCGGAGCAAAATTCACGGGCGCAAAAATTGAACGGCTCGGGCGCAAAAATTGGTCATCGCTCAAACGATCAACCTGTTACAGGCGCAAAAACTGATGCCGTGAAATTGGAAAACGGCAGAAAAGCGCCAAGTGCCGTTGGCTCAATAATTGCTCCACATCTAGATATACCAAGGGATGGTAGCGTTTCCGAACGCGGCTGCGGTTGGTGGAGCAGCAATTCAAAACTGAAGGCCGAAATGACTGCGCGGCTGGCAATGCTCGCGTGGATCAGCAGCACACCATTCGCGGAGGCAGCATGACGATGAGAAAGCCAAAGCCCAAGCCAGCCAAACCGAAAGGCGACCCGAAAACAACAATTGAAGCTCCTAGGGTTAAGGGCAAAACAGACGGCGAGATCATGGCAGACGTCATGCTCGGCCATGACGTGCGGCATGGGCAGGCTGCTTCGGCCTTCGCATGCGGAATGCTTGGTCCCGACGCGGAACGTCCGGGAATCATGGACGCTGCAAAATTCATTGACGACCGATCGAAAGCGGCAGCCAACGGAGACTTGGCCTTCGCGAGTCACATGCTGGCTGCTCAAGCGACAACCTTGGACGTCATGTTCACCGAGCTGGCGCGCCGCGCGCAATTGAACGCCGGTCAATATCTAAATGCTGCCGAGCAATACGGCCGGTTGGCGCTGAAAGCGCAGTCGAATTGCCGGACCACGTTGGAGGCGCTTGCGAAGCTGCACCAGCCGCGCGAGCAGACCGTCAAACACGTCCACGTCAACGAAGGAGGCCAAGCTGTCGTGGCCGATCACTTCCACACGGGGGGTAGAGAAAATGCAAAATCAAACGATCAATCCCATGCAACCGCAGCGGCTGGCGAGTGCGCCGCGCTGCCTGGCCCGGACCCGGAAAGGGACGGAGTGCCAATCCCCAGTCGTCAGCGGGAAGCGGCGATGCAGGATGCACGGCGGAACGAATCCGGGGCCGCCTAAGGGCAATCGCAATGCTTGGAAGCACGGCGGGCGATCGGCGAGCACAATCGCAGCCGTGCGCTACGTGAATGCGATAGCGAGGTTGGTCAGTGGCGCGGATTAACAGGGGAATCACAGGGTGTGGGTGTGTCCACGATCACTGCTTCGTCGTAGCCGGTTTCTTTAAAGCTTCCAGAACAACGGCTGACACCCGAGCTATGTCCTGGTCGAACCCAGAAAGAATGTTTCCTGCGCAGGATTCTGTAACACCAGACCCGCAATAACCGACCAAGTTCTGGACGTAGTAATCGAGCCCCTTCTTATCAAATGGAGGTATAGAAAGTACCGCAGAGTAAACGCTTCTACCATCTGATTCAGGCAAGGTTACAATAGAGATTACAAATCCGGCGTCGTCTTTATTGTAGACAAGCTTGTGAATGGATGAGCTAGCAATCTTGTTGCGCAGATTGTAAACTATTGACTGGCCAACGGTATCATCGCTTTTTGACTCGACCATGATCGTCGCAGCCGCCGACGTCGACGAGTGCATTAGTGCCGTAGTTATAAAACCTAGCCATACAAATCGCGCCAACATGTCCGTCCCCCTATCTACCTCTCGACAAAACCTTCCCACTCTCTTCCACGATCCGCCCGTCCGCCAAAGTTAAAGAGAATTGCGCAGTTCCGCTTGAGCGACGCAAGCGAGCGGGATTGGATACATTCCAGTCGAGCACCCCTTTAACCACGCACAGGTGCGTTTCCGTTGAGCAGTTCGTACGAATAGAACTTGACTCTGGTGTGTACGACCGAACAGGCCAGCGCCTCGCAAAAGGCACTATTTGTTTCGACATTAGCTCGTTTAGGTCTAACTGCTTACCGTAAAATGTGACTGGGTCACCAAAATAGACACCTATGCTTAGGCCATCTGGATCATTCTTATCTGACCACGCAGAATAGAACCTTCTGACTATTTCCTCTGAATTGGTCACTAGAGGTCCAGTAGCCGAGGCTGTTTCTTGACTTTGTGAATCGCTTGCTTGCCGAAATGGAGTTGTCAGTTGGGTTTCAGATGTATTGGCCTCGAGCAAGAGAACATGTCTGCTATTGTCGATAGACCAGCTTTTTAGGCGTCTCAGGAATGTCTGGCCGAGCAAAAGGCTCCCGCTTGAGCCAGTGATCGACGCGACAATGTCGTGCAGGACCACAGGCCCGACCCGAAGCGATCTTATTCGAAATTCAGGCGAGGGCACCTCCGAGCCATCTGCTAAGACGAAAGTCTGCGATCCGATGTAATCGTCCGCTGAGATCGTTCCTGCGCGTACCAGTGTCGATGCTACGTCGCTGGGAATTGTGACGTCCGATGCACCACTGTCGATCATAAACTTGAGTGAGATTGCGTCGTTGATTGTAACCGGAATGACGAACGTTCCGCTGTCCGCTTCTAGCGGCACCTCTCCGCGGACGGGTGCTTTCGTCGCCAATGTGAGAGGCGGCGTTGGCGGAGCCAAAGGCTTGATAGGAGCCGCGGCAACGGGGACAGAACTTTGCGTCTGTTTCGGAGTATTGTTTTGTCTCGATCCCGAGCATGCCATCAGGGCACATGAGCTTGCTGCGGCGAACGCGAGCGGGACGACTGCACGTGCTACGTTGACGCAATTACGCAAGTATGTCCCGACCACATGAAGCCCCGCGCGTGGCGATTCGGTCGGCTTACTTCGTAACTGACAACAGCAAGTAAATAAACTTTGTCCATTTAGGCGGCGCCTGTGGGCCGAGCCTCCTGCTTATGGACTCCATGGCACAGTTCGCCGACAAACTGCGAATGTCACTGGGCTCTCGACCATTCTTCGTTTCATTTGCCTTAGCTCTCGTTCTCGCCTTCGGCTTTGGATGGTCTCTACAACCCCAGGCTCCAAACCTTACGGGTGATCACGGCTACCAAGGACAAGCAACTGCATATCGCGCTGGCGGTCCAAGCTGCGATCCAATGAAAATCCGCGCGCTTCCCGCTGGGCAGCGAGAGCGCAAGGCTGACGACTGCGCGGAGGCTGAGGAACAGCATCGCGTAACCACTGATGGCCTCATAGAGACCAGACGTGCGGCGGCAGCTGCCGAGACGAGTGCCTTAGCCGCTGCGGCTCAGGCACGGATCGAAGCGTGGGGTGCGGCCATCGGACTGCTCACGCTATTCGCCGCTGTTGCAGCTGCGATCTTCGCGAAGAAGGCAGCTGACCACACAGAAGGGAGCGCTCGTGCCGGTAAACGCGCCGCTAACGCTGCAGAAGAGTCGTTGGAAATTTCCAAGGGGGTCGCAAATGCGGAGTTGCGCCCATGGGTGACTATCGATGTTCGCCCCATCAGTTTCAGCTGCAGCGATGCGAGAATGAAGCTGGATTTTGAGGTGAGCTTCAAGAATATTGGACAAACCGCCGCCCGCCGCTTCAACCGCAATTACAACATGCGGTTCGTCAAACCGAGTAATACGGCCCACCGGGAAGTCGACGCAGTTTGGGCGGGATGGAAAAATGAGGATGCCTCCAAACGTGCCCTGATGCCTGGGGAGGCGCACGCTGCTCCCGGCAGTGTGACTCACAAGTTGGAATCTATTCCATGGTCCGACGAGGCTGCGGCGAGGGCAAACGCGCTCGCAATAGTCATCGTATCGGCGTGGTATTGGTCTGACATCGATGAAGGCTGGCACCGGACGGATCGCTCTTTCACTTTTGGCGGAGGCGATGACCCCTTCGAAGATATGTATCTGTTTAGAGACGTGCGGGGAGAATGGACTGGCGAAGAGCTGGGCCGCCGCTTCGTCATGGCACCGTACCTCGCCGGAGAAACAACCTAGCGTCCGGCCTCGGGGGGCGGTCCCCACGGATCTCCAGGTCGCACCGCTCGCGTGCTCCTAGGCCGGTCGCATTGGCACTCTGGCCCGAACCATCCCTTATGCGGGCCGATCACCTTGCCGCAGTGCTCACAGTGCTTGAGGTCGGGCGGAGTCGGCGGCTTTGGCATCCCGGCACGATAAGCCAACGAAAGCGTGTCGTGAACGCCGCTTCGCGTGCGCGGCCGCCTCAAAGTGTGGTGACGGAGCGGACGGATCCGTCAGGGGACCGGTGGAGTGCTCACCTCCAGCATCCAAGCGCGTCTCGAACGCTGTCTCCCACCGGATCCGCCCCTCCGTCTTTCGGACGAGTGCATCCGACTAACCGACTGGCAGCACTACGACGGAGAATAGGCATAATCCGCTGGAAAGTGCAAAGCCGAGCCTCATTGCGGCAACTAATCAAAGCGGGTAGCGAAACTTGTTCGCAATCCTTACCTGATGCCAAACAGAAAAGCTCGTGCGCCCAGCTGCTCGATTGGAGACTAACGGATAATGGCCATTTTTGTGGTCCTGGCGGAGGCGCCGAATGCAGAACTCGCCAACAAAATTGCGACCGAATTTCCTGCCGACTTTTACACGATCACAGATAGTCAGTGGCTGATCGCCGCTGACTCGATCCCGCACAACGTCGCGGAAAAGCTAGATGTGCGAACTGGCAAATTCGGACGCGTCCTAGTCATCCAAGGATCGACCTCCGCTTCGGGTTGGCACAGCAAGACAGTCTGGGAGTGGCTGACTCAGAAAGCAACCACCGCGTAGTGTCGCAAGTTCCGCCAGAAGAGGAAGTTGGCGCCGAGCCCGAGGCTGTAGTCGCAGCTCCGCATTATATCGGCACCCCCAAAGCTGAGCGGATGCGAGGAAGCGGCGGTGGTGCGGGCGGCGGTGATGTTAGCGTGATCGAAGGCCGCGTCATGTATCTCGAACAACGCATGGCCGCGGTAGATGACAAGTTAGACAAAATCATTGAGAAACTTGCAAAAATACCGGAAGCTGTGGACATCCGGAATTATCTCCTACTCGCCTTAGCTTTGTTCGTGGCTGTGGCGACCATGCTCATTGGTGGCATGGGTTGGCTTGAAACGCGCGCCGCCCGCGTGCAGCCGATGCAGCAAGGTTCGGTTTCGAGCCCACCGCAACCGATTATCATCCAAGTCCCGCTGCCGTCGCAGCCCAAAAAGTAGACCGTCTTCTGCAGAGCCCGGGGGCAATTTAACTTTCGGCCTGCGAGTATGCACTGGACAGCCGAATAACGTTGCTCTCACCGCTAATGAATGCCCCCCATGCATCCATTAACTTGCGTCGCATCTCAATGAACTTGGCCCGCTGATAAGCCCGCACAACGGCATCGGGTACCATATGAGCGAGCGCAGCTTCGGCTACCGCTTCGGGGATCGTCGGCATTTGCTCCGCCGCCCATGTGCGGAACGCAGCGCGAAAACCGTGAACCGTGAATGGTCCGGCCTCCCGCTTCACGAGTAGAAGCAACGCCATGTCGGTGAGAACCTGCCCTTTCCTTCCCGGAAAGATTATGTCGCTCGACGGCATACGGAGCCGCTTAGCAGTCTCGAGAATTGCTAGGGCGGCGGGAGAGAGCGTCACAACATGCGGCTCGCCCGCTTTCATCAGCTCGGCGGGGCGCGTCCATGTCCGTGCTTCAAAGTCGATTTGCGACCAACGCGCCTTGCGCACTTCACCGGAGCGAGCTGCAGTCAGGATTGTGAGGAGCAGCGCCAATCGTCCGGCATTAATTGGCTTATCACGCAGCATAGCAACGAAGCCGGGAACGGCTGCGTAGGGCATCATGGCGAAATTACCGGAACGCGGCTGCTTTCCAAGATCGGCTTGCGGACTGATCTGCGGCGCACCATCCGCTCGCCAGCCCCGCACCTTCGAAAAGTCCAAAACCGTCTTGATCCACTGGCGGACTTTACGAGCGGCAGCGGGCTTTGCGTGCCACAACGGTGCAAGCGCGGCGACAATATCTTTTTCATCGACGCTATCGACCAGCAATTTGCCCAAGCGCGGAAAGGCATGCTGCTTCAATGCGGACAGGAACCCATCGGAATGTTTCTTCCGCCAACGGCTCGGTGGCCCTTCCCTGTGGCAAATCTCAGCTGCTTCTTCGAATGTCCGGATAACGGCTTTGGCCTTGTCGCGGGCGGCGATCGGGTCACGACCGGATTTGGCAACCTTGCGCAACTCGCGCGACTTGTCGCGCGCTTCGGCAAGCGTCAGCTCGGCGATAGAGCCGAGCCCGATGTCGCGGCGCTTGCCGTGCACCTGGACGCGAAGCACCCATGACTTGGCGCCGGTTCCCGAAACAAGGAGATAGAGCCCTAGCCCATCAGCATGACGGCCGGGCTTGGCGCGCTCCACGCTCTTCGTTGTGAGTTTTGCCACCCAATTACTCCCTCATTCGCTCCCACATTTTAGCGCGGGTTCCGGAGAACTGCAACGAACGGATGCGGAAAGAATAACCAAAATCTCTCAACGAATCAGAGTGTTTTAGAAACCATTACGAACCACGACGAAAGCTTGTTTTGATCTGGCCCGGGGAGCCACTCCGCTTTTCGCCGAGTTTCGCTGAGATGCGCAAATCCCC
>CBJLMA010000026.1:0-33539 GCA_966424035.1 uncultured Sphingomonas sp. | reverse complement strand
GCCGCACCCCGGGGGTGATGAGCCTCAAACAGGCGCTGACTGCCTGGCTCAGCTTCCAGATCGAAGTGCTGGTCCGGCGCAGCCAGGTGCGGGTCGGGAAAATCGACGATCGGATCGAACTGCTCGACGGCTTTCTTGTCGCCTACCTCAATCTCGACCGGGTGATTGAAATCATTCGCACCGAGGATGAGCCGAAGCCGGTGCTGATGGCCGAGTTTTCACTCTCTGACCGGCAGAGCGAGGCGATCCTCAACATGCGCCTGAGGAGCTTGCGCAAGCTCGAAGAGATGGAGATCGGGCGCGAGCGAAGCGCGCTCGCCAAGGAGCGCGAGGAGCTCGCAAAGCTGATCGAGAGCCCGGGGCGACAGCGGTCCCGGCTGAAGCGCGACCTGCAAAGCGTCAAGGACAAGTTCGGCGACGAACGCCGCACCCGGATCGAGGAAGTCGCACCGACGCGGGAGATCGATTGGTCGGCAATGATCGAGAAGGAGCCAATTACGGTGATCCTGTCGCAGCGCGGCTGGATCCGGGCGATGAAAGGGCATTTGGCGCTTGATCAGGTCGCCGAGCTCAAATGGCGCGAAGGCGACGGTCCGTTCATTCACTTTCATGCTCAAACGACCGACAAAATGGCGCTCTTCGGTTCGAACGGCCGGGTCTACACGCTCGCCGGCGACAAGCTGCCGAGCGCGCGAGGATTCGGTGAGCCCGTAAAACTGTTCATCGATCTGGATGCGGAGGTCGACATCGTTCAGCTGCTGGTCGTGCGGCCGGACATGAGGTTGCTGATCGCTTCGTCCGACGGGAAGGGCTTCGTGACCAGCGGCGACGCGACGCTTGCCGAGACGCGCAAGGGCAAGCAGTTGGTCAACGTTCGCAGTGGTGGCCGGGTGAGCGTCGTCCGCTCGATTCCCCAAGGAGCGGATGCGGTCGCGGTCGTCGGCGAGAACCGGAAGATGCTGGTGTTTCCGCTCTCGGAGCTGCCGGAGCTGGCGCGAGGGCAAGGAGTCACATTGCAGCGTTATCGCGATGGCGGCCTCTCGGACGCGATCGCCTTTTCGCTCGCAGACGGCCTCAGCTGGCCGCTCGGAGGCGAATCGGGAAGGGTACGGACGGAAACCGACCTTTCGCCATGGCGTGCGGCACGGGGTGCCGCGGGCCGCATGCCTCCGATCGGATTTCCGCGAAACAACCGCTTCTCCTGAAGAGCGGGCGCCGAGACGGCCTCGGCTCGCTTTTAGGGGTCAATTAATCGTTTCAGTTCAGTCATTAACTAATTTCGGTTAACAAGCGGCAGCAGAGCGAAAAAGATACTCGGAATTAACCCCCTCGCGCGCAAAGAGACCGGATGCAGGCCGCAGCTTCCCGGCCGGCGAGCGTCCAAAGGCTCCGCCGGTCGGACAGATTGAATACAACTCCGCAGCTGGCGGCGGCGGACGATCTTGGCTTGCTCAATGCACTGCCGATTGCAGCGGCGATCATCGAACGAACCGACGAGGGCAGCCTCAAGGTTGCTGCACATAATGACCGGTTCGTCGAAGCGGTCGAACGTTCCAACTGCACCGCCCTGGACTGGAACCATGCCGATTGCCTGAAGGACGGTCCGATTGCCGACCTCCTTCAGAATTTCTTCGACGGTACCGACACCAAAGGCGAACTGGATTTCAAGCAGGGCGACGGCGTCTCTTCCCATTTCTTTCGTTTGAAGCTCGCTCCGCTGCCGAAGAAGGATTCGCCGGGGGCGCGATGCCTTCTCAGCGTCGTCGACCGGACGGTCGAGGTCCAGGCAGAGCGGACGCTTCGCGCGGAAATGCTGCGCGACAGCCTCACCGGATTGCCCAACCGCCTCGCCTTTACCGAAGCGATCGAGCAAGCCGGGGACAAGGTCGCACGCGACCTCGAGCATGCGGTGCTCGTCGTCGACATGCTGCGATTCTCGCGGATCAATGAATCGATGGGCAGCCTTGCCGGCGACGAATTGCTCATCACCTTCGCCCGGCGCCTCATTCTCGCGCTTCGTGCCGGTGACGTGCTTGCGCGGACGGGTGGAAACGAATTTGGAGTGCTGGTCTCGCTTCGCCGCGGCGTCGAGGATGCGCTCAAGGCGGCCGAACGCATCCAGCAGGTCATGGCGACGCCCTTCAAGCTGTCGGAGCTCGAGATCCGGGTCGAATGCGCGATCGGCGTCGCGCTGATGCACGCCGGCCAGGACCCGGAGGAACTGTTCCGCAACGCGCAGTTCGCGGTCAAGCAGGCCAAGGCTGCCGGCCGTCCGCAGGTCTACGAACCCCATCAGGCAACCGAAGCTCGCCGTCGTTTCTCGATCGAGACGGAACTTCGCCGCGCGCTCGACAAGGACCAGCTCAAGCTCTTTTACCAGCCGCTGATCAACCTCAAGTCCGGCGAGGTAGCGGGCTTCGAGGCACTGGCGCGCTGGAACCACGAGGATCGCGGCGAGATCAGCCCGACCGAGTTCATCCCGGTGGCCGAGGAATCCGGCCTGATCCTACAGCTCGGTCGCTGGGCGATGGACAAAGCGGCGCAGACGCTTGCCCAGTGGGACAAGCAGACGGGCGAGAAGCTCCCGCTCTATGTCGGAGTGAATCTCTCGGCGATCCAGGTCGCGCGCGACGACATCGCCGGTGTCGTGCAGAGCGCGTTGAAGTCGAGCGGGCTTAGCGGAGACCGGCTGACGCTCGAGCTGACGGAAAGCTCGATCGTCCAGGACCCGGCCCGTGCAACCCGTGTATTCGATGCCTTGAAGGCGCTGGACGCGACCGTTGCGATGGACGATTTCGGCACCGGCTATTCGAGCCTCGCCTATCTCCAGCGCCTGCCGATCGACGTGCTCAAGATCGACAAGAGCTTCGTCTCCGGAATGATGGTTGATCCGGATGCCGTGGCGATCGTGCGCGCGGTGCTCAGCCTCGCCGAAGCACTCGGAATGTCGACGACCGCCGAAGGCATCGAGACGGTCGAACTGGCAACCACATTGGCGACGCTCGGCTGCGCGTCCGGCCAGGGCTTTTATTTCGCACGGCCGCTCGAAGCCGACCAGGCGCTCGAATATTGGAAGTCGCGGCGGCGCTGAGCGGACCCGTTCCAGCGTAAACCAGCGGTACGCTGCGGAACTTCGCTTATCGATCTGAGCTTGGATCCCCGCACAGGGGAGAAACGATCGGGCCGTGACACAATGGCTCACCATGGCTGCGCTTGCGCCGCTGCTTGCAACGGCATCCGGGCTTGTCTCCATTGCCCCACAGGCGCAGCCCAGGCCGGCAGCGCTGTCGCCCCCGCGGGGCTCAGCACATTCGGCTAATGTCCGGCTCCTCAAGCATCTCCCAGCCGATCCACCACCGCAGTCGCTAGACATCAGTTCGCAGGAATTGGGGTCGCCCGATTCGACGCTTGCCGTCGGAACCCTCCGCTCGACGCCGTGGACCCCGAATGAGCGGCTTTATGGCCGTCTTCCGCGTGCCGAATCCCCAGGCGTGAGCTTCCGGATGAAATTCTAAGACAAGAGATCCGCGTAGCGCGCGGGGCTGCGGTGGTGCAGCGCCTTTGCCAAAGTCTTTTGAATGCTTCGGACCAACGCCGGGTGGCGGACGTCCGGAGGATGAACTCCGACCCTAAGCACTTCGAGGGGAGCCCGGCGAAGCACCGCTGCTGCAGCAAGCGAGGATGCTAGGCGCAGCCGCGTCCGGCTGGCCCAGGTGATCACCGGCCCGCTCGCCAATTCCTTTCCGGTGGCCGGCGACCATATTCGGAAATGATCCTCCGCAATCGGCACGGCGAACTGGCGAAGCGCCTCGTGAGCGCCTTCGCCATAAAGCCAGGCGGGTGCGATAAAGCCGGCGACCGGCCTGCCGATGATGTCCTCGAGCAAGGACCGGCCTTGGCTGATCCGCGTTGCGGCCTCTTCCTGGGACAGGCCTAGAAACTCGCCCTCGCTCGCCGTCATGAAGCGGGCGCGGATCCGGGCGGTAGCGGTCTCGTGGCGGCTGTCGTCGCGATGAGTGAAGCCGTGGAGGAACATCTCAACGCCGGCGTCTGCCCAAGCGCGCAGCCGTCCTGCAAATCGCGAGCCCTGCACAATCGGTGCATCGCCCCAATGGTTCGGGACGACGAGCATCGCGAGCCTCGTTCCGACGTTGGGACCGAGGAGGTCCAGCAAACCGTCGACTTCGCTTTCGAAGCGCGGCGAAACATCGTGGATCGATGCCAGAAGGAGCCTTGAGGATGAACGAGACATGCGCAATATGTGTGATAACGGAACCTCGTGCGCTAGCCCATTAACAAAGCTTCACTTGAACTTTAGCGCCACCACCCGTCTGATTCCCCGCATGCGGATCGCCGACGTTTGCGCCTTTTATACGCCCGCCGGCGGCGGTGTGCGCACCTATGTGGAAGCCAAGCTGCGCGCTGCCGCCCGTTTCGGGCATGAAATGATCGTCATTGCGCCGGGCGAGCGCCATGAGGTCATCAGGCGCGGTCCCGGCGCCATTTTGGTTACAATTCCCTCACCATTGCTGCCGGTCGACCGCCGCTATCGCTATTTCGACGACGAACCGGCGCTTCACGCTGTGCTCGACGCCTGGCAGCCTGACCATGTGGAAGCTTCGTCGCCATGGTCGAGCGCGACGATGGTCGGCCGCTGGCAAGGGTCCGCGAGCCGCTCGCTCGTGATGCATTCCGATCCGCTCGCGGCTTACGCCTACAGATGGCTCGGCGGCTTCGCATCGACCGACCGCATTGACCGCTGGTTCGGCTGGTTCTGGCGGCACTTGCGCGGCCTTGGCCGGATGTTCGACACGGTTGTCTGCGCGAACGCTCAGCTTGCAGGTCGGCTTCGCGACGGCGGAATCGGCAATTGCGAGACGATCCGCATGGGTGTCGAAAGCGGCATCTTTTCGCCGATGCTCCGCTCCTCGGCCATGCGCGAACAGGCTCTGGCTGCGCTCGGACTTGACGCCGGAGCGACCTTGCTGGTCGGCATTGGCCGTTTTTCGGCGGAAAAGCGCTGGGACATGGTTCTTCGCGCAGTCGGCCAGACTGCAAAGAAGCGCGATGTCGGGATGTTGCTGATTGGCGACGGGCCCAAGCGGCCCCGGCTGGAAGCGCTTGCAAGGCGCATCGACAGGACCGCGGTCTTGCCCCGGATCACCGATCGCGACGAGCTTGCGCGGCTGCTGGCAACCGCCGACGCACTCGTGCACGGCTGCGAGGCGGAGACTTTCTGCCTGGTCGCGGCGGAAGCCCGTGCCAGCGGAATTCCGCTGATCGTTCCCGATCGCGGCGCCGCTCTCGACCAGCTCGTTCCGGGCGCGGGCATGACCTACAATTCGGCATCGGAATCCTCGCTTGCCGAGGCGATCTCTCGGTTCATCGACCGCGGACCCGAACTCCAGCGCGCAGCCGCCGCCCGGTCGAGCCGCGGGCGAACCATGGACGAGCATTTCGCTGAACTGTTCGCGCGCTACGAAGTGCTCGCTTCGCGGCAGGTCCTCCAGCCTGCGGCTCGCCTCGACTTTGCGGTCGGCAATGCCGCACCCGAGCTGGGTCTCGCGCACTAAAAAATCCGCGCAGACGAGGCCGCCGTCACGGAAACTGCGGTAAGTTATAGCGACTCCGTCACGTTGAGCGGATATTCAACCGCAGATCGGAAGTTTTTTTCGAGTCACGAGACTTGGGGGACCGATGCTGGACGACGAATCGGCTGAATATTTCCGCCGTCGCGAACTTGCCGAGCTGGCCGCGGCGAAGAGCGCCGCTTCGGACGCCGCCCGCCGGGCCCATCGGGAGCTCGCCCGCCAGTATGCCGAGCGGCAGCGCGAAGCGACTCCGGACGAATAAGAGACGTCGTCTCTAGGGCCTGGCGCTTGCAAGCGCCTCGCTGACGATATTTTCAAATGCGTCGCCGGTCGGGAATCCGGCCTCCACCCATCGATCTTCAATCTGGCGAAGGGTCCTTGCGACGATGGGGCCCTGGGCAAGGCCGCGCCCGATCAGTGCGCCCCCGCTGATCGGGAGGCGCGGGAGATGCCAGGCTGAGATGCTCGATGCGTCTTCAGCCCTGCCCGCCAGCAGGAGCCGATCGACGGCGCACAGCAAGCCGACGCGATAGGCCAGTGCCTGCGGGCTGGCGCCGACATCCCTGCTGGCGCTGCAGGCAAGCCGCTTTCTCGCCTTGTTGGACAGCCTGAGCCGGGCCGCGACGTCCTCGGCAACCTCCGCATTGGCGGGGAGCAGCGCTGCCAGGCGCCTCAGTCCATCTCCCTCGATGTCAGCCCTCTGTTCCGCGGCGATCAGGGCGCGAAGCCCGTCCATTCTTTTGCCGTCGATCTCGGGCAGGACGGGGCGAAGAATGCCTCTTGCAAGCATGATCGCTACCGTCGCCGATGGGTCGGCCATGCCGAGCAATTTCAGGAGTTCGTCGGCGATCCGCTCGCGCGACAAGGCCATGAGGTCATTGGCGCGCTCAGTGCAGGCCTCGAGTGCTGCATGGTCCAGTTCGCCCAACCCGAATCGCGCATGGAAACGGAAGAAACGAAGAATTCGCAGATGGTCTTCGGCGATGCGCTGGAACGGATCGCCGATGAACCGGATGTGCCTTTTTTCAAGATCGTCGAGGCCGCCGAAATAATCGAACAGCTCGCCCGTAACCGGGTCGGCGGACAAGGCATTGATGGTGAAGTCGCGCCGCGCCGCATCCTCCTGCCAGTCGTCGGTAAAAGCGACCGTCGCGCGCCGGCCATCGGTCGAGACATCGCGGCGCAGGGTCGTGATTTCGAAGGCATGGCCGTCACTGACGGCAGTGACGGTGCCATGATCGATTCCGGTCGGCACGGCTTTGATGCGCGCTTTTTCGAGGCGCTCCATCACCGCTTCGGGCGCAATTCGAGTCGCAAGATCGATGTCGCTGATCGGCAGGCCGAGCAGGTCGTCTCGAACCGCACCACCCACGTAGCGCGTCATCCCCTGGTCTGCGCCGAGCGCGGCGAGAAGCCGCCTCATCCCGCGCTTCTTGCGCCATTTCGCAGCGTCGAGCGTCAGCACCAATGCAGCCTGCGCGAAAGATTGACGATCATTGCCGCAGTCGCCCCCCAAATCCTGCGCTCGTTCCACAAGATCTCGTAATAGTGGCGCTCTCTTCCCTGCAACAGGCTGCTCCTGCGGTTTTGGTTCGCCCGGTCGAGCAGGAAGGCGAGGGGTGCTTCGAACCAGTCGGCGACCTCATGTTCATGCGGTTCGAGCGGAAGGTCGGGCGGAATGACGCCGATCACTGGAGTTACGATATAGCCGGTGACCGTTCGGTAGGGCTCGATTGCGCCGATCACTTCGACCGTTCCAGGATCCAGCAGAATTTCTTCGTGGGCCTCGCGAAGCGCAGCGGCGACTGCATCCTCGCCGGGGTCGACGCGACCGCCGGCAAAGGCGATTTGCCCCGCATGCGTTCGGAGGTGCTCGCGACGCACGGTCAAAATGATGCCCGGTTCGGCTCGATCGGTGATTGCGACCAGGACTGCGGCCTCGATCCCGGCGTTCGCGCGAAGCTCCGGAAGGTCTCCCTCGAGCGGTGCGTCTCTGGCCGGCGCGAAGAGCGCCTCGCGCAAACGGTCGGCAAGCGACGTGCCGCCGATCATTTGCCGCCCTCCAATGGAAAGAAGATGCCGTCGCTCCAGACGCCGTGCGGCTCGCCGCCGGCAAGCGCCAGCTCGGCGAGCTCGTAATAGACCGGTCGCGTGAGCTCCGCTTCGAGACCGCCGCGGACGAGGATGCGCGGCGAGGGCCCTTCCGGCGTATCCACGCTGTAGAGGCGATGGTCTGGCCCAAGGATGACTGCGTCCCCGCTATTGAGCGCGAAGGCAATACGCTGGCCGTGCCCTTCGCCTTCGGACCGCATTGCAATTGCGCGGAAGGCCGTCGACTCGACGTCGATGTCGAGCTTCTCCGCCGGAGTGACGAGCACGTGGCGGCCATCGGGCTCGCGGCGAAGGATCGAAGAAAAGAGCCGGACCATCGCCGGCCGCCGAATCGGCGCTCCTTCGTGGTACCAGGTTCCGTCGCGGGCGATCTTCATGCCGGAATGACCGCAGTGCTGCGGATTCCACTGATCAACCGGCGGCAGGCGGCGCTCGTCGATCAGCTTTTGCAGCTCCGCGAGATTGGTTCGGCGAAGTTCGATGGGTGCGCGGGTCTCCGGCATTGGCTCCACTAGTCATTGCGGGCGTGACGAAGCAATCGGGGCGAAGCAATCGGGGCCTTGCACCGACTGGATTGCTTCGGCACTTCGCTGATCCGCAATGACGAAACCCAGGACAGCCATCGTCACCGGAGCCGGAAAGCGCGTCGGCGCAGCGATTGCGAAGGCGCTCCTCGATGACGGCTGGACCGTGCTTGCGCATGTCCACCGCGCCGGGGATGCGGTGCCCGGCGGCGCAGTCGGGATCGCCGCCGACCTCGCCGATCCCGAATGCGCCGAAAGGATTTTCGCAGCGACCCTTGGCCTTCCGCCCGTGCGTCTGCTGGTGAACAATGCGGCGCGGTTCGCGTGGGACGCTTTCGGCGAGTTCAGCGCCGGGGAATTCGCTGCTCATATGGCGATAAACGTGCAGGCCCCGGCGCTGCTTATCGATCGCTTCGCGCGTGCGCAGGGGCAGGTCGAGGATGCGCTGGTCGTGAACCTGCTCGATTCGAAGCTCGCTTCGCCGAACCCCGATTTCCTCAGCTACACGCTCTCCAAACATGCGCTCGCGGCGCTGACCGATCTTGCTGCACGGGCCCTTGCGCAGCGTCGAATCCGGGTCAATGGCATTGCTCCGGCGCTCATGCTGCGCTCGAGCGGCCAGAGCGAGGAGAATTTCGAGGCCATGCACGCAAACAATCCATTTCGCCGGGGCGTCAACCCGGAGGATGTGGTGGGCGCGCTGCGCTACCTTGTCGCCGCGACTGCGGTGACTGGTCAGATCATCACGATCGACTCGGGACAGCGCTTCCTCGCGCTCGAGCGAGATGTGCAGTTCCTGGGTGATTGATGAGCGCTTCCGGGCCCCAACTTTCAGGTCTCGTGCCTTCCAATCTGAAGGTCAGGTCGGCGCGGATCGTCCTCGAATCGCTCGAGGTGCAGGCCGACATCGGCTTCCACGACTTCGAGATCGGGTCGCCGCAGCGGCTGATGGTGACGGTCGAGACCTGGCTCGACGATCTTGCTCCACCGGCCAAGGACGACCCGGTTCGCGCCTGGAACTATGATTTTCTGCGCAAGGAGGTTGAGGAGCTTGCCTCTTCGCGGCGCTACAATCTTCAGGAGACGCTTGCCCATGCGATCTTCGAGCGGGTGGCGGCGTTCAGGGGCATCCGCGCGCTTCGAGTCCGCCTCTCGAAGCCTGACGTATACCCTGAAGCGCATGGCGTTGGCGTGGAAATCGCTTCCTTTGCCGGAGCTTGGCCAGAGACGTGACCAACGGCCGTTAACAACTTCGCGCTGAGGCCTTCCGGCTGTGGAACAAAATCCATTGCGCGACCTTTGAGGCGGATATAAGGAGGCGCGCTTGCCGCCAATGATATCTTGATACATTGGCGGATTAACCATTGTGCGGGCGCGCGTCTGAACGCCCGGAATGACCGTGGAGACGTCCACACGGTGTCGAGGAGAATTGCGGGTTAATGTCATACGCCCAACGCAAAGAGATCAGTGGTAACCGAACCCTAGCGATCATACTGGTCGTACTGCTCCAGTTCGCGCTCGGTTACGCGATCGTCACTGGTCTCGCTTTCAACGTGATCAAGCACGCCGCCCAGAACCTGAAGACGTTCGACGTCGAGGAGCCGCCGCCGCCGCCCGAGCAGCCGCCGCCGCCGCCGAAGGACATGCCGAAGGTTCCCCCGCCGCCGATAACCCCGCCGCCGCTCGTGCGGGTCGAGGCGCCGCCGCCGCCGATCCAGACGGTCACTGCGCCAACTCCGCCGGTGATCCCGCCGGTGGTCCCGGCTCCGCCGGCACCGCCGCCGCCGCCGCGGAAGGTCCAGTCCGCGACCAGCGCCAAAGGCGACTTGCGGACCTTGTTCAGCGCCGACGATTATCCTGCAGCCGCTCAGGCTGCGGGCGCTGAAGGAACCGCCCAGGCCGAGCTCACCATCGGCGCGGACGGCCGCGTGGTCGGCTGCAGCCTCACGCGATCGACGGGCAACAGTGCGCTCGACAGCGCGACCTGCAGCATTCTTCGGCGCCGTGCCAAGTTCACTCCGGCGCGCGACAGCAATGGCAACCCGACGACCGATACGGTTTCGACACCGCCGATCGTTTGGCGGTTGGAAGGCTAAATCGACTTCAGTTTTTCGACGAAGATTTCAGAAGGAAACACTCTAATGCAAGCAGCTCCCGCCGCAGCCGGCGCAAATCCCTACGGCCTGGTTCCAGCTCTCCAGCAGGGCGGCATCATCGCCATGTCGGTCTTCGCGATCCTGGTGATCATGTCGATCGGCACGTTCTACATTCTCTTCACCAAATTGATGCAGCAGCAGAAGATCATCAGCCAGGGCCGCAAGGTCCGCTCGAGCTTCTGGAACTCGCCCAATCTTCGCGAGGCTTCGACCAAGCTCGAGGCGAAGAGCGCCTATCGCGCGATCGTTGACGACGCGCTGCTCGCGCAGGAGCAGCACGGCAAGCTGACCGATCCGATCGACCAGCACGACTGGATGGCGAACAGCCTCGCTCGCAGCCAGGGCTCGATCGGTGCGCGTCTCGGCGAAGGCCTCGCCTTCCTCGCGACCGTCGGCTCGACTGCTCCGTTCATCGGTCTGTTCGGCACCGTCGTCGGCATCTACCGCGCGCTGATCAGGATCGGCGGTTCGGGCCAGGCATCGATCGACGCCGTCGCCGGCCCGGTCGGCGAGGCGCTCATCATGACCGCGCTCGGCCTGGTCGTCGCCGTTCCGGCGGTGCTTGCCTACAACTGGCTCGTGCGCCGCAACAAGTCGATCATGGAGGACCTCGCTGCCTTCACGAACGACGTGCACGGCTACATCATGTCGGCTGGCAACGTGAAGCCGCGCATGCTCGGTACTTCAGCGCCGGCACGCGGCGCCGCTCCGGCCCGTACGGCCGCTCCGAGCGAGCCGGTCCGCACCCCGACGACCGCGAAGTAATTGCGACAAGGAGGCCCGGCGCTCGCCGGGCCTCCGCTAGCGAATGAAGCTTAGAAAGAGACCGGCCTAATGGCAGGACAAGTAATCCAAGAAGGCGACGAAAACGAAGCGATGTCGGACATCAACGTCGTTCCGTTGACCGACGTGATGCTGGTGCTCCTGATCGTCTTCCTGATTACCACCCAGGTAATCAAACAGGCGGTCCCGATCACCTTGCCGAACGTGCGGTACGAGCCGACGACGACCAAGCCGGAGAATGTCTCCCTCACGGTCCGCAACGGACCCGCCAAGTCCTGCGAGGTCTATTGGGGCATGACCAAGGTCACCCAGCAGGACCTGTTGAAGCGCGCCGTTCAGAAGCTCGAAGACCAGATCAAGAAGGTCGGCGGGGTTCAGAACATCAATGAAGAGAATATGCCCGAAGTGCATATCCGCGGCGACATCAACACCCAGTACAAGTGCATCGGCGCTGCAATCATCACGATGCAGGAAGCGGGCTTCCAGCGCGTCGGATTCATTTCCGAACCGCCGCCGCTGACCGGCTATCGCGCCGAATAGGAGTTTTTTCGCATGTCGATGCAAACCACCAGCGACAATACTGAAGGCGAACCGATGCTGGACGTCAACGTGACGCCGCTCATCGACGTCATGTTGGTTCTCCTCATCATGTTCATCATTACCATCCCCATCCAGACGCATGCGGTGAAGCTCGATCTGCCGGTCAATCAGCCGCAGAATACTCCTCCGCCGATCAATCCGCTGAAGAACACATTGTCGATCAATGCACAGGACCAGATCCTGTGGAACGGCACCAGCGTCACGCTGCCGCAGCTGCGCCAGTATCTCGATGCGACGCAGCAGATGAACCCGATCCCGGAACTCCATCTGCAGCCGGACGCCACGGCGCGTTACGAGATCGTCGACAAGGTGCTCGCGGTGACCAAGCAGGCGCACGTCCAGAAGATGGGCTTCGTTGGCAACGAATATTATATGAACGTGTTCTAGGCTTAGCGGCCTTTACACTCTTGAGGGCGGTTCCGTTGGGGAGCCGCCCTTTTTTTTGCGTGCTTGCCTCCTGGGCTATGACATGAGATACTATTACATGCCAGAAACGGGAGGCCAGAATGCGCCGGGTTCCTGCTCTCGAAACCGCCAACATGCTGATCGATATGAACACGACTCCGCTGATCGACGTCATGCTTGTGCTCCTTGTGATGTTGATCATCACGATCCCCATCCAGACGCATGCGGTGAAGCTCGATCTCCCGACCTGCGCCGGCTGTCCGGTCCCGAGGAGTGACGTAAATCTTGTGACGATCGATCCCGCCGGTCAGATCTCGTGGAACGGCACGCCGGTTTCGAAGCAGGAGCTGGGCGCCTTGCTGCGCCGGACGCAGCAGATGCGTTCCACGCCGGAGCTTCACCTGCGTCCCGACGCCCGGGCACGTTACGGCACGGTCGACGAGGTGCTGGCAATCGTCAAACGCGCCCAGGTCAGGAAGTTCGGCTTCGTCGGCAACGAAGCTTATTCTAACTTCTAGCCGCCGCCAGCCTACTGGCGCTCTCCCCGGCGTCATGCCATTGGCGCGGGCATGACTGACCAGCGCCGTTTTGCAGTCGTGATCCTTGCCGCCGGACAGGGCACCCGCATGCGTTCGGACACGCATAAGGTGCTCCATCCGATCGCCGGGCGGCCCCTGCTCCTGCATCTCCTCGATCGGGTCGATGCGCTCGGCGCTGAGAAACGGGTGGTCGTCGTCGGAAAAGGACGCGACCAGGTCGAGCAAATCCTTCAGGGGCGCGATGTGCTGATCGCCCACCAGGCGCAGCAACTCGGCACCGGACATGCAGTCCGGCAAGCCCAGGCTGCGCTCACCGGCTATGACGGGCCGGTCCTCATCCTTTACGGCGATACGCCCTTCGTCGAAACGAGCACGCTGCGCCGAATGCTCGATCGCCTGGACGGGGATGACGGGCCAGGCGTGGTGGTTCTGGCTTCCTCGCCCGCAGACCCGCTGAAATATGGGCGGATCATCCTCGGGAACGGCGACCGTATCGCCAAGATGGTCGAATATAAGGATGCGACCGAGGAAGAGCGCGCTGTCCGGCTGTGCAATTCAGGAATGATGGCGGTCCGGTCGAAGGACCTGTTCCGCTGGCTTGATCAGATCGGCAACGACAACGCCGCCGGCGAATATTACCTGCCCGACATCGTCAATGTCGCAGCGGCGGAAGGACGCGAGGCGGTCGTCATCGAGGGCGATCCCTATGAGGCTGCGGGGGTCAACAGCCGGGCCGAGCTCGCCCACCTCGAGCTCGAATGGCAGCGGCGACGCAGGGAGCAGGCGCTCGATGAAGGCGCGACCCTGATCGACCCCGAGAGCGTCTGGTTCGCCTATGATACCAATTTGGGTCGCGACGTGACGGTCGAGCCGCACGTTGTCTTCGGACCCGGAGTCGAGGTTGCCGACGGAGCGACGATCCACGCCTTCAGCCATATCGAAGGGGCGGTCATCGGCGCCAAGGCGAGCATCGGCCCGTTCGCCAGGATTCGCCCCGGCACCAGGCTTGCGGAGAAGGCCAAGGTCGGCAACTTCGTCGAACTGAAGAAAGCCGAGGTCGGCGAAGGAGCGAAGGTCAATCACCTGTCCTATGTCGGCGATTCTTCGGTCGGCGCCAAAGCGAACATCGGCGCAGGCACGATCACCTGCAATTACGACGGATTTCGCAAGTACGGGACAGTGATCGGTGCGGGCGCGTTCATCGGCTCCAACACCGCGCTCGTCGCACCGGTGACCGTAGGCGACGGAGCCATCGTCGGCGCAGGTTCGGTAATCACCCGGGACGTCGAGCCCGACAGCCTCGCACTCGAGCGCAACGAGCAGAAGAGCATCGCCGGCTGGGCCCGCCGCTTCCGTGAACGGATGACGCGCAAAGCGGCGGAATAAGCGCCCGGCTTGCCCGGCGCGATGCATCCTATATTCAGCCGACACCGTTGAAGGGCCTGGCCGCACCGCCAGGATTGGCGGTGTTCGCGAGGGCTTTCTGGACCATGTGCGGAATTGTCGGAATTGTTGGAAAAACGGACGTTGCGCAGCGGCTGTTCGATGGACTGAAGCGCCTGGAATATCGCGGCTATGATTCCGCCGGCATCTGCACGATCGAGCAGGGAGAGCTGGTCCGTCGCCGCGCCGAGGGCAAGCTCGACAATCTTGCTCGCGAGCTTGCCGAGCACCCCCTCCACGGTTGCACCGGGATTGCGCACACGCGCTGGGCGACGCACGGAGCGCCGACGGTTGGCAATGCGCACCCGCACATCGTCGGGCCTATCGCGCTCGTGCACAATGGAATCATCGAGAATTTCAAACCATTGCGCGATGAACTGATCGCCGAGGGCCGCAGGTTCGAAAGCGAGACCGATACCGAGGTCGTCGGCCATCTCGTCGCGCGTGAGGTCGAACGGGGTGCTTCCCCCCAGGATGCGGTCGCAGCAGTACTGCCGCGGCTGGTCGGCGCATTTGCGATCGCAATTCTGTTCCGCGACCATCCTGACCTGATCATTGGCGCGCGCATGGGCGCGCCGCTGACCGTCGGCTACGGCGAGGGAGAGAATTATCTCGGCTCCGATGCGCTCGCAGTCGCGCCCTGGACCCAGCGCATCGCCTACCTCGACGAGGGCGACTGGGCGGTCGTCCGGCGCGAGACGATCGAGATCTTCGACCGCGACAATAATCCGGTCGAGCGGGAGATCGTCCACTCCGGTGCCTCATCGGCTCCAGTCGACAAGGGCAATTACCGCCACTACATGCAGAAGGAGATTTTCGAGCAGCCGATCGTGGTTGCGCAGACTCTCCAGACCTATGTCCGGCCGTTCGAAGGGGAGGTCGCGCTTCCCGCTGTGGAGTCCGACCTGGCTTTGATCGAGCGGGTCGCTATCGTCGCCTGCGGCACATCATTCTATGTCGCGATGATCGGCAAATATTGGATCGAGCGCTTTGCCGGAATCCGCGTCGAAGTCGATGTCGCAAGCGAGTTTCGCTACCGCGACCCGGTCCTGCTGCCGAACACGCTTGGCATCGTCATCTCGCAATCGGGCGAGACCGCCGACACGCTTGCGGCGCTTCGTCACATGAAGTCGAACGGCGTCAGGACGGCTGGGATCATCAACGTTCCGACGAGCTCGATGGCGCGCGAGGTCGATCTCCTGCTGCCGACCCATGCCGGGCCGGAGATCGGCGTTGCCTCGACCAAGGCCTTCACCTGCCAGCTCGCGGTGATGGCGGCGCTTTCGGCCTATGTCGCCCGGTGCAAGCGGCGGCTGGGCCGCGACGAGGAAGCCGAGATCGTGCGCCATCTCCAGGAAGCCCCGGCGGCGCTCAATGCCGCTCTCGGTCACGACGACGATATTGCAGCAATGGCGCATTTGATCGCTCCGGCGCGCGACGTGCTCTACCTCGGCCGCGGCCCCGACTATCCGATGGCGCTCGAGGGCGCGCTCAAGCTCAAGGAGATCAGCTACATCCACGCCGAGGGCTATGCCGCCGGCGAAATGAAGCACGGACCCATTGCGCTCATCGACGACAAGGTTCCGGTAATCGTGCTCGCCCCATCGGGCCCGCTGTTCGAAAAGACAGTCAGCAACATGCAGGAGGTCCGGGCGCGCGGCGGCAAGATCGTTTTGATCAGCGACTCAAAGGGCATTGCGGAGGCCGGGGAGGGGTGCATCGCGACCATCGAAATGCCCCGGGTTCACCCGCTCATCGCGCCCCTCGTTTATGCCGTGCCGGTGCAGCTGCTCGCCTATCATGTCGCAGTGCTGAAGGGCACGGACGTCGACCAGCCGCGCAACCTGGCGAAGAGCGTGACTGTCGAATGAAGCAGGTCGGGATTCTCGCGCACAGCGCCGAAGGGGCGACGCTCTGCTATCGCGAGACCTGGCTTGAGGGCGTGCGGCGGCTCGGTCCCCACATGCATCCCGAAATTACGATGACCGGGGTCGGCATGGCCGGCTTGCTCGACGCCTGGGAAGCCAACGACCTTCCAGCGCTTCGCGCAGCGTTCGTCCGCGATGCAACGAAACTCGCTTCGGCAGGCGCGGATTTCTTCATCTGCCCCGACAATACGGCGCACATCGCGCTGGAGGCTCCGGGCGAGCCATTTCCGATTCCCTGCCTGCACATCGCCGAAGTCGTGGCCGACCAGGCCCAGCAGGATGGCCGCTCGAAGGTGGGCATCCTCGGCACAAAATGGACCATGACCGGACCGGTCTATCCAGCAGCGCTCGGCCGCCGCGGCATCGGCTGGGCCATCCCCGACGAACGTGACCGAAGAACCGTCGACGACATCATCTTCGGCGAGCTCTGTCTCGGCATGTTCACGAACGAAGCCCGCGACGCCTACGTTCGCATCATCGACAAACTCGCGGGCGAGGGCTGCGACGCCGTGGCGCTCGTCTGCACCGAGATTCCACTGCTCATCACGCAGGACGTATCGCCGCTGCCGGTCATCGATTCGACCCGGCTGCTCGCCCGCGCTGCGGTCGAGGTGGCGATCGGCGACAGGCCAATGCCCAGCTGGCGCGGCGGACCGGTCCTGGAGCGCCTGGCAGCCGCCGAATGATCGATGTTGCGATCGTCGGAGCCGGCGCTGCGGGCATTGCCGCTGCGCGGTTGGCGCGCGAGCATGGATTGACCCATATGGTGCTCGAGGCTTCAGGCCGGATCGGCGGACGAGCGTTCACCAGAGATTGGCACGAATGCGCGCTCGATCTTGGCGCGACATGGATGCACTCAGCGGATCGAAATCCGCTTGCGCCGCTTGCCGAGCAACTCGGCGTCGCAATCGATCGTGCGCCGACGCCTTGGCGGAACCAGTTCGGCGATCTTGGCTATTCGAAGGACGCCCAGGCGCGGTCCTGGGCTGAGATGGAAGCCTTTGCCGAGAGATTGCGTGGAGGTGTGGCCGATGATCGCGCAAGCAATGCTCTCCAGCCTGGCAACGAGTGGAACGGCTTTCTCGAAGCGCTGAACGGCTTTCTCAATGGAACGAGCCTCGCCAACACGTCCGCCGAGGACTTCATTGCTTATTGGGACGGATCGGACTCGACCAACTGGCGATTGCCCGGCGGGTACGGCACCCTTCTGTCGAGGCTTGCAGACGGATTGGACGTCCGCACGAACCAGCCTGTCGGCCGGGTCGATTGGACCGGAGGGACAGTTCGCCTGAGCGTGAGCGATGGCATGGTCGAGTGCGGTCATGCGATCCTTGCAGTGCCGACAAATGTGCTTGCGTCGGGAGACATTCAGTTACCCCTTGCGGTCGACGACCATCTTCATGCCGCGTCGCAGCTCCCGCTCGGGCGAGTCGAAAAGCTCTTCCTCACCTCTTCGAAGCCGGACAGCGTCCCGGCCAATGCGCATCTCATCGGCAATCCGCACTCGGCCGAAACCGGCAGCTATATGCTTCGCCCGCTGGCAATGCCGGTGATAGAGGCATTTTTCGGCGGCGACTGGCTGGACAGTGCCAGGGGCGGCGATCTTGCCGCCAGTGCGCGCGAGGAGCTCGGCGCCCTGCTCGGATCCGAATTTGCCCGGAGCCTAAGCCCGATTGCTTATTCCGACTGGAAGAATCGCGCCTTCATCCGCGGCTCCTACAGCTATGCGCGACCGGGCGGTCATCATGCTCGGTCGTCCCTGTGCGCACCCGTCGATGGACCGATCGCATTTGCCGGCGAAGCCTGTTCCGAAAGCGATTACGCTACGGTCCACGGAGCCTGGGCGAGTGGGCGGGCAGCGTTCGAGCAGCTGTTCGGAACAGCCGCGTAACTGGGCTTCTCCAGAGCGAGGGATGGCGTCGCTTATCACTGACCACATCGGGCGCATTCGATCGCCGATGTGCACAATTCCGCGGACTGTTGAAAAGATACCTGCTGAGAGAAGCAGACATTCTTCGATGACGATTTCGGCCGGGTTTCCGAAAGCTAACTACCTCTGAAAGTTCGAAAACGTTAAACGCTCGGTTAACGGGGCGCTCGCCTGAAGCGCCGATGGACAGACGTTTGCGATCCGAACTGGATGCTTCTGCGCGCCTTCGCGTGCATCTGCCTGGAGAAGATTGGATCGACGCAAACGCTGGAAGCTTGAGGAGTCGCGCGTCCCGCATCCGCGAGTCTTTCTCGCACTTGCGAAGCAATCAGAGAACGCGCCTCGTTCGTATTTCGTCAACTAATGTCGGATAGCCGACAAGAGCGGCGTGGCGGTGGCTTTGGACGGAGCACCGCTGATGAGGTTTTCCAAACGCAAAGATGAGCCGGCATCGCCGGAGGAAGTGGCCGCGGCCAGGCGGATGCAGGCCGTTACCGACAGGGGGCGGAGCCACGCAGCCAGCTATCTGGTGCCCGAGGAGCCGGCCGAAGGTCCGGGACCGAAGCGCCAGTTTACGGCGACGGGCGACTCAATGATGGAGCGTCGCCGTGCCTGAGACTATCGGTCACGTGATCGGCCCGTTCGGTGAAAAGCTTGCGCTCGACCGCCTGCCTCCCGCCAACGTTGGACCGTGCGCCGAAAGGCCGAAGTCGTGGCGGCAGTTCGTGGCGGGCTTCCGACCTTCGAGGAAGCCCTGCGCGTTATGCCCTTGCGATGGAGGAGATCATCAGCTGGCAGGGTGCTCTCCAGCGCAGCGGAATTGGCGGGCTGCAGGTCAGAGGCCGATCACCATGAGATCAAGGAACAAGACATTGCGACACCCCCTGAGAGCGGTCCTTGCGGCCCTCCTGTTCTGTACGACGTCGCCGGCTCTGGCATCGGACTGGCGGCTATCTGCTATCCGTCTGACGCGGTACGGCACCAGCCTTGCATTCGTGGACGTCTCTTCGGTCAGTGGCGGCCACGGGCAAGTGTCCTTCACAGGGTCGACATTCTTTGATCACCGTACGGGCAGCATGAACCGCGTCATCGCGAAGGTGACTGCAAACTGCTCAGCAATGAGCTATCGGTTCGATGAAATAGTCTCGCTCTACAATCAGAGGCTTCTCCATCGACAGGTTGGTTACCCGGCCGCCACAGCCGTTCCGGGGACAAATATTTTCGACGAGATCAGCAGCGTCTGCGGGATCAAAGGCTTGGGTATGCATGTCGAGAACCCCGAGACATTCGCAGCACACTTTTTTGGCAAGCGCGCGGCAAGCTGATGTTCTTAGCCTCAGCGAATTAGCGGGGCCGTCCTTGCGCCCATCGCGGGCATCGAAGTTT
Source organism: uncultured Sphingomonas sp. (assembly GCA_966424035.1). GTDB lineage: Bacteria > Pseudomonadota > Alphaproteobacteria > Sphingomonadales > Sphingomonadaceae > Sphingomicrobium. Next base: position 14,142 of record CBJLMA010000026.1, on the reverse strand, counting down.
TCGAAAGCGCCACCCGCAAGCCGTCGCTCGTTAGGCTAGTGAGCTGGATCCGATCCCCACAGTTTGAGCTACATAGCTAGCGGCAGCTTCCGACCCATTCCCTGCCATTAGCGTAGCTCACACCCCGCCCCTCAATTTGTAATCTTTGTTATCGGCTTAGCTTGCCGTAAATGTCGACGATCCGACACACGGGGGTGGGGCGGCATGCAGGCGTCGGCATCGGACGTATTCATCTCGTACAAGGCCGAAGAGCGAAAGCGCCTCATCCCGTTGGTTGAGGCATTCGAGGCCGAGGGCTTCAGCGTCTGGTGGGACCAGCATATCGGGGGCGGGACCAACTGGCGCGACGAGATCGAGGCGCATCTAAACGCGGCCAAGGTCGTCATAGTCGTATGGAGCAAGCGCAGTACCGGGCCGGAGGGGCGTTTTGTCCGTGACGAGGCCGCCCAGGCGCAAGAGGCCGGCCAGTACCTGCCGATCACCATCGACAATGTCCGCCCGCCGCTAGGCTTCCGCGAGGTCCAGGCCCTCGACCTTTCGAGTTGGTGGGGCAAGCGCGAGGATCCCCGGTTCAAGATTCTTTGCGAGACCATCCGGCACCGGCTGGAAGGCAAGGAGATCCCGCGCAATTTGGTCGTCCCAAAGGGCGCGCGCATCGACCGGCGCACAGCCATCGTGGGAGGCACGGGAGTCGCAGCATTGGCTGCCGCAGGCGGCGGCTGGCTGCTGCTCAAACCCACCGCGGCCAATGCCAAGCGCATTGCCGTCATGGACTTCGACAATCTCTCCGGTGATCCGGGTCAGGCCTATTTCGCCGAAGGCATTGCCGAAGAGCTTCGCTCCTCGCTGTCGCGTGTCGGCATGGAGGTGATCGGCAAGGCCTCATGCGATGCCGTCAAGAACTTGGACACCAAGACCGCCGCATCGAAGCTCGTAGTCGCCAATATCCTGACCGGAAGCGTACGCCGTTCGCCCGCGACGCTCCGCGTCGAGACGCAGCTCGTCAGCGGCTCGGACGGCGTCGAGCATTGGCAGCAGAGTTACGACCGTGCGCCGGGGGACGAGATCAAGATCCAGACCGACATCGCCGAGAATGTCGCGTCCGCGCTGAGCATCGCATTGGGGCAGCGGGGCCGCGCGGCGTTGACGCTGGGCGGGACGGGGGACAGCGGCGCGCAGGATTTGGTCCTGCAGGCCCGGAACTTGTTGCGCCAGTCCACCAGCGCTGACACGTTTGGCAAGATCCTCGCGCTTGCAGATGCCGCAATTGCCCGCGATCCAAACTATGCGGACGCTTACGTCCTAAAAGCGAGTGCGCTTTCTGACCTGGCGGGCAATTACGCACCGACTCCGGCCGAGGTTGCCAACCAGTTCGCCCAAGCGGGTGCCGCCGCTCAAAGAGCCGTGGCGCTCGCCCCAAGGCTTGGCTCGGCGCACATGGCGCTTGCCAATATCGCGCATGGTCGCCTCGATTTCCCGAGCGCATTGCGCGAAACCGAAAAGGCGGTCGCCCTGTCTGCGAATGATCCAGATGTCTTGGCCTATGCTGCGCGGAGTCTCGCTTGGTTCGGTAGCGTCGCCGAAGGATCGCAGCTCGCCGATCGCGCGATAGTGCTCGATCCGCTGAATGCACGCTTCTTTTACGTCAAGTGCGAAGCACTCACCCTCGCGCGACGCTATGCAGAAGCTATCGATTTGGGGCGCAAGGCGCTGGCGCTGGCGCCTGAACGCCGTAACACGCACATATATGTCGGCGATGCTTTCCTTCTTCTCGGGCAGCCGGCGCGGGCCAAGGCCGAATATGAGGCGATCGGAGCTGGCAATCCGTTCAAGTTGGCGCGCTTGGCACTCCTTGCCGCCCGAACAGGGGATCGCTCCGGCGCCGAGCGCATGACCGCGCAATTGAGGCAGCAAATGGGTGCGACCGACAGCTATCAATATGGCGAAATCTACGCTCAGCTCGGTGACAGGGAGCGTGCCTTCACCGAGTTCGAGAATGCGATACGAGCGAAAGATGCAGGGCTCGTTTATCTCAAGAATGACCCATTCCTCGACCCGATCCGCGGCGACCCGCGCTACGCGGCCCTGCTCAGGCGATTGAACTTCCCCTGAAGCGTGTGTTGCGATGACCGATTGAATCGACAGCCCAAAGTTAGAACAGCGCGCCGGGCACACCTAATTCCGATATTTCGCCCCCTCGGCCCTGCAGTCGTAACGCAGCCGCTCGCTAGTGCAGAAATCGGGCCAATATCCAGTCTGCCGCCAATAGCGCACCAAGCCGAGGCTGGCGGCAACCTGCATGAATCGCGGATCCGCCCGGACTGGAGCGAATTCCGGCCTGAACAATTCGTCTTTCGCGATCGCCGGTTGGAATTGGGGGTTCTCGAGCAACTGGTAGACTTGGGCAGTGCGGCCAAAAGTAGCCAAAGCGAGGAGAACCCGGTTCCGCGCATCCTGGTTATTTGACGACTGGCTCTCCAAGGCCGCGATCGCGTCGTCGATTTTCGCCGCCGTGGGGTCCAGCCGAGCAGCGATCACCTTGCGGGTGGGGGCCATTTCAGCATCGCTCGCGTCCGTGATGCGGGGCAACAGCCCCAGCGCCTCACGCGCGTCCCCGTATCGAAACTGAAATGAAAAATCGGCGAAGTCGATGTTTTGGTCGTTCGGCCATTTCCTTCGAGCCTCGGCAACGTCGGCCTGCGCTTTCGAAAACTTTCCAGAATAGATCAGCGCGAGAATGTATTGCGACCTCGAATAGGTCGATCCCGGCTCCAGCTCGATCCCTCTTTCCGCCGCCTGGACCGAATCCGACATTCGTCCGACGAACCGGTACTCTTCCGAAAGATGCATCTGTACACGCCCGTCGTCCGGGTCGATCTTCGCGCCCTGTTCAAGGACCTGCAGCGCCCGGAAGGTATCGCCATTGGTAAGATGATATTCGGCATCGTAGGTCATCGCGCTGTTGGGGTTCAGCTTTCGGGCAATCCTAATGGCGTCGCGTGCACTCTGCACCGCAGCGGCGCGAGCTGGCGAACTGTCCGGGAGGCCCTCCGCAATCCACGATCGACTAAGTGCCAGATAACCCCACGCGGGCCCGAATTCGGGGGCCAACTTGGTGACCCGCTCGAACGCCGCTTCGAAGTCTCGATTTGATTCGTTCGTTTCGCCGAGTTCGGCGCATCCGCTGAGAAACAGCCCCAGCGCCGGTTGGGTCAGGCGTGGCCTGCCACCCCTTGCGCTGGTCAGGCAGAATGCCGCCTTAGACGCCGATGCCGACACTGCCGCCTTGAGGTCAGCTGCCGTCGCATTTTCCACGCTCCAGTTGCGCGACCAGAGCGTCGCGCCGCCGTCCTCGTCCGAAAGGGTCAGCGTGGCGTTCGCGCCTGCGCCATGCGGATCGGTGGATATTTTCATCGTGTAAGCGGCGTTCCGGCCATTGGCGTCGGCGGGTGCGATCACTGTCACACGGTCGAACCGCCTTGGCAGGGACGCAGCCAAGTCTGCCGCGGCGAGGTTGGCATAATCGGCAGCCATTTTCGGATCGGGAGATCCGGACGACGGCACCACGGCAATGGCGATCTGCTCGTTGCTTGACCAGGGTCGCCAAAGGAAAAGAGCAAGCGCCGCTGCCAACGCCACGGCGAAAAGGCCGCCGACCAAGAGAGGCTCTCCGAACAGAGTCTCTCGCCAACCGGATCTTTCGGCCGGCTGCGAGCCTCCCCCTATTTGCGGGAGATCCGAGACCCTCGCGATCGCGTTCCGGACACGACCGGCATCCGGCGGTTCGCGATGCCCTTTCCACCGCGACAGGTTGATCGACTGGAATTGGCGGAAGCCGAGCGGAGGCTCTGTTCCGTCGAGGGACAATGGGATGAGCTTGCCCGCATCACGACCGAACCCGGCTTCGTCGCGAACCCACGCTGATTGAACGGAGTGGACCGACCACAGGACCAGCACCGCGTCGGACTCTTTCAGGGCCTTTTCGATCTCGGATGAGAAGCTGGCGCCGCCACCGATATCCTCTTCGTCCCGCCAGACGTCGTGGCCTTCGCGTTCCAGCCACTGCGTGAAGCGGCGAGCCTTTGCCTCGTCTTTCCGCGAATAGCTGAGAAAGAGCTTCGCCATGCCGCGCCCCCGTAAGGGCCGGAGGCTGCGCCTCTCTCGGTGTGGATGCAAGCTTGCGCCGTCAAGACACCGCTCTCTACCGAACCAGGGGGACCTGGGCCAATGGCACCCAAAGCCGCCGCTAGGATAGCGCCGGGCGCTCTCTCCAATCCGGTCGTGTCATTGTGGGCAGACTAGTGCGGCGGCTGCCAGCTCGATCTCCTGATGGTCAGGTTTACGCGGTACTTCGAGCTCGCCCCGCATCCGACCTCGCTCGGCACCACGAAAACCTGCTGCGGCGGAATGGCCGATAAGCCGTTTGCCCGCGTCAGCCCGTCGACGTCGATGCTGTTGAGGGTGATCGCAAACGCCGCCGTGGGCCCGTCGCAGCCGCGCCAGCCAAGGAGTGCGTTAAGCTCCCCGGTGAAGTCGTGCGCTATGGTGCGGGCCGGGCTGGCGACCTGGCCGACCAGCATGGGCAAGGTCGATTGCGCAGTCTCCGCACTTGGGCCGAGCGGCGATCCGGCATTCAGGGTCATGACAGCAAGCTTCAGCCGGTTGGGACCACCTGGAACCCATTGAAAATCGCCGATCTTGATGTTGCTCAAGGGATAGGTGCCGTCCGACCGGTCACCGACCTCAATCAGTCCGTAGCAGCGCGCGTCGGAAACGAACCCCGCCAGCTTCGTAAGACAGCGCCCCGGTAACAACCTAGGTTCGTTATCGGACTGTCCGGCGAACCCGTACCAGACCGTGTCCTTGATGTGCGCCCGGGTGTGCAAGATCGTAAAGCTGTCGAGGAAGACGCCGAAGCGCATCGCGACCGGGGTATTCCTCTGGCCCACCGCCAGCTCGCGGCCGCACGACAGGACCGAATTGGCGTCGCGCGCAGCGATGCATGCGACAAGGCGGATCGCCGCCGCCTTGCCGGCGGCCGGCGCATTCATGTGGAGCTTGGTGCCGGGCGGGCTGGTCCATTCCGGCGTCACATGATCGAACGGAACGCACTCGAAGCCGTCCGCATTGCAAACGGCGAGGTCCTTTGTCGGGCGAATGCCGCCGGTGCCGGGCGAGACGACCATGCTAAACGGGACATCGATAGGGGTATGCTCGACGGGGGGCGCGCCCGGGAGGAGCAGGATATCCAGCTGCACCTTAGGAATTGATGGGACCGGGCAAAGCGGGCAGGGCGACGGCGCTCCGGTGATAACGGCGATAGAGACCAAGGCAGCGGCTTTGCTGGCCGGTCGCCAGTTGCGGGTCGTGAGAAGAGCTAAGTGAGCCATGTCGGATGCCCCCAACGGGGACGCGAGAGGCATCGCCACACGAGAACGCCTGCGCGGCAAAACCGCACGCGTCACATCGATTCGGCGGCGGCACGTATACGGAATCCCCGAACATATTTCCAACGGCTGTTTGCGGTGCTGCGAGACGAACCTCTGCCTAATGCACAGCTTTCCAACTCAAAGCTGCCGCAACGGCTGCACAATCTGTGCCGCGCAGAGTTTGAGGCCGAAGGAGCGGAGGCCTCCCTGGAAGGAGACCTCCGCTCCCGAGGTCAATTTTCCGGCACGGCGGCCATGTCCATGAACACCGCCTCCCAGACGTGGCCATCGGGGTCAGCGAAGCTCCTGTTGTAGAGAAACCCGAGGTCTTGCACGGCATTGATGTCGGCAGTCCCGCCGTTCGACGAAGCAGCCAAGTTGATAGCATCGACGGAGCTGCGGCTATCGCATGAAATCGCCAGCATAACTTCGGATGACGAAGCCGGCGGAATCGGCCGGCTGGTGAAAGTCCGCCACTTTTCGTGGCTGAGAAGCATGACGTTGATCGTCTCGCTGACGACCATGCAGGCAGTGGTCTCGTCGCTGAAATCCGGGTTATTCGAAAAGCCGAGTCGTTCGTAGAAGCTCTTAGATTTGGTCAGGTCGCTGACCGGAAGGTTCACGAAGATAATCTTGCTCATGTTACTCTCCTGTTCGTTGCAGAGCCGTCAGCTTTCCCGCGGTGCTTGCAGTCCCTGGAGTAACCAAGCGTCTCCTTCGGAGAATTGATGTTTGGTAGGAAATGAACCTAGTCAGCCGTACGCGGACCGATCGCAATCTTTCGCCGCAGTCGACTGAGGCTTTCGGGAGTTATTCCGAGCCAGGCGGCAATATGCTGCTGTTTAAGGCGACGGTGCAGGTCAGGCGCGGTCCGGATGAAGTCGCGGTAGCGTTTCAGCGCGTCATCGTGGCGCATCGAAATCTCGAAGGGTTCCTTTTCGATAATCCAATGCTGCTCCATGTAGCGGATGTAGAAGGAGCCGATGTCGGGATGTCCGGACACCAGCCTCTTGAAGGCTGCGAAGTCATATTCGAGGACCGTGCTGTCCTCGATCGCGGTGATCGTGAAGATGCTCGGCTTACGAGCAAGAGTTGCGCTGACCGACGCAGCAATGCGGTTCTCCGGAAAGAAGTATTTGACGATCATGTCACCGTCCGGGCCGGTGTAATGCTGATAGAAGAGACCTTTGACGACGAAGGCGTAGGTCCGGGGCACTTCACCCTCTCGGATGAGGTGCGATCCTCGCTCGTACGCTTTGGGTCGCAGCAGTCGAGCCCAGGCTTGCTCTCCTTCAGTCGACAAGTCCGCATAAGTGCGGATCTTGGCGAAAAAGGCTTCAGTCCCTTCCAAATTCATTCCGACGCTGCCCTCGAGGCTTGAGTTCAGACCAAAGCCGCCGACGAGCGTGAGATCAAGTTTCTCGCTCAGCCCGACAGAGTCGCTAGTGTCAGCTTCACCCGTTGCTGACGTTAGCGGAGGAAGCGAAGGATCTCTGGCATGACGCGCCCGCCTTGGCCGGTCTGAAAGAGAAACTGCGCATGCGCGGAGCCATCGAGGACGATGAGCCTCTTTGGCTTTGGGACCCTGTTGAACCACGCGCGGATGCCTGGAAGACGTGGTCCATCTTCATTCGTATCGTCACGAGCAATAATTTCCAGCAGCGGAGCTTTGATTTTCTCTGCCGGCCCGCTGCCATCAGCAGCAAGCAGGATCAACCGGTCGATCTCGCCTTGCGGAGACATAATCGAGGCATCCGCGGCTGCGCTGCCGCCAAAACTGGCGCCTATGACCGCGATCTTTTTCGCGCCTTCCTTCCGAAGAAATCGAACCGCCGCGAGCACGTCGAGGTGCATAGGAGCGGTGTCCATGTCGGAATCGCCCGGTCCGCGTGACTGACCGAAACCCCGAAAATCAAATGCGAGAACATGGAATCCCGCACGCGCAAATTGTTCTGCCTGGGGCCGCCAGCTTTCCTTCGTGAACTGCCCGCCGTGAGCAAGGACCAATCCACGGTCGCCTGCTCCGTAAACGTCCGCATAAATTGACGCGCCGTCGCTGGTGGAGAGGATGACGTGCTCAATCCTTGCGTTGGACTGAGCACGCGAGGCTGCCGCCTCAGCGGGCGTCCTGACGGTGGACTAGGCACATCGAGACAAAAAGGACCGCGAGCGCCAGCCGCTTCATGTGTGTGCCAATCGCGCATTCGCCTATTGTTCGGCAAGGTCCGCTTTTCCACGTCTGGGCGGTGCTTGCCAGAGGAGAGGATTACAGAGCTCCAGTCGCTGCAGCGTGAACTCCTGCAGCGGCTCGTGAGGGTGCCACGGCACAAGTGATCGAAGGAGAGTATGGCACAACAGTCGGTGAGACGGGGCCGGAAGAACCAGGGCTTTCCACCGTGCTATCCAAGTACGCTCAGGGTGATTTGGATCCGGTCCGCGAACTCCCATACAGGCTCGCAGCACTCATCATCGCTGCATCAGAAGCCGGACAGATGGCAGCATCCGACAACCGTGTCGGACCACTCCAGAAACCATCCCTGCCTATCCGACGATGACCGGCTCATGAGCCTAGTGTGGGTGTCTCTCGACGCGATCGCCGTCTGAGGATCTGCAAACGCTTTTCTACTGACGCTGGATGGTCACCGCGCGCGCGATCCGGATGTGCGGGACGCTGTCTGGCGCACCGACAATCTTGAGATCCAAGTCGTCATTCATCGTCGAGGCGTGCTCGATCGCGCCGGTGCGCCGGTCGAGTTCAACCCGAAATGACCAGGCCTCCGTGCCGTCCAGGGTCATCGGCCCTCGTGGCGTCTGGTCCTTCGTCGAGAGCTTCGCCTCACGCGGCCGCCACTCGATTGCTGCTCTTCCGTCATCGAGCGCCGCGAGCCGAACGTCGCCGCCGTCCGTGGTTTCGTGGATGGCCTCGCCAGCACGAGCGAAGGCAGCTTCGAAGCCGGCGAACGGAACGAGGTCCCCGACCTTGCGCAACTTGGTCGCGTTGAATGTGCCGGGCAGCGGCACCATCGTCGCATTGAGAATATCGGTAAGCGGGAAGAAGACCGCCGGCGGCGCGCACAGATCGAGGAAGGACGCGCCGAGATCGTGGGCATTGCTGCCGAGCGGGTAGAGCTTCACGCGAGCGATGTTGTCCGCACCCCCATTCATCGCCTTTCTGCAGGCCGCGTCCGGCGTCACCGCTTTCCAGCTATCTCCGTCCAGCTCCGACGTGCTGCGGACGATTGCGAACAGCTCGCCGCCTTTGCTCTCAATGTCGAAATTGGTGCGATAGCCCTTGTGCGTCGTTCCGTTGATCGTCTGGATCACCTGGTAGGTGTAGTGGCGGACACCCTGCACCGGTATCGGCTGATATACCGGCTTTGAGGCTGCCGTCGCCATTGCCGCAGCCACAATCGCTGCACCGATCTTCCAAGCCATCCTTGCCCCCCTGAAGGCCCGGAATCGGGCATAGCAGGGAAGCTACTTCCTCCGCCGCCTTTGCGCCAGCGTTCCCTCGTTCGCCTCCCTCTCAAGCGGTGACTCAACACCACCAATTTGGCACATCGATGCCGTCGGGGGGCGTCCACCCGTCACCCATTGCTGCCCTGACAATCGCGACGTACCTGCCAATCCTTCGAAAGCGTTTAGAGGCGGAAGGGAGAGAGCAATGGCCAAGCTGTCATCATCAGAGAGAAACAAGCTGCCGAAAAGCAAATTCGCTGAACCCGGGAAGCGGGCTTACCCCGTTGAGGACGCATCCCATGCCCGGAACGCCAAGGCGCGAGCCAGTCAGGCCGTCAAAGCCGGTCGCATGTCGAAGCGGGAGGAAGCAAAAATCGACAGGAAAGCCGACGCAACTCTCAAGAAGAAGTGACGAAGAGTGGGAACTGAGGTCCGCGATCGACTACCTAAACCAAAAGCCAAAGCTCCGAACTAACGTTCAGCTGATGCGTTTTCGCCTCGACAAGCTTGGAGGAAAGCCATGAACGACCATGACAGGCACGACGAAGGCACAACTGCCGGGATCGACGATGATCGGACCAAGGGAAGCCTCAAGCAGACTGGCGGGAAAATCAAGGAAGGGGCCGGCAAGCTCTTCGGTGATGAGAAAATGAAACACGAGGGTCGGGCCGAGCAGGCCGAAGGCAAGCTTCAGAACAGCTGGGGCAGCATGAAGGACGAGGCACGCGAGACTCTTGGCGACGACAACGACGACTAGGACGAGCGCCCCGTATTCAAGGATAAACTTGGCCCGGCCGCCGTGCCGGGCCTTCTTGTGCCTCAGGCGGCAGGTGCCGACCTCATCACGGCACCGGAACCATCCTCAGCTGAATAGATTGTTGCTGCAGCCAACAGTTTGAAAAGGAGGAGGCGTATGCGTTCTGTGCTCCTGTGGCTGATCGGCGTTCCGATCCCGATCATCCTTCTTCTGGCAGTCTGCACCCATCATTTCTGAAGATGGCGAGCAGGCGTCACAAGAAACGCGAGGCCTGGGACCGGTTTGCGGATGCCGGCCGCGCCATTCTGGTCGGCGCCGCCACCGCGCTGCCCAAGCGCGAAGGAGCAATCCCCGCACGGCTAGGCTCGTTATCATGCTTTCTAGCCATCAAGGTGCTCACGAAGGCCCTAAAGATTGCAGTTCCCGAAGAACGGCCGGACGGCGAAGACAACAAGAGCTTTCCGTCAGAACATGCCGCCGAATGCGTCGCCGCGGCGATGATCATCGAACGTGAATACCCCGGCAAGATAGGAGCGCTCTGCTATGGCCTGGCTGCAGCGATCTCGATGGCTCGGATAGAAAGCAAGAAGCATCATCCTCGGGACGTTCTTGCTGGTGCCGCGATCGGCGCCGCGGGCGTCTGGATCTCGCTTCAGCTGCGGTTGGCGATCGAGCGGCGCATGCTCCGTCCTGTCTAAACAGCCGGCGCCGTCGGGCCCTGTCATTCCGGCAACATGGAGGCGGCCTTTCCAGGCCGCCAAGCGCCTGACCGCGTCACAAAGCACCAAACGCCACCGTCCCTTCATGGGCGGTCGCGACATTGCCGACTTCGCCCGGGATTTGGCGAATGGCTGGAGCGTCGGTCGTAGAGGCTACAACGATGGCGTATTGCTCCTCGTAGGTCCAAACGAGCGAAAGGTTCGCATAGCCGTCGATTATGGACTTGAGAAAACGCTGGCGCATCAAGTCTGTCAGGGGGTCATCGACAAATCGATGTTGCCGCAGTTCCGCAATGGCAATCTGCCCGCCCGTATCGAAGCTGGAACCGACGCGGTGATTGCACGACTAAAGTAGCGGCAGATTTCGATCCCAAATCGGATGGAAATACCAGTCAATGATGAGGGGCCCGTGACTCATTCTCACGCGTTCTAATGATGCAGCAACAGATGAGAGTCAGTGACACAGGATAATCCTACGGTCCTCGTAGTCGAAGATGAGCCGCTGGTTCGTCGCGTGGCAACTGCGATCATCGGGAATGCTGGATGGCATGTCATTGCAGCCTCGGACTCTGACGAGGCCCTGGGTCTCCTCGCAGATCATCCTGAGGTGAAGGTGCTTTTCACGGATGCCGAGCTGCGCGGGCAAATGGACGGGATTGAGTTATCTGAGCGCGTCCATAACGCTCGGCCAGACGTTGAGTTGATCGTCACGTCAGCCAGAAGATCAATACCAAAGCGCCAGCTCCCCGACGAAGGTACGTTTCTTCGAAAACCTTACCGTGTCTGGGATCTCATTCGGGTGCTCCGTGAGAAACTTTGCTGAGCTGGGTGATTTGAGTTGATCCGCTTGCGAATCCAAGCAGGCAATTCAGGCGTTTACGGTTGTTCGGTGGCGGTACTCAGCGACGAGACGAAGCCTCTACTCGTTCCTTCGCTTCGAGGTCCATCAGCAACTCTGGGAATGAACTCAGTCGGAGCGGAAAGGCGTGACGTAGAAATCGGCCGATCCGCTCGCGGCCGTCGGCAGCTGGATATCCATCCATGAGTTCGCGTGTCATCGCGCGCCTACATAAATCCTACCTTACATTAGAACGCCTCGCGCCCAGGATTAAGCGTGCGGAATGTGCTTTCCCACCGTTTCAAGTGAATTGGTTGTCAGGCAAACACTCGCACCACAAGCTGCTTGTTAATCAACAACCTTCGGACCACAGTCGTGATGCCGACACATTGGCTGGGGGGCTGCGGTGCACGGACCAGCGACTGACCTGTTCATCTCCTACAAGGCCGAAGACCGCAAACGACTGGTTCCGCTCGTCGACGCGCTGAAAGCCGAAGGCTTCAGCGTCTGGTGGGACCAGCAAATCGGCGGCGGCAGCAACTGGCGCGAGGACATCGAACAGCATCTCGACTCCGCCAAATGCGTGATCGTCGCTTGGAGCAAGCGCACAGTCAGCCCTGAGGGACGTTTCGTTCGCGACGAGGCCGGCCAGGCGCAAGAATCGGGCCGTTACCTGCCGATCACCATCGACAATGTCCGCCTGCCTTTGGGCTTCCGCGAGATGCAGGCCATTTCGCTCACCGGCTGGAAGGGGAACGCCAATGACCCGCGTTTCCTCGCCCTTGTCGCCGCCGTCCGCCACCGCCTCGAAGGCAAGGAGATTGCCGATCATCCGGCTTTCGCTGCAGGATCGAAGCTCACCCGCCGCATGGCCATTGCTGGCGGAGCCGGTGTCGCGGCGGTGGCGGTCGCGGGTATCGGCGCCTGGGAGTTGCTCAAGCCCTCCGCGGCTGCCGCGTTTGGCAGTATTGCAGTCCTCCCGTTCGCAAACCTCAGCGGCGATCCAACGCAGGCTTATTTTTCGGACGGCCTCGCCGAAGAATTGAGGAGCGCCCTGGCGCGCATCGCACAGCTCAAGGTCGTGGCACGCACCTCGTCCGAGGCGGTGCGCAACGACGATGCCAAGACCGCGGCGCAAAAGCTCGGCGTTGCCAACATCCTCACGGGAAGCGTGCGCCGCTCGCCGCAGATCATTCGCGTGGACACCCAGCTGGTCGATGGGCGCACCGGCCTCGAGCGGTGGTCGCAGACCTTCGATCGCCCCCTCGGCGACGTGCTGGCCATCCAGACGAGCATCGCCGAGAATGTCGCTGACGCGCTGAGCATCCAGCTGGGTCAGGTGGGCAAAGCGGCCCTGGAGCTCGGTGGAACCAGCAACCCCGCGGCGCAGGATCTTTACTTACAGGCGGATCCGGCGCGGGCGAACGGCAGTCCCGAGGGAATCCTGCATTCGATCGCGCTGCTGGATGCCGCGATCCAGCTTGATCCCAACTATGCAAAGGCCTATGCGCGCAAAGCTGCGCTGCTTTCGACCTATGGTGGAAGCTACACCAGCAGCCTTTCGGAAACGGTGTCCTATCTGGATCAGGCCACCGCGGCCGCCGAACGGGCGATCCAGCTCGCGCCCAGGCTGCCGGAGGGCCACACGGCGCTGGCCTTCATCTACAGGAATCAGCTCAGGCTGAAGGATTCGGATCGCGAAATTCGGATTGCCATAAACTTGCCGGGCGCCAGCGCCTCAACCTGGGCGAGCTATGGAGTCTTCCTCGCCCAGATTGGGGCCCCGACGACGGACGCGATGAAGGCGATATCGCGCGCAAACCAGCTCGATCCATTGAACGCGGCGGTTTTTGGCACCAATGCATCGGCGCTTTACGGACTGCATCAATTCGCCCCTGCGATCGCCGCAGCCCGCCAGGCGCTGGCAATCGATCCTTCACAAGCTTCTGCTCGGCGGTTCCTGGGTTATTCGCTCATCCTGACGCACCGCTATGACGAAGCGGCGGCCGAATTCGCGAAACTGCCGGCGGACAGCGTGCAAGCCGAGGCCGCGCGCGCGATGATCGCGGCCTTCAAAGGCGATACAAGAGAGTCCGACGAATTGATCGTAAGGATGCAGCAATCGTATGCCGAGACGGCTAATTATCAGTACGCCCAGGTTTATGCCCAACGCAAAGACGCCGATGCGACGATCCACTATCTCAACAAGGCGCTAGCTGCGCGAGATGCGGGCCTGGCATTCGTCAAGGCGGACCCGTTCTTCGACCCTGTCCGCGGGGATCCGCGGTTCGCGGCGCTGCTCAAGCGCCTGAACTTCCCCTGATGCTTGGCGCTAATTGTCTGCTTTCCCGTGGATCGGGCCGAACTGAGTGATGAGACGGCCTTCGAGCCATAGCTCATCAGGAGCGCCTACTTGCTTTCGCCAGAAGTCCATAGACGCACGTGCTTCCACGAGCTCGCGATCGATCTGCCGAAGTAAATCGCGGTTGTTCACCGTGTCTCCTTCGCCTCGCACCGTGCCGCGCCAGAGTCACGGCGCCTGAAGGATCTTCCGCAGCGTTCCAAGTCTAGCGTTGCGCGGCTACGTCAGCGCAGACTCAGAACAACAAGAAACTGCGAAGCGGCTGATCATTTCCACGAACCTCTCGGGGGCTTCAAGAGGGCTGAATTCAGCAGTTCCCTGAAGGGTGTATTGCCGAACATTGTTCGCTCCCGCGACGCGAAGACCCTCGACGTACGGATCGGGCTTGCGGCCGTCTGCGTCGCCGCGAAAATAGAGGATGGGCAGATCAATCGGTTGGTGGCGGGCATTATGCCTCGCATCACTTGGGAACGCTCGATACCAATCGAATCCCGCTTTCAATGCTTCATGCCCACTGTACGCACTAGCGAACGCATGACGAGCGTCGTTGGACAGCGGACATTGCCTGCTTCCGAGAA
>CBJLMA010000025.1:0-34041 GCA_966424035.1 uncultured Sphingomonas sp. | reverse complement strand
GGATCCAGTCCTAGACCGATCGACCGATCAGCCCTTCGCAGGCCGGGTTGCCCAACACCATGCCCTACTAATTCGTGATGATCGCTCGATCATCTCTTTCGTAAAGGCTGAGAAGTGTCTGAAAAGACACATAAAAATGATGCCGCTTGCGTGACTCGAACACGCGACCCCATCATTACGAAATTTAAGTCTCTGAATTTGAACGAGCTGTACCGACTTTGCAGGAGCCTGAACTCAGCTAGGCGCCATTGTCGGTCGTGCCGGAAGGCGTAAGAACAGGCCTTACCGAGCTTGCAGCACACGCCCTACTATGGCCCTACTAATCTCGACCGTGGCAAACTTGGCCAGAGGTTTCCGTAGCGGCCAAATGCCCGGCTACGCCAGTTGCGAACAAAGGCTCCTCAGACGCTTGGGGATCTCAGGGGCGGGATCGACGATCCAATTGCAAATGGCAGCTATATGAAACGGCACTTCGATGCGGTTGGCAGTAACGGCGGATCGCAGCGATTTCGCTGCCGATGTCGCCCTCTCTCAGTGCGTCTCCGAAGAGCTATTGATCGATGAGGCGGAGGGCCGCCTTCCCACCTTTCACGGCCTTGACCGACAGGCGGCGGTCGAATGTCGCGAGCTTGCCGCCGTGCACGACCGCCAGGGCCAGCAAATAGGTGTCGGTCACTTGAGTCGAGGTCAGCACCTGATCGGTATCGACACAATCGACGTCGACCAGACTGATGTCGTCGGGCCAGAAGGCATGGCCAGGAAGCGCATGAAGCCCGTTTACAATTTTAGTCACGATAGCCGTCGATCCCGGTGTGTTCGGATATTTGGGATTACCTACGATGCGGACGACGCCGTTCTCAGTGATGGGGCAAGTCGCCCACCCCGTCTTGCCCTCGGCCTCGAACCAGTGATGTGCTGAGTCATGACCGATATGGGAGGGATCGATGAGAGCAATGAGGACGTTAACGTCCAGCAAGAAGGTCACGGTAGCTCGTCACGCAGGGCGTTGACTGTTTCTAGCGTGACGACGGCTTGCCGATCGCTCACAGGCAGCAACGGAACACCGTTGCGAGATAAAGGCGCTCTAGGGCGGTGCAGTGCGCGACGGGCAAGATCTGACACGACCTTACCGACGCTCTTATGCTGCTGCTGGGCAATTGCCTTGGCGACAGCTAGAACGTCGTCGTCAATGGCCAATGTCGTGCGCATGTCCAAAAATCTCCAAACTGCATCACGCATCACGCATCACATAGTGCGCGAGGTGTCAAATCGCAATGGCGGAGCTGCCAGAATAAAACTGCAACTTCTGTGATTGGCGCAGTCTTGGATTTGAAGCGCGATGCGAACAGACCCGCATTCGCGACGGGGGGCACGCTCATTGCCCGACTGAGGCCCGCTCAATTGGAGTTAGCGGGTCCTACAACGGCCCTACTAAAGCTGAGTGGCCAAGTGGTCGACGCGAATGTGAACGTCGTAAGTTACTGTAATAAATAAGAAAATGGTGCCGCTTGCGTGACTCGAACACGCGACCCCATCATTACGAATGATGTGCTCTACCAGCTGAGCTAAAGCGGCTTGGCTCTTTCGAGGAGGCGGGCGCCCACTATCAGCGCAACACGGGAGCCGCAAGCGCCGCCTCACTCAATAACCATTTATGCTTAACGCTTTGGTAACGGCAGTCCGCCATTTTCTCTTCGAACTGGAGAGTGGGGCCCAGGCGTAGACATGGACAGTTACCGCGAGCATCCAAGCGACTTCGAATTGCCGTCGGACGACGCGCCGGCGGGCTACGACGTCGCCGCAGCGATCGGCACCGACGAACGCCGGATGCATGTCCGCGCCTATAATTATTGGGTGTCGCTGCTCGAGGGACGCGACTTCCCCTCGATCGAGGATCTCGAGCCGGCGGACGTTTCCGATTTCGCAGCGCACAGTGTCCTGCTCGATTTCACCTGCGGCCGCGACAATCCCGCAATCCCCTATGTCGGCGCGGCGATTCGTGAAGAATGCGGCGTCGACGACGATATGCGGGTGATTGCCGACGTCCCCAGTCGATCTCTCCTGTCGCGCCTCACCGACCACTACATGCAGATCATCGCCAACCGTGCTCCGGTTGGCTTCGAGGCCGAGTTTGAAAACCAGCGTAGCGATAGCATCTGCTACCGCGGAATCCTGATGCCCTTCTCGTCAGACGGCGACACGATCGATTTCATCTACGGCGTGATCAACTGGAAACGCGTGGGCGAGGGCGCCCAGGATGCGTCCGCCGAAATCGAGATGCCGGTGGTCGAGTTCGCGGAGGCTGAGCCCGAGACTTGGCCCGAGGACGATCAACCGGGCGCCCTCTCCGTGCCTGAGGCGGAATCGATTATGGAAGAGCCGCTCGAGCTGACCGATCTAGCGGAAGAGGAGGACGCGCTCGAACTTACCGAAGTCGCGACAGTCGCGACCGGCCCCGAGGTTTTCGCGGGAGCGAGCGAGGAACCCGCCGACGTTACCGAGGCGGCGAGCGAGGAAGCCGCCGACGTTACCGAGGCCGAGTTCGAGGCTGCCCCTCCAATCCACTTCTCATGGGAAGATGGGCCGCTCGGCGACGAAGGCGAAGCTGCGCTGGTCGAGCTCGACGAGAATGCCGGCCTTGCCGACCGGCTCTGGGCGGCGCGTGAAACTGCGGAATCGGTCAAGGCCGGTGAGGGCCGCACCCGAGCCGCGCTCTACAAGGCACTGTCGCTGGCATATGATTTCGCGATCGCCACCCAGCACAACAGCGAAGAATATGCCGAGCTGCTCGAGGAATCGGGCGTCAAGGCGCAGGCCCGGGCCCCGATGACGCCGATCGTCAAGCTCGTCTTCGGCATCGACTATGACAAGGCGCGCCTTACCGAATTCGCGGCAGCGCTCGCCTTCGCTCAGCGCCAGGAAATCGCCCTCGGTGCATTCCAGGATTTCATCCAGAAGCATCCAGGTGGGCTCAAGGCCCTGGTGGCAGCCGAACGTCAGGCTCGTCGTCCGCAAGCGAAGGCTGACACGAAGAGCGAAATTGCCCGTGACCGGCTTCGCTCCGCGCCGCCAATCTCACTCGCCGATGTTCCGGCTGAAGAGGAATTCGCGGTGATTGTGACCCGCCGCGGTGCCGATGGAACCCACGAGCCAGTCGCAATCGTCGACGATGAGGCGCTCGTCGAACGGGCGATCCGCCGCGTCCTTTGACGCCCAGGGCGGGGTTGTCGGCCCGTTGAACGCGGGTCTATAGGCCCGGCCGGCCCCTCAGTTCCTCGGAGCAAGTTTCTTTCATGACGGCCCATACGCGCCTGGACCCGCCTTTGGTCGAGTCGATCCGGAAGGCGCTGACCGGAAATGCGTTGCCAGGTGAAACCCAGGGGCTCAGCCGGGAGGCCGAAAGAGAAGCTGCCGAATTTCTGAGCCAGGTCGCTGCAACGCGAAAGCGGGGAGAGCTGGCGCTCGCGATCGAATCCACCGGCGGCGAAGCCGGCAATCGGCGCATGCGCATCGGCATGGTCAATGACGACATGCCTTTCCTGGTCGACTCCGTCGCCAATGCGGTCGCTGCACGGCAGCTGACGATCCACCGATTGCTCCATCCGGTCGTGTGCGTCGACCGCGATTCAGCGGGTGAACTGCAACGGGTCGAGCCGCTCTGCGGCGACAAGAGTCGACGCGAATCCATGATGTACCTCGAGCTCGACCGTGCTGACGCTCGCGGGCGGCAGGAGCTCGCGGCCGACCTCAGGCGCGTGCTGAACGACGTTCGCCTTGCAGTTCGCGACTGGCAATTGCTGCAGGGCAAGATGCGCGAAGACGCAGCTGCGATCGGCGATCCGGAAGGTGCGGCGCTGCTCAATTGGTTCGCCGACGGCGCGATGACCCTCCTCGGCTATCATGTCGAAAAGCCCTATGAAGCGCCCTCGAGCGCGCTTGGCATTTTCAGCATTCCCGGCGCACCGACCGACGAAGGCGGTTGTCTTGGTGCAATGCGCTACTTCGAACGTGGCGGCGAAGTTCCGCTCATGGCAAAGGCTGAGCGCAAAGCCACCGTTCACCGCCGCGTCCCGCTCGATCTCGTCGTGGTTCCAATCGAGCAAGGCGGCAAGATCATCGGCATCGGCGTCCACGCGGGCCTCTGGACCAGCGAGGCGCTGCGCGTTCCGCCGGAGAGCGTGCCGGTGTTGCGCGAACGCTTGAACCAGCTCGCCAAGGACTTCGGGTTCGACCCCAAGGGCCACTCGGGCAAAGCGCTGCGCCACGCGGTTGCCTCGCTGCCGCGCGACCTTGTCATTGCAATCGATTATGAAGAG
Organism: uncultured Sphingomonas sp.; assembly: GCA_966424035.1. GTDB lineage: Bacteria > Pseudomonadota > Alphaproteobacteria > Sphingomonadales > Sphingomonadaceae > Sphingomicrobium. Next base: position 29,725 of record CBJLMA010000025.1, on the reverse strand, counting down.
CTCCGCGGCCTGGTGATGATGGCGATGTCGCTCGCCGATCGTCCGCGCCCGGCGCTCCTCCAGGTGCGCTCGATCCTCAAGGGCCAGCTGTTCACGTTCGTCTGGCTGCCGCGCGAAGAGCTGACCACTGCGCGGCGCACTGCGATCGCAATGCTGCTCGAGAATGAAGTCGCTCGCGAAATAACCAGCTGGTCGGTCGAGCTCGGCGACGGCGACCTCGCGCTCATTCGCTACACCCAATATATCGACGAGACTGCGACCCCGCCGGACGCGGCAGGGCTCGACGCAGCGGTCGTCGAAATGGTTAGGGGATGGGCTCCTGCCGTCGAAGCTGAGCTGATCCAGGCCGCCGGCGCTCCGCGCGCCACGCGTCTCGCGCTCACCTACATCAACACCTTTCCCGACGGCTATCGCGCGCGCACTGCGGCCGAGGAAGGCGCGGCTGATATCCTTCGGCTGTGCCAACTGGCCGATGAGAATGACCGGAATGTGCGCATCTTTCGGCTCGAGCACGATCCGTCGGAACAATTGCGGCTCAAGACCTATCGCCGCGGCGGGCTCATTCCCCTCTCCGATGTCGTCCCCGTGCTCGAGAATTTCGGGTTCCGCGTCCTTGAGGAATTCCCGACGGCGCTGAGCGGCGGCAACGGCTACATTCACGACTTCCGCGTCGAGGTCGGTGAAGGCGCCGATGTCGAGCAAATCCTCGCCCGCACCGACGAGATCGAGCGCGCCATTGCCAATGTGCTCTGCGGCACAGCCGAGGATGACGAGTTCAACCAGCTCGTGCTCTACGTCGGTTTGGACATGCAGCCCGTCGTCTGGTTGCGTGCCTGGTTCCGCTACCTTCGGCAGACCGGCAGCAGCTTCGGCCTGGTGACCGTGGTGGATGCATTGCGTCGTGCGCCGAACGCCACCCGTGCCCTGATCGGAATGTTTGTCGCTGCCCACGACCCGGCAGCGAAAAGCCGGAAGAATGAAGTCGAGCAATTTGCCGAGCAGCTCGACCGCTCGCTTGCCAAGGTTCGCTCGATCGATGACGACCGCATTCTTCGTCGGTGGCGCGCGCTCGTCGACGCAATTGTGCGCACGAATGCCTTCTCGCCCGCGGCCGACGAAGCGCTCGCCTTCAAGATCAACAGCTCGCTGGTGCCAGCGCTGCCCCGGCCGGTGCCGTGGCGCGAGGTCTGGGTCTACAGCCCTCGCGTCGAGGGCATTCATTTGCGCGGCGGCCCGGTCGCCCGCGGCGGGATCCGCTGGTCGGATCGGCGCGACGATTTCCGGACCGAGATTCTGGGCCTCATGAAAGCCCAGCTGGTCAAGAATGCAGTGATCGTTCCCACTGGAGCCAAGGGCGGCTTCTATCCCAAGCAGCTGCCGCCCATGTCCAACCGCGATGCGTGGCTTGCCGAAGGAACGGAAAGCTATCGCATCTTCATCCGTTCATTGCTCTCGGTCACCGACAATCTGGTCAATGACAGGGTCGTTCATCCCGAACGCGTGGTCATCCACGACGGAGACGATCCCTATTTTGTGGTCGCCGCCGACAAGGGCACTGCGACCTTTTCCGACATTGCCAATGAAATTGCCCTTTCCCGCAATTTCTGGCTCGGCGACGCCTTCGCCAGCGGTGGCTCCAACGGCTATGACCATAAAGCCATGGGCATCACCGCCCGCGGCGCATGGATCTCGGTCCAGCGTCATTTCCTCGAAATGGGGATCGACGTCCAATCGGATCCGGTGACGGTCGCCGGCTGCGGCGACATGTCCGGGGACGTCTTTGGCAACGGAATGCTTTTGTCGAAGACGCTTCGGTTGCTCGCCGCCTTCGACCATCGCCATATCTTCATCGATCCGGACCCCGATCCGGCGATCAGCTGGGCCGAGCGCAAGCGCCTGTTCGATCTGCCGCGCTCGAGCTGGGACGATTATGACAAGAAGCTGATCAGTAGAGGCGGCGGCGTTTGGGCGCGCGCGGAGAAATCGATCGCCCTCAGCGCTGAAGCGCGCGAGGCGCTCGGAATCGATGCGAAGACGCTCGAACCGGCGAGCCTGATCAACGCCATCCTCAAGGCACCCGTCGACCTTTTGTGGTTCGGCGGGATCGGAACCTACATCAAGGCGTCGACGCAGAGCCAGATCGACGTCGGCGATCCGTCCAATGATGCGCTTCGTGCCAGCGCCGACGAACTTCGCGCCCGCGTGATCGGCGAAGGCGCAAACCTCGGCATCACCCAGGCGGGGCGCATCGAATTCGCCGAGCATGGCGGTCGGATCAACACCGACTTCATCGACAATAGCGCCGGCGTCGACTGCTCCGACAATGAGGTCAACATCAAGATTCCGCTCAATCGCGAGATGCGCGAGGGGCGGCTCGAGTTCACCAAGCGCAACAGCTTGCTCGCGAAGATGACCGACGATGTCGCCGAAATCGTTCTTGAGGACAATCGGCTGCAGTCGCTCGCGCTCTCGATTGCCGAAGCCGGAGGAGCGCAGGCGCTCGCCGGCCATGTGCGCACCATCGAGCTGCTCGAAGCCTCGGGACGCCTAGATCGAAAGGTCGAGGGGCTCGCATCGAGCGAGGATCTGTTGCGTCGGGCGCAGGAGAATCGCGGCCTCACACGTCCCGAGCTCGCGGTCGTGCTTTCGATCTCCAAGCTCGTACTCCAGGACGCAGCCGAAGAGCTGCGGCCTGCTGAGGATGCGCTGGTCGGGCCGCAGCTCTTCGACGCTTTTCCCAAGGCGATGCGCAAGGCGCATTCCGAGGCCATTCGCGCGCACCGGCTGCGCAACGAGATCATCGCGACCAAGGTCGCCAACCGGCTCGTCAACCGTCTCGGTCCAGGAGTCGCGTTCGACCTGACCGAGGAGGAAGGCGCGTCGCTCCAGCAGGTGGTCGCTGCATTCCTGGTCGCCGAGCGGCTCCTGGACCTCGATAAATTGTGGGCAGAGATCGAGCAGGATGCGCTGCCGGAGACCGTCCGGATCGAACTCTTTTCGATCGCCGCTGCGAGCGTCACTGCGCATCTCGCCGATATTCTCCGGGCCGGGGGTGGCGATACGAATGTCGAGAAGCTGTGCGCCTTGCTTGAATCCGGGGTTCGCAAGATCTCGGCAGCGGCGACGAGGCTCATCCGTTCGGAAGTTCGCAACGAAGCCGCTGCACGGCGTGACCGCCTGATCGCGCTCGGCGCGAGCGAGGACATCGTCCGCGGCCTTGTGCGCTTGTTTGAACTCGACGGCGTGTTCGGGATTGCTGCGCTCGCGAGCCGCAACAAGCTCGACGAGCTCGAAACAACCCGGGCCTATACCCGCCTTGGCGAAGCGCTGGGCCTCGATTGGGCGCAGCAGCAAGTCGCCCGCTTCGTCCCGGCCGATCAGTGGGAGCGGCTGCTCACCGCCGGGCTTGCTCGCGACTTCGAGCAGCTGAGAATCGAGTTCCTGTCGCGCTGCCGTTGCACCGATGTCGACCGCGGCGTCGAGCAATGGGTTGAGGAGCACGCAGCCCGTATTGATCAGTTCCGCTTACTCGTCGCTCGTGCTCGTGGCGAAGGCCATGTGAGTGCTCCGATGCTTGCGCAAATCGCCGGACAGGCGCGAATCCTTTTAGGCAGATGATCCGGTCGCCTGCCGTTTCAATCCGCTTCGCCGGTCCTTGAATGCGCATCGCAATCTTCGTTCCCGATCCCGACTATCCGGAGCCATGGCGCTGGACCTACGAGCCGCAGGCCGAGCCGCTGATCGCTGCCGGTGCAAGGGTCGAACCCATTGTCTGGACCGAGGCCGGCGATCTGTCTGCCTACGATCTCGTTCTGCCGCTCGTCGCCTGGGGCTATCATCTCAAATATGAAAAGTGGCTGGCGCTGCTCGATCGGGCAGTCGTGGAGCGCTGGCCGATGATCAACCCTCCAGCATTGCTGCGCTGGAACAGCGACAAGGCCTATCTTGCGGAACTGGTCGAACGGGGTGTTCCGACGGTGCCTACGATGGCGGTCGAATCCTGCTGCGACGCCGACATCGACGAAGCGCGGCGGCGTTTCCAAAGCGACTGGCTGGTCATCAAGCCACCAGTCTCGGCAGGCGCAGTGCGAACGCACCGTCTCGGCCCGAACGACGACCTCCCCGGCGACAGCCTTCGCCAGCCGATGATCATCCAGCCGCTGGTCGACGAGATCGCCCGGACCGGCGAATTCTCGCTGATGCTGTTCGACGGCGAGTTCAGCCACGCGGTGGTTAAGCGCCCCGCGCTCGGCGATTTCCGGGTGCAGGAACATCTCGGCGGCGAGACGCTGCCGTGCAAGGTCCCTCCCGCAGGCGCGGTGAGGCTTGCCCAGGCCGCGCTCGCTGTGGCGCCCGCAGAAGCGGCCTACGCCCGGGTCGACATTGTCCCGGATGACGCGGGGGTGCTGAAGATCATGGAACTGGAGCTGATCGAGCCATCATTGTTTCTCGATCACGCGCCTGACGGGGGCGCCGCTTTTACGCGCTCGATCCTGACTGCCGCGCAAAAAGCCACTGCCTGATTGCTGAGGTGAGGTTGGGCGGCGCGTCGGCGTTCAACCGGTCGGCATCAATCTTGGCGACGAGGGCATTGAGCGGACAGCCACGCTCACAAGCCGCGGACTCCAGCGCTTGCCAGAAGATCGGTTCCAGGCTGATCGACGTCTGGTGCCCGGCAATCAGTATCGAGCGCTTTTTCGGCGGTGCATATTGCGCCATCAATACATGTGCTGCCCGCCGTTGATCGACATGGTCGAGCCGGTGATGAATCCGGCATTTTCGTCGACCAGGAAGGCAACCGCCCGCGCGATCTCCTCGGCCTTTCCGAGCCGCCCCACGGGGATTCGCGCGACGATCTTCGCAAGGACGTCCTCGGGCACTGCTGCGACCATGTCGGTATCGATATAGCCCGGCGCGATCGTATTGACGGTGACACCGAAACGCGCGCCTTCCTGTGCGAGCGCCTTGGTGAAGCCGTGGATGCCGGACTTGGCGGCCGCATAATTCACCTGTCCATATTGGCCGGCCTGGCCATTGATCGAGCCGATATTGACGATCCGGCCATATTTGCGGCCGGTCATTCCGTCGAACACCGCCTTGGCCATGTTGAAACAGCCGCCGAGGTTGGTGTCGATCACCTCCTGCCACTGCTGCTCGGTCATCTTGCGGATCGTGGTATCGCGAGTGATTCCGGCATTATTGATCAGCACGTCGACCGGTCCGAGGTCGCTTTCGACCTTGCGTACGCCCTCCTGGCACGCATCAAAATCCGAAACGTCCCACTTGTAGGGGGCGATTCCGCTACGCTCGCCGAACGCCTTCGCGCGTTCCTCGTTGCCGGCATAATTGGCGGCGACCTTCATGCCCATGTCGCGAAGCGCGATGCTGATTGCTTCGCCGATCCCGCGCGTGCCGCCCGTCACGATCGCCACTCGAGCCATGAAGTTCCTCCTCCTAAGTCGCTCGGCCGCTTATTCTTCGTATAGCCACCCCGCAAGTTCGCGGCTGATCAATTTGGTTATCATGTCGATGCTTTCTTCCGAATCGTTGAGGCAATCGAGGAGCGCGAAATGTTCGCCGCCCGACTGCTCGAAGCTGTGCCGGCCGCGAATTCCGAGTTCCTCCAGGGTTTCGATGCAATCGGCCGAAAATCCGGGAGCGGCAATGGCGAGGCGCTTGACGCCGACGCGAGGATAGCCAGCAATCGTCGCATCGGTGGCCGGCTCCAACCATTTGGCTCGGCCGAACTTCGACTGAAAGGCGACATCGACCTGGCGATCGAGCGCAGCGCCCAAAAGTCGAGCAGTCTTCTGGCAATGGCAGTGATAGGGATCGCCGAGCTCGAGCGTTCGCAGCGGCATTCCGTGAAAACTGAGCAGCAGCCGATCGGGCTCGAAATCGAGCCCTGCGAGCTGGCGCTTGAGGTTCGCTGCAAGGGCGCCGATGTACAGTGGATCATCATAATAAGGCGGCAGGATTCTCAGCGCCGGTTGCCAGCGCATCCGCGCCAGCGCTCCGAAGACTGCATCGTTTGCAGTTGCCGTCGTCGCTGCCGAATATTGCGGGTAAAGCGGTGCAGCGAGAATGCGCGTGCAGCCTTCTGAAACCATAGTGTCGAGCGCTGCGGCAATTCCGGGAGTGCCGTAACGCATCGCATAGTGGACGCTGAGCTTCGGCAGGCGGGAGCGCAGCGCTTCGGCCTGGCGGTGCGCGATCACGCGCAGCGGCGAGCCTTGGTTGGTCCAGATCTGATTATAGGCCTCGGCCGATCTTCTCGGCCGCGTCCGCAGAACGATTCCGTGCAGGATCGGCTTCCACGCGAGCGGATGGATTTCGATGACGCGCGGATCGCTCAGGAACTCGGCGAGATAACGCCGGACCGCCCGTACTTCCGGCGCATCCGGAGTGCCGAGGTTGATCAGCAACACGCCAACCCTCGCTTCTGCCACCGGCGGATGATCCGGAGGCACCGTCATGCCGCCGCCAGATCGAACGGAAGCGAGCGCAGGCGCTTGCCCGACCCGGCATGGATTGCGTTGGCGACTGCCGGAGCGAGGGCCAGCGTTCCGAGGCCGCTGATCCCACCCGGCGGGTCGCCACTGGGGATGATTTCGACGAGGATTTCAGGTGCATCGCCGAGCCGCGGCAACCCCGTCCTGCCCAGCGGCCGCGCGCGCGGCATTCCGGCAACCCATTCGGGCGAGGCTATGAGTGCCTGCGCGAGCGCCCAGACGAGACCGGCCTCGATCTGCTGGTGGACGAGGCCGCTGTTCACCACGATTCCGCAATCGACCGCAGCAAATAGGCGGTGGACCGTCACCCGCTGATTGTCGCCGATGCTCGCGCTTGCGACCAGTCCGATGTGCGAGCCGAAGGCGGATGCGCCGGCTATGCCCATCGTGCTTCCCGGCGCGCCGCCGTCCCATTGGGCGAGCCGCGCCGCCGCCTGCAGGCAACGTGCGAGGCGGCCATTCCCGCCGAGCATCGACATGCGGAAGGAAAGCGGCTCCATCCCCGCGGCGCGTGCGAGTTCGTCGACGAAGCTTTCGGTGAAGAAGGCGAACTCGCGTTGCGGCGATCCGCGCATATAGCCGAGCGTCAATGGAAGCTTCGCTTCGACTGCTTCGATACGCACATTGGGGATCGAATATGGCGGGATTGAACCATCGAGCGCAGTTGGACCGAGCTTCGTCGGCGCGTTCTTGCCCGAGAGGCGGGCGAGCGAGGATCCGAGCCCGTCCGCGGTCGCAACCGCCATCGCCCAGGCGGCGGTTATTCCTCCAGGTCCCGGAAGCGCCGTCATTCGCGCCAGCGCGCCCGGCGAGATTCGGTCGTGGTTCTGGCTTGCGGATTGCGACAACGCGACCTGGACCGGCCGATCGGTCGCGCGTGCCAGCTCGATCGCAATCGCGGCCAGGTCGCTGTCCATCACGCCGCCGGCCGGTTCGCCGGGGGGCATTGGATAGAGAGTGGCGCCATCAACTGGCGCTGGCGCCTGTGTCGGAACCCAAAGTTCAGCCACGCCATTGGTCACGTGCGCTGTCGCTGCAGCGGGTTCGATGCCGAAATGCTGCGCAGGCGCCGCATAATAGGTCGCTGCAAGCGGGCGGGATCCGCGCACCGCAGCCTCGTAATTGCCGCTATTGAACCATTTTTCAGGCGCAACATTTGCCAAAGTGCGATCGAATATCGGGCGCAAGTCGAGCGGCGTTCGCTCGCCGGAGAAACGTGGATCCGCGGCCTTGAGCGCGCGCTCGGCCGTCCACCAGCTGTCGGCGACGACAGCGACCCACTGGCTGTTCGCAGTGACGTGGCGCACGGCGGGCACCTGCGAGATCGCCGCTCGCGAGAAAGCCTCTAGCCGGCCGCCGGGCGGCGCGATGCGCACCGAGGCGAACAGCAGTCCCGGCAGTCGCACATCACCGGCAAAGCGCCAGCGCCCTTGCGCCTTTGCCGGCCCGTCGAGCCGCTGAACGGGCTGGCCGACGAGCCGGCCCTTGGCCGATCGCCGAAGCGCAATCGTCGACGGTTTGCTGCGGTCGGCGGCTTCCTCGGCAAGCTCGCCGAAGGTCACCGTCCTGACGCCGCAGATCACGAAGCCGTCGGCCGTGTCGCACGAGGAAGGATCGACGTTCCAGCGATCTGCGGCGGCACCGACCAGCATCGCCCGAGCAGTCGCAGCAGCTTTGCGCAGCGGCTGCTCGAACGCCCGGACCGAAGTCGAGCCGGCGGTGATCCTTATGCCTTCGGGCCAACCCTCGTCCTTCGCCAGCGGATTGCCGTAGGTCTTGCTGAGCGGTGCCGGCTCGACCGCAATCGTCTCCCAGGCAGCGCCGAGCTCGTCCGCAACGATCTGCGCCAGGCCGGTCCAGATTCCCTGCCCGGTTTCAACCTGGGGAGCTGCAAGCGTGATGCGCCCGTCGCGCGCAACCTTGAGGTAATTGCCGAACGTTGCTTCGCCTTTTCCAGCAGCAAGCTCGCTCTTCAAATGCCGCGGCAAAAGCGAAAAGGCGACGATCAGGCCGACGCCTGCGCCTCCGCCGATCAGCAATGTGCGACGATCCACCTTCAACGGGCGTACTGCGCCTTGAGGGCCCGGCGATCGATCTTGCCCGTTCCGAGGCGCGGCAAGGGCTCGGCCGAAAAGATGATCCGCTCGGGAATCTTGAACCTGGCGAGCTTGCCGTCGAGGAATGCCCGAAACTCCGCTTCGTCGAGCAGCTCTCCATCTTTGAGGTGCACGACCGCAACCGGCACTTCCCCCAGCCGATCGTCCGAGGCTCCGAAAACGGCGGCTTCGGCAACTGCCGGGCAGGCATAGCATTCGGCCTCGACCTCGGCCGCCGAAATATTCTCGCCGCCGCGGATGATGATCTCTTTCTTGCGGTCGACGATGAACAGATAGCCGTCGTCGTCGAGATAACCGACGTCGCCCGTTCGGACGTAGCCGTCTGGGCTCAGCGTCGCCTCGGTGGCTTCGGGATTGTCCCAATAGCATTTGATATTGGCCGCGGTGCGGATGCCGATTTCGCCGGTTTGCCCTTTGGGGAGCAGTTCGTCTCCAAGGCCAAGGATTGCGACCTCGACCAGCGGCGACTGCGCGCGTCCGGTCGAAGCCGGCTTAGCCGCATAGCTGCTCCAGAAATTGGTGCAGCCGGTGGCATTGGTTTCCGTAAGGCCATAGCCGAGTGCCGGCTGCGCTTCCGGAAATTCGTGCTTCAATCGTTCGACATGACTGATCGGGCGGGGAGCACCGCCGGCCGTGATGTCCTTGAGCGAGGACAGATCAAATTTGTGCCGATCCGGGTGGTTCATGAGCTCGAGGCTCATTGTCGGCACACCGACGAAATAGGTGATCTTCTCCTTCTCGATCAGCCGCAGCGCCTCGCTCGCATCCCATTTGGGCATGATGACCATGCACCGGCCAATGACGAAGCTGTTGAGCATCACCGGAACTTCGCCGGTGACGTGAAACAAGGGCACGCTCAACAATGTCCGGGCGGGGCCGGCGGGCGCTTTGCCGTCCTCGGTCAAAATACCGAGCAGGACGATCAGTCCCGTTGAATAGGCATAGACTCCCGTCGTCACTGCACGGTGCGTCGACAGCGCACCCTTCGCCTCTCCGGTCGAGCCCGAAGTGAAGAGGATCGTCGCATCATCTTCGGGTGAGACCTCGGGTAGCGTTAGACTGTCGTCGGAGCCTGCGAGCAGCGGCGCGATCGCTTCCTGGGCCGGCTGATCGATTGCAAGGCAGATCGTGTCGAATTGACCGCATCGCTCCTCGATGCGCTTTCCGCGTGCGGCATCGGCAATGATCAGCCTCGGTTTGGTGAGATGGATTGCATGTTCCATCTCGAACGGCTCCCACCAGCCATTGAGCAGGGTCGCGATCCCGCCCGCCTTCAGCACTGCCATGTAAGTCAGGATCCAGGCCGGACAGTTGCGCATTGCGATCCCGACGCGATCGCCCTTCGCGATCCCGCGCGCTGCGAGGCCATGCACCAAGCGATCGGACAAGCGATCGAGATCGGCGAAGGTCAGCCGCTCCTCGCCGGCGACCACCGCTTCATTGGCGGCGTTGAGTGCGCAAAAGGTCTTGAAGAAGGCCGGGAGCGTCGCCGGGAAATTGGTGACGATCGCGCGGGACAGCTCGTCGCGCCCGATCGCCAGCCGGCCACCAGGCCCAGTGACCCGCGCGAGCTCCTGGTCGTATCGGCGGTCGAGCTCACTTTGCATGCGGTCTCGAGCTTCCTTTGCCTTTCCACACACGCGCCTTATGAGGCGCTGAACATTCATGGGGAAGCCCTTGCAAGCCGTAGACAACAGCCGCTTCACAGCCTTTCCGGACCTCGGCCTGTCGCCGGTCGCGCTGCACATCGGGCCGTTTGACCTGCGCTGGTATAGCCTTGCGTACCTCGCGGGCATCTTCATCGGCTATTGGTATCTGCTCAAATTGCTCAAGCAGCCCGGAGCGCCGATGGCCCGCCGCCATGCGGACGACCTGGTCTTTTATGCGGCGCTCGGGATCATCTTCGGCGGCCGCATCGGCTATGTGCTGTTCTACAACCTCGGCGAATATCTCAGGCACCCGATCGAAATCCTGAAGCTCTGGGACGGGGGCATGTCCTTCCACGGCGGTGTCGTCGGGACCTCGCTCGGAATCTTCTATTTCGCGCACAAGCAGAAGCTCTCGTGGCTCCGGATCCACGATTATGTCGCTTGCTGCGTACCCTTCGGGCTGTTCTTCGGACGGCTCGCCAATTTCATCAACCAGGAGTTGTGGGGGGCGCCGACCACCGTCCCCTGGGCGGTACGGTTTCAGGAGCTGACTCCGTTTGGAATGATGCTTGGGCCGCCGCGCCACCCGAGCCAGCTTTACGAAGCCTTTCTCGAGGGAATTTTGCTCTTCGCCATTCTTGCCTTCATGTTCTGGAGGACGAGGGCGCGCTACGAACCCGGCAAGCTCGTCGGTGTGTTCATCTTCTTCTACGGCTGCTTTCGCTTCGGCATCGAGTTCATCCGCGAACCGGACCAGCAGCTCGTTGCCTTCGCCCAGGCGACGCACCTCCACATGGGACAGTGGCTATCGCTGCCGATGATAGTCGGCGGGCTTTATCTGATGCTGACTGCGAAGAAGCGACAAGTGGCCGCGGTCGCACCGGCTGCGTGAACCCGCTCGAACGCGCGCTGCGCGAGCGGATTGCGGCCGAAGGGCCGATCAGCGTCGAAACCTATATGGAAGCGTGCAACTCTTATTATTATGCGACGCGCGATCCGTTCGGAGTAGGCGGCGACTTCACCACCGCGCCGGAGATCAGCCAGATGTTCGGCGAGATGATCGGGGCCGCGCTCGCCGATTGCTGGAAACGCGCCGGCGCTCCGGCTGACGCAATCTATGTTGAGCTCGGTCCTGGCCGCGGGACGCTTGCGAGCGATGCCTTGCGCGTGATGCGCTCGGCGGGTTTCGATGGCCAAGTTCATTTGGTCGAAACCAGCGCCGTGCTCCGCGAGGCGCAGAAGCAGGCGGTGCCCGATGCCTTATGGCACGACAGCATTGAGGATCTGCCAGCAAAGCCGCTTCTGTTGATCGCGAACGAGTTCCTCGATGCACTTCCGATCCGCCAGAATATCGGCAGTTTCGAGCGGCGCATCATGGTCGCGGCCGGCGGGCTCGCATTCGACCGCGACGGCGAGATCGTCGAACATTCTCCGGCACGCGAGCAAGCGGTCGGGTCCATCGCGACGTGCTTGGCGGCAAAAGGCGGAGCTGCGATCTTCATCGACTATGGCCACGAGCGAAGCGCACCAGGCGACACGCTGCAGGCCGTGCGGGGCCACCGTTACGCGCCGATACTCTCCGACCCAGGCGAGCAGGACCTCACCAGCCATGTTGATTTCGAAGCCCTTGCCGACGCTGCGCGCGAGACCGGCGCCGAGGTGACTGGGCTTGCCGAGCAAGGCCAATGGCTCCTTCGTCTCGGCATCGAAGCGCGTGCGCAGGCGCTCTCCCGTGCCAATCCTGATCGCGCCGATGAAGTGCAATCGGCGCTTGAGCGCCTGACCGCTTCCGACCAGATGGGAAGAATGTTCAAGGTTCTCGGAATTCATTCGCCGGACTGGCCGGCACCTGCAGGCCTGAGATGAGCATCACCTATCGCGATGCCGAGCCAGCCGATGCCGCGACGCTCGAGAACATCTTCGACACGGTGTTCTGCGATACGTTCGCGCACCTGTACCGGTCCGAAGACCTTGATGCCTTCCTTTCGAGCTTCGGTCTTGCCGACTGGGAGCGGCAGCTCAACGATCCCGCCTTTGCGGTTCGGATTGCCGAGGTCGACGGAACTCCCGCCGGCTATCTGAAGCTCGGACCTCTGAAGCTTCCGGTCGAGGCGAACGGCCCTGCGTTGCTGCTCGACCAGCTCTACCTTCTCAAGGAGCATCACGGTGCGGGTATCGCGCAGCAGCTGATGGACTGGGCGTTCGAGGAAACTGCGCGACGGGGGGCCTTGCAGCTCTTCCTTACGGTCTATGTCGACAATCACCGCGCCAAGCGCTTCTACGATCGCCATGGATTTGAGGCCGTCGGCCGCTACGATTTCATGGTTGGGAATCACGCGGACGAAGACATCATCATGCGGAAACTGCTGTGAGTGACGTCGAGGTCGTCCGCGCAGTCAGCCTGGGCCGGCTGCCCCACGGTTTCCTGGGCCGCCGTGGCGGCATTTCAATCGGTCAATGCGCGGGTCTCAACGTTGGCTTCGGCAGCAATGACGATCGCGAAGCCATCGCCGGCAACCGCCGGCTCGCAGTCGCCGCGCTCCTGCCCGATGCCGAGCTTGTCACCGTCCATCAGGTTCACTCGCCTGAAGTGGTCGTCGCCTCCGAGCCCTGGCCGCAGGATGAGCGCCCGCGCGCCGATGCCATGGTCACCGACACTCCCAATCTGCTGCTCGGAATTCTCACCGCCGATTGCGCTCCGGTCCTGTTCGCCGATCACAAGGCGGTGATTGTCGGCGCTGCCCATGCCGGCTGGCGCGGAGCGCTCTCCGGGGTCACTGACGCCACCATCGAGGCGATGGAGAAGCTCGGCGCTCGTCGCGAAAACATCCACGCCGCAGTCGGTCCGTGCATCGCTCAGCCTTCCTACGAGGTCGACGAAGCCTTCCGCGCACGCTTCCTCCATGCCGATGCGCAGAACGCCCGCTTCTTCGTTACCGGGCCCGCAGCGAAGCCGCACTTCAACCTCGAGGCTTATGTCGTTCACCGGCTCATCGCCGCCGGAATCGACGAGATCGAAGCGGTCAACCTCGACACCTATGCAAACCCTGACCGGTTCTTCAGTTACCGTCGCTCGACCCATCGCGGCGAAGCCGATTACGGGCGCCAGCTCAGCGCAATAGCGATTCCCGGCTAGGCGGAGTCGTTGGCGCCTGCGCCGACAAGGGTCTAAAGCGCCCGCTCAAGAGGAGATGTGATTTTGGCCGACGAACCGATTTACGATCCCATACCGTCGAGCCGGCGGCCCCCGAAGCAGACCCCCACCATGATCGGCAATCACAAACTCAAGCCGGCGACCCTGATGATGGGCTATGGCTTTGACCCGGCATTGTCGGAAGGCTCGCTCAAGGCGCCGATCTTTCTCACTTCCACCTTCGTCTTCGAAAAGGCCGAAGACGGTAAGCGTTTCTTCGAAGGCATCACCGGCAAGAGGCCCGGCGGCGGCACCGCCGAGGGGCTCGTCTATTCGCGCTTCAATGGCCCCAACCAGGAAATCCTCGAGGACCGGCTGCAAATCTGGGAGGAGGCCGAGGACGCGCTGACCTTTTCGAGCGGCATGACCGCGATTGCCATACTTTTGCTCTCGCATGTCCGGCCGGGCGACGTCGTGGTCCACTCCGGTCCGCTCTATGCAGCAAGTGAGACCATCATCGACAAGATCCTGACGCAGTTCGGAGTCCATTATCTCGACTTTCCCGCAGGCGCCTCGAGAGAGGAGCTGGACGAGGTCATGGCCAAAGCCAGGGCGAAAGGCCGCGTCGCGCTCATCTATCTGGAAAGTCCCGCCAATCCGACCAACATCCTGGTCGACGTCGAGGCAGTTCATGCAGCGCGCCAGGCAGCGTTCTCGGATTATGAAGAGCTGCCGCCGATCGCCATCGACAATACGTTTCTCGGACCGCTCTGGGCCAAGCCGCTCCAGCAGGGAGCCGACATCAGCGTCTACAGCCTCACCAAATATGCCGGCGGCCACAGCGATCTCGTCGCCGGCGCGCTCGTCGGGAAGCGTTCGGTGATCGACAAGGCCCGCATGATGCGCAACGTCATGGGCGGCATTTGCGACCCGAACACTGCCTGGATGTTGCTGCGCAGTCTTGAGACTCTCGAGCTCAGAATGGCCAAGGCGGGCGAGAATGCAGAAAAGGTCTGTGCCTTCCTGCGCAATCATCCGAAGGTCGAGAAGATCGGTTACCTCGGCTTTCTCGAGGAGGGTTCACGCCAGGCGGACATCTATCGACGCCATTGCACCGGCGCCGGCTCGACCTTTTCCCTCTATCTGAAGGGTGGAGAAAAAGAGGCCTTTGCCTTCCTCGACAATCTCTCGATCGCTCACCTGGCGGTCAGCCTCGGAGGCACCGAGACCCTCGCCAGCGCTCCCGCTGCAATGACCCATTTGTCGGTGCCCGAAGAGCGCAAGAGACAGCTCGACATCACGCCCAACCTGGTGCGGATCTCGATCGGCGTCGAGGACGCCGACGATTTGATCGCCGACTTCGCCAATGCGCTGAACGCAGTATAGCGGTTCGCGAAAATGGCTGGCGAAGGCTCGATCGGTGCTGAGCTGCAGGGCGGGATCCTTCGCCTTACGCTGCAGAATCCGCCGGCCAATGCCTTGTCTGTCGAGGTCATGGAATCGCTCCAGGCGGAACTCGACGCCGCACGCGGCGATCAAGCGATCCGCGTCATCGTGCTTGCAGCGTCGGGGAAGCTCTTCTCGGCCGGACACGATCTTAAGGAAATGACTGAGCGCCGCGCCGACCCCGACCGCGGCAAGGCATTTTTCGAGCGCACCTTCGCGCGCTGCTCGCACCTGATGCAGTCGATCGCCAGACACCCGAAGCCGGTCATCGCCGAGATCGATGGAATTGCGACCGCTGCCGGATGCCAACTGGTCGCGTCCTGCGATCTTGCGATCGCCTCCGGCCGATCCCGGTTCGGCGTGAACGGCATCGACGTGGGGCTGTTCTGCGCGACGCCGTCCGTCGCCCTTACCCGCAACGTGACCCTGAAGCGCGCAATGGAAATGCTGCTGACCGGCGAGATGATCGATGCCGCAACGGCGCTCGAGTTCGGGCTCGTGAACCGCGTCGTCCCCCGGGAAGCGCTCGCCGAAACGGTCGGCGAGCTCGCGGCAACCATCGCGGCCAAGTCACCGCTGGCGCTGCGGCTCGGAAAGGAAGCGGTAAATGCGCAGGTCGGCCCCAGCCTCGCCGAGGCCTATGAACGCGCCTCGCGTACGATGGTGGAGAACATGCTTGCGGCCGACGCCGAGGAAGGGATCGCCGCCTTCCTCGAGAAGCGCGAGCCCGTGTGGCGGACAGGTTGATATCGCCGATCTAAGGAAGATGGGCGACCGGCTGGTAGCGCATCGCCACGTTGCATCGCTCATATCGCGGGGCGTATTTGGCCATGATCTCGGCATCGTGACGGAAGCCGAGCTTCTCGTAGAGGTGAATGGCGGCCGCGCAGCGGGAGTTGGTCAGTAGGTAGAGAGGGTCTGCATTGAGCGCCATCGCACGCTCGATGGTCGCCGCGAGCAGATACTCGCCGGCCTTGAGGCCGCGGGCGGTTTCGCGGACACCCATCTTGGTCAGTTCAAAGCTCGTGCCGCCGGACTTCCTGAGCGCGCACGTCCCGATAATGCCCAGCCCTCTTGCTTCGACAAACAGGATAACACCGCCGGAGTCGATCAGCGCGCGCGGGTTGTCGAGTAACTCCCTGTCGGCTGCTTCGAGGCTGAACATTGCGTTGATCCACTCTTCGTTGATTTCGCGAAAGTGGTGGGCCAGCTCGTCGCCATACTCATGGATTGTCAGAGGTTGCGCGTCGGATCCTGTGACCAATGTGTGAAGCGGCCTTGCTGACAAGGCGCTTTCAGCATCCGTAATCTGCTGAAGGAATGCGTCCGTCTGTTCGCCAATGAGGTTCCGGACAGCGTCTTCGACTTTGGGCCAGACAAAGAACTTGGCTCGCCCCAGCGCCGCTGCTCCTTGCGGCGTCAGGGAAACCGTCCGCTGCCGTTGGTCATTTCCTTGTTCCGACCTCACCAATCCCAAATCCGCAAGCTGCCCTATTGCCCGGGTCACCCCGGGTTGGCTTATGCCTACGGCTTCGACCAACTGGCCGACCTTCATTGCGCGTCGGTCGAGAGCCAAAAGAAATGGTACATGTCCTGGTTGGATGGGCAGACCCGCTTCGGTGAGAAGCCGCGCCGCGCTCGCCTGCATCCGTTCACCGAGCCGCTTGAGGCGACTCCCGAGAAGCACCGGTCCTGCGTCTCGCAAAATATCCATGACTCGTTGACTCCGATAACGAGATATATAACGCGATATGTATCTGGCGGGGTGACGTCAACAGGAGCGTTTTCCACCGAGCCGGCTTCGCTCGAAAATAGGACTGGAGGCGTTTCAAATTCCGCTCGACTGCGGATGACTCCCGGCCGCGCCTGGCGAGGCTCTCTGGACTCGCCGTTCACGATACAGGATATCGTCGCCAGTTCGCAGGAGTGAACCTTCGGGAGAATGCCAATGCGCGCCTACGGGTCATTGCTTTTCGTCGGGATCGTCTTGTCCGCTCCAGTGTCCGCCCAATTCTATCGTTCGCCGGCGCCATTGCCTCGCGCGCCGGTGCTGACGACAGTGCCGAGCTCGGCCGGTGCGGGTGCGGAGATGCACGGGGTGTACAAGGACATTCGCGAGGGCGCTCGCAATGGCCAGCTAAGCCATCGGCAAGCCAAGGAGCTGCGCAGGGAAGCCGCGGAAATCGACCTGCTCGAGCAACGTTATGCCGCGGGCGGCCTGTCGGATTCCGAAGCTGCCGAGCTTCGCACGCGCGCCGAGGTGCTCGAAAGCATTATCAATGCGAAGCGCTCGCATCTGATCAAATAATCAGTCCCAGTCCTCGATCGTCCAGCCGCGCCGATCGGCGAGACGGCGGAGCTTGCCGTGCGGGTTCACTGCAACCGCCTCGTCAGCCCATTCGAAGGCAGGCCGGTCGGACACATGGTCCGAATAGAATCGCACATGTCCATGCACCCCTTTGAGGCCTGACTTCTCGACCCAGTCGGCGATCATCCGCATCTTTGCCGGACCGTAGCAATTCTCGCCGGCGATCTTCGCATGGACGCGCTGGTCGATGCCGATCAGCGAGCCGGTGCCGATCACGTCGTCGAACCCCAGGCGCTTGGCGATTGCGTCGGCGTAGAGCCGGTACGACGCAGTCGCGAGCACCAGTCGCCGCCCTTCGGCTTTGTCGCGTGCGATCGCGCTGCGCGCACCGGGGCGAATGTTGGCAGCGACCTGCCTGTCGGCGAAACTCTCGACGAGGGGTTTCAGCTCGCGCGGGTGGATCTTCGCTCCGAGCAGGAGCCTGTGGTTGATCTCCTTGAGTTTTCCCCGGTCGATCAGGCGCAAAACATAGGCCAGCATCGACAGTGCCACCAGCGGGAGGAGCAGCAGGCGCCATGGCGCCCGGCGCGTCGCGCAATGGATCAGGAACGGCGTATAGGTTGCACGCCTGGTGACCGTCCGATCCATGTCGTAAATTGCAAGATCGCTCATGCTTGGCCCGCGAGGATTGCCTCGGCCAGTGCATGATCCTCGGCTTTGTCGACATCGACGCCGGCAAGCGGGTTGGACAATCGAACGGCCTTGATGGTCAGCCCGAGGCTCCGCCCCAATTGCAAGAACAGTTTGTCGAGGCTCGCCAATCGCAACGCGACGCAAAGGAGCGCCGCCGGACCCAGCAAGGAAATCACCCGCCAGGCCTTCTTCCGGTCCTGCTCGACCGACCGCCATAGCTCGATCGCGGGCCGCACCGCTGGAGACTTCAGCGCAAACAGGTTCGCGCCGGTATAGGCCCCCCCACGAAATTTGAGCCAGGTGCGTCGCGTCCCCGGCAGCCGGGCAAGTAAATTCGCGCGCTCGACCACGCCAATCGCAATATCCGTGCCTGCGGCCCCCTGGATAAATTCGTCGATCGTTTGAGCTTCGAGCAAGGCGTGGTCGGCCGTCGTGACGAGCAGCGGCCACTTGGTTTCCGGGTCGGCGAGGACATCAACCATCGTCTCGGCGATCGTGCTCTTGGAGGCTCGGACTTCAATCCGGGCGTCATCCGGCAATTTGGCCGCTATTCGATCGGGCGCCTGGGCCAGCACGAGAATCTTTCCGATCTGCGCGCTTGCAAGAAGTGCGTCTACCGGCCTTCGCACCATCGGTACCCCGCCGACCGGTATCAGCGCCTTGAGATCCGTTCCGAACTGCTCGGCGAAGGCATCACGCCCGGGTCGCGACCCGGCGAGGACCACTGCTTCGAACTTCACGCTTCGAGCCAGCTGACGACTTTCTGCCCGCGCGCCTGCCGCTCGGTCATCTGCGCCAGCCGGACGGCGTGGAAAATGAGGCTGATCAGGGTCCACCAGGCGACCAGCACAAGGCCGGTATCGGGGCGTCCGAACAGCAGTGCAGCGACCAGGATCACCATGTTCGGGTTGCGCCGCGCAGTGATAAGGCGGAACTTGCTGTCGAGCGGCCGCCAGACATGGATCTCCATTCCGCCGAATCTCTTGATTGACAGGCCCTCGATAATCCGTTGCCCGACATAGCCGCCGATCACCACCCACAAGGTCATGGTCGCATAGACTGGCTCGAGCGGGCGGCCGTAGGCGGCGAGACCATGCTCCCAGGCCCACCACCAGAAGGGGGGATGAATGAGGTCGATCCCATGGTCGAGCACATTTCCCCATTTTGACGATGCGCCGGTGCATCGCGCGAGCTTGCCGTCGACGGTGTCCAGCACCATGAAGATGAAGCCCGACAGAACGCCCAAGCCATATTGACCACGCCAGAACAGGAAGAAGGCGAGGACGCAAAGCATTGCGCCCGTCAGCGTGATGGAATTTGGCGAGAATCCCCAATGCGCCGCCCAGCGCGTCAGGTAGAAAGCCGGCTTGCGCCATAGATAGAGCGTCAGCGCGTCGGTGACGCCCTTGTAGGCGGCGTCATAGGCTGCACGTTCGACCGGCTCGGGATCATTGGGATCGAGCGGAAGCAGGAACGGTCGCTCGCGCTTTCTCAAGGCCTTGTTCTCCAGCTCGGCCGTTTCGGCAGCGAGCGCCGGGTAGCGCTCGATTGGAATGCCATTCTCGATTGCAGCCGCGATCCCGGCCGCATCCTCGCCTTCGACGACATGCGCCATCACCGGCTTGTCGTGAAGCGTGAGCACTGTCCGTGGATGGGCGCTCATTTCCTTCAGCAAGGCCGGATCCCACCCGTAGTTCATGCTCACCAGCAATGCGGCGCGCCCGGGCTGAACCTCGTCGGCGCACTCGAAACCTGCATTTTCGGCGAGGCGGCAGGCGCGGCTTCGCGCATCCATCCCGAAGAGCCGCGCCGGATTGTTCCCGACCGGTACGAACAGCAGTGGCGCGTCGGTTGCCATTGCCGCCGCATAAAGGCGCAGGAAAGTGCAGGGAAGGGGCCGCTCTCGCTGGCTTGCAGCTCCTCTTCACTTGCCCCTAGCAGCCATTTCGCGCACTAATCCGCAGCGCATGGCCGAGGTCACCGATCAGGAGACGGATCAGCGGCACGGCTCGGTGTACCGGGTCGCGGGGTCGATCACCATCTCCCGCGCCGCCACCACCCAGCGCGAGATCGACGCGCTGAGCGATCCCCTGACCATCGATCTCAGCGCAATCGACCGCATGGACACGGTCGGCGCGTGGATCATCTACCGCACCGTCCGTGACCGCGGCGCGAAGGTGATCGGCGCAAGTCGGGACGAAGCCAGCCTCTTGAAGCAGGTCGAGGAGTTCGACGTTCCGACGCGCGTTGTGCCGGACGAGAAGCACGATCTCTTCGCGGTGCTGCGCGAGTTCGGCGAATGGGTTTCCGAGATGGGCATGACCCTCCTCGGCTTGCTCGCCTTCTTCGGCTCGACCCTGGTCGGATTTGGCAACCTCATCCGGCGTCCCAGGCGTTTTCGGATCAACGCAATCGTTCAGCGGTTCGACGTCGTCGGCGTTCGCGCGCTCGGAATCATCGGCCTGATGAGCTTCCTCATCGGCATCGTCATTGCGCAGCAGGGCTCGGTCCAGCTCGAGCAGTTCGGCGCCCAGGTTTATACGATCAACCTCATCGGCCGCATCACGACGCGTGAGCTCGGTACGCTGATGACTGCGATCATGGTCGCCGGCCGTTCGGGTTCAGCTTTCGCTGCGCAGCTCGGCACGATGAAGATCACCGAAGAGATCGACGCAATGCGCACGATCGGTGTCTCGCCGATCGAGGCTTTGGTCATTCCGCGCATCATTGCCGCGGTGGTCATGATGCCGCTGCTCGCCTTCTGGTCGATGCTCCTCGCACTGATCGGCGGCGGAGTGTTCGTCTGGCTGTCGCTTGGAATTCCGCCCATCACCTACATCCAAAGGCTGCAGGAGGTGATTCCGATCACCGATCTCTGGGTCGGACTGATCAAGGCCCCGGTGTTCGGATTCATCATCGCGCTCGCCGGCTGTTTCCAGGGCATGCTCGTCCAGGGGAACAGCGAGGAAGTCGGCACTCGGACCACGACCGCGGTCGTGCAGTCGATATTCCTCGTCATCGTCCTCGATGCCGTTTTCGCAGTCTTCTTTTCGAACATCGGATGGATATGAGGGCGGGCGAACCGATCATTACCGTCAAGGGCTTGCGCAATGCCTTCGGCGACCAGGTGATCCATGACGGTCTCGATCTCACCGTCTGTCGCGGCGAGATCCTTGGCGTGGTCGGCGGATCGGGAACCGGCAAATCGGTGCTTCTGCGCTCGATCATCGGTCTCCAGACGCCGCAGGCCGGGGAGATTTGCGTCCTCGGCGAGGACATGGTCGGCCGAACCGAGGATGAGGTGAAGAATATCCGCCGGCGGTGGGGGATATTGTTCCAGAACGGAGCTTTGTTCTCGACGCTGACGGTCGCCGAGAATGTCGAGGTCCCGATCCGCGAATATTTTCCGTACCTGCAGCCGCCACTGCTGGACGAGATCGCCTCATATAAAATCGCGATGGGAGGCTTGCCGCCCGACGCCGGCCCAAAGTATCCGGCCGAGCTTTCCGGCGGAATGGTCAAGCGCGCCGGCCTTGCGCGCGCACTGGCCCTCGATCCCGAGCTCCTGTTTCTCGACGAGCCGACCGCGGGTCTCGATCCGATCGCAGCGGCCGCTTTCGACGAGCTGGTGAAGTCGCTCCAGCAACGGCTCGATCTCACCGTTTTCCTGATCACCCACGATCTCGACACGCTCCATGCGGTCTGCGACCGCATCGCAGTGCTCGCGGACAAGAAGGTGATCGCTGTCGGAACGATCCCGGAACTATTGGCTTTGGACCATCCGTGGATACAAGAGTATTTCAATGGACCGCGCGGACGTGCTGCGGCCCAGAGCTATGAAGAAGGGGCCGGCGCCTAGTGGAGACCCGCTCGAATTATGTGATGGTCGGCGCAGTGACGGTGGCGCTGCTCATCGGCACGCTTCTATTCATCGTCTGGCTCACCGGGCTCTCGAGCACGGCGACCAAATGCTATGACATCTACTTTCCGGCCGTCGGCGGCATCGACAAGGGTTCGAATGTCAGCTTTTCAGGCGTTCCGGTCGGCAAGGTCAGCAAGATCTCACTCCTTCCCAATCGCCCCGAGTTCGTCTGGGTCCGTATCCAAGTGGACGAGCAGACACCGGTGCTCGAAGGGACGACCGCCGAAATCCACAGCGTGAGCCTCGCTGGCGCCAACGAGATTCAGCTCAATGGAGCGCAGCGCGGCCGGCCCGCGATCGAGCAACTCGGTCCGCAAGGCTGCCCGGTGATTCCTGCAAGCACGAGCGGCCTCAGCGCACTGCTCAACAGTGCGCCCGAGCTGATTGCGCGCATCCAGCGTCTGACGGAGCGCTTGACCGAGCTGCTCAATGACAAGAATCAGAATTCGATTTCAGACATTCTCGAGAATATCGACGCGACCACCAAGGAGCTGCGCAAGCACGCACCGGAGATGGGCCAAACGATCGCCGACGTTCAGGTCGCCGCGCACAATGCGGGCGTCGCAGCGAACAATGTCGCTGCACTGACCGATAATACCAACCGACTGGTGACGGAGCAGGGCCGTCCGGCCATCGAGAATCTGAACAAGGCGATTGTCTCGGCGCAAAAGGCGGCCGACTCTCTCAATGCGATGATCACTGACGCTCGGCCTGGCGTCCAGAATTTCAGCAAGTCCACGCTGCCCCAGGCCAACCAGCTGGTCCACGACCTTCGCGAGCTGACGCAGTCGCTCCAGGCGGTCACGAGTCGCGTCGAGCAGGGCGGAGTCGGCAGCGCGCTAGGACCGGAGAAGCTCCCCGACTACAAGCCAGGGAAAAGCAAATGAGGCTGATCAGGACTGGAAGCGCAATCGCCTTGGCCGCAGCCCTTGCCGGCTGTTCGCTCGGCGGGCTGCTCGGAGGCGGAGCCAAGCCGCCGGCAACCTTGCAAACGCTGACTGCTGAAGCGGCCGAGCCTGCTGCGATTGCCCGTAACGCCGGCGCCGGGCAGGCGGTGACGGTCGAAGTTCCAGCAATCCCCAAGGAGCTTCGCACCCTACGGGTGCCGGTGCAGGTGACGTCGACCGACGTTCAATATGTCACGAACCTGCAGTGGATCGATACTCCGGACAAGATGTTCCAGGGTCTTCTCGACGAGACGATTCGGCGGACCACCGGCCGCGTGGTGCTCGAACCCGGTCAGACGACCCTCGACCCGGGCGTGCTCGTCAGTGGGTCTCTGCAGCGCTTCGGCTATGATGCGGCGAGCCGACAGGTGGTCGTCACCTATGATGCATCGCTGTCGAGCGCTGGAGGAAGCCAGGTCCAGACGCGGCGTTTCACTGCGACCGCCCCCGCGGATGGGAGCGGCCCAAGTGTGGGCCCTGCACTCAACCACGCCGCGAACCAGGTCGCGCTCGACGTCGCCAAGTGGATTGGTGGCTAGGCGACCGGCGCCATGATTTCGATGCCATGGCGCAGTCCGATAGCGGGGATCTTTTCCAGATCGTCCGGAAGGCTGCGCACTTCGCTGTTCAGCTCCTCGAAGAATTCCGAGGAATGCCCCGGAGCAGCGAAAATCAGTACCCTGGCACCTGTCGCGGAAGCGCCTTTGAAGCCGTGAACGGTATTTGCCGGCAGCCGAGCGAAGTCGCCGGCGCGGATCCTCACCGGTTCACCGTCGATCGCAAAATCGACCTCGCCTTCGAGAACATAATAGGCTTCGTCCCAATCATGGCGATGCGGCGGCGGCCCCATGCCATGCGGTATTTCTTCTTCGAACAATGACCAGGCGCCTCCCGTCTCACGGGAGTCGCACAGGAAACGCATCGGCATGCCAAGGATGTTGAGCGGCTCTCTCTCGCCGGCTCTGACGGTAGTAGCAGGCATGATTTCGGCCTCCTTCCACTCCAAGGAGGGATATACGCCTTCAGTCGGCGCGATGCACGGTCACGCGAGGCTCTTCGAAACCTGCTCGAAGACGTCCTTTGACAGACCCGGCGAGGCCACGATCCGTTCGAGCGCCTCGCGCATAAGCTTGGCGCGCCTCGGCTCGAACCGGCGCCAGCGGCCGAATGGCGGCACCAGCCGTGCAGCGATCTGCGGATTGAGCTTGTCGGCGGCGAGGATCATGTCCGCGAGGAAATCGTAACCGCGGCCATCGGCAGAATGGAACGCCCAATGGTTGACTCCGAACGTGCCGGCAAGCGCGCGCAGCCGGTTCGGATTCGTCATTAGGAAGTCCTTGTGGCCGGCGAGCTCCAGCACTTGATCGACTGTGTCGGATCGCTGCGCGGCAGCCTGCAGTGCGAACCATTTGTCGAGCACCAAAGCATCGTCGTGGAAGCGCTGATAGAAAGCGTCGAGCGCGGCCTGCCGCTCTGGCGCCTGCGTGGAAGCAAGCACGCCGAGCGCCCCCTGTCGGTCGGTCATATTATCGGCCGCGTCGAACTGAGCCTTGGCGAGCGCCGCGGCACGCGGTTCGTCCGCCGCCGACATCATTGCCAGCGCTACCGTCCGCAGGCGACGGACGCCCTTCGCATGCGGCGAAAGATCGTGCCCTTCGACCCCGTCGCTGCGATGGGCCGCAAGAAGCTCGCCCGACAAGGCCGAGCCAATTGCCTTGCGCAGACTTTCCCGTGAGTGGTGGATCGCGTCCGGGTCGACCAATTCCATTCGGTCGGCAACCATGCTTTCGCCAGGGAGCAAGATGGCTTCGCCCTTGAATGCAGGATCGAGCGCGTTCGACCTGAGCGCTGCTCCGATCGCCCGGATCACCGGTTCGGAATCGACGGTTTCGCCGCGAGCACCGGCGGTCAGCGCAGCCATCATCAGTTCCTGCATCGCTTCATATCGGGCGAACGGATCAGTGTCGGTCTGCGCCAGCCGCTCCAGTTCGTGGGGTCGCCGCTCGGCGATGACGATGACCGGCGCCGAGAAATTGCGATTGATCGACAGCAGTGGCGGCTCGACCACATTGTCGAACGTGACGCTCTGCCGTGGTTCGTCGAGGAGGATCAGCCGCTCCGGGCAGATCTCATGTCCGCTCTGTTCGCCGACCAGCGCAGTCTTCAAGGGGATGGGCATCGGCTGCTTGAGCGGCTGACCGGGTGTCGGATCCTCCTGCTGCTCCAGATGCAGGATTGCCTTTTTCGTAGCCGCATCATGCTCGAGCCGGGCCTTCACTTTCGGTGTGCCGGCCTGCGAGTACCAGATCTTGAACTTAGTCAGGTCGACCCCGCTCGCATCCTCGAGCGCCCTGACGAAATCGTCGCACGTCGCAGCTTCGCCGTCGTGCCGCTCAAAATAGAGATCCGTCCCGGCACGAAACTTGTCCGGTCCAAGCACCGTCGCAAGCATGCGGATGACTTCGGCGCCCTTATTGTAGACGGTCGCCGTGTAGAAATTCGAAATCTCGATATAGCTGTTGGGGCGAACCGCATGGGCGAGGGGCCCCTGGTCCTCGGGAAACTGGACCGCGCGAAGCACGCGGACATCCTCGATCCTCTTTACCGGCGGGCTTCCGACATCGGCGCTGAAACTCTGATCGCGAAAGACGGTGAAGCCCTCCTTCAGGGAAAGCTGGAACCAGTCGCGGCAGGTGACTCGGTCGCCTGACCAGTTGTGAAAATATTCGTGGGCCACGACTCGAGCGATATTGTCGAAGTCGGCGTCGGTCGCAGTTTCCTGGTCGGCAAGCACATAGGCCGAATTGAAGATGTTGAGGCTCTTATTCTCCATCGCGCCCATGTTGAAGTCGCTGACTGCAACGATGTTGAATTGGTCCAGGTCATATTCGCGGCCATAGACCTCCTCGTCCCACGCCATCGCCAGCTTCAGGCTGTTCATCGCGTGCTGCGTCTTTGGAAGGTCGTTCTCGCGCACCCAGATGTTGAGATCGACCGTGCGACCGCTCATCGTCGTGAAGCTGTCGCGATTGGCCTTGAGGTCGCCGGCGACCAGCGCGAACAAATAGCAGGGCTTGGGAAAGGGATCCTCCCATTCGGCCCAGTGGCGTCCGTGCGCCGCTTCGCCGTAAGCCACGCGATTGCCGTTTGACAGGAGCACTGGAAATAGGGCGGCGTCTCCTTCCATCCGCACGCGATATTTCGACAATACGTCCGGCCGGTCCGGAAAGAAGGTGATGCGCCGGAACCCTTCCGCCTCGCATTGGGTGCACAGCATCCCGCCCGAGGCATAGAGCCCCATCAGCTTGGTGTTTGCGCGCGGGTGGATCTCGACCAGGGTTTCGACGCTTGCGCGCTCTCCTGCGACATCGAGCACCAGGGTCGGCCCGTCCATCCGATGTTCCACCGCGCGGCCGTCGACATGGACGGAAATGAGCTCGAGCTGATCGCCATCCAGTCTAAGCGGCCGGTCATGCGCGCCGTTGCGCTCGATGTTCAGCGTTGCGCGGACCCGCGCTGTATCGGCGTCGAGATCGAATTCGAGGCTGATCTGGGGCACGAGCCAGTCGGGCGCGCGGTAATCTTCGCGCCGGATCTCGACGTGGGTCGGCGATTGCGGGGCTTCGGCGATGGTTTGGCTGTCGGTGGAAGCAGTGGTGCGGACATCGGGCATAAGCGCGGGCGTCTAGGCCCGAACAGTTAATGGAACAACCCGCCGGGGCCGCGCCGACTTGCGCCAGAAACAAGCGTAATTGCCTGCTCTGCAGTGCATCCAATGCCGCAGGCGAAGCGTTGGGGCGTTCGAGCAAAGGAGGCAAACTCATGGCCGGCTTCGAAGATGTCCGCGAGCATATGGAAGTGATCGGCGCCGACGGCGCACACATCGGCACGGTCGACCGGGTCGAAGAAAACCGCATCAAGCTGATCCGCGCCGACAGCGGCATCGGGCATGAAAGCGAACACCACTACATTCCGCGCGGCCTCGTTGCCGAAGTTGAGGGTGACAAAGTTCGCCTGACCGCGCGGGGCGACGTGGTCGCCGACCTGTTCGAGCAGGAGGAAAGCGGAAGCCCGATCGGCTAACGGGCGAAGACACTTGATCCTCGCCCAGCCTTTGGCTCCTATGCGGAGCCAAGGGGGAAAGAGCATGCGCAAACTTTTCTTGCTGTTGAGCGCTGCGGCGCTCGGCGCTTGCGGTCAACACAATGACAATGGAGCGACGAACCAGGCGGCTGCACAGCCGAAGAAGCCGAAGCCGCCCTACTGCTTCTTCAAGGACAGCGAGACCAAGGAGTGGAAGGCCTCGCGCGACAAGGAAGGCAATATCGTCGTCAAGGGCAGGGCCTTTCGCCTCGACTCTCGCTACAGGGCGGTCATCGGCAAGATCGACGTCGCTCCTGCCAAGATCGTCGTCTGGCCGACGATCGAGCAGAACGACACCGGCTATGGAGCGCCCGACAATTGGTGGGACGTCAAGGTGGCGATCCCGAACAGTGCGACCATCGACAGCGTCGAAGTCCATTGCGGCGGCAAGACGGTCGCCCAATTGAAGGTGCCCCCCAAAGGCTGACCGGCGCGTGGGCCGCGCGGCTCGGCGAAAGCGGTCGAGATGTTATTGAAAAGCTCCGGTCCGAGGCGCAACTAGGCTCTTGTGAAGCATAGGCAGAAGCTCGCGAGTCCGGAAACGGACGGCGCGTGGACCAAGCCCGAAACCTATGTCGAGGCGATGGTCCGAACGCGCAGCTTCCGCCGCGCGCACCGGGAGAAGCCTCGCACCCAGCCCGAGTCTCCGCGGCTGTTGCTGTCCACCGTGCCCTTCATCCTTGTGTTCGCACTGCTTGCGGTGCTGGTCGTCGCAATCATGATCATCGCCTTTCCCGGCAACCAGCCGCTCCAGAAGCCCAAGCCTCCAGCCCACGAGCAGGGGTTCGCTCCCCACGGCTGGTTCGAGGAAGCGCAGAAGGAAATGCATCACTAGGCGTTGCGTGACCGCAGCTCCGCCCGCATGAACCCGTCATGCCGGTTCCGACTGTTCCGCATTTTTCCGATGCAATCGTGCTCCTCGATTTCTTCGGAATTGCAGTTTTCGCAGTCTCGGGCGCGTTGGTGGCAGCCGAGCGGCGGCTCGATTTTGTAACATTTGTCTTTTTCGCGGCGATGACCGGCGTCGGCGGAGGAACGCTGCGCGACCTGCTTATTGGAGCGCCCGTCTTCTGGGTGCACAATAACGCGACCTTGCTCATTTGCATCGCGGCAGCGGTCGCCGTCTGGCTCGTCAGCAGCCGTCGGATTGCGGGGCCGGCGCTGATCTGGTTCGACGCTGCTGGCCTCGCCGCTTATGCAGTCTACGGTTCCGCCAAGGCGCTCGGCTATGGGGTTGCGCCGGTGCCGGCATTCGCAATGGGCGTGCTGACCGCCTGCTTCGGCGGCATAGTCCGAGACGTTATTGCTGGAGTGCCTTCGATCCTCATGCAGCGCCAGCTGTACGTCACGGCAGCGGCGCTCGCCGCCGGGCTCTTCGTCGGCCTGACGCTTGTCGGCGTCCCGACGTGGTTTGCTGCGATCGCATCGGCTGCCCTGGGTTTCATTCTGAGGGGATTGGCGATTCTGCGCGGCTGGTCGCTGCCGGTCTATAAGGGCAGCTAAACCGATCAATGCATGATGACTCTTGCCGCAGTGCAGCATCGCCGCCAAAGTCGTCGGATGGACACCGAATTCTACCGCATCCAGCGCCTGCCGCCCTACGTCTTTGCCGAAGTCAATTCGATGAAGGCCGCGGCACGGGCACGCGGGGAGGACATCATCGACCTCGGCATGGGCAATCCCGACGGGGTTCCGCCCAAGCATGTCATTGAGAAATTGTGCGAAGTCGCGGGCAAGCCGAACGCCCACCGCTATTCGGCGAGCCGCGGAATCCCGGGCCTCCGCAGAGCGCAGGCAGCCTATTACGAGCGTCGCTTCGGGGTCACGCTCGATCCCGACAAGGAAGTCATCGTCACTCTGGGGTCCAAGGAAGGCCTCGCCAATCTCGCTCAGGCGATCACCGCGCCTGGCGACGTCGTGCTCGCGCCCAATCCGTCCTATCCAATCCATACCTTCGGCTTCATCATCGCTGGCGCCGCGATCCGCTCGATACCCGCGGCACCTGGTGACGATTTCTTCCGGCGGCTCGAAATGGCGGTGCGCTTCACGGTCCCGCGGCCCAAGGTGCTGGTGGTCGGCTATCCGTCCAATCCCACAGCCTATGTCGCCGACCTGCCCTTCTACGAGCGCCTCGTCGCCTTCGCCCGCGAGCATGAGCTGATCGTCATT
This sequence comes from uncultured Sphingomonas sp., assembly GCA_966424035.1. Classification (GTDB taxonomy): domain Bacteria; phylum Pseudomonadota; class Alphaproteobacteria; order Sphingomonadales; family Sphingomonadaceae; genus Sphingomicrobium. The sequence continues at coordinate 686 of CBJLMA010000025.1, read as the reverse complement.
TCCGACCTTGCTTATGCCGAGATCTATTTCGGTGATACGCCGACGCCTTCGATCCTTCAGGTCGACGGCGCGAAGGAGGTTGCGGTCGAGTTCACCTCAATGTCGAAGACCTTCTCGATGGCCGGCTGGCGGATCGGTTTCGCTGTCGGCAATCCGCGGCTGATCGAAGCTTTGGCTCGGGTAAAATCGTACCTCGACTATGGCGCCTTCACGCCGGTCCAGGCGGCTGCGGTCGCGGCATTGAACGGTCCGCAGGACATCATCGCCGCCAATCGTGCACTCTACAGGAAACGCCGCGACGTGCTGGTGGAGTCCTTCCGCCGCGCGGGCTGGGAAATTCCAGTCCCGCAGGCGTCGATGTTCGCTTGGGCGCCGATTCCCGAGCGCTTCCACAATCTCGGCTCGGTCGAGTTTTCGAAGCGCTTGCTCACCGAAGGCCATGTGGCAGTCGCTCCGGGTGTTGGCTTTGGCGAGGAGGGCGAAGGCTTCGTGCGTATCGCCCTGGTCGAGAACGAGCAGCGGCTGCGCCAGGCGGCGCGCGGGGTGAAGAAGATGTTGAGCGCTTAAAAGCGCCAACTTCTGTCCGACCATGATGTTCGGCAAATCGGGGATGTTGGTTCGACGTCAGCCCACTACTTGCGACGGAGCAGCACCGAGTCTCGACTTTGCCAGACCGGCGTCCAAGC
>CBJLMA010000024.1:0-34662 GCA_966424035.1 uncultured Sphingomonas sp. | reverse complement strand
ATATTGGCCTATTGATCGACGCCGACAATGCGTCGCCCGAGCATCTCGACGAAGTATTGCTGGTTCTTGGCGAACTTGGCACGATCAACATTCGTCGCGCCTACGGCAATTGGGCGAAGGCCAGTCTCAAAGGCTGGGGCAATCTCACCGGCACCCACTCGATCATTCCAATGCAGCAGTTCGACGTCGTCAAGGGCAAGAGCGCTACCGACATGCGCATGACCATCGACGCAATGGACCTGCTTTATCGGGGTAACGTCGACGGTTTTGGGATCATGTCCTCGGACAGCGACTTCCTGCCGCTCGCCCAACGGATTCGCGAAGACGGTCTTCCGGTCTACGGCTTCGGGACGACCAAGACGCCAATCTCGTTTCAGCAGGCGTGCACCCGCTTCTTCGATGTCGGCGCCCTAGCCATGAGCGACGAAGAAGAACTCGAGCAGCCGGCGCACGCAGTGGGCCAGCGGCCGGTTGACCCTGAGCTTCTCCAGGTGCTTGGCGCCGCCTACAAGGCGTCGAAGCGCGACGAAGAGGGTTATACGCCGCTGTCGGAGCTCGGCCAGCGCGCCAAGGCGGTCTCCAGCTTCGCCGCACGCAACTATGGCTTCACCCGCCTTTCTGACCTCATCAAGGCGGTACCCAACTTTGAGGTGAAAAGCGGCGAAGACGGACGCCTGCTCGTCAAGCGCCTACGCTAGGATCCGTGCCGACGATGATCGCTAGTCCGGCCCCCGCGCTGGTTGCTCAGCCAATGTGGGACCCGTGACCTGCTCCTGCCGTTCCGAGGCAATCACCGCCTCCACTTGAGCCAAATTGGCAAGGATGTCGCGGCTCATCCGGTCCTTGATTGTCCTGACGCCATGATCAGGGGCGAGGAATCGCACCGTCAATTCGAGCCACTGGTCGGTGATCCGCCAGAATGTCTGCGGTTCGATTTCGCCGATATTGATCCCGAAGCGCTGTTCGAGCCGACTGACTTCGTCAGCGCCGACCCGTCCCTCGGTCAGCGCATGCTTGCGGGCAGCGTCGAGGAGAATGCGTTCGACCTTCGAGAAGTCGGCCTGGAACCGCACCGGAAGATTGATCTCGTCCCAGATGTAGGGGAAGTCGTGCGTGTAATTGTAGACTGGGCAATCGAAAACCTTGTCGTTGGTGACCGTAACGATCCGCCCGGTGAATTGCCGGCTCTTCACCCACATCGACGGTTCGTCGCCTTGCTCTTTGGCCGACTGGCCCATCTCCATGATCCGGGTCTGCATGAACGAAAGGCCGATCACGTCTCCGCGTACGCCGCCCATCTGAATCCGGTCACCAACGTTGAATGTCTTGCCGCGCAGGATCACGAAATAGCCGGCGACGGCGGTAACCACCCGTTGCATTGCAAAGGCGATTCCAGCGCCTATCAGGCCCACCACGGCCGCGAGGCTTGCCGGATTATCGAACCAAATCGAGGCGATCCCCAGGATCACGATAAGCGCGACTGTGAGGCTCACCCCCTGTTTGGCCCAGAATTGGAACATTGTGCCGCTGCGGCTCCCGACCAGCAGTCCGAGCAGCCTTCGCAAGAGCCAGGCGATTGCCCAGGCGATGGCAATGAAGCCGATTGTCAGCACCAACTTGTGCCCGTTCTCGGCGGTCAGCCCGATCAGCGTTACGCCAAACAGCTGAAGTCCATGTGACGACGCCGGCGGCGCGGAGCCGCTCTGGGCTGCGGTGACGATCGCGTTGAGGGGCGATGTCCGGTCCACTGTGCCCCAACCGGAGCTGCGGGAAAACGGTTCCGTTACAAAAGCTGGAGCGAAACGGTCACGTCATCGCCCGCTGCGATTTCGGCCCTGCGGCGGACGTCGGCCTTCACGGGCAGAATGTAACCGCCGCTCTTCACCGGGAAGACCGATGTGCGCCAGGTGACGTTACTGATCGTCGCTTCGACGCGGGCCGACTTGAAGCCTCGCATCTGGACAAGGCAATGCGCGCGAATTTCGTCCGAAAGCTCCTCGGGCACGGTGACGAAATGCCAGCTGCCGTTCTCGCCGGTCCAAAGCCACAGGGGAGCGGTCACGGTGATCATGGCTTCTTCACCCGTACGTCGCGTGCGCGGTATTGTCTGGTGGAAATGCACCCCTTCTTCGGTGCTTCCACGACGTTCCAGTACCGTCTCGGCTCGCCCAGCGTTCCACTGGTTACGAGGAAGTCACCATTTCACCCGATGAAGATCCGTTGCAAGCCGATAGTCTCGCACCGTTGAGGCCAGGCCTGTCAGCGGGTCAGCTTCCGATACGTCATCCGGTGCGGGCGCGTCGCCTCTTCGCCCAGGCGGCGGATCTTGTCCTCCTCATAGGCCTCGAAATTGCCCTCGAACCATTCGACTTGGGCATCGCCTTCGAACGCGAGGATGTGGGTTGCAAGACGGTCGAGGAAGAACCGGTCGTGACTGATCACCACCGCGCAGCCGGCGAAATTCTCCAGTGCATCCTCGAGCGCGCGAAGCGTCTCCACGTCGAGGTCGTTGGTCGGTTCGTCAAGAAGGAGAACATTGCCGCCGTTCTTCAGCATTTTGGCAAGATGAACCCGATTGCGTTCGCCGCCGGATAGCTGCCCGACCTTCTTCTGCTGGTCGGGACCGCGGAAGTTGAAGGCGCCGACATAGGCGCGTGTCGCCATTTCGTGCTTGCCGATCTTGAAAATGTCCAGACCGTCGGAGACCTCTTCCCAGACGTTCTTCTTCGGATCCAGGGCGTCGCGGCTCTGGTCCACATAGCCCAGATGGACGGTTGGACCGATCTCTATCTCGCCGGCATCAGGCTTGTCCTGGCCGGTGATGAGCTTGAACAACGTCGTCTTGCCGGCACCGTTGGGGCCGATGATCCCGACGATTCCGCCGGGCGGCAAGCTGAAGCTCAAATTTTCGAACAGCAGTTTGTCACCATAGGACTTGGTCAGTCCCTTTACCTCGATGACTTTGCCGCCGAGGCGCTCGGGCACCTGGATCAGGATTTCGCCCTTTGCTGGAGCGCGATTTTCCTGCGCCTCGACCAACTGGTCGAACGCCTTGATGCGCGCCTTGGACTTGGCCTGGCGCGCCTTTGGCGAGCGCCGGATCCACTCGAGCTCGTCGCTAATCGCCTTCTGACGACCGGCCTCCTCGCGCTCCTCCTGTTCGAGACGTTTAGCCTTCTTTTCCAGGTAGGTAGAGTAGTTTCCTTCGTAAACGTAGTAACGACTCCGATCCAGTTCCAGGATCCAGTTCACGACATTGTCGAGGAAGTAGCGATCATGAGTGACGAGGATAACATTGCCTGGATAGTCGACCAGGTGCTTCTCGAGCCATTGGACACTCTCGGCGTCCAAGTGGTTGGTCGGTTCGTCAAGCAGCAGAATGTTGGGCTTTTCCAGCAATAAGCGGGTAAGGGCCACGCGACGCTTCTCGCCGCCGGACAGATTGGTGACTGGCGAATCGCCTGGCGGGCAGCGCAGCGCGTCCATGGCAATCTCGAGCTGATTGTCGAGCGTCCAGCCATCGACGGCGTCGATCTTCTCCTGGAGCTCGCCCATTTCCGTCATCAGTGCGTCAAAGTCGACGTCCTCGGGCGGGTCGGCCATCATCCCGCTGATCGCATTGAATCGGTCGAGCATGTCGGCAACGGGGCGCACCCCGTCCATCACATTCTCTCTGACCGTCTTGCTGGGGTCGAGCAACGGTTCCTGCTCGAGATAGCCGACGGTGATCCCTTCGCCCGGCCACGCCTCGCCCTGAAACTCCTTGTCGCGACCCGCCATGATCTTCATCAGAGTCGACTTGCCCGAGCCGTTGGGGCCGACGATTCCAATCTTGGCATCCTGGTAGAACTGCAGATGGATATTGTTGAGGATGGGCTTCTGGCCTGGGAATGCCTTGGTCAGGCCCTTCATCACAAAGCTATATTGGGCGGCCATTGGGTCGCGAACATCCTTCGGGTGAGTGTTGGAAGAGTTGGCCGCCAGTTAGGCCAGCGCGCGCGCTTTTTCTAGTCGCGGCCGACCATCTCGACGGCTGTCGGCAGCTGGTAGTCGCGATATCGGTCGCGCAAGTCCTTCTTGCTCAGCTTCCCGGTCGCTGTGTGGGGCAGCTGGTCGACGAACTCGATCGCATCCGGCAGCCACCATTTGGCGACGTGGCGCGAGAGATAGCTGCGCACCTGCGTCTCGGACAATTTCGAGCCAGCGTCGCGAACCACCAGAAGCAATGGCCGCTCGTCCCATTTGGGGTGCGGGATGCCGATCGCAGCCGCCTCCGCGACGCCCGGACAGCCGATCGCTGCATTCTCGAGCTCGATCGAGCTGATCCATTCGCCGCCCGACTTGATCACGTCCTTGGCCCGATCGGTGATTTGGATGGTGCCGTCGGGATGGATCGCCGCCATGTCGCCGGTGTCAAACCATTGCTCCTGGTCGACGCAATCCTCTTGCTGTTTGAAGTAGCGCCTGACCACGCCTGGTCCGCGCGTCTGCAGGCGGCCCGAGCTCAAGCCGTCGCGGGGAAGGACACTCCCGTTGTCGTCTATCGTGCGCAGCTCGACGCCGAACATCGAGCGGCCGGGGCGCGACATATATTCGACCTGCTCGTCCTCGGACATGTCGTCCCAATTCGCAGGAGGCGCACCGATGGTCCCGACCGGCGACATCTCGGTCATGCCCCAGAGATGGTTCACATGGATGCCTCGCTCGCGGAACCAGCGGATGGTCGCCCGTGGTGCCGCCGCACCGCCGATGATCACAAGTCGGAGCCTGCCGAGCTTGGCCCCTGTGCGCTCCACATGGTCGATCATTCCCAGCCACACGGTCGGAACGCCGGCGGTGTGGGTGACGCCCTCTTCGTTAAACAGCCGGCAAAGCTGCTCGGGGACATTATTGCTGCAGATCACGAGCTTGAACCCTGCGATTGCCGCCGCGTAGGGAATGCACCAGCTGTTGGCGTGGAACATCGGTACGACCGGAAGCATTGCCGAGCGCGCCGAAAGGTCGAAAGCATCGGGCGCAATGACGCTCATCGCGTGTAGCACTGTCGAGCGATGCTCGTAGAGCACGCCCTTGGGGTTTCCGGTGGTGCCGCTCGTATAGCAGAGGCCGCACGGGTCGCGCTCGTCGCCCTCGTACCAGCGATAATCGCCGTCCTCGGCCTCGAGCCAGGCATCGAAATCGGCGTCGAAGCAGACGTAGTGCTCGATCGTCGGCCAATGCGGCTTCAGCCGCTCGACGATTGGTTGGAACGCCGAGTCGTAGAGCAGCACGCGGTCCTCGGCATGATTGGCAATATAGGCGAGCTGGTCATCGAACAGGCGCGGGTTGATGGTGTGGAGGACTCCGCCCATCCCGACAACTCCGAACCAGGCGGCGAGATGGCGATCGTGGTTCATCGCGAGGGTTGCGACGCGATCGCCGGGATTGATTCCGAAACGTTCAAGGGCCTGGCCCATTCGCCGCGCGTCGTTGGCGAGCTTCTTCCAGTTCGTTCGAACCACGGTTCCATCGGCACGGGCGGAGACGATCTCGCGGCTGCCGTGCTCACGCTCAGCATGGTCCATCAGCCGCATGATGCGGAGCGGAAAGTCTTGCATCGCGCCCAAATGCATCGGCGCCTCCCCTGGGAAGGGGCATCATGGCGCAAAATCAATCGGGGGCAAGCGTCTAGAAGGGAAGCTTGAATCCCGGCGGCAGCGGCAGGCTGCTTTGCATCTTCTGCATCTCGCCTGCTGCCGCTGCGTCGGCCTTTGCGCGGGCGTCGTTGATCGCCGCAGCGACAAGGTCCTCGACCATCATCTTCTCCGAGGGTGCAAGAAGGCTCTCGTCGATTTCGACACCGAGGATCCGGCCTTTGGCGGTCGCTCGGATTTTCACCAGACCCCCGCCGGCTACGCCTTCCACCTCGATTTTGTCGAGATTGTCCTGCGCCTTCTGCAGCTCGTTTTGCGCATTCTGCGCGAGTTTCATGATTTCATCGAAGTCGGGCATTTCGGGCATGTCAGCCGCCTCTCGTGGAATAGGATTCGAGTTCGGCGCCAGGAAAGGCGTCCATCACCGCGCGGACATTAGGATCGGCAAGCACATCGGCGCGAACGCGTTCCTCAGCCATTTTCTCCTGATCGAGCAGTGACGGCTCGCCGGCCTCGTCGGAAAGCGACACCTGCCAGCTCCCTCCGGTAATTGATTTGAGCGCCTGAGCGACATCCCGCGGCCAGTCGGGCCCAAGCGGCCGCATGGGTCTCAGGACCAGCTCAGGAGGAGCGTAGCGGACGAGGGCAACCTGATCGTGAAGCTGTTGAGCGAGCAGATGCTTGCCGCTTTGCTCGACCGATTTGACGAGAGCGAGGAAGTCGGTCGGGGTTCGGCCGGACGGCCCCGTTGGCTTCGTCGGGGCGGACGATGACGTCACGACGGCAGCCCCCTCTCCCCTCAGCTTCGCGAGCAACAATGCCGGATCCGGCATGTCGGCTGCATGGATCAACCGAAGCAGCGCCATCTCCGCCGCCTCGCGCGGGTCGGGAGCGATCTCGACGTCCTGGAGACCCTTGAGGAGCATTTGCCAGAGCCGATGGATCGCGCCCCAGGAAAGCGCCGCCGCAAGTTCGGCAGCATTCTCGCGGTCCTCGGTGCTTTGCAGCGCATCGGCGTTCGCGCCCGCCTTGGCCCGGGTGGCAGCGTGGAGGGTCTCCATCAGACCGCGAAGCAGCTGCGTCGGATCGATCCCCAGCTCATGCGCTTCGTCGAGTTCGGCCAAAGCAGCGCTCGCATCAACCGACAAAACCAGCTGTAGCAGCCTCCGGATACGCCCGCGGTCAGCGAGACCGAGCATGTCGCGGACCTGCTCGGCCGAAATTGTCCCGGCGCCATGGGCAATCGCCTGGTCGAGAATCGACAGGCCGTCGCGGGCCGAGCCCTCCGCTGCCCGTGCGATCATCCCGAGCGCCTCTGGCTCGACCTCGACCCCTTCGGCCTTCGACACTTCGGCGAAATGCAGGACCAGCTTTTCGGCCGGTATTCGCCGCAGATCGAAGCGCTGGCAACGCGACAGCACCGTTACCGGCACCTTGTTCACCTCCGTCGTCGCGAAGAGGAACTTCACATGTTCAGGTGGCTCCTCAAGAGTCTTGAGCAACGCATTGAAGGCAGCCTTGGAAAGCATGTGCACTTCGTCAATGATGTAAATCTTGTAGCGTGCGCTGACCGAGGCGTAGCGGACCGCGTCGATGATCTCTCGGATGTCGTCGATGCCGGTATGGCTAGCGGCGTCCATCTCAATTACGTCGATGTGCCGTCCCTCGGAAATAGCCCGGCACGGCCCACACACATTGCACGGACTGATCGTCGGTCCACCCTGTCCGTCCGGTCCGATGCAATTGAGTGCCTTGGCGATAAGGCGCGCAGTCGAGGTCTTGCCGACGCCGCGAACCCCGGTGAGCAGGAAGGCGTGCGCGATCCGCCCGCGCTCGATTGCGTTGGCGAGCGTCTTCACCATCGCATCCTGGCCGATCAGCTGATCGAAGGTCTGCGGCCGGTATTTGCGCGCCAGGACGCGATAGGGCGACGCGCTCGTGGCCCTTTCGGGTTGTGTGGGAATATCGAGGCCCAGATCGAATGATGCTTCGGGCGATTCGTCGGCGTGCATTGATTATCGTTTAGGGCCTCCGGCCCGCCCGCGCCAAGAGTTCGGCGGGTCCCTTTGTCGCGAGGCTCCCAAGAAGCCTGGCGACCATGGCTCAATCGAAAGCAGGTGGAAGCCGGCGACCCGGCACGAAATCGTTGTGGCTGCTTCCTTCCGGATCTGACCAGGTTGGCGACAGCACCGCCCGCCGACTTCCGCGCGCCATATGGGATATGAGGCGAGCGCACGCAAGCTCATCGAAGCCGCTCAGCGCTTCTTAATTGACCGTTCACCCGTGAAGGACGAGGTCGTGCGAATGCTCCTCGCCGTCCTGGTTGCTTCCGCCGCGCAAGCAGCTGTCCCCCAATCTGCGCCGATCTTTGTCAGAGGACATGTCTGGGCGCCGTTTATCAGTCCAATGGGCGAGCCGTTTCGCCCGCATGGCGCCACTGACGACACGCTCGCCGACTGGTTTCAGCAGGCCGACCGAAATCGAGACGGCGTGCTGACGCTCGACGAAATGGTCGCCGATGCCGAACGCTTCTTTGCGACGCTCGATACTGATCACAATGGCGAAATCGACCCCGACGAGCTCGCCCATTACGAATGGGAAGTCGCGCCGGACATCCAGGTGATGTCCAAGATGAAGCGAGCCCCCGGCGCGCCCGCACCAGCTGCTCAGCAGGTCGACTCTGGCGAGGGACACGACCGCGCCAGGGAGCGACAACGCCGTCGCGAGGAGGATGCGAGCCTCGGTATCGGAGGCGCTCTTCAGGGAGCCGCCCGCTATTCCTTGCTAAACATTCCTGAGCCCGTTGCTGCCGCAGATACGGATTTCAACCGGGGAGTCTCGCTCGACGAATTCAGAGCGGCCGCCGTTGCCCGTTTTCAGCTCCTCGACAGCATGCATCAAGGCAAAGTCCCCCTGTCCCAGCTTGAAGCGATGCTGCCCGCGGTCCGAACGGCCGGAAGCCAACATAAGCATCGCGATAATCAGCCCGACGCGCGTGTCGGCAATCCGTTGCCTCCCGGGAACTAGCAAGCAACGGGCAATGGGAACCGATCGCTACCGACCCATCCAATTCTTTGCGTCAGGTGGGATTGTGACGCTCAGACTTTCCATTTTCTCGGTCAGAATGATCTGACAAGCGAGCCGCGAGGTTCGGCTCGCATGCGCCGCAAGATCCAGCAAATCCTCTTCTTCCTCGGTCGCCCGCGGCAGCTTCTGGAAGTCTGCCGAATCGACGATCACGTGGCAGGTCGAACAGGCCATGACGCCCTCGCATGCGCCCTCCAGCGGCTCGCGCGCCGCCCATGCGACATCGAGCAGTCGCTGCCCCGGCTCGGCCTCCACTTCCTTGTCGAGAGTTCCGTCCGCTCGAAAAAACCGCACAAGCATCACGCGTCGAGCTTCTCCTGCGCGACTGCGGCCGAGGCAAGCCGATGACACGCGTCTACCAGTTCGGCCTGGGCCGTATAACGCCCGAATCCGAGCCTGATCGACGAACGGCTTTGGCGATAATCCAGGCCGAGCGCGCGAAGTACGTGGCTCGGCCGGCCCGAGCCGCTGGCGCAAGCGCTTCCAAGCGAGAAAGCAATGTCGCGCAAATCGGCAATTAGCCGTGCCGAATCAACGCCTTCTCGACGAATGTTGAGGTTTCCATAATATCTGTGGGCGGTGCTTCCGTTGATTGTCCAGCCATGCCCAAGCGCGTGGACCGCCGCTTTCCATAGTTTTTCCACATGGTCGTAGTCGCGAGTGCAGCGCACGTTCGCAAGCTTTGCGGCAGCGCCGAAGCCGACACAAAGCGCCGGCGACAATGTTCCCGATCGAAGCCCCCGCTCCTGTCCCCCGCCATGAATGAAAGCCGCGGGTTCCTTGCCCTTCCTCATCCACAAGGCCCCGACACCTTTTGGCCCGTGGATCTTGTGCGCCGAGATCGCGACAAGATCCGGGCCCCTACAGATTTCAAGACGGCCGAACGCCTGTACTGCATCGCACAGCATCAAAGCGCCGGCTCCATGCGCCATGTCGGCGATCTCGGAGATCGGCTGGGTCACGCCAATCTCATTATTGACCATCATCACGGCGACGAGGAGTACGCGATCGTCCAGCTCACGCGCCAGCAACTCGAGGTCGAGACGTCCGTCGCGCTCGACCGGCAGGACGGTGAGATCAACTCCCTGCCCCGCAAGCCACTCGCACGTGTCGAGGACCGCCGCATGCTCGGTGGCAAGGGTGATAATCCGATTGCGGCCTCGCCCATGCCTTTCGACCGTCCCCTTGAGCGCCCAGTTGATGGCTTCGGTGGCGCTGCCGGTGAAGGCGATGCTTCCACCTTTGAGTCCGATCGTCTTCTCGACTTCCTTGCGCGCGACCTCGATCGCTGCTGCGGCTTCGTGGCCCCAGCGCGACGGCGAGTGCGGATTGGCGAATTTCTCCTCGATCCAGGGCCGCATCGCCTGCACCACTTCGGGCGCAACCGGCGTGGTCGCTTGATAATCGAGATAGATCATGCGGCCCTCGATCGCGCCTTAGTGGCGATATTGCCCCACGTCTCGAGGAAGCGACTGATGTCATCGCCCGAGGTCGACCATCCGAAGCTCACACGGATCGTACACCTCGCATCCTCCTCGTTCACGCCGAAGGCAGAAAGGACACGGCTGCTCTTCAGCGAGCCAGATGAGCAAGCGCTTCCGGCAGACACGGCGATGCCGGCTGAATCGAAATGGACGAGCTGAGCCGCAGCGCTCATCCCCGCAATGGTCCAAGCCTGAATGTTCGACAGCCGCATGCCGTGCGCCGGCTGGTACACCCCTCCCGCTTGCGCCATCCGATGGTCCAAATCAAGGATGGGATCGGTCAAGTCGTAGAGCCATTTGACCATTGGCCGGGCGTCCGGCGGCCCACCAGAGAAGAGCTTGATTGGGAATTGCTCGACGGCAACCGCGAATCCGACCGCAGCGGGGACGTTCTGAGTACCGGCACGATAGCCGAATTCCTGACCTCCAACAGCGACCAACGTGCCAAGATCGCGCACCAGCAAGGCGCCAATGCCCGGCGGACCGCCGAGCTTGTGTGCTGAAACGACCAGCACATCCGCGTCCGGCAACGGAATCTTGCCCGCCGATTGAGAGCAGTCGCACACCAGGCAGCCGCCCGCTTCGCGGACGAGCCCCGTCAACTCGTCTATCGGCTGCTCGATGCCCGTCTCTGAATTGACGTGCTGTATTGCGACCAGAGGCGCGTCGTTCCGCTTCAATCCGTCATGAAGTGCATCTCGATCAACTTGAGACCTGGCCCCAATGGGAATTACTATGGCAGCGGGCGCAGCCCGGAAGACGGCGTCGTGCTCGACCGCTGAGGCGAGAACGGGCCGATCAGAACGCGACAAAGCGATCGCAAGCGATTCCGTCGCGCCGCTCGTGAAGATTAGCTCACCATCCCAGCAGAGCGCCTTCTTGATCCGTAGTCGCGCGTCCTCGAGAGCAGCGCGTGCTGCACGCCCTTCGGAATGTGGAGAATTGGGATTGGCCCAATTGCCCATCGCCTCGCGCATTGACGTCATGACTGCAGGCAGCACCGGCGTGGTCGCCGCATGATCGAGGTAGATGCGACCCGCGCTGTTCAAAACTGCCAGATTCCTGCCAATTGCCACATGAACGCCCGACCCTATATAGGACCCGACGCTGCTGCGCACCCGCGCAGCGATACCTAATTCGCGAGCACACGCCACTTACATGCCCGAAGTCATTTTCCCAGGCCCCGAGGGGCGCCTTGAAGGTCGTTTCCATCCCGGCACCCGCCCCCGCGCGCCCGTCGCGCTGATCCTCCATTCGCACCCGCAGGCGGGCGGGACGATGAACAATAAAATCGTCCAGCTGCTCTACCAGACGTTCGTCAGGCGCGGATTCGCGACTCTGCGCTTCAATTTCCGCGGAGTCGGCAAGAGTCAGGGCGTATTCGACAACGGCATTGGCGAGCTCTCGGACGCAGCGAGCGCGCTCGACTGGGTCCAGAGCATCCATCCTGAAGCCGAGACCACGTGGGTCGCCGGAGTGAGCTTCGGAGCGTGGATCGGCATGCAGCTGCTGATGCGCCGTCCGGAGATCCGGGGCTTCATCTCGATAGCTCCGCCAGCGAACATGTATGATTTCAGCTTTCTTGCGCCCTGCCCTTCCTCGGGCATCATCATCCAGGGCGAGGCCGACGAGGTCGTCACGCCGAGCGCAGTGCAGAAGCTTGTCGACAAGCTCCGTACCCAGCGACACATCACCATTCATCACGATCTGATCCCAGGCGCGAACCATTTCTTCGCCAACGAGCTCGACCTGCTGATGAAATCGGTCGATGACTATCTCGACATGCGGCTCGCCACCGATCCGATCAAACCGGCTATACCGTCCAGATCATCACGTTCATGACGATCACGAGGGCCGCGATGAGCATCAGGATTCCGCGGCCCCGCGTCTGACGGTCGAACAGGAGCCTTGTGCCGCCTGCGAGCAGCACAAAACCGGCGATCATCGCCACGGTCAGCGCAAGTTGTGAGAATTTGTCCATTGCCACCAATTAATTTCACCAAGGCTTAACCAAGATTGAGCAAAAGTGACGCCCATGGCCAAGGCTGACCAGCAGGCGCGCCTCTACGAAGCGTTCGAGCGGATCGAAGAAACGATCCTGCCGTGCATCGCAATGATGCTCGAAACTCTCATTGATGCCTCCGAATCGGTTGCCGAGGGTGAGCGTCGCTTTCTCGTCGGCGAACTTCAGACACTCGCAGCCGAGCTCGAAGAGCTTACCAAGGCCGTCGAGCGCTCAAGTCCAGTGCATGTCGAACCCGGCGAGTACAAAGCCCGCAACGTTGCTTAAATCGCTTCGGCGATGATTCGGGCGTGCAGCGCTGGATCCACATTTCCGCCCGACAGCACCGCCACCGTATCCTCCATCGCCGTGAGCCTGCCGGTTAGAAGGGCTGCGAGACCGACGGCTCCGCCGGGCTCGACGACGAGGCCGTGCTTGCGCCAGGCGAATCGAACCGCCTCCGCCACTTCATCGTCGGTCACCGACACGGCCATTGCGCCGCGACGTTTGAGTATTTCAAACGTGATCGGCGATACACGCGGCGTCTGAAGTGCGTCGCACAAGGTGGGCGGTGCGCCGGCGGGTACGGGCAGGATTTCACCCAGCTCGAGCGAGCGGCCCATATCGTCCCAGCCTTGCGGCTCGACGATCACAATCTGGCTCTCCGGAACAGCCAGCGCGATGCCCGCCGCAAGCCCTCCGCCTCCGCACGGAATCACGATCCGTTTAGGCCAGCGGCCGAGCTGCTCGACTATTTCCAATCCTACCGTGCCCTGGCCTGCAACAATCGCAGGATCGTCGAAGCTCGGAACCACCGTCGCGCCGCTCTTGGCTGCGATGAGCGCAGCAATCTGCTCGCGACTCTCGCTTCGCCGGTCGTAGAAGACGATCTCGGCGCCTTCGGCACGCGTGCCCTCTACCTTCACTTCGGGCGCATCGGCCGGCATGACGATGATCGCGCGGATCGCGAGGCGCTTGGCGGCAATTGCCACTCCCCGCGCATGATTGCCCGACGAGAAAGCGACGACTCCTTTTGTGCGCTGCTCAGGAGTAAGCTGCAGCAGTCGATTGGTCGCGCCCCTCAGCTTGAATGCGCCGCCGGTCTGAAGGCATTCGCATTTGAACCAAAGACGCATCCCGTCGACTTCGCTCTCGACCAAAGGCGTGCGCTGCACTTTATCGTCAATCCGCTCGGCTGCGCTGAGCACATCGCCTCGCATGTTCCCGGCAGCTTCAATTAAGCTATTGATAACCCTGCCCTTTCGCTAAACCGTTGCAGTTTGACGACAAACGTCTCCTGAATTGCCGTTGAGGGTCCAAAGAATCTTTACAGGGGGGACCCCCACACATATATCGCGCTCCCGCTGCCCCATGGGACTTCCAACCGCAAGGCAGCTCTTTGTTGAACTTACCTGTTGGAGGTCCCTTGAGTTGCACAAGCAGCATCGCGCGCTGGGGCTAGCCGCCGCCCCAACCGATAGCGGGGGAGCTATCGCAATCGCCAAGCAGCGTCCGGTGCAGCCGGTCACTTTGCTGCGCCCGCATGCCGCAAAGCGTGCCGCCGGCTTTTTCGTCGAGAAATTCCCGGGACGGTCGCTCTATGCGGTAAAGGCGAACCCGTCGCCCGACCTGCTCCGGATCTTCTGGGATGCGGGGCTCACTCATTATGACGTCGCCTCGATCGGCGAAGTCCGCCTCGTGCACCAAACACTGCCCGAGGCTGTGCTGTGCTTCATGCACCCTGTAAAGGCTGAGGAAGCGATCGCCGAAGCCTATTTCGAGCATGGCGTGAAGACTTTCAGCCTGGATAGCATCGAGGAACTGGAGAAGATCGTTCGAGCGACCTCGACGGGTGGTGTTCCGGCAAGCGACCTCAATCTCCTGGTCCGCATTCGCGTCAGCTCGGACCACGCCAAGCTCAGCCTCGCATCCAAGTTCGGGGCCGATCCGCGCGAGGTCAGCGCACTGCTGGTCGCGGTTCGCCAGGCCGCCGACGCACTCGGCATATGCTTCCACGTCGGTAGCCAAGCGATGACTCCTGCAGCCTTCGCTGAAGCCATGGCGCGCGTCCGGACGGCGATCGTCGAAGCCGCAGTCACGGTCGACATAGTCGATGTCGGCGGAGGCTTTCCATCCTCCTATCCAGGAATGGAACCGCCGCCGCTCGAGACTTATTTTGCGGTGATCCACCAGGCATTCGAAGCGCTGCCGATCAGCTATTCGGCCGAACTGTGGTGCGAGCCGGGCCGTGCACTATGCGCCGAATATGCGAGCGTACTCGTCCGCGTTGAAAAGCGCCGCGGCGACGAGCTCTACATCAACGACGGTGCCTATGGGGCATTGTTCGACGCCGCGCATATCCACTGGCGCTATCCGGTTCGGCTCGTTCGCGAGGAGCAGTCGCACATCCGGCCGATGCAGTTCAGCTTCTACGGTCCGACCTGCGACGACCTTGACCGCATGGCTGGCCCCTTCGAGCTGCCCGGTGACACGGCCATCGGCGACTATATCGAGATCGGCATGCTCGGCGCTTATGGGTGCGCGATGCGGACGCAATTCAATGGGTTCGGCGTGGTCGACTCGGCGATCGTCGAGGATGAACCCATGGCGAGCCTCTACGGTGCGAGTGCGCCCGCCCGCAGCAACGTCGTGAAGCTTTAAATTCCTCGTGCTCCGGCGTAGGGCGCCCCTCAAACTGGTAGTTTGAAGGGACCCGGTCGGCCGGAGCCCGGCCCATGCCAAAAACAAACTCTGGGCTCCGGCTCCGGCCGGCGCAAAGTCTCGCACTTGGAGCATGAAATGACGACTGAAACTCTGAACAAGGTTCAGGACGCCGAGCGGATCAACGACACACGCAAGGCGGAGCTGCTCTCGACACCGATCGAGCATATCGACATCACGAAGTTCGACGCCCGCCCGATCATCGAATCGATGGGCAAGATGAGCTTCACCAGCCGTGATCTCGCGCGCGCAACCAAGATCTACAACATGATGATCGAGGATCGGGATTGTTCGATCATCCTGGTGGTCGCAGGCTCGACTTCGGCAGGCGGCTGCATGGACCTTTATGCCGAGCTGGTGAAGTCGAACATGGTCGACGCAATTGTCGCCACTGGCGCCTCGATCGTGGACATGGATTTCTTCGAAGCGCTTGGTCATAAACATTACCAAGCCAATGAAATTCCTGACGATGATACGCTGCGCTCGCTCTACATCGATCGCATTTACGATACCTATATCGACGAGGAGCAGCTCCAGGACTGCGACCATACGATCGGGATGATCGCCGACCGGCTGGAGCCCCGCCCCTACAGCAGCCGCGCCTTCATCAGCGAAATGGGCAAATGGCTGAGCAACGGCAACGCCAAGAAGCAGGGTAGCCTGGTCCAGCTCGCTTACGAACATGACGTGCCGATCTTCTGCCCGGCCTTCACCGACAGCTCGGCAGGCTTCGGCCTCGTCAAGCATCAGGTCGACGCGATGAAGCGCGGCGGCCATTACATGACCCTGGATAGTATCGCCGACTTCCGCGAGCTCACCGAAATCAAGATCAAGGCTGGAACGACCGGCTTGCTGATGATCGGGGGCGGCGTGCCGAAGAACTTCACCCAGGACACGGTCGTCTGCGCCGAGATCCTCGGCCATGAGGACGTCGAAGTGCACAAATATGCAGTGCAGATCACCGTCGCCGACGTCCGCGATGGCGCCTGCTCCTCCTCGACGCTCCAGGAAGCTGCGAGCTGGGGCAAGGTGTCGACCGCGATGGAGCAGATGGTCTTCGCCGAGGCGACCTCGGTGCTTCCGCTGCTCGCCAGCGACGCCTGGCACCGCGGTGCGTGGCGCAACCGGGAAAAGCGCCGGTTCGCCAAGCTGTTCGATTGAATCGATTGCCAAGCGTAACGAACTGAAGCACCCTCTCCCCTGAACCGGGGAGACCCTTGTCATGGACAGTCCGCTTCTTGCGCCGATCGTCGCGCTCGTCGCTTGGACCTTGGTGATGCAGATCTGGCTCTACGTGGCGCGGTTACCGGCGATGCGCAGGGCCGGCGTCAGCCTGAAAGGCCGCGTGGGCACGCGGGGCGGTGCGCTCGAGGGCATCATACCCGATCAGGCCAACTGGAAAGCCCACAATTACAACCATCTTCTTGAGCAGCCGACGATTTTCTACGCGATTACAATCGCGCTGATACTCATGCGCTTCGACGCGCCGATCAACGTCTATCTGGCGTGGGGCTACGTCGGCTTGCGAATTGCACATAGCCTCGTGCAGGCCACCGTGAATATCGTCTCCTATCGCTTCCTGCTCTTCATCGGCGCGAGTCTCTGCCTGATCGGCCTTACCACCCACGCCGCAATCTTCCTCATCCGCCACGGGTGAAGCAGGCAGCGAGCTCGACATGGGTTGACCAACGAAACTGGCCCACCGGCGTCACCCACTCGAGCTTGAATCCGCCGTCAACGAGCATCTTCGCATCTCGGCCGAAGGTTGCGGGGTTGCAGCTGATATAAGCGATCCGCCCGACAGATGAGCGGGCGAGCGTCGTTGCCTGCTCTGCAGCGCCTGCACGGGGTGGGTCGAGGATCACCGCCTCGAACGGCTTAAGCTCCTTGGGATCGAGCGGTTGGCGATAAAGGTCGCGATGCTCAACGCTCATATTCGGTGCCGCGCGTTTGAGGGCTACTGCTGTATCGCGCGATGCCTCCGCGGCATAGGTCGCATTCGCCGCCAGAGCGAAGGTACCGAGGCCTGCAAAAAGGTCGGCAATCGTTTTGCTTGCGACGATCGCTTCCAAGACGGCGTCGATCAGCGCACTCTCCCCGTCTTCCGTCGCCTGGAGGAATCCCCCGGCTGGGAAACCGACCCGCCTGCCCGAAAGCGTCACCGTCGCCGGCTGCGGCTCGTACAATGACTCTGGTCCCAGGCCGCGATCAACGCTGAGCCTGGCGAGGTCATGTTGCGTCGCGAATGACGTCAGCTGCTCGATTTCGGACAATCTCCCGGCAGGAATGCCCTTGATCAGAACGTCGGCGCCAGCGTCCAGGAGGGTTAGCTGCACTTCGGCGACGCGCTTGGGTTGCAACATGCCCGAAAGCAGTTGCCGAAGCGGGTCCGCCAGCGCGAACAGCTCAGGACGGAGAATGTGGCACTCGCGCATATCGACGATTCGGTGCGATTGCTCGGCGTTGAAGCCGAGAAGCAAGCTTTGCCCCACCTGCAGGGCTTTGAGCGTCGCGCGCCGTCGGCTTCGCGGTGGCGACAGGTGCGGCTCGCGGACGAACGTCGTCAGTCCATGCTGCGCGAGCGCCGTTTCGACCCGGGAAACCAGAAAAGCGCGATACGCCTCGTCGTCGGCATGCTGGAGCTGACAGCCGCCGCACTCCGGGAAATGCCCGCAAGGCGCTTGCTGGTGGTGGACACCGAAGGCCAGCGCGCCGTCATCCAGCACTGCATCCCCCGGCACGCCGAATGGGACATGTCGACCGCTTGGCGTCACGCCGTCGCCGCGCGCTGCGATCCGGACAATGGGTTCGTTCATCAGAGGAGGGCAATCGCCTGCGGAATTGCTTCAGCGAGGTCGTCCGCGATCAGCTGCGGACCTGCAAGCTCTGCCGCCCGGCAATGCAGCCAGACTGCGGCGCATGCCGCTTCGAACGCGTGAAGCCCTCTTGCGCGCATTGCGGCTGTAATCCCGGCCAGCACGTCGCCCGTTCCAGCGCTCGCCAGCCACGGATGAGCGCTGGGCGCAAAACCGACCCGGCCATCCGGTGCCGCGACAACAGTGTCAGGGCCCTTGTAGACGACCACGGCGCCGGAGCGCCGGGCCGCCTCCAGCGCGCGTTCGGGTTTGGGTCCAGGGAGCTCGCCGAACAATTTGCGGAATTCACCCTCGTGCGGAGTCACGATGGCATCCTGACCCATCAGTCGCTGAGGCTCCCCAAGGTGCGTAATCGCTTCGGCATCGATCACCTTGGGCGCCCGCGACGTCAGCGCCAATGTCAGCACCTGCGGCACATCGCCAAGACCGGGTCCGACGAGCAGACAGCCGATCCTCTCGTCATTGACCGGTGCACTGTCGATCTGAACGATTGACGAATATAGCGTGTCGATCGGCTTTGACGTGCTTACGCGAACATAACCTGCCCCGGCGCGCGCGGCAGCTTTGGCAGCAAGCGCAATAGCGCCGGGCATCGTGCCTGCGAGCGCGTGCACGAGACCGCGGCTATATTTGTGACCGCCGGGGTCAAGCGGCGGCAGCCGCGGCTGCCCGATTTCGTGCCAATCCGCCCTGGCATCGATGCCAATGTCCGCGAGCACGAGCCGGCCGCATCCGCTGAATGCAGGATAGAGCAGATGCGCGGGCTTGAGTGCGCCGAACGTCACGGTCATGTCAAACTGCGCAATCGGGCTCAGCTCCGCTCCGCTGTCGGTCTCGACTCCGCTCGGCAGGTCACAGGCGATCTTGATTACTGCCAGGTCGCAGAGTCTGCGAAGCTGTTTTGAGACAGCATCTTCAAGCCCCCTCTTGAGACCTGTTCCGAAGAGAGCGTCGATGACAAGCGGTGCCGGAGCAGTGTTTTCGCCAAGCTGTTCGACATCGCGATTCCATTGGGAGAATGCCCATTTGGCAGCATTGCTCTTCGGTTCTGCGAGCGCTGCGACGCGGACGTCGACGCCGCGCTCGAAGAGGTGCCGAGCGGCCACATAGCCGTCGCCCCCATTGTTTCCGGGCCCGCAAAGGACGAGTGCGGCTGTCGGTCCGGCGAACCGGTGGGCCGCCTCGGCGAGCGCTTCCCCGGCACGCTCCATCAGCATCTCAACGGTCGCACCGGCCTCGCTCGCGCGCTGCTCGGCAATGCGCATCGCTTCAGCGGCAAGTATCGGGCGCCCACTCATCGAGCGGCCTAGATCGTGTATCAGTTTGACGTGATCAAACGATATTTTGCGGGTTGGGCGGCTGGGCACGCTTTGGCACCGGATTCACGGCCACCCGGTGAGGCCGCTGTTTAGAACGTAAAGAGAACGCTTCCAACCATATTCGAGATATTTCCAAGCTATTTTGGAGCTGTCGCAGCTCCAAAGTGCCGTGTCAGAGGTCAAGCCGATGCGCACCGACAAGCTGGTCGTCTAGCGCAGGAAGGTTGGGAGGCGCCACCATTCGCGCGGAACCGCGTCGGCTGCGGCATTGCGCGCTTCCTCGCTGCCAAACAGGGCGAAGCAGGTTGCGCCGGAGCCCGACATGCGCACGAAATTCGCGCCAGGCTGGGTACCGAGCCACGCAAGCACGCTCTCGATCTGTGGCACTAGTGCAATCGCGGGCCCCTCAAGATCGTTTCTGCCTTCGCGCCAATCCTCGAGCGGCCCGAGATCAGTGCCGTCCAAGCGTGCGAAAACCTCCGCGGTCGGCAGCGCAACGCGTGGGTTCACCAGGAGGACCGGCGTGCCCGAAAGCTCGAATGCAGCAATGGGCGCCAGCTGGTCGCCTGCTCCGGATCCGCGCGACGGGAGGCTCAGCAAACAGGCTGGAACGTCGCTGCCAAGCGTTGGCGCGACCGTCTCGGCTTGCTTGGGGTCGCAGCACCACATGGTTGTCAGGAGCCGCAGCGCAGCTGCGGCGTCGGCCGATCCGCCCCCGATTCCCGACGCCACCGGCAATCTCTTGTCGAGCGTGAGCGCCGCGCCATCGGTTGTGACCCCGGCGGCCTTCGCCAAGGCTCTCGCAGCCTTAATGACGAGATTTTCCTCCGTCTCACCCAATTCCGAAGCAAAGGGCCCGGTCAAGCGAAGCGACATCTCGCCTGCCGGCTCGCAGCTTAGCCGATCGCCGTCGGTGCAGAATGCAAACACCGTCTCGATGGCATGCCGCCCGTCAGCCAGTCTTCCCCTCACATGCAGCGCGAGGTTGAGTTTCGCCGGCGCGATCTCGCGAGCTTGAAGACTCAAGGCGCTGCGTTCGCGGGCGTGAGACCGCCTGCCAGTTTCGCCTTCACCCGCGCCGCGATTTCGTCCTCGGCCGTCACCAGCGCCGCGTTCCAAGCGAAGCGCGCCTCATAGTGCCGCCCGGACCTGTAGAGCGCGTCGCCGAGATGCTCCTGGATTTCAGCCTGATCAGGTTCCTTCTCGGCCGCTTCCTGCAGTGTCGCGATCGCCTCGCTCACCTTGCCCCGCTTGAACTGCGCCCAACCTAGCGAATCGGTGATCGAGCCATTGTCCGGCGCGAGCTCGGTCGCTTTGCGGATCATCGCTTCGGCCGAATCCACATTCTCGCCGCGCTCCAGCTGGGCATAGCCCAGAAAGTTGAGCAGCAACGCCTCGTCGGGCGCGATCGCCAGAGCCTGCTGCAGGGCCTGCCTTGCCTCCGGCCAGCGTCCGGCGTCTTGCAGCGCATTCGCCCGATAGAAGAGCTGCTGCCAAAGCTCTCCCTTGAGATCGTGGGCCTGAGCAAAACTGACTGCGCGAGCAAAGGCGTCTGCGGCCTGTGTGGGCCGCTTCATGGACTCAAGCACTTTTCCCAGTCGCGAATAATCCGCAAGGTCGGCATCGTGCGCAGCCGCTGCCTTCGAAGCAATCTGATAGGCTTCGTCGAACCGCTTTCCGTCGAGCAGGATCTGGACTTCGACATCGCGGATGCCGGAGATCAGCGTGTCACTGGGCGGCACGGAGCGCAGAAGTGTCAGTGCTTCCTCGCTTCGGTCCTGTCCGGCCAGCATCAAGGCCAGAAGCGCGGTCGTGCTGCTGCTTTGCGGGTTCAGGTAACGCGCAACCTGGACGACGCCAATTGGCGGAGCCGATCGCTGCAGCCGTGTAAGTTCGGCTGCCAGAGCGGCGAGATCCTCACTGATGGCCTTCGCGGAATTGTCGATCGCTTGGCCACTGCTCCTGCCGGCAATGATTCTCTGCCGGGCCGCAGCTTCGCCGTCTCCCATCCCCTCGATAATCATCAGGGCTCGGGGACGATCGCCAGCCGCGAGAAAACCATCGGCGAGCGCCAGTCGAAGCCGCTGCTCTCGAGCGCCCGCGGCGCCGACCAACCGGCGGGCAATCGGCTCGGCATCGGCGCTACGCTTGGCCTTGAGCAGAATGAAGGCTCGCGACTCCAGCGCAATCGGCGCGAGACTGGCCTGCTGCACCTGATCAAGAGCCGACAGCGCCTGGTCAAAATTGCCCTGGTCGGCGGCCGCCCAGGCGCGGACGATCGGCGCGAGAAAGGTCAAATCGCCGCTGTCACCCTTTGCGGACAGCCAGGAAATCGCGCGGTCGGCGCGGTCGCGCCGGATTTCATCGGCAGCCAGCAGTAGCCGGGCGTCCATCGGGAGCTTGGTCGACGGGACTTGGTGGGCGAGGCTCAAGGCGAGATCCATTTGTCCCGCGCCGATCGCCTCCAGCAGCGCCTTTTTTGCAATGTCGAGTTGGCCAGGCTCGGATTGGGTAAGCGATGCGAGCAGCTGCGCCGCTCGCGAATGATCGCCGCTCATCGCCGCAGCGCGAGCCTGGACGTAGGTCTTTGCCGGATCGACGATGCTTATGCGCGCCGACACCGCCGTCGAGCAGAGCGCAAGAGCCGCGATGCCGCCGCTGGCGAGCCATTTACATGTTCGGGTAATTGGGGCCTCCGCCGCCTTCTGGAGTGACCCAGTTAATGTTCTGGGTCGGATCCTTGATATCGCAGGTCTTGCAGTGGACACAGTTCTGCGCGTTGATTTGGAGCCTCGGTTCGCCACTTGTCGTTTCCACGAATTCGTAAACGCCTGCTGGACAATAGCGCTGCTCTGGACCGGCATAGACCGGCAGGTTGATGGCTGTGGGTATGTCAGCGTCCTTGAGCGTCAGATGAACCGGCTGGTTCTCCTCGTGATTGGTGTTTGAAATGAACACCGACGAAAGGCGATCGAACGTCAGCACTCCGTCGGGTTTGGGATAAGCGATTGGCGCGACCTGGCTCTTTGGCCGCAGACTGAGGTGGTCGGCCTTATGCGCAAGAGTCCAGGGTACGCCGATCCGGAGCACGTTCAGCCACATATCCAGACCGGCGTAGAGAGTGCCAATGGCTCCGCCCCAATGCGCCACCGCCGGCTGGGCATTACGAACTTGCCGAAGCTCCTTCACGACCCAGCTCTTGTGCAGCGCCGTCGGATAGGCATCGAGCATATCGGCTGACCGGTCGTTCGAAATCGCCTCGAACGCCGCTTCGGCGGCGAGCATCGCCGATTTCATTGCGGTATGGGTGCCCTTGATTCTCGGGACGTTCACGAATCCCGCCGAGCAGCCGATCAGCGCGCCACCGGGGAAAACGAGCCTGGGTATCGCCTGATAGCCGCCCTCGTTGATCGCCCTCGCGCCGTAGGACACGCGCCTGCCGCCCTCGATCTCAGCGCTGATGGCAGGGTGGGTCTTCCACCGCTGCATTTCCTCGAAAGGCGAGAGATAGGGGTTGGAAAAATCGAGCGCGACGACGAAACCCAGAGCGACCTGGTTGTTCTCCTGGTGGTAGAGGAACCCCCCTCCCCAGGCATCTTCGAGCGGCCAGCCTTGCGTGTGAATCACTCGGCCGGGTTTATGTCTTTCTGCAGGAACATCCCATAATTCTTTGATTCCGAGACCAAATACCTGTGGACCACTCTCATTGCGGAGCCCGAAGATCTCGGTCAGGCGCTTGGTCAGGTGACCGCGCGCTCCCTCGGCGAAGAAAGTATAACGCGCATGAAGCTCCATTCCCGGCTGGTAATCGGGTCGATGCGAGCCGTCGCGCCCGATACCCATGTCGCCGGTGGCAACTCCCTTCACCGAGCCGTCTTCGTTGAAGAGAATTTCGGCCGCCGGAAAGCCGGGAAAAATCTCGACACCCAGCGCTTCGGCCTGCGCAGCGAGCCAGCGGCAGAAATTCCCGAGGCTCAGAGTATAGGTGCCGCGGTTGCGCATGAACGGCGGCATCAGCATCTCGGGTATGCCAAATTTGCGCTTCTTGCTGAGCACCCAGTGATGATTTTCGGTGACCGGCACCGTGAGCGGCGAGCCTTTCTCCTTCCAGTCGGGAAGAAGCTCATTGAGAGCGATCGGGTCGATCACCGCACCTGACAGAATATGCGCGCCAACCTCGCTGCCCTTCTCGAGGATGCACACGCTGAGCTCGCGGCCAGCGGCGATCGCAAGCTGCTTCAGGTGGATTGCCGCACTGAGACCTGCGGGTCCAGCGCCGACGATGACCACGTCATAAGCCATGGATTCGCGATCGCTCATGATCTCTTCGTCGCGCTCCCCACACAATTCGACTCGTCTGCACTGCCCATTCCTTGACGTGTCCGTCAATGGCAGGCGAGGAAGAGCATGTGGGCGGGGACGTGGATTCGATCGGCATTGCCGAGGCGCGCAGCGCATTGGCCTGGTGGCTCGAGGCTGGCGTCGACGTCGCCGTCCAGGAGGAGCCGCGAGACTGGCTCAAACCTGGCGCGCCACCGCCGAGCGTCCAAAGTCGTGCTGAACCTCCACAGCAGGCGAATGTCGCCCAGCCGACCCACGAGACGCTCGCCGCACTTCAGGACTGGCTCGCTAGCAGCACGCAACTGCCGCTCGCCACGACAACGGCAAGGCGGATCATGCCGCAGGGGCCGGAAAATGCGGCTATCATGCTGCTGAGCGATGCCCCCACCCTCGAGGATTTTGCGGCAGGGCAACCCATCGGCGGCGAGGCATGGGAGCTTGCCAAGCGCATGCTCGCAGCGATCAAGATCGGTCCCGATGACGCATACAGCGCCTCGCTGTCCTGCTTGCATGTTCCCGGCTCGAAAATGTCGCCAGCCGAACGTCAAGCCTGCGCCGAAATCGCGCTCCAGCACATCCGTCTGGCAAAGCCGAAGCGACTGCTCCTTCTGGGCGATGGGCCAGCGCAGGCGCTGCTGGGCAAACCCCTTCCTCTTGCTCGCGGGCACGTCCAGAAGGTGGAAGGCGTTCGTACCGTCGCCACGTTCCATCCACGCCAGCTGATTAATCAGCCCTCAAACAAATCGTTGGCATGGAAAGACTTACTGCTTTTGATGGAGGATGATTCTTGAAGGCTGGAGTGCTTGCGTTCGGAAGCTTGATCGGGGCCACGCCACTTTTCGCGCAGGCCAGCCCGGACCCGCTCGCGCCACTTCCGCCGCGGTCTTCGATAGAGCAGGCAAGTCCCCAGACGGCGGCAAAGACTGCGCCCGCAGTGCAAGCTTCAGGCGAGCAGCCGCAAGATGCCACGCAGACGACAAGTGTCTCTCGATCGGTCGCGATCCCCAAAGACTGGCGCGGTGTCTTCGATGCGATCGAGCAAGCCAATTGGGCGTCCGCTCGAGCCGGCATCGCGGCGCTCCCGCACAGCGTCCTCACGCCCCTCGCGAAGGCCGAGCTCTACACTGCCAGGGGATCGCCGGTAGTCGACCTCGCCTCGCTGCAGGCGCTGATCGCCGAAGCGCCTGAATTGCCGCAGGCCGACCAATTGGCTCTGATGGCTTACAAGCGTGGTGCAACGACTGCGCCGCTGATCATCCCTGAAAAGCCGACCTACAACATTGGATCCGCGCCGATCCGCTACAAAGCCAAGCCGGTCCAGGGAGAACCATATGCCGATCAGCTGCGCGCCGCACTCGATCCGCTGATCAAGATTGACAATGCGCAGGGCGCCGAGGCCCAGCTGCTTCTCTATGGGCCGCAGCTCTCGATCGAGGCCCGCGCCGAAGCGGCGACGCGCGTTGCCTTCGTTTATTATGTCCTCGGTCTCGACATGGATGCGCGGCGGGTGGCCGACACTTGGCGGCAAGGAGCAACCGGAGAATGGGCAAGCCAGGCGGCCTGGGTATCGGCTCTTGCTTCCTGGCGTCTCAACGACTGGAACGCCGCTTCGAGAACTTTTCAGCAGGTTGCGCAGCTTGCGCAGCAGCGTGAGCTTCGGGATGGCGGCTATTATTGGGCCGCGCGTGCCGAACAGGCCGCTGGCCGCCCAAGCTCCGTTGAGCGGCTCCTGAGGGCCGCGGCGTCGACCGCCGAGGCGACCGAAAGCTTCTACGGTCTGCTTGCCCGCGAAACCCTTGGCATGCCGACACAGCTGACTGGCGATCCTTTCATCGGAACCGATCCGCCGGTCGATCAGCTTCCCAACGTTCAGCGGGCGATCGAGCTCGCCAGGATCGGAGAGCCCGCGCTGGCCGAGGAAATGCTTCGCCACCAAGCGAAGATCGGTCTTGTCACCGAACACCATGCGCTGATCCAGCTTGCCAAACGGCTCGACCTTCCCGCGGCGCAGCTATGGCTAGCCAATAACGGCCAGTGGGGAGCCCGCTCAGATACGACCGACCGCTATCCCAATCCGCATTGGCGCCCACTCAACGGGTGGCGCGTTGATCGCGCTCTCGCCTACGGCCACATCGTTCAGGAATCGGCCTTCAGGCGCACCGCCGTCAGCACTGCAGGAGCGGTCGGACTGATGCAGGTATTGCCAGTGACCGCCCAGCTGGTCTCGCGCAATCGCGGAGTGCCCTATACGCGGGGGGAGCTGACCGACCCCACCTACAATCTGGAATATGGGCAGAGCTTCATCGAAATGATGCGTGGTGACCCCGGAACTGCGGGTCAGCTGCCCAGAATCATCGCTTCCTACAATGCTGGTCCGCTGCCGGTCGCTCGCTGGGCAGCGATCAATGACAAGGGCGACCCACTGCTGTGGATCGAATCGATCCCTTATTGGGAGACACGCTATTACGTCCCCGCAGTGATGCGGAATATGTGGGTCTATCAAGGTCTCAATGACGAGGCCACGCTGACGCTCAAGGACATGGCCCAGCATCGCTGGCCCAGCTTCCCCACCGGGGTGACCGCACTCAACCATTAAAAAGCTCCCGGGCGCGGGAGGGGAGAAGCGCCCGGGAGCAAAGTTGCTCGCTTATTCGAGTCTCTATTTTGCGCTTGTGATTAGCCGCGTTCGCCGCGCTGCGCCGGCGGTGGCGGAGCAGGCGGAGCAGGCGGAGCCGGGCAGACCGACGTTGCGAGGATTACCGAGCCATCGGGGCAGGTCTGCGTCGCAGGCGCTGCTGCCGGAGGTGGCGGTGGCGGTGCCGGGGCAGCCGCCGGAATTGGCGCTGCCGCTTCCCGCGAGTTGAAGTTGTAGACCAGGCTGGCGAGGATGTTGTTGGAGGCGAAATGTCCCTTCGAGGCGGTCGTGAAGTTGGTCCCGTTCACCGCGAAAGCATTGTCAAAGTTGAGCTTGCCGGTGCGGAAATATTCATATTTCACACCTGCATCGACATTCGGCGAAAGGGCATAGCGAAGGCCGGCAATGCCCTGATATGCCCAGGCATTGTCCTTATCGCCTGAATAACGTGCCCAGGCGCGACCGACGCCCCCGCCCGCATAGCCGCCGAAGCCGCCGCCAAAGTCGCTGTCCACGAGTGCATTGGCCATGAGCTTCGTCACGCCAATGTGGCTGCCGACTGGGAAGTTTGCTGCCGTCGCGGTCGTGCCGGCCGCTGTTCCGACGTCGCTGATCAGCGCCGACGATACGCCGAGGCTTTTGACCTTTGCGCGCTGATATCCGCCCTCGGCTTCGAGGCGGAACAGACCAAGCTTGTACCCCGCAAGAAGGTCTACGTCATATCCCGTCTTATACCTGACGTGATAGCCGTCGCTGTAGGTGGTCGAAGTGCCGGTCGTGCCGTTCGTCAGCGTAACATCGTAATTCGTGCTGTTCGGCAAGCTCACGCCGCCCTCGACCCCGACGTAAGGACCGTCGGCGGCAAACGCCGGGGTCGCAATTGCGGCCACGGCCGTCGCTACAATCAAATAGTTGCGCATAATCAATTTCCCTTTTGGCTTTGTCAGCCCCTGTTGCGCGCGAAGTGGCCACCCGAAGCTGGCTCCCAGCTGAATCGATCATTACGAATGAGTCAGCCGGCTCGATTTGTCGCCGAAACGATCACGGCTCGTCGTTACCGAGCTATCGTTCTTGTTTTGTTCTCGCTTGTGGCATAAATTTGCGCGATGCCCGTCGAGTCGAGCCACGGTCGCGGGGCCAACCGCAATCCAACTCCAACCCGTTTCAACCTTCAGGAACGGATGGTTGAGAGCGATTGGCTCGACCAGGTCGAAGCAGTTGACGGAATTCGACGACGGCGCACGACGGTTACGATCGAGCATCCCAGGTCCATCCTGACCCGCAACAGCTCGCCGGATGTCGGCTTCGATCGGTCGATAAATGCATATCGTGGGTGCGAACACGGCTGCATCTACTGCTTCGCGCGGCCGACCCACGCTTATCACGACCTCTCGCCAGGGATCGACTTCGAATCACGACTGTTCGCAAAGCCCAATGCCGCGCAATTGCTCCACGCAGCATTGTCACGACCAGGTTATGAGTGCCGCCCGATCGCAATGGGCACCAACACTGATCCCTACCAGCCGATCGAGGAACGTTGGCGCATTACTCGTTCTTTGGTCGAGCTGCTGCTCGAGACGCGGCATCCGTTCACGATCACAACCAAGTCCGATCGGGTGCTTCGCGACATTGATCTGTTGAAGCAATGCGCGGATTTGGGGATTGCGTCGGTGGCTATCTCCGTGACGTCACTCGATCCGAAAGTCGCAAGGACGCTTGAGCCGCGCGCTCCCCAGCCTCGCAAACGACTTGCTGCAATCAAGACTCTCAATCGCGTCGGCGTGCCCTGCTACATAGCGATCGCGCCGGTGGTCCCGCAGATCACCGACCACGAACTCGAGCATATTGTCGAAGCAGGGGTCGAGGCCGGAGCACCGGGAGGCTTCTACCTCCCGGTGCGGCTTCCGCACGAAGTCGCACCTTTGTTTCGTGCTTGGCTCGACGAACATTATCCCGACCGAGCGTCGAAGGTGATGGCGACAATCCGCTCGCTGCGGGGCGGACGCGACAATGATCCGAACTTCTTCAGTCGAATGCGCGGCCAAGGGCCCTGGGCCGAGCTGCTGAGGACACGCTTCGACATTGCCTGCAAGAAATATGGCCTCAAACAGACTCGGGTCGAGCTGCGCACCAATCTGTTTCGCCCGCCCGAAGGCGACCAGATGCGACTGCTTTGATCGATAAGCGGTCAAATTTTATCGATGCGGGGCGGTGACTCGGCCTGCTTGCCTGCCCTAGCAAACAGCAATGAAAAGACACGTTCTAGCGCTGGCGCTGCTCGCGTCCGCCGGCCCCGCCCTCGCCCAACAATCCATTGCCACTCTGCCGCCACCGGTCCTCGTCGATCCCAAAGTCGCCGAGCTGCGCGACAATGCCCTGAACAACGACCGATATGCCTGGAATATTGTCGAAGGCCTGACCACTGAAGTTGGCCAGCGGTTGGCGGCGACCGAGGCTGAGGCGCGGGCGCGTGACTGGGCCGTGAAGCGCCTCACCGCAATGGGTTTTTCCAACGTCCATGTCGAACCGTTCACAATGCCAGTCTGGACGCGCGGCACGGAAAGGGCAGAAATCGTGTCGCCATTCCCACAGAAGCTGGCGGTGGCTGCGCTCGGCTACAGTGGCTCGACCGGCCCGGAAGGCGTCACCGGCGAAATCGTCTATTTCGGTAGCATCGACGCGCTTCGCGCTGCACCCGATACTGCGGTCAAGGGCAAGATCGTCTTCATTGACCACCACATGATGCCTGCGCAGGACGGCTCCGGATACGGCCAGTTCGGCGCACCCCGGCGGCAGGGTCCGACAATCGCGTCAAAAAAGGGTGCGCTCGCGATCGTCATTCGCTCGATCGGCACTGACCAACACCGCAATCCGCATACTGGCGTGCAATATTTTACGGACGGGGCGACGCCGATTCCGGCCGGCGCACTAAGCCTCCCCGACGCGGAGCAGCTCGTTCGCATTCTCGGGCGGGGCAAGCCGGTTGTCATGCATCTGACCTTGGTCAGCAAGAAAGCCGAGGGCGGCCACTCTGGAAATGTGATCGCCGAAGTCGCCGGACGCGATCCCAGAGCGCCGATCCTGTTGATTGGCGGGCATCTCGACAGCTGGGATCTCGCCACGGGCGCGATTGACGACGGAGCGGGAGTCGCGATCACCGCCGCCGCCGCGAAGCACATCATGGATGCCGGGCGGCCGCTGCGGACCATTCGCGTGGTGTGGTTCGGTGCTGAGGAACCCGGTGGATTCGGCGGAAAGGCTTATGCCGAGAGTCACGGCAAGGAACGCTACGCAATTGCCGGAGAAAGCGATTTTGGCGCGGATCGGGTGTGGCGTTTCAGTTCACAGCTGATGAAGGGCGATCCTGCCACCCATGCGCAGCTGGCCGCTACGCTCGCACCGCTCGGGATTACCAGCAACGAGAAAGGCGAAGCCGACGGCACCGACGTCGAGCCGACAATCGCTGCCGGCGCTCCATGGATCTCGCTCAACCAGGACGGAACACGCTACTTCGACTACCATCACACGCCGGACGATACGCTCGACAAGATTGATCCCGTGCAGCTGCGCCAGAATGTTGCGGCCTGGACGGCGATGCTGGCGGTGATGTCCGGTGGGATCGAGGCGGAGCCGAAACGGCCCAAGCGGCGTTGAACCCTCAAACTAAGGGAGGATCGTTCATGCGCATTGCATTTGCCATTCCACTTCTGCTGCTCGGTGCTTGCCAGGTCAGCAAAGGCAGCAACGAGGTCAGCGTCACCTACAACAGCGACGTAGCCGAGAATGCTGCAAAGGACGTCGGCAATACGGCCCAGAATATCGCCAACGATATCGGAACCGATGTCAAGAAGACCGGCGAGAAGCTTCAGAACACGGACGTGAGCGTCAACCTCAATACGAACGTGCATACGAACACGGCCGAGAAGAAGAAGTAGCCAAAGCCGAGTTTGCGCGGGCCGACCCCCGAGCTGCCTTGCCCGTGCCATAGTGGCTTCCGAGCTGATTTTCGGCCTTTCGGTGCAGGACCTCCCCGGATCTTTCCCGAAGGGCACCTTTGGCCATCATGGGGAACCCGTTGACGGGAATGTCTGCGGCGGCGAGAGGATCTTCGGCTAGTCGATAAGGAGGCACGTGAGAATCCTGTTCTACGGCGCACTCGCGGATACCCTCGGACCGCAGGTGGAAGTTGCCGCACGTGAGGACTGGACGATCGCCCAGCTTCGCGAAAAGCTGATTGCTGCTCATCCCGGTGCCGAACGGATGCTATGCAACCAGCGCACGCGCGCGTTCGTCGACGATACGCTGGTTTTCGACGACTATCGCCTGGGTAACGCGCATACGGTCGAATTTCTTCCTCCGGTGTCCGGCGGATGAGCATTGTCGCCCGCCTCGAGGAAAAGGCGCTGCAGCCGGACCAGGAATTGGCGTCCTTGCTGGAACAGGCAAGGCAAGCGGGTGCTATCGTAAACTTCGTCGGGGTCGCGCGCCCGATATCGAAGACGGGGGATCCGGTCGACCAGCTCGTGTTGGACCACCATCCGAGACTGACGCTCCAGTCCCTCCAGGACATTGCTGTGAGCGCGGCCGAACGCTTTGACGTCAGCCATGTTCGGGTGGTTCACCGCTGCGGCAAGGTGGCATCGGGCGAGCCGATCGTATTTGTCGGAACGGCTTCTGAGCATCGCCGGGCGGCGTTCGACGCAGCGGATTATTTGATGGACCGGCTGAAGACCGATGCGGTCTTCTGGAAGCAGGAGGTCGGCAAGGCCGGATCGCGGTGGATCGAGCCAACCGAGGCCGATTATGCTGACCGCGACCGCTGGGGCTGAGCAGATGGCCGGAATCGACGAAAGCCTCATCTTCCATCCCCTGCACATCGCGGTGCTGACGGTGTCGGATACGCGTGATGAGAGCAGCGACAAATCGGGCGCGCTGCTTGCCGACCGGCTCACTGCAGCGGGCCATAAGCTCGCCGGCAAGGCAATCGTCACCGACGATGTTGAAGCGATCCGGGCACAGCTTCGCGTCTGGGCAGAAGATGAAAATGTTGACCTGGTCATCTCCACGGGCGGCACCGGCTTTGCACCGCGCGACGTCACTCCCGAGGCCGTGAAACCTTTGTTCCGCCGAGAAATGGACGGCTTCTCCGTCCTTTTCCACCAGGCGAGCTTCGGCACCGTAGGCTTTTCGACGCTGCAGTCGCGCGCCTTCGCCGGCCAAATCGACGACATGTTCGTCTTCTGCCTGCCCGGTTCGACAGGTGCCTGCCGCGACGGCTGGGACCTAGTCCTGAAGTACGAGCTCGACAGCCGCTACCGGCCCTGCTCGCTCGCTGGGCAGGTGCCGCGCCTGAGACACCTTTGCTCATGAGTGCGCTTACGCATCTCGACGAAAGCGGACGCGCGCGGATGGTCGATGTCTCGGAGAAGGAGGCAAGCGCGCGCACTGCGACTGCTCGCGGATTCGTAAGCTGCGAGGCACGGACGTTAGTGGAGGTTCGGGCTGGAGCGACACCGAAGGGATCAGTCATCCAGACCGCTGAACTGGCCGGTATCATGGCCGCGAAGCGCACTGCTGAGCTGGTTCCGCTGTGCCATCCATTGCCACTCACGATGGTCGCGGTTCGGATCGAGCTCGACGACGAGCTTCCGGGATTTGGCGTCACCTCCGAGGTTCGCACCAGGGCCGAGACCGGAGTCGAGATGGAGGCGTTGACCGCTGTTTCTGTAGCCTGCCTCACTTTGTTCGATATGCTCAAGGCGATTGATCGCACGATGGTGATTGGCGGGATCGAGGTCGTGTCGAAGACCGGCGGCAAATCGGGCAACTGGCGGCGAGAATGATCAGTTTTGACGAGGCGGTGGAGCTGGTCCGTTCCGTTGCCCACCCACTCGGAATAGAAACAGTCTCGCTTGCCGAGGCTGCGGGCCGGGTCCTCGCGGAGCCCATCACCGCACGAATTGATTCACCCCGCTCGGACGTCTCGGCAATGGACGGATATGCCGTGCGCGAGCGCGATCTTGCTGAGATTCCGGTATCGCTCGAAATCGTCGGCGAATCGTTCGCCGGCGGCGGCTGGAACGGCGACCTAGTCCCGGGCGCCTGCGCGCGAATCTTCACGGGAGCACCCGTCCCCGCCGGCGCTGACCGCGTCGTGATCCAGGAAGATGTCCGCCGCGAGGGCAAGTTCGCGATCCTCGATGCGCACCCCGGCAATGCTCGCCATATCCGCAGGCGGGGATCGGATTTTATCGAAGGAGAGGAGCTGCTCGCCCCGCGGCGACTTTTGGATCCGCGGGCGATCGTTGCAGCAGCTGCTGCGGACGTAGCGGAACTCCAGGTCTACCGCCGCCCGCTAGTCCACATTCTCGGCACCGGCGACGAGCTGGCCGAACCCGGAACTGCTCGCAAGCAGTCCGACGCCATCCCCGAAAGCGTGTCATTCGGGGTTGCGGCACTGGCGGAGCAATCGGGCGGGAAATGTTTGGGGCGAACCCGCCTACGTGACGACCTCGCTGCGATGCTGCGCGCGGCCGAGGTTGCCATCGAGGATGCGGACGTATTGGTTGTGACGGGGGGTGCATCCGTCGGCGAAAAGGACTTTGCCAAGGCGATGTTCGAACCGCTCGACCTGGAGCTGATCTTCTCCAAAATAGCAATTAGGCCGGGAAAGCCGGTATGGCTCGGACGTGCGCGCGAAAAGCTCGTCATGGGACTTCCCGGCAACCCCACTTCGGCCCTCGTGACCGCGCGTTTGCTTCTTGCGCCTTTGCTCGCCGGAATGTCAGGACAACCGATCGAACGGGTGCTTCGCTGGCGCAGAGCACTTCTTGCTTCGGACCTTGGCGCCTGCGGGTCACGCGAGACTTTTCATCGTGCGCGCTGCGTCGAGGGGAAAGCCGAGATTCTCTCGTTCCAGGATTCGAGCGCTCAGAAAGCGCTGGCGGAAGCCGATCTTCTCGTTCGCCAGCGCGCAAATTCTCCGGCACTCGAGGCCGGCGCTGAAATCGCCATAGTCGACTTCTAGATCGTGTGACAGTTCGGAAAGGAGCCTAGCCGGCGATCCGCCATCCTGCTTCGGCCAAGTCCTCGACGCTGTTGATGTTGAAGAAAGGATCGGTCGGCTCGGCTGACCACTCGACTTCAACGCAGTCGAGCATTTGGGCAAATCCTTTCAATGACCGCCGCCCACTCGCGACATAGTCAGGAATCTGGTCGACTGACCGGCTTGGCCAGAATCCGCAGACCGGGTGTACATGGCCTCCACTGCTCGCAAGTGCTGATCCGCGATCACCGGCCGAGCGGCGGAGCCTCTCAAGCAGATCGGTCGGAAGGAACGGCATGTCGGACGGTATCGTGAGCAGCGACTTGCAGCCGACGGTGCGCGCGAACTTCAGTCCCGCGATCAGGCCGCCCAGCGGTCCCTCTACATCGGGCTCATCATGGACAAGCGTCGCATCGACCGGTGCCACCTGAGAAACTTCGCGCACGGCAATTGCTACGGCGTTCGACCAATGCATCGCCTGCTCGAGCGCGCGGTCAATCAATCGCTTCCCCCCAAGCGACCGCAGCGGCTTTCCACCTCCGATCCGCGCGCCCTCTCCACCAGCGAGGATCACCACCGCGACATCCGTGCTCATGTGAAGAGCAGCTTCGCCCCGGCGACGAGCAGGACCAGCCCCAGCGTTCGCAGCAACCATGGTCGTGGCAGTCGTTCAACACCTAGCCATGTCCCGATCAAGGCGCCGCCGAACACCGAGACCAGGAAGATCGGAAGCTCATGCGGCAAATGTCCGACAGCGGCGGCGTTACCCGCGAGCCCCGCGGCTGAATTAAGCAGAATGAACGCAGCAACGACTCCGGACGTGTGCCGCGGCTCCTCCCAGGCATTGAGAATGATCAACGGGCTCAAGAAAATTCCGCCGCCGGTCCCGGTCAGTCCGGCGAGCAATCCAAGGACGGCGCCGGAAGGCAATGTGATCCAATAGGAAGGCGCCCGGACTGCCCGCTCCGCCAGAGCCTTGGGCTGCCACAACAGGCGCGCCGCGGCCAACCAGAGAAGCAGACCAACCAGCGGCTTGTAATAGAGCGGCGGCAAGTGGATTCCGCCGCCGATGTACGCCGCCGGCGTCGCCGTAATTGCGAAGGCCAGCACCAGCTTCCAATTGGTCAGTCCGCGCTTCCAGTACCGCCACGCGCCAAAGCCCGCGACGAGCAGGTTGAGCGCCAGCGCCGTCGGCTTCATCGTTTCTGGGGCGACCGAGAACAGCGCCATCGCCGCGATATAGGCCGAGGCGCCCCCGTGCCCGACGCTCGAATAGAGCGCGGCGCCAAGAGCGAACAGCAACGCGAGCGCAATTATGGTCGTTGGATCCATCTCCGCCCTAATGCTGTTTTTGGACTGATTGAGAAGGGGCGAAATTCACGTTCGAGCTCGTCAAGCGTGCCGTAGTTGATCGTCGCGCCTCATCCCCAATGGCCGCAGGCCATTCGCGGCTTGACGTGGGTCCGACGTCACCCGGAGGGGATCGGGAGGATAGTTGCAAAAAGATGGCCCCGGCCTG
>CBJLMA010000023.1:0-39146 GCA_966424035.1 uncultured Sphingomonas sp. | reverse complement strand
CCTTCATCATGGCTCGGACATGGTCGCGCGTCATGCGATCGATCTCAAGCACGTCTTCGATTGAATCGGGACTATCGTAGCTCGCGCTGCTAAGCGCTTCCTGAACGAGTGCCGTGATGTCCGGAAAACGGATGTAACCGGCGAGAAAGCTCGCAACTGCGACCTCATTGGCGGCATTGAGAACAATTGGTGCGCGGCCTCCGGCCTCGAGCGATTCGCGCGCCAGCCGGAGCGCGGGGAATCTTTGAAGATCAGGAGCTTGGAAGTCGAGTTGCCCAACGCTTGTCAAATCGAGCCGCTGGGCCGGTGTTTCCATCCGTTCAGGCCATGCGAGCGCATAAGCGAGCGGGACGCGCATGTCCGGACTGCCGAGCTGCGCAAGCACCGAGCCGTCGATGAACTCGACCATCGAATGGACCACCGATTGCGGATGGATGATGACTTCGAGCTGGCTTGAGGGCAGGCCGAACAGATAGTGAGCCTCGATCAGCTCAAGACCCTTGTTCATGAGCGTGGCCGAATCGACCGATATCTTGGCCCCCATCGACCAATTGGGATGCGCGATGGCCTGAGCAGGAGTTGCCGCTCTGATCATGTCGACAGACGCGGTACGGAAAGGGCCGCCGCTCGCAGTCAGCGTGATTTTCGCGACATCTTCTGCACGATTTCCGGCAAGGCATTGAAAAATCGCATTATGCTCGCTGTCGACCGGCAGAAGTGTTGCACCGCTGGCCGACGCAGTGTCGGTCATCAGCGCCCCGGCGGTCACCAATGCTTCCTTGTTGGCGAGCGCAACTGTCTTGCCGCCCTCGACTGCAGCCATGACCGGCCGCAGCCCTGCACAGCCGACGATTGCGGCGATCACCAGCTCGACATCGCCCGAGCTGGCTTCGATCAGCGCCTCCTCGCCCGCCGCGGCCCTGCAGTTCGTCCCGACGAGCAGTTCCGCCAAATCGCTGTAGCGGCTCTTGTCGGATACCACTGCCAGCCTGGCACCGACACGGTGGACGATCTCGGCCAGAGCCTCGACGTTGGTTGCCGCGGTCACAGCCTCAACGTCGAAACGTTCAGGATTGCGTTCGACAAGATCGAGCGTCGACTTGCCGATGGAGCCGGTCGCACCGAGGATCGCAATCTTGCGCTTCACGTCAGCCCCATTAGCTGCGCAGCCGCCGTGAGCACAGCCACAGGAACCAGGCCATCGAGCCGGTCGAGCACTCCGCCGTGGCCGGGTAGCCACTTGCCCGAGTCCTTCACCCCTGCCCGCCGCTTCATGCTGCTCTCGAAAAGATCGCCAATCTGTGCTGCGATCGCGAAAAAGGGCGCGAATGCCAGCAGCGCCACGCCAAGCCCGGTAGACAGCGCCCAAGCGCCGCCGAACAGCGTTGCGGCTGCCATGCCGCCAAAGAGCCCCTCGACAGTCTTGTTTGGGCTGATTGACGGAGCGAGCTTGTGCCTGCCGAATCCCCGGCCAGCGAAATAAGCGCCGATGTCGGTCGACCATGTCACGATGAAAGCCCAAATCAACAGCTCCAGGCCGTCGCGTTCACGGATCCACAGCAGAGAGAGCGCCGGCAGCAGCGCGTAAAAGAAGCCAGTCAAATACCACAGCGCACCCCAGCCGCGAACGATCCTCGTCCACTCATAGAACATGAGCGTGGCGATCGCGGCCACCAGCAGGGCGAGGACATTGCCGCCCTGCACCGCCGCAAGCAGTGCCGCAGCGATCAGGAGGGCCCCGGTAATTGAGCGGACGACGAGTTCGTTCACCGTCCACCGAAGCGCCGCTGCCGGCGGGCGAATCTGCTCAGGGCGTCGGCAAATGCCTGCTCGTCGAAGTCGGGCCAGAGCGTGTCGAGGAAAAGCAGCTCGGAATAGGCCGCCTGCCATAATAAGAAATTGGACAGCCGAACTTCGCCGGAGGTGCGGATCAGAAGATCGAGCTCTGGAAGGTCGGCGGTCTGCAACTGTGCCGCAATTGCAGTCTCGTCGATCGATGCTGGGTCAATTTCTCCTGCGGTCGCCTTCAGCGCCAGTGTTCGCGCAGCCGCCGCAATCTCCGCTCGTGACCCGTAATTGAGGGCGATCACCAAGGTCAGCCGATTGTTCTTCGCGGTCCGTTCGACCGCTTTTTCAAGACGTTCGACCAGCTCAGGGCCAAATGCCGAATAATCGCCGATCAGCCTCAGCCGGACACGCTCCTTCTCCAGCGTTTTGAGCTCGCGCTCGACATAGAAACGCATCAGTGCGGTGAGATCGGAAATCTCCTCGTCGCTGCGCCGCCAGTTCTCGGAGGAGAAAGCGTAGATCGTCAGGACTTCTACCCCGCGGTCTGCAGCAGCTTGCAGTGCTCGGCGTAAAGCTTCCGCTCCGGCTCGGTGGCCGGCTACTCGGGGCAATCCGCGCTGCTGTGCCCAGCGGCCGTTACCGTCCATGATGATCGCGACGTGGCGCGGAACCTTTGAGCCGCCTTCGAGCCGGGCCGCGACCTCCGTGGCACCCTGTTCTGGGGCCGGTGCTGGGGTCACTTGCCGAGAATTTCCTTTTCCTTGGCGTGCGCAGCCTCGTCGATCTCCTTGATCGTGTCGTCGGTGAGCTTCTGCACCTCATGCTCGAGCCGCTTGCGCTCGTCCTCGCTGATGTCGTGCTTCTTCTCATCCTGCTTCAAATGATCCATGCCGTCGCGGCGGACGTTGCGGACCGCAATGCGCGCTTTCTCGGCATATTGACCGACAAGCTTCGCGAGCTCCCTGCGCCGCTCCTCGGTGAGCTCCGGAATGGGCAATCGGATGACCTGACCGTCAACGATCGGATTGATGCCGAGTCCGGCATTGCGAATTGCCTTTTCGACCGGCTGCACGTTCGAGCGGTCCCAAACCTGTACCGACAACATTCGCGGCTCGGGCGTGGAGACAGTCGCCACCTGGTTGAGCGGCATGTTTGAACCATAAACTTCGACATGCACCGGATCGAGCAGCGCAGTCGAAGCGCGCCCCGTCCGAAGGCCACCGAGATCGTGTCTGAAGGCCTCGACGGCGCCGTGCATGCGCCGCTTGAGGTCGTCGGTGCTGATGGTCGTGGTCATTTGCTACTCTCCATTCTGGACGACCGTTGCAGTTCCTCCGCCTTCGATCACCTTGGCAAGATTGCCAGGCTGGCGGATGTTGAACACGACGATCGGAATATTGTTGTCGCGACAGAGGGCGACTGCTGCCGCATCCATCACTTTGAGGTCGTCACTGAGCACCCGACCGAATGTGACGGTTTCGTAGCGCTTGGCATCGGATACCTTCTTCGGGTCGGCGGTATAGATACCGTCAACGCTGGTGCCCTTGAACAGTGCGTCGCAGCTCATCTCGGCGGCGCGCAGCGCAGCAGCGGTATCAGTCGTGAAATAGGGGTTTCCCGTTCCTGCTGCGAACAGCACGATGCGGCCCTTCTCGAGGTGCCGCAGCGCGCGGCGGCGGATGTAGGGCTCGGATACGCTGGCCATCGGGATCGCGGAAAGGACGCGGGTGTCGACGCCCAGCTTCTCGAGCGCATTCTGCAACGCGAGGGCGTTCATCACCGTCGCCAGCATGCCCATATAATCGGCCGTCGCACGATCGAAGCCCCTGGCGGCAGCCGCCATTCCGCGAAAGATGTTGCCGCCGCCGACGACGAGGCAGAGTTCATGCCCGTCCGCTTTGGCCGCGGCAATTTCTCCGGCAAGAGCCGCAGTGGCGTCCGGATCGATGCCGAACTGCCCCTGTCCCATCAGCGCTTCGCCCGACAGCTTCAGCAGGATTCGATTGAACCGCGGACGAGTCATGCGTCGGAAGAGTCCCCAAGATGCAGCAAAGGCGGCCCCGCCTTTATGGCCGAGCCGCCCAGTTGCCAACTGCCAAGCGGCAGTTGCTCTATTTAAGCGACCGGCTCCGCCTTGGCTGTGCCCGCGGCCGCGGCAACCTCCGCAGCAAAGCCTTCCTGCTTCTTCTCAATGCCTTCGCCGAGCTGGAAGCGCACGAAGCCCTTGAGCGAGATGCCGGTCCCGGCATCCTTGGCAGCTGACGCGACAACCTCGGCGACGGGTGTCTTATTGTCCATCACGAACAGCTGCGACAGCAAAGCATTATCCTTGCGGAACTTGGCGAGGCCGCCCTCAACCATCTTTTCGATAATGTTCTGCGGCTTGCCGCTTTCCTTTGCTTTTTCAATGGCGATCGCGCGCTCGCGTTCGACCAGGTCGGACGGCAGATCCTCCGCCGACAAAGCGAGCGGGTGCGCAGCCGCGACATGCATCGCAATCTGCTTGCCGAGCGCGTTCAGCGTGTCAACCGGAGCAGCGCTCTCGAGCGCGACCAGGACCCCGATTTTGCCGAGGCCCGGCGCCACCTGGTTGTGAACATAGGAGACGATCGCGCCCTCGTTCACCTCGACTGCGGCCGCACGGCGCAGCGACTGGTTCTCGCCGATCTTCGCGATATTGTCCGTCAGCTTCTCCTGAACAGTGCCACCTTCCGGATATTGAGCGGCGCCGAGAGCTTCGACGTCGGTGCCGTGCTGAAGCGCGAGCTTTGCAACGTTGCGGACGAAGTCCTGGAAGATCTCGTTCTTGGCAACGAAGTCGGTCTCCGAATTGACTTCGACGACCGCTCCTCGATTGCCCTCGACCGCGACTCCAACGAGCCCTTCGGCAGCCGTACGGCCAGCCTTCTTTGCCGCAGCTGCAAGTCCTTTGGCCCGCAGCCAATCGATCGCCGCTTCCATCTCGCCGTTGGTTTCGGCGAGCGCTTTCTTGCAATCCATCATTCCTGCGCCAGTGCGCTCGCGCAGTTCCTTCACAGTTGCGGCCGTGATCTCAGCCATTTTCTCTTTCCTTCCTCGTGCCCTGCGAATGCAGGGGCACAGTCAGACTTGATGTAGGTATTGGGCTCCCGCTTTCGCAGGAGCACCGATTAGGCTTCGAGTGCCGGTTCGACTGGGGGCTCGGCCATTTCGCCGATGTCGTGGCCACGCGCCGCGGCGTTGCCGGTCCGGCCCTCGCTGACCGCCTGAGCGACCGCGTCGGTGTAAAGACGGATCGCACGGCTGGCGTCGTCGTTGCCGGGAACTGGAAAAGCGATTCCGCTCGGGTCGCTGTTCGAATCGAGAACAGCAACAACTGGAATGCCGAGCACATTGGCTTCCTTGATCGCCAGCTCTTCCTTGTTGGTATCGACCACGAACATGACGTCGGGAAGTCCGCCCATGTCGCGGATTCCGCCGAGGCTCTTCTCGAGCTTGTCGCGCTCGCGGGTCAACTGCAGCACTTCCTTCTTGGTAAGGCCTGCAGTGTCGCCCGAGAGCTGCTCCTCGAGGCTCTTGAGGCGCTTGATGGAGTTGGAGATGGTCTTCCAGTTGGTCAGCATTCCGCCGAGCCAGCGGTGGTTGACGAAATGCTGGCCCGACGCCCGAGCAGCTTCCGCGATTGCATCCTGCGCCTGGCGCTTGGTGCCGACGAAAAGCACTTTTCCGCCCCTGCCGACGGTCTGCTGAACAAAATCGAGTGCGCGTGCAAACAGCGGCACGGTCTGCGACAGGTCGATAATGTGCACCCCATTGCGGTCGCCGAAGATGTACGGCTTCATCTTTGGATTCCAGCGATGGGTTTGGTGGCCGAAATGCGCTCCGGCCTCGAGCAATTGCTGCATGGTGACGACCGTGGCCGCCATAGTCCTTCTCCTTCCGGTTCTGCCTCTGGGAAGCTGAACGGGCGTGGCGCAGGGCCACCGACCGACCGGTTATGTTGCTTCCCATGCGGGTTGAGGGCGCGCCCCTAGCCGAAGTCCCTCGCGGTATCAAGGGCTTGGGCGGCTGCGCCAAACGCCGCTTGACAAAACGGAACAAAGCAGGAACATTGAGCAAACTCAGAGGAGGCAAGAAAGTGATGACTGCAGTTGTGGGCACCCTGCCCTTTATCGCCACTTTGTGGCTTCTCGTGGTCCTGGGTGCTGCGATTCTTGAGGAAAGCGGCGCGAAGATCGTCGCCGCCCTCAAGGGCGAGGCTGCGGTGAAGCGGCTGGCGGCGGAGACACTGGTCCGGCACTCTGTTCGAACTCGGCCGAACCGGCCTATGCGCGCAAGCGATGAGTGGCGCGCCGCCGCTTGACGCGCTCGTAACTCGCAAATGCGACCGGAATCATCGCAAGGTAAAGGCCGGCAAGCACCAGCAAGGTGATCCAGGGAGCGGTCAGGAGCGACGCTCCGAAGATCGCCAGGCCGGCGAGCGCGAATAGCCGCCAGGACGGCCGAATGCGCACGCTCGCCCAACTGTAAGTGGGCAGGCTTGAGATCATAAGTGCGGCAATGAACAGGGTCCATGCCATCACCGGCTGCCACTCGCGGAAGCGCTCGTCGCGGGTGATCAGCCACAGATAGATGGGGACGAACGCCAGCCCGGCACCCGCGGGCGCAGGGACGCCGGTATTGAAGCCCGCGGACTTGTGCGGCTGCTCGGCCGCGTCGAGACGCGCGTTGAAACGCGCAAGCCTCAGCGCGCAGCACACCGCCAAGGCGAGCGCCGCAATCCACCCGAAGCGCGGCGCCGTCTGAAGCGACCACAGGAACAGGATCAGCGCCGGAGCGGTGCCGAACGCAATATTGTCGCTCAGTGAATCGAGCTCTGCACCGAACTTGCTCTGGGCCCTCAATAGACGCGCAATCCGTCCATCGAGCCCATCAAGCACTCCAGCGAGAATGATCGATCCGAGCGCTCGCTCCCAATCGCCGCGAATTGCAAGGCTGACGCCGGTCAGGCCAAAACAGAGCGCCAATGCGGTGATCGCATTGGGAATCATCGCGCGGAACGGGATCCGCCTCGGATCCCGGTCGTCGGTCACTGGCTAATCCCGGTCAGTGTCGCGTCGGTTCCCACTTCCGCCAGGATTGTCTCGCCAGCGATCGAGCGTTGGCCAAGCAGCACTTTGGGGGAGGTGCCGGCCGGCAGATAAACGTCGACCCGGCTGCCAAAGCGGATCAGCCCGACGCGTTGGCCGGAGTCGACCAGATCGCCTTCGCGAACGAAGGAGAGAATGCGCCGTGCCACCAGGCCCGCGATCTGCGTGAAGCCGATGCGCAGACCGTCGCCGGCTTCGATCAGGAAATGCTGCCGTTCATTGTCTTCGCTTGCTTTGTCGAGGTCGGCGTTGACGAACTTGCCCGGAACGTAGGCGATGCGCTTAATGCGGCCCGTGATCGGCGCGCGATTGATGTGCACGTCGAATACGCTCATGAAGATGGACACGCGCGTATAGTCCCCGTCGGCAAGTCCTTCGGGGCCCCTCAGTTCGGGCGGCGGCGGCACCCGTGCAATCATCGTGACGAGCCCGTCCGCGGGCGAGATCACCAGGCGCTCGCCCCGCGGTGTGGTGCGGACCGGATCCCTGAAGAAAGCGGCGATCCAGATCGTCAGTCCGACAAGGATCCACGCCAGAAACTCCCAATGAACCAGAAATGCCAGCAAGGCCACCGCCCCTGCACCCACCACAAACTTTCGTCCTTCCGGGTGAACCGCGGGGAAGCGCCATTTGACGGTGGTTGTTGGAAGCGGGCTGTCGTGCTTGTCGAGCGAGGGCATGATCGATGCATTAGTGGCGGCGGGCCGCAGGCACAACGGCGCGGTTGCGCCCGTTAGCCACGCCATCTAAGGCGCCGCCAAATTTCCAGAAATCGGGAAAGCAAATGGCCAAGATCAAGGTGAAGAACCCGGTCGTCGAGCTCGACGGCGACGAGATGACCCGCATCATCTGGCAGTGGATCCGCGAACGACTGATCCAGCCCTATCTGGACATTGACCTCATCTATTTCGACCTTTCGGTCCAGAACCGCGATGCCACCGAGGATCAGGTCACAATCGAGGCTGCAAATTCGATCAAGCAGCACGGCGTTGGCGTCAAATGCGCAACAATCACTCCTGACGAGGCGCGGGTCGAAGAGTTCAACCTCAGGAAAATGTGGAAATCTCCAAATGGCACCATTCGGAACATTCTTGGCGGTGTGATCTTCCGCGAACCGATCGTTATCGCGAACGTGCCAAGGCTCATCCCGGGCTGGACAGACCCGATTGTCGTAGGCCGCCACGCCTTCGGGGACCAGTATCGCGCGACCGACTTCCTGGTGCCGGGCCCGGGCAAGCTGACCATGAAATGGGTCGGCAATGACGGGCAGGAGCTCGAATTCGAGGTTTTCAACTTCGATGGGTCGGGCGTCGCCATGGGGATGTACAACCTTGACCAGTCGATCCGCGACTTCGCCCATGCCTGCTTCAACTACAGCCTTGGGCGCGGATGGCCGCTCTATCTCTCCACGAAGAACACGATCCTCAAGGCCTATGACGGGCGCTTCAAGGATATCTTCCAGGAGATTTACGACAAGGAATACAAAGCGAAGTTCGAGAAGGCTGGGATCGAATATCAACACCGCTTGATCGATGACATGGTGGCCAGTGCGCTCAAGTGGAGTGGCAAGTTCGTCTGGGCCTGCAAGAATTATGACGGCGACGTCCAGTCCGACCAGGTTGCGCAGGGCTTTGGCTCGCTTGGACTGATGACTTCGGTCCTGATGACGCCCGACGGCAAGACCGTCGAAGCAGAGGCCGCTCACGGTACGGTCACTCGCCACTACCGCATGCACCAACAAGGCAAAGCGACATCGACCAATCCGATCGCCTCGATCTTCGCCTGGACAGGTGGCCTCAAGTACCGCGGCAAGTTCGACGACACCCCCGAAGTGGTGCGCTTCGCCGAGACTCTCGAGCGTGTGTGCATCGAGACCGTCGAAGGTGGTCAGATGACCAAGGACCTCGCCATTCTCGTCGGTCCCGAGCAACCGTGGATGACGACCGAGCAGTTCTTCGAAGCGATCGTCAAGAATCTCGAAGCGGCCATGGCCGAAGAGGGGATTGCAGCCTGACGGCATGACGTCAGTTCAGCCCTTTCCTGCACCGGAGGCGGTGTGGAGGAACGGGGCCCGGCGCAGCTGAGCAGCCGGAAAGGCAATCTTGCTGCCTCCTATGCGCTCGAGCTTGCCATTGCTTCGCCACCGGGACGAGCTACTGCGATCCCATGGCGGGCGAGCTGGGCGGAAACGGCCTAAAGGACGCGCTGGTGATCCTCGGTGCGGCGGGGATTGTCATCCCCGCTTTCGCGCGCCTCAAAATCTCGCCGGTCATCGGATTCATTATCGTCGGGACGATCGTAGGGCCGTTTGGACTGGGAGCGCTGGCGGCGCAGCGACATTGGCTCGACGCGATCACCATCACCGACCGTGCCGGCATCGAACCCTTCGCCGAATTCGGCATTGTCCTGCTG
Source organism: uncultured Sphingomonas sp. (assembly GCA_966424035.1). GTDB lineage: Bacteria > Pseudomonadota > Alphaproteobacteria > Sphingomonadales > Sphingomonadaceae > Sphingomicrobium. The sequence continues at coordinate 29,817 of CBJLMA010000023.1, read as the reverse complement.
CTGTTTGCGATCGGACTGGAGCTGAGCTTCCGGCGTCTGATCGCAATGCGACGATCGATCTTCGGAATCGGTGCCGCCGAGATGCTGTTGGGCACGCTGCTGATCGGCGGCGCGCTGTGGATTGCCGGCGCCACTCCTGCCAGTGCAGCAACGCTCGGCGTCGCACTCGCTATGTCCTCGACCGCCTTGGTCCTGCCGATCGCCGGCATGAACTCGCCGGTTGGCCGCGCAGCTTTTGCAATGCTGCTGTTCGAGGATCTGGCGCTCGTTCCGCTGCTGTTTGTCCTGTCGAGTTCCGGCCCCCTGGGCGAGCTGCCGCTCGTCTTCGTGACGGGCGTGATCGTGATCGGCTCAATGCTCGTTGCGGGGCGATTCCTGCTTCCGCCGCTTTTTGCGCAAGCGGCGCGCACGAAGAGCCCCGAGCTATTCCTTGCGGTCAGCCTCCTTGTCGTGATCCTTGCGAGCCTCGCCACGGCCGCAGCTGGGCTGTCGCCGATCCTCGGCGCGCTTGTTGCGGGCGTTCTGATCGCTGAGACCGACTATCGCAGCGAGGTCGAAGTCGTGACGGCTCCATTTCGGGGGCTCGCACTAGGTGTGTTCCTGATCACCGTCGGCATGCGGATCGACTTCCGAACGCTACTCGCCGTGTGGCCGCAGCTCGTGGCAGCACTGGCCGGGGTTCTATTCATCAAGACGATCGTCACGGGTGGCTTGCTGCGCCTGAGCGGGTCGCGAGCCGGCATTGCCGCGGAAACGGGTCTCCTGATGGCTTCGCCCTCCGAAACGACGCTGATCCTGATCGGTACAGCCGCTGCGACCGGCCTGATTAATGCTGCCGCAGCGAACTTCTGGCAGGCGGTCACAGCTCTCGGTCTCACAATCACGCCTCTCCTTGCCAAACTTGGACAGCTTGCCGGCCGCCAGGTCGACCATGGCGCAGCCGACGAGCCGAGCGAGGGAGAAGCCAAAGGGAGGACCGTGATCTTCGGATTCGGTCGCGTGGGCAGGATGGTCGCCGACATGCTGATCGCCCACAAGCGGCCCTACCTGGCGGTCGACAGCGACATTGACGGCGTTCGCCGCGCCCGCGAGTTCGGATACAATGTTCTGTTCGGCGACGTCCGCCGTCCCGAACTCGCCGACAAGCTGCACCTCGGTCATGCAGCGGCTCTGGTGCTGACGATGGACGATCCCGTGCTGGTGGCGCAGCTCGCGCGCCGCGTGCGCGGTTGGGTGCCCGACTTGCCGATCATCGCCCGCGCTCGTGACACGGACCATGCAGCGCAGCTTTACAAGGCTGGAGTCACCGATGCGGTGCCGGAGACCCTTGAAGCCTCATTGCAGCTGGCTGAGGCGGTGCTCGTCGACGTCGGCGCACCAATGGGCCCGGTGATCGCCTCGATCCACGAGAAGCGCTCGGAGCTTCGGTCCGAGATCATGGCGGAAGCGGACCTGGATTCCGAACCGCGGCTGGGTCGGCGGCGGCTCAGAGATTCTCAGTCGCCGGCAGTTGACTCAAACCGGAGCACGCCCGCGACATAGCTTTTATGCGCGGCATTGTCCGCCGGATGTCGGTTGCCGTCGAAAACCGTGATTTCGCGAAAATCGAACGGCGACACGCCTTCAAGGCAGGCGACATTGACTCCCAGCTCGTTGGGGTTCGAGCGGCGCCTGTGGTGTGTGTAGATCCCGCAGATGCTGCAGAAATGGTGTTCTGCGGTCTTGCTGTTGAACCGATAGCTCGCGAGGACGTCCTGGCCTTGGCTGATTCGGAAGCCTTCTATGCTGCCGGTCACTGCTACTGCGCCACGCATTCGGCAGATGGAGCAGGTGCATCGCCGCGCGGAGGCGAAGCCTTGCGGTAGTTCGGCGGTGAACTTTACCGCTCCACAATGGCATGCGCCGTTGAGGCTGATGGGCTCGGTTGATTGGGCATCGATCACGCCGCGACTTTCTCCAGCGCATCCTTGACTGCTTCGAGCGCTTCCTTCGCCTTTGAGCCATCGGGACCGCCGCCCTGCGCCATGTCAGGGCGGCCGCCGCCGCCTTGCCCGCCGAGCGTCGCGACCGCGGCTTTGACCAGATCGACTGCGTTGAAGAAACCGGCGAGATCGTCGGTGACGCCCACTGCAACGCTCGCGCGGCCTTCGTTGAGCGCGACCAATGCGGCAATGCCGGAGCCAAGGCGCTTCTTCATGTCGTCAACAGCGGCGCGCAAGCCCTTGGGATCAAGGCCTTCCACTATCTGGCCGAGGAATTTGTGACCGTTCACCTCCTCGGCCGCTGGGCCCTCAGACCTCCCTGTCCCGCCACCCATTGTGAGCGCCTTTTTGACATTGGCCAGTTCGCGCTCGAGCTTGCGCCGGTCTTCGACCAACAGGGCGATTCGCCCTGGAACCTCATCCGGCGAAGTCTTCAGTGTCGCAGCGGCTTCACGGAGCATGGAATCGCGTCGACTGAGCCATTGCCGCGCCGCCTCGCCGGTCAGTGCCTCGACGCGCCGGACACCGGCCGACACCGCGCTCTCACTGATGATCTTGAACAGCTGGATGTCGCCCAACGCCCGGACGTGGGTGCCGCCGCAAAGCTCCACCGAATAATCGGCCTCATCAACCTGGCCCATCGAGAGCACGCGAACCTCGTCGCCATATTTCTCGCCGAACAGCGCCATTGCGCCCGCGGAGACCGCCTCATCGGGGGTCATCAGCCGGGTCGAGACCGGCTCGTTCGAGCGGATCTGCGCGTTCACCTCTGCTTCGACCGCCTCGATCTCCTCGCGCGTCAAGGCTTTCGGGTGCGAAAAGTCGAAGCGGAAATAATCGGGCGCCACGAGGCTACCCTTCTGAGTGACATGCGTGCCCAAGTGCCGGCGCAGAGCCGCATGGAGCAAGTGCGTCGCGCTGTGGTTCGCCCGGACGCGATTGCGGCGCTCGCCATCAACCTGCTGATGGACCGTCTCGCCGACGGTCAGCTCGCCGGCGACGACCTTGGTTCGAAGGACGTGGAGCTTGCCGAGCGGCTTCGAAGTATCCTCAACTTCTCCGACGAAACCTTTGAGAGTAGTTAGTTTTCCGGTGTCGCCAATCTGCCCCCCGCTCTCTCCATAGAAGGGGGTTTGGTTGAGCAGGACTTCGACGTCGTCGCCGATCTCCGCCTGTTCGACTCGCATGCCGTTCTTGACGATGGCGAGAACGATGCCCTCGCCTTCATCGGCCGAATAGCCGGTGAACTCGGTAGCGCCATGCTCCTCGACGAGGTCGAACCAAATGTCCTCGCTCGCCTTGGCTCCTGATCCCTTCCATGCGGCGCGCGCCTTGGCCTTTTGCTCGGCCATGGCTGCGTCGAAGCCCTCGCGGTCGACCTGCAGCCCGCGTGCGCGCAGCGCGTCTTCGGTAAGGTCAAAGGGAAAGCCGTAGGTGTCGTAGAGCTTGAACGCCGTCTCGCCCGGCAGCGTGCCTTCTTTGCCAATCTGTGAAGTGGCTTCCTCGAGCAGCTTAAGGCCGTTGGCGAGCGTCTGACGGAATCGCGTTTCCTCTTGCTCCAGAGTGGCCTCGAGCAGCGGCTGCGCGCGCAGCAGCTCCGGGTAAGCGGCGCCCATCTCGGCAACGAGTGCAGGCACCAGCCGATACATCAGCGGTTCCTTCGCGCCGAGCAGATGTGCGTGGCGCATTGCGCGGCGCATGATCCGGCGGAGCACATAGCCCCTGCCCTCGTTGGCCGGCAGGACGCCGTCGGCGACGAGGAAGCCGCTGGCACGCAAGTGATCGGCAATGACCCGATGGCTCGCTTGCTGCTCGCCCTCGGCACGGGTTTTGGTCAGTTCCTCGCTTGCAGCAATCAGCGCCTTGAACATGTCGATATCGTAATTGTCGTGAACGCCCTGCAGGACTGCTGCGATGCGCTCGAGCCCCATGCCGGTATCGATGCTTTTGCTCGGCAGCTCGGAGACGATCTCGTTGGCCGCTTGCTCATATTGCATGAAAACGAGGTTCCAGATCTCGACAAAGCGGTCGCCGTCCTCGTCAGGGCTCCCCGGCGGGCCCCCGGCGATATGTTCGCCATGATCGTAGAATATTTCGGAACAGGGGCCGCATGGACCATCATCGCCCATCGCCCAGAAATTATCCTTGGTCGGAATCCTGACGATCCGCTCGTCGGGCAGGCCGGCGATCTTCTTCCACAGGCCCCACGCTTCTTCGTCGGTGTGATAGACGGTGACCGTCAGCCGATCCTTGGCAATGCCCCATTCCTCAGTGATCAACTTCCACGCCAGCTCGATCGCACGATCCTTGAAATAATCTCCGAATGAGAAATTCCCGAGCATTTCGAAGAAAGTGTGGTGCCGCGCGGTATAGCCGACATTATCGAGATCGTTGTGCTTGCCGCCCGCACGAACGCACTTCTGCGAGCTGGCGGCGGTCCGATAGGACCGGGTCTCGAGGCCCGTGAACACGTTCTTGAAGGGGACCATGCCAGCGTTCACGAACATAAGCGTCGGGTCGTTCTGCGGGACGAGCGGCGCGGAAGGAACGCGGGCGTGGTCGTTCTTCTCGAAATAGTCGAGGAAGCTGCGGCGGATATCGTTGGTCGAAGTCATCTCAACCCGATGTAAATGCGCTGCTGCACTGCGGCAAGGCGAAGGCTTGGCGTTTGTCCGATCGGGCGGCTAGGCAGCTGCAATGGCGAAGCGTTCATCGATACCCCGCTACAAGCGCAGGCGCGGCGACACCCGTTCCTGGCCGAGGCGGGTCCTCGGCTTGATTGTCAAACTGATCCTCGCCTTCTTTCTGATCTCGATTCTCTGGGTGCTCGCCTACCGGTTCATCAACCCCCCGATCACTTTTACGATGATTGGCGATGTCCTCGCCGGTCGCGGCGCCCATAAGGATTGGATGCCGATCAGCGAAATCGACCGCGACATGGTCCGTGCCGCAATCGCCGCTGAAGACAGCAAATTCTGCTCGCACCACGGCTTTGACTACCAGGCAATTGAAAATGCCATGCAAAGGAATGCGTCCGGCGGACACATCCGTGGCGGATCGACGATCAGCCAGCAGACAGCAAAGAATGCGTTCCTGTGGCAGGGCGGCGGCTATGCCCGAAAGGGGGTCGAAGCCTGGTTCACGTTCCTCATCGAGAATCTGTGGGGCAAGCGCCGGATCATGGAGGTCTATCTGAACCTCGACGAGACCGGCATTGGTACCTACGGAGTCAATGCCGGCTCACAGAGATACTACGGCCATGACGCGAGCGCGATGACACCGACGGAGGCTGCAAGGCTTGCCGCGGTGCTCCCCCTTCCGAAGAAGCGCGGTGCCGTTGCACCCAAGGGTTTCACCCGCCGCTACGGCAACATCATCGCTGCGCGAATTCCAGTCATTGCTCGCGACGGGCTCGATTCCTGCATTTACAAGGGTTCGGTTGCGCCAGCGAACAAGACGCCGCCGGTAATCGTGAAGAAGCCGAGGCCGGTTCCCGGCGAGGAGTTCGAAAGCGCCAAGCCGCTGCCTCCGATCGACAATGCTGTACCGCAAGCGGCCCCTACCGAAGCTCCTGCCGGTAACGAAGCCCCGCCCGACCAGCCGCGCTCCACTGAGACGCTCCCTCTCCCCGCCAATAGCGGCTAAGCGTTCACATTTGCGCCGATGCGAGGAACGACGGCGCCGACCTCCCGTTAACTGGCCAGTCTTTAGCAAGGAGGAGGATTTGATGGTCACTCGCACCCAAAGCCGCACTTCGAACCGCAGCAGCTCCAGCCAGGCTGGCACCTCTTCATGGGGTGACGGCGCCGGCCCGATCATTGCGGCGGCAATCGGCGGCGCAGCAATCGGCCTGGCCGCGAATTTCGGCCGCAAGGCAATCATACAGGGCATCGAAGCCTCGATCGGCGATTGGGACGAGATCCTCGCCGCCGAGCACGATGAGGCATTGGCGCTGTTCGACAAGATGCTCGCGACCGACGGCACACAGACGTTCAAGCGCAAGATGCTGTTCATGAAGCTGTGCCACGCGCTCGACAAGCATGCGCACCAGGAGGAGATGGTCGTCTATCCGGCGCTTCGCGAAGCGGGTGAGGCGGGAGACGCAGACAATCTCGAAAGCGAGCACGGCTATATCAAGACATTCATCTATGAATTGAACGAGATGGGCCCGGAATCGTCCAATTGGCTCGATAAGGTCCGCGAGTTCCGCCAGCTCGTGTCCGAGCACGCCCACATGGAGGAAGAAGAGGTCTTCCCTCGTTTCAAGCGTGATATGGACGACGAGCAGAACGCGCACGTCACCGCTCTCGTGAACCGCGACGGCTTCTGGATGTCTTGACTAGGCCGTGAACCCATAAACGGGATTCCCAAAATGGCGGAGTTCTGATTCAGGGCTCGGCATGAGCCGATATGATCTGACTGACTTTGAGTGGCGGGTATTTGAGCCGCTGTTGCCGAACAAATCGCGAGGCGTGCCGCGGGTCGATGATCGCCGGGTGCTGAACGGCATTTTCTGGGTGCTTCGTTCAGGAGCACCCTGGCGAGATCTTCCGGAGCGCTATGGTCCACATACGACCTGCTACAACCGCTTCGTGCGCTGGCGAAAGGCCGGGATATGGGACAAGCTGATGGATGCAATTACCGCCGCTTACGATGGCGACATCCAGATGATCGACAGCACTTCCATCCGGGCGCACCAACAGGCTGCGACGGCAAAAAGGGGGGTCGAGATCATTGTCTCGGTCGTTCCAGAGGCGGCCTCACAACCAAAATCCACGCGCTCGTCGATGCGCAAGGGCTCCCGATCAGGCTCGGCTTGAGCGCCGGCCAAGCGCACGACGCGCCCGCCGCACATCAGCTGCTCACTCGTCTTTCACCGCGCACAATCTTGCTTGGCGACAAGGCTTATGATGCCGATGCAATCCGCAGCTTGATCGAAGATCAGGGTGCAGTGCCCAACATTCCACCCAAGTCTACCCGCAAACGGAAAGCCTGCTTCAGCAAGTCGCTTTACCGAAAACGCAATCTGATCGAGCGCTTCTTCAACAAACTGAAGCACTTTCGTCGCGTCGCCACCCGATACGACAAGCTCGCCGAAAACTTCCTCGCTATGGTGCAGCTCGCGTCAATGCGCCTCTGGCTGCGCGCTTATGAGTCTACGTCCTAGATCGCAGCTCAGCTGACGAGGGCGAGCTTTGGCGGCTCCTGCGCCGACAGATCGACGCTTCCCTCCCCGCTTATATGTTCGATTCGGGCGGCGAGTTCGCCGTCGAGCGCGAAGTCGCGTCCGACCAGGACCACCGCCTCGCCGCCTGAAGAGATTGGTACGAGAAAGCGGACAAGACCGTTCGATCCGCGCGCGAGCGCGAGTTCGCGTGCAACATGCTCCGAGGTTGGGATATCGCTGACCCTTACGGTCAGCTGCAAGCGCGTTCGCTTGGCGAGATCGGCGAGGAGCTGGAAACGCTTGATCGTCACGCGCGGCGTGTCGTCACCCGGGCGACGGTCTAGCTCCACGCTTAGCAATCCGCATTGTCCGGCCTTTGCTGCAGCTTCCAGAGCCGCCGTCGCTTCTTCGTCGAAGGCGGTGGCGATGAACTGCCCGCTGCTGTCGCTCAACGTCGCCATCATATAGCGCCGGCCCTTGGCAGAGGTCCGCCAGCGGGCTTCCTCGGCGAGACCGGCCATGGTCGCACCGATGCGCTCGCCCTCACCTAGGTTCATTTCGGCAATTTCAGCGAAGGTCTTCACCTTGTGCGCAACCAGAAGATGACGCGACGCGTCCACCGGATGCGCCGAGAAGTAGAAGCCGAACGCATCCCGTTCGGCCGCCATGCGCTGCGCGAGCGTCCATGAGGCGTCCCGCGGAAGGCGAATCGGGGGAGTCTCTGCCGAGTTGGCCCCGAACAGGCCCGCCTGACCCGTCTCGCGCTGCTCCTGTGCGCTTGCGGCATGGGCGAGAATCGTTTCGGCGGCTGCGAACACCGCAGCCCGCTCCGGCTTGATCTTGTCGAAGGCACCAGCGCCTGCCAATCCTTCGAGCTGCCGGCGATTGAGAAGACGCGGATCGATCCGTGCAGCAAAATCCTCCAAGCTGGCGAACGGACCCCCGAGCTGGCGCTCCTCGACAAGAGCCTCCATCGCCTTCTCGCCGACGCCCTTGAGTGCGCCGAGCGCATAGCGGACGGCGCCCTTCTCGACAGTGAAGAAGCCGTGGCTCGCATTGATGTCAGGCGGCAGACATTCAACGTTCCCCCGGCGCATGTCCTCGACGAACACAGCGAGCTTGTCCGTTAGCGCCATGTCGAAGCTCATCGATGCTGCGTAGAATTCGGCGCGGTGGTGCGCTTTCAGCCAGGCCGTCTGGTAGGCGACCAATGCGTAGGCCGCAGCGTGGCTCTTATTGAAGCCATAGCCTGCGAACTTATCGATCAAGTCGAACAGCTCGTTGGCTTTGGCGGCCGGAATATTGTTGTGAGTCGCACAACCCTCGACGAAGGTCGCGCGCTGGGCGTCCATCTCTGACTTAATCTTCTTGCCCATCGCGCGGCGCAGCAGGTCGGCCTGTCCGAGCGAATAGCCGGCAAGCAGCTGCGCCGCCTGCATCACCTGTTCCTGATAGACGAAGATGCCGTAAGTTTCGGAGAGAATGCCTTCGAGCAGGCGATGGGGGTATTCGATCGCGACCCGGCCGTTCTTGCGGTCTCCGAACAATGGAATATTGTCCATTGGGCCCGGCCGATAGAGCGCCACGAGCGCGATGATGTCGCCGAAACTGGTCGGACGCACTGCAGACAGCGTCCTGCGCATGCCTTCGGATTCCAGCTGGAACACGCCGACCGCGTCGCCGCGCTGCAGGAGGTCGTAAACTGCAGGATCATCCCACGGCAGCGCCCCGAAATCGACCTCGACCCCTTGCTCCTTGAGGAGGCGCTGGCCCTCTTTCAGGACGGACAGCGTCTTGAGGCCAAGGAAATCGAATTTCACGAGTCCTGCAGCTTCGACATATTTCATGTCGAATTGGGTGACCGGCATGTCCGAGCGCGGGTCTCGATAGAGGGGCACCAGCTCGTCGAGAGAACGGTCGCCGATCACCACGCCAGCGGCGTGGGTCGACGCGTGGCGCGGTAGTCCTTCGAGCTTCATTGCCAAGTCGAACAGCCGCTTGACGTCCGGGTCTTTATATTCGGCCGCGACCTCGGGCACGCCGTTGAGGGACCGCTCGAGAGTCCACGGATCGGTCGGATGGTTGGGGATCAGCTTGGCAAGCCGGTCGACGTGGCCGTAGCTCATCTGCAGGACTCGGCCCGTGTCCTTCAGCACCGCCCTGGCCTTCAATCGTCCGAAGGTGATGATCTGCGCGACTTTGTCGCGGCCATATTTCTGCTGGACGTAGGAGATGACCTTGTCGCGGTGCGTTTCGCAGAAGTCGATGTCGAAGTCGGGCATCGACACGCGCTCCGGATTGAGAAAGCGCTCGAACAGCAGGTTGAGCGCGATGGGATCAAGATCGGTGATGGTGAGTGCCCAGGCAACCACCGAACCCGCGCCCGAGCCGCGGCCAGGCCCCACCGGAATGTCGTTTGCCTTGGCCCATTTGATGAAGTCCGCGACGATCAGGAAATAGCCGGCGAAGCCCATGCCAGTGATGATCTCGAGCTCATATTCGAGCCGCTCGGCATAGATCTTGCGCTCGTCTTCGCCACGGCCGCTCAGGCGGACCTCGAGGCCTGCATGGGCATCGCGGCGGAGCTGTTCATCCTCGTCATTGCTGAGGCAGGGCAGGATCGGCCGGCGCTTCGGCGCGGCTACCGCGCAGCGCTGAGCAATCACCGCAGTATTGGCGAGCGCTTCGGGAAGATCCGCGAACAGCTCGGCCATGGCCGCGCCGTCCTTGAGCCAGGCATCGGGCGACGAGCTCACCCGTTCGTTACTCTCCACATAAGCCGAGTTGGCGATGCACAGCATCGCGTCATGTGCGGCGTGGAACGTCGGGTCGGAATAGGCCGCTGGGTTCGTCGCCACCAGCGGCAGGTCGCGTGCGTAAGCGATATCGATGAGCGCTGCTTCGGCCGCTTCCTCGATCGCGTCGTTGCGGCGCGACAGCTCGACGTAGAGCCGGTCGGGGAACAGGGCTTGCAGTTGGTCGAGATAGGCATCGGCCTTGAGTAGCTGTCCCTCGGCGACCAGCCGCGCGAGCGCTCCTTCGGCTCCGGCGGTTAAAGCAATCAGACCATCGCTCAGGCCATCGAGCTTGGAGAATTGGACGTGAGGCTCCTCATCGACCGGCCGATCAAGGTGCGCCGACGAGACCAGCTTGCACAGATTTGCGTAACCCCGCTCGTCCTTGGCGAGCAGGGCGAGCCAATCAATCCTGCGTTCGCCACCAATCTCGGCCGGTCGGGCGAGCGCAAGCGCAGCGCCAATGATCGGCTGCACGCCCTTGGAAAAGCAGGCCTCGCCGAAAGCCATCGCACCGTAGAGCCCATTGCGGTCCGTCAGTGCCACTGCTGGGAAACCGAGCTTCGCCGCGCGCTCGGCGATCGTCTTGGGCTCCATCGCTCCTTCGAGCATCGTGAAGCAGGAGAAGACGCGAAGCGGTACGAAGGGTTGAGTCACCAGCTACTTATGTGATGCTTGGCGCTTGGCGGACAAGGAATGCAGCCGAACTTATCCACGACTATCGCGGGGCCTGCCAGCTACCCTCCATAATCTCGCGAATCTCTCGCATCCGGCCCATATAGGCATCAGCGATGCACTGGCGGTCCGGGCAGCGATCCCGATAAGCGTAAAAGCGCCGCGCAGTCCCGCGAAGCATGTCGCGCTGTTCGGGTGATGCGACAGCAGTGGCGCGGCCATATTGAGCCGCCATGTTCAAATCGAGCGCCGATAGGCCGGCGTCGGAGCAGACCGCCACCTCACCCCGGGTGTGCGCTGTCGAACAGTCGAAGCTGGGACGTCCGGGAAAAGGAGTTTGCGGACCCGGTCGGATGTTCGCGGATTGCGACGCAGCCACATTCTCGTCGCTCTCGACCTCATTGCCCTCAGTGGGCATTTGCGGAGGCCCAGCGACCTGCGACAGCGTGGCCAAAGGCGCAATGATCGCGTCTGCGTTTCTCAGCACCACGTTGCCGTTGGCATCGACGCTATAATCGACATTCGACATCAGCGTACGACGTCCACCGGCAATTGCCACGCCAGGCGGCAGGTCGAGAGACAGTGATCCGGAGCAATTGACTGCACCGCTCGCTTGATCTTCGGTCTCCATCACCGGATTTTCCATGCGAACGACGGCGAACTGCGCAAGCCTGTCATAGGCCGCCTGGTCGCTTCCCCGGGACTGTGCAGCGCGACGGAATAATTCGCGCTTGATGGAATCATAGGTCGAATTGCTCGCGCAGAGCTTCTCGCGACTGGGCGCAGGTGCGTTTGACGTGGCAACTGCGAGATTGGTGAGCTTGTCCTGATCCGAGTTTCGGTTCGTCGCGAAATAGGCGACTAGAAACACCAGGAGCAGAAGGCCGGCGCTGAGCGCGATCACGGTCCAATTGGGCTTGCGCATCGGCTCACGAACGTCCTCGGGCCGTCGCGGCTCCTTCATTCGAGACGTCCCTCGTGCAGCCGCACCACCCGATCCATCTTTGCTGCCAGTCGCTCGTTATGCGTAGCGACCAGCGCTGCGCTGCCTTCGCCTCGGACGAGGTTCAGGAACTCGACGAGTACAGCGTCGGCCGTGTGCTCGTCGAGATTGCCGGTCGGCTCATCGGCGAGCACGAGCGGCGGTTTGTTTGCAAGTGCCCGGGCGACGGCCACCCGCTGCTGCTCGCCGCCAGAGAGTTTCGAGGGGCGGTGATCGAGCCGCTCGGAGAGGCCGAGGGCGCCGAGCAGCTGCTCTGCCCGGGTTTTTGCTGCCTGCGGATGGGCGCCTCGCACCAGCTGCGGCAGGACCACGTTCTCGACGGCATTGAACTCGGGGAGCAGGTGATGGAACTGGTAGACGAAGCCGAGCAGGTTCCGCCGCACCCTGGTTCGACCATCGTCGTCCAACCGCGCCGCTTCTTCGCCGGCGAGGCGAATGGATCCCTGGAATCCCCCTTCGAGCAGTCCCACCGCCTGCAGCAGCGTCGACTTGCCGGATCCCGAGGGGCCGAGAAGCGCCACGATCTCGCCTGGTTGGACCGCAAGGTCGACCCCTCGCAACACCTCGATCGTCACATGCCCCTGGACAAAGCTGCGCTTCAGGCCGCTTGTAGCGAGGACCGGCTCACTCATAGCGCAGCACCTGCACCGGATCGGTGCTCGCGGCTTTGTAGGCGGGGTAAAGCGTAGCCAGGAACGACAGCACCAGCGCGGTAAGGATGATTGCGATGATCTCGATCGGGTTCGGCTTCGCTGGGAGATCCGTCAGGAACCGTACCGAAGGATCCCACAGATTTTGTCCGGTCACCGCCTGAATGGCGTTCACGACACTCTGGCGATAATAGAGGAAGATCGCGCCGAGGACGATGCCGAGCACGATTCCGAGTGATCCGATCGTGACGCCGACGGTCACGAACACCCTCATCATCCCGCGCCTGCTCGCGCCCATGGTTCTGAGGATCGCGATATCGCGGGTCTTGGCGCGCACCAGCATGATCAGTGACGAGAGGATGTTGAACACCGCCACGAGCACGATCAGCGACAGGACTACAAACATCGCAACGCGCTCAACCTCCAGCGCCTGGAAGAGCGCCGAGTTCATTTGCCGCCAATCGATGACGACGCCCCTGCCCTGAATCAGGCGTCGCAACGGATCGAGAATTTCCTGGACCCGATCGGGGTTGCTGGTCTGGAGCTCGATCATGCCGACTTGGTCGCCCATCAGCAGCAGTTCCTGCGCATCCTGCATCGGCATCACGACATAGGCTTTGTCATAGTCGTAGACGCCGATCTGGAATACCGCGCCGACCGTATAGGTGACTTCCCTCGGCACCGTCCCGACGACCGTCGATCGCCCCTCCGGATTCCACAAGGTGATCTGGCTCCCAGGATAGGCGCCGAGCGTATCTGCAAGTCCGGAACCGATCGCGACCCTGCCGCTCCCGGGCGCGAGGGAGCGCATGTCGCCGGCGACCACATTGCCCATGATCGTTTTGTTCGCGCGGATGTCCTCGACACGCATCCCGCGCACCAGCACGCCGTCGAAACGCCCGTTGGTCGTCGCCATCAGCTTGGTTTCGATGATCGGAATGGCCGAGGTGACCCCAGGCGTCCGCCTCGCCGCTTCGGTGATCCGCTGCCAGTCGGCGAGCCGGCCATCATAACCCTGCACCACGGCATGACCGTTGAGGCCGACAATCTTGTCGAACAGCTCCGCCCGAAAGCCGTTCATGACGCTCATGACGATGATCAGCGCAGCGACGCCGAGTGCGACCGCGATAAGACTGATGCTGGCCACGAGGAAAATGAAACCCTCGCCTTTGCCGGGCAGCAGATAGCGGCGTGCGAGCATCCGCTCGGCGCGGTTGAGAATCATCCGGTCAGTCTCGCAAGAGCACTTTCCATGCTCAGCTCGTGGCGCTCTCCCGTTGAACGGCGCTTTAATTCGACCGTCCCGGACGCGACACCGCGGGGACCGACGATCAGTTGCCAGGGCAATCCGATCAGGTCCATTGACGCGAGCTTGGCACCTCCCCGCTCGTCACGATCGTCGTACAACGGCTCGACCCCGGCCTCGAGCAGCTGCCCATAGAGCGATTCGGCCGCGCCAACGCTTTTCTCATCGTCGGCCCTCATCGTGACCAGCCCCACCTTCCACGGCGCGACCGGTTCGGGCCAGACAATGCCGGAATCGTCATTGCTGGCCTCGATGATCGCGCCGACGAGCCGCGAAACCCCGACGCCATAGCTGCCCATCATCGGAGTGACCGGACGGCCGTCCGGCCCGGATACGCGCAAGCCCATCGGAGCCGAATATTTCTCGCCGAAATAGAAAATATGGCCAACTTCAATCCCGCGGCCCGTTCGCCGCTTCGCTTCAGGCACGAGCTCCCATTTTTCGACATCGTGGGTCTCGTCGGTCGCGGCGTAGGTTGAACTCACCTGGTCAAACAGCGACTGCAGCCCGGCTGCATCGTCATAGCGCAGGTCTTCGCGGTGCCAGTCGATTTCTTCGAACGCAGAATCGTAGAAGACTTCGCTTTCGCCGGTCGGCGCGAGCACGATGAACTCGTGGCTGAGATCGCCACCGATCGGGCCAGGATCGGCCTTCATTGGCACCGCCTGAATGCCCATCCGCTGGAAGGTCCGCAGATATGCCAGCATCTGCGTGTAATAGCTTTGCCGGGCGCCTGCTTCGTCGAGATCGAAGCTATAGGCGTCCTTCATCAGGAACTCTCGTCCACGCATCACTCCGAAGCGCGGCCGCACCTCGTCGCGGAATTTCCATTGAATGTGGTAGAGCATGCGCGGGAGATCCCGGTAGCTCTTCGCCTCGTCGCGGAAGAGCATGGTGATCATCTCTTCATTGGTCGGGCCGTAGAGCATCTCGCGATCGTGGCGATCGCGGATACGCAGCATTTCGGGTCCATAAGCGTCATAGCGTTCGCTCTCGCGCCACAGGTCGGCTGACTGGAGCGTGGGCATCAAGAGCTCTTGCGCGCCCGAGCGATTCTGCTCCTCCCGAACGATTTGCTCGATCTTCTTGAGAACTCGGAAGCCGAGCGGCAGCCAGGCGTAAATGCCGGCAGCGGTCTGTCGGACAAGGCCGGCCCGAAGCATCAGCTTGTGGCTGACGATCTGGGCGTCGGCGGGACTTTCCTTGAGGAGCGGGAGAAAGGCACGGGACCAGCGCATGGCGCCGCGCTCTAGCGGGCAATGCTCGCAACTGGCAACCGCAGGGCCTTCTGTGGCCGTTCCGACACAGCGCAGGCACAAACGCAAAGTCGATGAATTTACTGCAGTGACAAGTCGGCCCGGCTGCGCCTACTCAGCTGCCTGTCCGAACGCACTGGCCCTTGGGTCGGGTTCGGGGACGCGGCTGGCGACTGGGGACGCCGATCGCGACACATCCAAGGGGGCTGACGAGCAATCGTCACGCAGGGCGCCCGGATCGCTGGTCGATCCGGGCGTTTGCTTTGTCTAGATCACCCAATTGGAGTAAAGAACAAGCGCCTTGAACGCGTGCCGGCTCTATGCCGGACGTCATGCGAAGGAGGCTCGCGATGCGAACACGCATTGTTCTTTCGCTTTTGCTGATCGCAGCCGCAGTCGGTCCAGCCTCCGCGCAGAATGTCCAAAGAGGCGGTCTGCGCACGGAAACGATGGAGCGATTGTCGAACCAAGGTGACCCCAACTTCATCTGGAACTTGGTAGGGCTTCTTGGGCTGCTGGGTCTGCTCGGATTCCTCAAAGAACATCCGGATGACAGCTACCACCCCGCTCCGGTCGAATAGTTTGCAATTGGAGTGTGTTTCGTTCGATTTTGATGAACTGAGTTGACGCGAGGGCAGAGTTAATGGGATCAGCTGTGGCGCGCCCGACGGCGCGACCCGCTACTGCTTCATTGACAGGAGGAAGCATGCGCATTCGACGGACAGCGGCCTTTCTGGTTGCAGCTGCGCTCGCGAGCACATCGGCACCGGCACAAAAAGTCGCCCACAATGTCACCGGACAAAGCAGTGAAACGCAGGAACGCCTGGCAAACCCCGGAGGCTCTGACCTGATCTGGAATCTGGTCGGGCTGCTTGGACTGCTCGGACTCATCGGTTTCTGGCGGCCGAGCGACAACGACGGCTACACGAACGATCCGATTTGATTGGTCAGGAGGGAGGAAATTTCACCATGCGCATGACAGCGTCTCTCACTTTCGCCGCGGCAGCGATGCTGGCCGCGGCTCCGACCTGGGCTCAAAATACTGCAGCCCCGGCCAACGCAGCAGCCACCATGACCCCAACCAATGCGGCCGCGACCAACGAAACAACCGCAACCGCAACGACGACAACCAATGCCACGACGGCAACGGAGGCGGCGCCGGCGGAGACCAACACGGTGGCAACCGAAAGCACGGCACCGCCGCCGGAAAAAAAGAGTTTCCCATGGGGCGTGCTTGGGCTGCTCGGCCTGCTTGGGCTCATTCCGCGCGCGCGCCGCAGCTAGGCCATTCATATTCCCATTTGTCTTCGGGGAGACGCTTGCCCTAAGCGGTGCCTCCCCGGAGCGGATGGATGACTGAACGCAAACAACATAGCTTAACGACGATTGTGGAAGCAGGCCGCCGCAAGGAGTGGCGCCGCCGGCTCGTCAATGTCCCGGTCGAGCGCGCGTCGACGATCCTGTTCGATAGCGTCGATGAACTGCACGCCAACAGACCGGGCCTCGGGATCTATCGTTATGGTCTCCAAGGCACGGCAACCCACTGGGCGCTAGCCGAAGCGTTAACAGAACTCGAACCGGGTGCGGCCGGGACTGCACTCTATCCGACCGGGCTTGCCGCGATTACTACTCCCCTGCTCGCTCTTCTGTCGCCGGGCGACGAGCTGCTCGCCCCGGACAGTGTCTATGGGCCTACGCGCAAATTCTGCGACACGATTCTCAAGCGGCTGAAGATTGCGACCCGCTATTACGATCCGCTCATCGGAGCGGGCATCGTTGAGCAGATTGGCCAAAGCACACGCGCGATCCTTCTCGAAAGTCCCGGATCGCTGACGATGGAAGTTCAGGACGTGCCGGCGATCTGCGAGGTGGCACGCGCGCGCGGCATAACCACCTTGCTCGACAATACCTGGGCAACCCCGCTGCTGTTTCCGGCAATCGTTGCAGGGGTCGACATTACAATCCTTGCAGCGACCAAATATGTCGGTGGCCATGCTGATGTAATGCTCGGCTCGGCTACTGCGACTGAAGAATATTACGAGCAGGTCCAGAGCCTGACATGGGATCTCGGTTTCGCCTTGTCGCCTGACGATGCCTGGCTCGGCTCGCGCGGACTTAGGACCATGGCCGTCCGCCTCAAACAGCATGAGGAAAGCGCGCTCAAGGTCGCCCATTGGCTAAAGGACCGACCGGAGGTGGGCCTCGTGCTCCACCCGGCGCTACCGGACTGTCCTGGCCATGAAGAGTGGAAACGAGACTTCAAGGGCTCTTCCGGTCTATTCTCGTTCGAACTCAAGGGAGCCGACGCAAAAAGGCGCGCCACCTTCGTCGAGAGCCTCGAATTGTTCGGCATCGGCTTCAGCTGGGGCGGCTACGAAAGCCTTGCATTGCCGATCGATCCCCATCGAACGGTCGGAAGACCCCCGGCGGCGAATCTTGTGCGGCTCCATATCGGTCTGGAAGACGCCGACGATCTGATTGCAGACCTTGCGGCCGCGTTCGATCAGGCGGGACGTTCGCCGTAAACGTTGCCCGCCTCGCTATAGCGGCAGACGAGGAATTCCTCCCGAGCACCGACAGCGCTTGCGCACCCGACCTGCCGGCTCGAGCGCCAGATCAGCTGCGTATAATGGCCGACATTCTCGACGTCGCCGGACCGGCTGTTGTACGGAAAGACTCCAGGTCGATAGTCGCGCTTTTCGGAGACCCACAGGCGGACCATCGCTTCAGGCGAGAATGCGCGCGGAGTTCCGGCCCACAGGTTCTCACCTTGCGGTTCCTCGCCCGGTGTGTCCGGCGAGTGCTCGAATTTGCCCGTCCTGGCGAGCTCATCGGCCCAGCCTCTTGCATCCGCGGCGAGGCGGTCGTTCCATTGGAGAGGTGGAATGCCCATTGCTGCTCGTTCGGCATTATGGGCGGCAAGAAGACGTTGATTGAAGTCGGCACGCTTGGCGGTTCCGCCCATCAGCACGGGACTGCAGGCCAGCAAGGCAAGTGCGAAGATTGAGCGTGTTCGGGACTGCACGGAGCGCCTCTTTCGAGGTGCTTTCCTAGACCCGCCATGATTGGGCGCCCGTTACGACATGTGGTTAATGCGACGTTTACGACATTCGGCCGGAGTTAGCCTTGGCGGGCGCAATGATCACCACCTCGTCGCCGACGGCAGTTGCGCCGAACAGGCGCTCGGCGAATGCCAGCGGAACTCCGATGCAGCCGTGGGTTGCTGCGCCCCAGCGCACGTTGCTGCCGTGGATGGATACGCCATCGTCGGTGAGCCGGAGCGTGTAGGGCATTTCAGCTTCGTAGATCGAAGACTGGTGGTCGCGCGCCTTGCCGAGGATATGGAGCGTGCCGATCGGAGTTTCCTTATTGTCGCCGCCATAGACGATCACTGCAGTCCCGATCTCGTGGCCTGCCCGGAACACGGAAATGAGCTGCGTGCCGAGATCTACCCGCACCCAAGTCGGTCCTGCGGGAATCGCCGTGTCGTTCCACGCGAAGTCGCCAAAATGCAGCGGAGCCTTCACTTGCAGGAGGGATTTGATCGGCCTGTCGATCGTTCCCGTTGTCAATGCTTCCCTGAGCTGTCCGTTGGTCAGGAAGATCCGACCCGGCCGAGCAGCGGCTGGCAAGTCTGAGGATGCTGTTCGGCCAGCGACCGTCCGGGACGGAGTTGCCTCAGGTGCCGCCGGGCCGGGCGACAATGCCCACAACGCGGCGCTCGCTCCGAGGAGAGCCAGAGCTATCGGGACCGCCCCCGCCTTCATCAATCAACCTGCGGCGGCGACCGCCGCCCGTCGCCGGTCGCGCCGAACCGCCCAGCCGATCAGGGCAAATCCGACAAGCATCATCGCCCAGCTATTCGGTTCCGGCACTGCCGGGGTGACTGGAGTTACTGGAACAGTTGGCGTTCCGGGCGGAACCACAATCCCGCCGCCGCCGCCGGGCGGCGGTATATCGGAACCCGGAGGACCGCCGGGCGACGAACTCGCCGGGATGATCGATACCGGCGGAAGCGCGACTGGCGGACCGGCGACCATGCTGTAGAGCGGTGTTGTTGGAAGCGCCTCGACAGGCGGCACCGGTGGCGGTCCGACGATAGCCGCAAGGGGCGACAGAGGCTGGCGAACCTTTGGAAGCGCGCGTTCGTGAAGCGCTGGCTGCCTCTTGTGTTTGAGGCTTGCGAGTGCCCCCTCTGCCCTTTGGCCCGGCGAGCGGTCGGAAAGCATCGCTGCCACCGTCTGGAGATTGTTCAGACCTGCGCTCGCTGCGCTGTTCACGACGCTCGCGACATTCGTCCGCCAAAAGCTCGCCATGGCCAGCGCGGCGGCAATCGCAATGATGATCCCCGCGGCAGCCGCCCGGCGCATCAGCAGCCCAGTCTGCACGGTCGAAGCGACGGTCACCGGCACAGCCTCAGCGCCTCAACCGGGCCGCCTGACGCCGGGCCCGCGAACAGCCGGACCTGGTTAAGCGGCTTGGCTTCATCAAACGCGAGCCGGTAAGCGGCAGCGGCCGAGGTTGTGCCCGAATTGGTGAAGGTCCCGCCGTTTGGCGTCGGAAGAAAGGCCCAGGCGCGGGAGTCTCGCTCTTCGACACGCGCGAAGCATGAGCCGAACTCGTTCAGAGATTTGGTGGTGGTTGCGCGCATAAGCGGCGCCTCCGGGTTGGGAGATGCGGCCGCCAAAGCAAACAACAGAATCGAAGCGCCAACCAAACCCGTGCCCCAGTCTGAACGTTATCTACGCGTTAACTTGCTATTAGTAAATTAGTTTCGAGCAACTTTGGTGCAACTCGGTTTTGTGGGGGATCCCGCGATGAGACAGTCAAATCGCCGCCGCATGACAGTCATGGCGCAAGATCGTGCCATGCCCTCCCGAGGTGCGACGACCTTATTGCGATTCAGCGTTCCCGCCGGCCGGCGTACTCTTAGGCCCGCGCGGCGGGCGAAGTCGGACCGGCGTTCCGCGACCCTCCGACGAGCTCGGTTGCGGGACATCTTCTGCGGGTAGCGATCAGAAGATTTGCAGTGACTGAGGCAAGATGCGCTCGCATTGCGAAGCGCGTCCCATGGGCATCGCCGGGCTACAATTTCTCGATGGACTCCGTGATTGTTACCGCTACCATTCGATGCCGCAGAGGGGAGCGATTGACGAGTTTCAAGCTCAGTTTGTCTTCGTTGCTTGCAGCCGTTGCAGCGATGTTGACGCCTGCACCGGCATCGGCACTGGCGCGGGCGCTTCCGGAGGCACGTTGGGTGAGTTCCTGGGCGAGCGCACAGATTCGCATGGACCCCAAGGACGGACCGCGGCCAGAACGGAAAAAGCTGACCCTGCGACAGCTCGTTCGAACGAGCATCGGAGGATCGAGTGTGCGTCTCCGACTGTCCAATGCGTTCGGCGCATCGCCTCTGACGCTAAGCGGCGTGAACATTGCTCGCGCAATCTCTCCCGGCTCCTCACGCATCGACGGTTCGACGAACCGCACAGTCACGTTCGATGGTCGGCGCTCGGTGACGATTCCAGCGGGCGCGGAATATCTCTCGGACCCGATCGAGATGCGCGTTTCCGCGCTAGCGACGCTCGCGGTGTCAACATTCTTTTCGGAGCCGCCGAAGCTCGAGACCGGCCATCCGGGCTCGCGTGCCACGAGCTATTTTGTAGCCGGTGACCAGCGCGCAGCTGCGGAATTCCACGACGCGGCGACGATAGATCATTGGTATTTTTTGAGCGGCGTCGATGTCGAGGCGCAAGGCCCCTCCAGCGCAATCGCAATTGTCGGCGACTCGATTACGGACGGCCACGGCGTCGTCTCGAACACCGATAAGCGCTGGACCGACACGCTCGCGGAACAACTTGAGGGCTCTCCTGCGACGCGCTCGCTCGCCGTGCTCAACCTCGGGATCGGCAGCAATTGCCTCGTCGCCGCCTGCGTCGGGCCCAATGCGGCAGCGCGGTTCGAGCGCGACGTGCTCGCGCGTAGCGGCGTCCGCTACCTCATCATCCTCGAAGGCGTGAACGACCTGGGGACGCTCACGCTGGATGCGCCGGCGTCGGCGGATGCGCATCGCGCGCTGGTCGATCAGATGACTTCAGCACTCGCGCAAATGATCGCGAAGGCGCGGGAGCGTGGGATCAAGGTGATCGGAGCGACGATCATGCCGGACGGAAGCTCAGGCTATTATCATCCCGACGCTGCCAACGAGGCCGACCGCAAGGCGGTAAACGACTGGATTCGCGTACCGGGGCATTTCGATGCAGTGGTCGACTACGATAGGCTGATGCACGATCCGGCGCAGCCCAACCGGCTGCGCAAGCAGTTCGACTCCGGTGACGGCCTTCATCCGTCTGCGGCCGGCTACCGATTCATGGGCGAAGCGCTGCCGCGCATCCTGTTTGCGAAGGGACGAAGGTGATGCGTCTCGCCCAGGCTCTTGTCCCCGCCCTCTGCCTGATCGCTGCTCCCGCTCGATCCCAATATGCTCCGGTGACGCCCACCGTCGAGCCCATTTGGCCAAGCGGAGCTCCTGGAACAGCAGCCAGGCGCAATGAGCCGGAACTTGCGAAAGACTATTGGGTTCGCAACGTCCACAATCCATCTCTAACGATCTTCCGCCCGGCCAAGCGGAATGGCGCGGCGGTGATCGTCATTCCAGGCGGTGCGCATAAGCTGATCGTCTGGACGACCGAGGGCGTGAATGTAGCGCGGGCGCTCAATCGTTATGGCCTCACGGTCTTCGTCCTGAAATATCGATTGGCTCGCGAGGAAGGCTCTCCCTACTCGATCGACGATGCAGCGGCCGATGTGCGCCGATCGGTCCGCTGGGTACGCGCGCATGCGCCGGATTACGGCATTGATCCGGCTCGGGTCGGTCTCATGGGCTTCTCGGCCGGCGGCGAGCTCGTGTCGTTGGCCGTCGACAATAAGCCGACAGGGCACCAGCAACCGAAAGATGCCATCGATCGACTGAGCGATCGTCCCAACTTCCAGATACTTGTTTTCCCCGGTCCGCTGGGGATCCCCGCCGACGATATCGTCCATGCTCCGCCGACATTCATCGTTGCCGGCTCTCTCGACGATTGCTGTGCCAAGCCGGCCGTCGCTCTTTACGAGCAGTTGCGCACCGCCGGTCGATCCGCCGAGCTTCACATCTATGCGGGAGCCGGGCATGCCTTCAATCTCGATGAGTCCAGCAGAATCTCGATCATTCATTGGCCGGACCGGCTGGCGGATTGGCTTGCCGACGAGGGTCTGCTGGACACGGCCGAATGAACGCACTGGCTGATTCAACGATCACTGCCCCGGGCAAAGGCGCGCGCCTGCGCTGGCTAATCTGCGGTCTGCTCTTCGCCGCCGTCGTGCTTAGCTACATCGACCGGTTGGTCCTCAGCGTCCTCAAGCCCACATTGCAGCATCTCTATGGCTGGTCCGAAACCGGCTACGGCGACATCGTTTTCTGGTTTCAGGCAGCATATGGCCTCGGCTTCCTGTTCTTCGGTCGTCTGATCGACCGGATCGGCGCCAAGGTCGGTTACCTGCTGTCGATGGGCTTGTGGACTGCAGCGCACATGGCGCACGCATTGTTCACGTCGACGCGCGGGTTCGCAATTGCACGCATCGTCCTCGCGCTCGGTGAGTCGGGCACCTATCCGGCCGCGCTCGCCGCCGCGAGCGAATGGTTTCCCCGGCGCGAGCGCGCGCTCGCTATCGGCATCTTCAACGCCGGCGCGAACATGGGTGCGATCGTGACCCCGATCATTGTGCCGCTCATCGCTTTGGCCATGGGATGGCGCGGCGCGTTCGTGATCACTGGCCTGTTCAATATCGTCTGGATGGTCGTCTGGTTCGTGCTCTATCGGAGGCCGCGTGAGCACTCGAGGCTGAAACCCGCCGAACTCGCCTATATCGAAGCCGATCCGATCGAGGAGCAGAAGCCGATGGCCTGGCGGCGGCTGCTCGCCACACGCCAGGCCTGGGCCTATATGAGCGGGCGTTTCCTGATCGACCCGATCTGGTGGACCTTCCTGTTCTGGCTGCCCGATTTCTTCCACAAGCGCTATGGTCTGGACCTCAGGAGCTTCGGGCCGCCACTCGTGGCCGTTTACGTGCTCGCCGACGTCGGTTCGATCGTCGGCGGCTGGTTCAGCTCGCGGCTGCTCGGGCGCGGTGTCGCCGTCGGCCGCGCGCGGAAGCTCGCAATGCTCTGTAGCGCGCTCATCGTCATTCCGGTCGCCTTCGCCGTCGCTGCCCCGACTGTTTGGATCGCAGTGCTGCTGATCGGACTCGCCTGCGCGGGCCATCAGGGCTTCTCGGCCAACCTTTTCTCAATGCCTGCCGACCTGTTTCCGCGGTGGGCCGTCGGTTCGGTCGTAGGCCTGGGCGGCTTCGCTGGCGCGCTCGGAGGCATGCTGATGGCCAAATACGCCGGATGGGTGCTCGAGCAATTCGGGAGCTACACGCCGATCTTCGTGATTGCCGGCTCGGCCTATCTCATCGCGTTGCTAGTCGTGCACCTGATCAACCCCAGCTATGCTCAGGTCACCAAATTCGCTCCCAGCGCAAGCTAAGGCTGAAGCTCGAGCTGTCCAGTCATTTGGAAAGTCGCGGTCTGGCCAGGGGCCCCGCTGTTGGGCTGGCCACCACCGACCCATATCGAATATTGGCCTGGTTGGATGCGCATGACTCCTGCGCGATCGGCAAAGGCGAGGTCACGCGGGTCAAGCCGGAATTCGACCATATGTTCTTCCCCGGCACGCAGATGGATCCGCTGAAAACCCTTGAGCGAACGTAGCGGAGTGTCTTCTCGCGCCGGCGTTGCGACGTAGAGCTCGACCACCTCGTCACCCGCCACCGGGCCCTGGTTCCGGACGCGAACGCTCACCCGCTGGCTCGCGCCTGCGGAGGTTTGCAAAGATCCGAGCTGCAGGTCCAAATAGCCAAATTTGGAATAGCTCAGCCCGTAGCCGAACGGATATTCAGGCGCGTCTGCGAAATAGCGGTAGGTGCGCCCCTTCATCGAATAGTCGCCGAATGCCGGGAGCTGCTCGGTTCCCTGATAGATTGTGATCGGCACCCGTCCCGCTGGATTATAGGCACCCCTGAGAACGTCGCCGATCGCCGCTCCGCCCTGTTCGCCGCCGTACCACGCCTCAATAATTGCGCGCGCCTTCCTGCCTTCCTCACCGAGCGGGACGGCGGAGCCGCTCTGGAGCACGATCACTACGGGCTTGCCTGTCGCTTCCAACACGGACAGCAGCGCGCGCTGTGTCGCAGGAAGGCGGATGTCGGTGCGGTCGCCGCCAGCAAAGCCCGGTACGTTGACGGGCATTTCTTCACCTTCGAGCCAGGCGTTGAGTCCTACGAAAGCGACAACCAGGTCTGATTTGCGGGCAGCTTCAAGCGCTTCGGCGCGCAACGCCTCGGCGGGCGGGCGCCAAGCGAATGTGATTGCCGGCGCGAAATTGGGCGAACGATGCGCATATTCGATCGTGAGCTTGCGTTGCCGGGCGCTGCTGACGTGAAGTGTGACACTGGGCGAATCGCCGGCATCCCGAGCCGAGCACGGCGCATCGACCTTTAGCGGCTCAGCACCCTCGATGCGGATCGTATAGCGCTCGACCTCTGATGCTGCTGCGTCGCACCGGCGGCGCTGGAGCTCGAAGCGGTAGTCACCGGCTGCGGGAGGCTTGAACATCGCCGACCAGCGCACCGAAAAATTGCGGGGGTCGACGCCCGTCGCCGGCGCGACCCAATTCCAGTTATGGTCGATTTCGCGGTAATGTCGCGTCGCGATCGCAGGGCCGCTCAGGCTCGTATTGTTGAAGAAGCTCGCAGTGACGCCGGCCGGGAATGCGCTTCGCGGCACGGGCACTGTCGTTCCTTCGACGAAAGCAGTACCCTGCGCATGTTGAATCCGCGACCTTGGAAAAGCGGCACGAATTGCGTCCAGCGGAAGCACCGGATCGGTCGGCGTGCCGTTATAATTTCCCTCCAGCGAAATCAGCGACGTCGCGCCTGGCCCGATCACCGCGATTCGTGCCGGCGGTCTCCGAAGCGGCAGAATGCCGTCATTCTTGAGCAGCACGATCGCCTCGCGAGCAGCACGGAGGGCAAGTCGACGGTGCAATGGCGAATGGTTTGCTGAAATCGGAATGTCCGACCAAACCGTCTTCGTTGTCGTCGGCAGTATGCCCAGCTTGGCGCGCGTTCCAAGTACGCGGCGCAGCGCCAGATCGACTTCCGCTTCGCTGAGCAGGCCGGCGGCAACCGCATTGGGGATGTCCAGAAATTCGTTCTTGAATCCGCAGTTGATATCGGTCCCCGCCTTTATCGCCGCAGCGACCGCCTCCACGTTCGTCTTCGTGAAATTGTGGCCGGTAGCAATGTCGTCGATCGCTCCGCAATCCGACGTCACATGACCCGAGAACCCCCAGTGCGCGCGCAATGTCCCATTGACCAGCTGCTCGTTCGCGCACGCTGGCTTCCCATCTACCGAATTATAGGCGCACATCACGATTTCCGCCTTGCCGTCGGTCACTGCCCGCCGAAATGCGGGCAGGTAGGTTTCGGCAAGGTCCTGGCGCGACGGGCTGACGTTGAAATGGTGCCGGTCCGGCTCAGGTCCGCTGTGTACTGCTAGGTGCTTGGCGGTCGCCGCTGCGGTCAGATAGCGCTTGTCCTCGCCTTGGATGCCGCGAATGAATTGCGTCGCCAGAACGCCGGTCAGATACGGATCTTCGCCCAGCGTTTCCTGGCCGCGGCCCCAGCGCGGGTCACGAAAGATGTTGATATTCGGCGACCAGAAGGTGAGGCCGAAGTAGCGGCCGGTGTTCCCTTCGCGCTGCGCCTGATTGTATTTGGCGCGGCCCTCGATGCCGATCACCCGTCCTTCGGAGTGGAGCAGATCCTTGTCCCAGGTCGCGGCCATGCCGATCGCTTGCGGAAACATTGTGGCCTCGCCAGCGCGGGCGACGCCGTGGAGGGCCTCGTTCCAATAGGTGTAGGCAGGAATGCCTAGCCGCGGAATTGCCGGGGCGCTGTCCTGCAGCTGGGCGGCTTTCTCCTGCAGCGTCATCTTCGCGATGAGTGCATCCACTCCTCGATCCGGGTCGGGCGAGGCTTGCGCCGAAGATACGGCCGGCATTGCTGCCAGCGCAGCGGCAAGGAGTGATTGACGCAACACCATTGGGATCCCTCCCCTCGAGGATCGATGCGGTCGTGATAGCGCTAACGCCTCGCGCGAAAAACCGCCTGCGGACGTGTGGTCGAGGGTTTCACCCGCCTTTCTTCGAAAATCTGGGCAGGCGGACCGGTGCACCGCGAACTTGGGTCCGGATCGCCGCAAGCACATGGGTCGAGGTCATGAACAAAGTGCGCCCGTCGCGCCCGCCGAAGGTGCAATTAGAGATGGCCGCGCCGGTTGAGATCAACCCGAGCTCACGCCCCAGCGGGGTGAAGACATGGATGCCGCCTGGCCCGGTCGCCCACAAATTTCCATGTTGGTCGACGCTCATTCCGTCCGGGAGCCCAGGCAAACCCCTGCCCGCGAGCGCGGTCATGTCGGCGAAAATGCGTCGGCGTGAGACCTTGCCGCCGGACGACAGATCGAAGGCGATGATGACGGCATGCTTCGGATCCGAATTCGAGACGTAAAGCCTGTGCCCGTCGGGAGAGAAGGCGATTCCGTTCGGGAAGTGAAGCTCGGCCTCGATGGCGGTCAGTTTTCCGTCCGGCGCCAAGCGGTACACCCGGTTTGCCGACTGTTCCTTAAGCGGTGAATCGTCGATTCCCTCCAGTCCGTAAGGCGGGTCGGTGAACCAGATCGCTCCGTCAGGCCCTACCGCGAGGTCGTTCGGAGAATTGAGCCGCTTCCCTCCGAACCGCTCGACGAGGAGCCGCTTGGTCCTGGTGCGAAGGTCGAGCAACGCGATAGCGCGATTACCCGAATCGGCGACGAGGACGTGTCCGGGCCCGCCATACTTCAATCCGTTCGAACCTGGCTCGCGGAAACCCTTGGTCTCGATCCCGCCGGAGGGCTCCAGAAAGATGCTTGCCTCATGAGCACCCGGCGCCCAGCGGTACATGCGATTTTCCGGCACGTCGCTGAGCAGCAAATAATCACGATCCGCGACCCAGACCGGCCCCTCGGCCCAGGTGAAGCCGCCAGCGACGATCCGGATCCCCTGCCCTTTTTGGACCAGCCGCCAGAAAGCTGGCGATTGTGCTGTCACGGGCGCGGTTTCGGTCTTGAGCGCTGGCGGCGGCGTGGCTGCAATTAGCCCCAGAGCCGCCAACATCAAGACGCCGAGACCGACGCCGCGCATCATGACAGGTCTTCAGTGAGCTGTTCCGGCGGAAGCGCGTGAGTCGGCTTCGATCCCCACAGAGCGTAAAAGAGCACGTATAGCGCGCATCCCGCAGTCACTAGGAAACCCCAATGCAGGCCATACAGGTCGCCGATCTTACCCTGCAATGATGCGAGCGCGCCGCCGGCGATCGACATGATCAATAATCCTGAGCCTTCCTCGGTCAGAGGCCCGAGACCACGGATCGCAAGGGCGAAGATGGTCGGGAACATGAGCGAGATGCCAAGGCCCACGGTTATGAGGCCGTACATTGCTGCCGGGCCCGGCACGAACACTGCCGTCAGCGACCCGACGATTGCGATGGCCGCGAACAGCGCCAGGACTTTTTCCGGTGCGATGCGGCGCATCAGTGCGGCGCTGGCGAACCGCCCCACCATCATCCCGCCCCAGAACAAGGTGAGGTAGGTGGCTGCATGTTCCTGCGTCAGATTGGCGACGCTCGGCTGCGAGACGAAGTTGATGAAATAGCTGCCGACGCCGATCTCGGCGAGGACACAGAGCGCGATCCCGATGCATCCGAGGATCAGGTTGCGATGGTGCCAAAGCGACAAATGCTTGCGTTGCTCGGCCGCGATGCGGCGCGTGGATGCGCCCAGCTCCGGCAACCTGGCACGCGCGATCAGGAACGCGAGAATGCCCAGTACGATTGCCACGATCAGATATGGCAATTCGGTGGCGTGCGCATCGGCCATTCGCTGCGCCTGGGTGAGCTGGGTGCCCTGTGCCACGGTACCAGCAGTGGTGCGTGCGAGAATGAGATACTTGCCGAACTGGATCGCGAGTACGTCGCCGGTCGTATTGAACGCCTGGACCAGCGTCAGCCGGGATTCTGAGCTCTCAGGCGGCCCAATCACCGCGACATAGGGGTTGGCCGCGACTTGGAGCAGCGCAATCCCGCACGAGACCGTGAACAAGGACGCAACCGTCACAGGGTAAGAGATGAGGTAAGCGGCGAGGATCATGCCCAGCGAACCCGCAGTCATCACCAGCAGCCCGGTAGTCATCGCACGCTGGTAGCCGATGCGCTCGATTAGCTTGGCCGCTGGGATCGAAGCCAAGAGGTAGCCGATGAACCACACGGATTCGATCAGTCCAGTTTGGAAATAGCTTAGCTTGAACACGCTTCTTAGATGCGGGAGGAGCGTCCCGTTGATGACGCTGATGAAGCCCCACATGAAAAACAGCGTCGTCAACAGCGAGAGCGCCGGACCGTAACGCGACACCGTAGATCCCGGCGTTGTCGCTACCGCCGGTGCTGGTGCGGGTCCTGCCATTGTCGAATTCTCCCCTACAGATAGGACTGAAATAGTCGGACTATTCTTCGACGCGCAAGCTTTGTTTGTGCTCGACTGCTGATGCGAGGTCGATGTCTTCGAGCGCACCGGTTACGAGAAGTCGCATCGCCTCCCTCGCCCGCCCCGGGTCGGCATCGGCGATCGCCTCGTAGACATTGGCGTGGAACGGCACCGGATCACGCGGAAGCTCGCGTCCGCGCTGCTTGTACACCGTGGTCCAGGCGACCGCAGCAGCGACCCCGGCGCTCAGCGCGATCAGCGCGTCGTTGCCGGTGGCGTGAAGCAGTGCCGAGTGGAATTGGCGATCACCCTGCCTTCCTTCCTCGGTCGCAAGCGTGTGACGGCGCATCAATGCCAGCCCCGATTTCATGAGCTGAAGGTCGTCCCGGGTTCGGCGCTCCGCAGCCAGTGCAGCAGCGGCCGGTTCGATGATCTCGCGCAGCTCAAACAGGCTTTCGATCAGCCGTTTGTCTGGCTCCCGCGCGAATGCCCAGGCGAGAACGTCAGGATCGAGGAGATTCCAACGATCGCGCGGCAATACCCGCGTGCCCGCCTTCGGGCGGCTTTCGACGAGTCCCTTGGCAATCAGCGTCTGAACCGCTTCGCGATAAGCGGCTCGTGAAACCCCGAGCGATTCGGTCGCCATCGCTTCGGTTGGAAGAGTCTCGCCGGCCGGATAGTCACCGGCAAGTATGTCCGCGCCGAGCTTACGAGCAATTGCGCCGTGCAGGCGGCGTCCAGTGCCGTGACGCCCCTGATTAGAGCCTGCGGTCAGCCTGACCTCCCGAAAAAAGCTGGCGTTCCGTATAAGTCTGACTATTGAATGACGCAATGAGCCACGAATCTTGTCAGTTGTCGCGTTCCGTGGAGTCCTGAGCTTGAACTTTCGCCTCCTTCAGCATCGCGCCGAAGACGGGACCCGGTCGGTCATCGCTGCCGACGCCCAGTCGGCGCGGACCGTGAACGGCGTCGCCTCGACTCGCGAACTTGCGCTTCGAGCAATCGATAGCGGCGTCTCGCTCGCAGAGATGGTTTCTCGGCTTGGTCTTGGGGGAGAAGTTGACCCGGTCGCCGAGCTCGCGGCCGGGCGGATCATCGCGCCCATCGATCATGAGGACCCTGCCCACCTGCTCATGACCGGAACCGGCCTGACCCATCTCGGCTCGGCCGACGCACGCGACCAGATGCACAAGATGTCCGCGTCCGAGAAGCAGACGGATTCGATGCGCATTTTCCTTGAAGGCGTCGAACGCGGTAAGCCTGCCGATGGCGAGACCGGCTGCCAGCCCGAATGGTTCTACAAGGGCGACGGATCGCAGCTGG
>CBJLMA010000022.1:0-39183 GCA_966424035.1 uncultured Sphingomonas sp. | reverse complement strand
TCTGGTCGACCGCGCGATAGGCGCGCGCACGCGCTTGTCCGAAAGTATCGGCGACGGCGGTGACCGCCAGGACGCGCCCGCCCTTTGCGACCAGGCCCCGTTCGGTGAGCGCAGTGCCGGCATGGAAGACTGAGACGCCCGCGACTTGCTCGGCAGCCTCGATCTCGCGGATCAGTCCGCCGCTGGCAGGGGCGGCCGGATAACCGCTAGCAGCGACGATCACTGTGACTGCATGCTTTGGCGAAAGCGCCGGCGGATCGATGTCCGCCAGCCGACCGGTCGCGACCGCATGCAGCAGCTCGGCGAAATCGCCCTCGATCAGAGGCATGATCGCTTCGCACTCGGGATCCCCGAAGCGAACATTATATTCGATCAGCTTGGGCCCGGAGGCGGTCAGCATCAGGCCCGCATAGAGAAGGCCGCTGAACGGCGTTCCGGCCCGGACCATCGCTTTTGCGGTTGGAACCACGATTTCGTCCATTGCCCGCTGCAGCAGCTCGGGCGTCAGCACCGGCGCCGGGGCATAGGCGCCCATTCCGCCGGTGTTCGGACCGGTGTCGCCTTCGCCGACGCGCTTGTGATCCTGCGCCGAAGCGAGCGCAATCGCAGTTTCACCGTCGACGAGCGCGAACAGGCTTGCTTCCTCGCCTTCCAAAAACTCCTCGATCACCAGCGGCCCGTCGCCGGCGGCGTCGATTGCGGCTTCGGCTTCGGCGCGAGTCATTGCCACGGTCACGCCCTTACCCGAGGCGAGGCCGTCAGCCTTGATCACGACGGGGATCGAGAACCGATCGAGCGCTTTTAGCGCATCAGCCGCTCGGTCGACGCGGACGTAATCGGCGGTCGGGATATCGTTTGCGCGGCAGAGGTCCTTGGTAAAGCCCTTGGAGCCCTCGAGCCGGGCAGCCGCGGCGTTCGGGCCGAAGACTGCAATCCCTTTCTTGCGAAGCGCGTCCGCCACCCCGGCCACTAAAGGTGCCTCGGGCCCGACCACCACAAGATCGATCGAACTCGTATCGGCCAGTTCGACCACCGCGCCGGGGTCGCAAGGGTCAATACTGACGCAGTCGGCCCATCTCGCTATGCCCGGATTGCCCGGCGCAACAATCAGCTTGTCACAGCTCGGCGATTGCCTAAGCCGCCAGGCGAGCGCATCTTCGCGTCCGCCCGAACCCAACACCAGAATATTCATGGACCTTCCTGACGATACGCAAGCCTCGCTGTTAGCCAACACTGCACGCGGCGACAATTCGCCACCGCTGAGCGTCAGCGAACTGTCAGGCGCGCTGAAGCGGACGATCGAAAGCGCGTTCGGACAGGTACGGGTCCGCGGGGAGATCAGCGGGTTCAAGCGCCACAATTCGGGCCACTGCTATTTCACGCTCAAGGACGAGAATGCCTGTATCGATGCAGTCATCTGGCGGACCAGTGCGGCAATTCTCGCCTTTCGGCCGGAGGATGGGGCAGAGGTCGTCGCAACTGGCAGGCTGACGACCTATCCGGGCCGATCGAAATATCAGATCGTGGTCGATCGGATGGAGCTTGCCGGCGAGGGGGCGCTGCTCGCGCTCCTCGAAAAGCGCCGCAAGGCCCTTGCAGCCGAAGGACTGTTCGACGCCGGTCGAAAACGCAAACTCCCCTTCCTGCCTCGCGTTATCGGGGTCGTCACATCGCCAACCGGCGCAGTAATCCGCGACATTCTTCACCGGCTCGAGGATCGCTGCCCGACGCGTGTGATCCTGTGGCCGGTGCCCGTTCAGGGCGAAGGCGCCTCGGCCAGGATCGCAGCGGCGATCCGGGGCTTTGCCACTTTCGAGCCTCAGCCTGATTTGCTGATCGTCGCCCGCGGCGGCGGATCGATCGAGGACCTGTGGCCGTTCAACGAGGAAGAGGTAGTTCGTGCGGCTGCGGAGAGCCCAATCCCGCTGATCTCCGCAGTAGGACATGAGACGGACACGACGCTGATCGACCATGCTGCGGACCTGCGCGCGCCTACGCCCACGGCCGCTGCTGAACTTGCAGTGCCGGTCCGGTCGGAGCTCTTTGGTCAGCTCGCCGAACTTCGACACCGCGCGCAGCATTGTCTCTCCCGTCGGATCGAGCGGAGCCGCGAACGCTTCGACCTAACGGTCTGCCGCTGGCCCGAACCGCAGACGATCTTTGCGCCGATGGCGCAGCGGATCGACGATCTGGGCGAGCGCCTTCCGCGCTCGCTTGCTTCGCGCGCGGGCCACGCGCGCGCTGACCTCAATCTCATCGCCGGCCGTCTGCGGCGCGACCTCATCGACCAACGCATTGCACGTCTGTCCGAGCGGTTGAGCGCAGTCTGGAAGATGGCTGAACTGGTTCATCCCGAGCGGCCGCTGTCGAAGGGCTATGTCCGGGTCACCAGCAGTGACGGCAAGACCGTGACCCGCGCGGCCGATGCGCGCGCTGCTCAGCGGCTGACGCTGCACTTCGGCGACGGCGCTGTAGATGCGTCGGTCGCAAGCAGGTCGCAGCAGGTTGAGCCCAGGCGCCGCAAACCCTACATAGCTCCGCAGCCGGGCCTGTTCGATCCGGCAGAGGATTAGACCCATGCTCATGAGCGGCAGCGGCCGGGCCGCGCGCGTCCATTATCTTGCCGGAACTTTTCGCCTCCTGAGCGACGGCGACCATGTCGTCTGCGCGGTCACCGGTGCACGAATTCCGCTTCACGAGCTCAAATATTGGAGCATCGAACGGCAGGAGCCGTACGTCGATGCGGAAGCGAGCCTCAAGGCTGAGCAATCGGCAAAGCGCTAGCCGACCCTTTTCGCCTTGAACCCGGGTTGTGATCCGAGCTTGAGAAAATAAGAGCCCATGGCGCCGCGCCTGACGACGACCTTGTCGCCGCGACGCGGAGGAAGTGCAACCGGAGTGTCGTCGGTCTGGCTCCAGGTTGACCCGTCGGCCAGCCTGACCGTCCAGCCGCCATCTGCGTTTTCGACGACCCCGTCTACCGTGCTTTCGATCTGGCTGATTTCATCGCCTCCGCCGCCCAAGAGAGCGCCGAAATTGGGGACTGAGAAGCCGAACAAGGAGCGCCGGGCCTCATTGGCGCGAGCCTTGTCAATGACCACCACTTCTCTTTTTCCCATGGCCTCGGCGAAGCCCTGCGCCGCGCGGTCGTAGCACTGCAGACGCTGCGCTGAATCGGCCACTGAGCGGCAGGCGAGGAGCGACTGGACCGCTGCAGGAGGTGCTGTCGGGGGAAGCGGTTTGGCCGCCGCGCTTGTCGTCAAAAGCGCCACCGCTCCACCTGCAACAAGCCAAGAGTTGCGCATTTCCAATGCCTCCGCCCCAGTGCCTGCAGCCTATGACGCGACGCGTTTCAAGCGCAAGCCGGCGCTGTTGCAAAATTGATACATGCCATTGACAACTTTCCCTTTGACCGCCGGTGAACGTTGCCAGCCTCTTGGTGCTTAACCTATCACAAGGCGCAGTTCGGCGAAGGTGCATTCGTCGATCCACGGCAGCCGTGCCTTGGCGCTCGGCTAGTGAAGGGGAAGATTTCTATGAAGCTCGATTTCCGTCAGCGCTTGCTCACGACCACGCTCCTCGTGGGTGCCGGCGTTCTTGCAAACCCGGCTTATGCGCAGGATACGCAGCCGAAGACGCCGGGGACTTCGGCGACCACCAATTCGACGGTTCCCGACCAGAACAAGGCGACGAACCCGGTAGCTGCGCCGCCGACCGCCGACGTGACCACGCAGCCGCCACCGGCGGTCAACGCCAAGGGTGCGCCGGTGCAATCGTCGAGCGAGATCATCATTACCGGTACGCGCATTCCCCAGCCCAACCTGACCTCGGCTGCGCCGGTCACGGTGGTCACCAATCAGGACGTAAAGCTCTCCGGCGCGACCCGCGTGGAGGACGTCCTCAACCAGCTGCCGTCGGTCCAGGCGAACCAGAGCTCGGGCGTGTCGAACGGCGCGACGGGCACGGCTTACCTCGACCTTCGCGACCTTGGTCCGAAGCGTACTCTGGTCCTGATCAACGGCCGTCGCCTGCTTCCGGGCGATCCGAACAGCTCCGCGCAGTCGGCCGACATCAACTTCATTCCGGGCGCCCTCATCAAGCGCGTCGATGTGCTGACGGGCGGTGCCTCGTCGGTGTACGGCGCCGACGCCGTCGCCGGCGTCGTCAACTTCATCATGGACACCAACTTCACTGGCATCCGGTTCGACGGCCAGTATGGCTTCTATCAGCACAACAATAGCTGCCCGAGCGTCGGGACGAAGGGCGCGCCAAACGCTACGGTGTGCAGCATCAATGATGCGCGCATCAACCAGGGCCTCGTGGGTTATGCATACCCGAAAGGCAGCGTTGCGGACGGCGGCCAGTTCGACGGCACGGTCTCGATCGGCGCTGCATTCGACGACAATCGTGGCCACGCAATGGGCTATTTTGGCTATCGCAAGGTCAAGGCGGTCCTGCAGCAGCGACGCGACTATAGCGCCTGCGCGATCAACGGCTCGAGCTCGACCACGTCTGCCGTCTCCTGCGGTGGTTCGGGAACGAACGCCATGGGCAGGGGACATATTTTCCTGCCGGGTGTCGGCGCAAGCCAGTCCGCGAAGACATTAGGCATTTATCCTGGCGCTCTGCATAGACCTGCGACGCCGGCCTACAACTATAATCCGACCAACTATTTCCAGCGTCCCGATGAGCGATACGTCGGTGGCGTGTTCGCCGACTATGAAGTGAGCAAGGCCGTCCATCCGTACATGGAATTCATGTTCATGGATGACCACACGCTGGCGCAAATCGCGCCGTCGGGCGACTTTGGAAACACGCGTCTGATTAACTGCGACAACCCGTTCCTCAATACTGCAGCGGGTTCGGGGCTTAACGGTCTCAGCGAGCAGCAGACGATCTGCAATCCCAACAACCTGATCGTCGGCTTCAACGGCGGTTTCCCTGTCGCTGCCAACGCTTCTTACGCGCCCAAGCTCGGCTTTCCGTTTGGAACGCCGCCGCTTACTTTCTTTGGGCCGACGGGCCTGACGTACAATCAGGCCTACTTCCAGCTGCAGCGTCGCGATATCGAAGGCGGCAACCGGATCAGCGACCTCAAGCATGAGGAATGGCGCGGTGTGGTCGGAACGAAGGGCGACCTGAGCAAGGTATGGTCCTACGATGCCTACTTCCAGTACGGCCGTACGAACTATACGCAGGTCTACCGGAACGAGTTCTCGACCGCGCGCCTGATCAATGCACTGAACGTCGTCGACGTGCTGAACGGCAAGGAAGTGGCTCCTGGTACTCCGGGTGCCACTCCGGAATGCCGCTCGGTGCTTGCCGGGACGGACACCAACTGCGTACCGCTTGACTATTTCACGGGCACCGGACCGTCGGCAGCTGCGCTTGCCTACGTCCACGCTACTGGCCTGATCACCGGCACGACTTCGGAGCAAGTGGCCGACGCAAACGTGACTGGCGCGCTTGGCGAAATGGGCGTCCAGACTCCGTGGTCAGACCAGGGTGTCGGCGTGAACTTCGGTACCGAGTATCGCAAGGAATCGCTCGACCTGATCCCCGATCAGGAGTTCCAGACCGGCGATCTCACGGGCCAGGGAGCTCCGACGCTCCCGGTCAGCGGTGCGTTCCGCGTGCTCGAGGGTTTCGGCGAAGTCGAAATCCCGATCATTCGCCATTCATTCATCGACGAACTGTCGATCAACGGTGGCTACCGCAAGTCCTGGTACACGACTTATCCTGGCGCGGGTCTACGTGACCAGGCGGGCAATCCGGTCCTGAGCCGGAAGTACAGCACCGATACGTACAAGCTGGAGGCGAGGTTCGCGCCGGTCAAGGACGTGCTGATCCGCGGCGCGTACAACCGCGCCGTCCGCGCTCCGAACATCCAGGAGCTGTTCTCGCCGAATTTCGTTGCCCTCGACGGCTCGACCGATCCGTGCGCCGGAAAGACCATCGCAGCGACGGACTATGGTTGTATCGCTCAGGGGCTCACTATTGGTTCGAGCACTCCGAAGAATCCGGCCAACCAGTATAATGGCTTTGTCGGCGGCAATCCGACCCTCAATCCGGAAAAGGCGACGACGAAGACGATCGGCGCAGTAATCCAGCCGCGCTTCATCCCGCGCCTGGCGATCACTGCCGACTGGTTCGACATCAAGGTCAAGGGCGCGATCCGCGGCTTCGGAGCTGACGCGATCCTGTCAAACTGCGTCAACAACTCGACGGCGACCGCCGCCGCTCCGTCGTGCGCTCTGATCCACCGCGATCCGGGCGGGTCGCTGTGGCTCTCGGCGAACGGGTTCACCACCGACCTTCCGCAGAACGTCGGTTCGGTCGAGACGAAAGGTATCGATGGCAACGTCGCCTACAGCTATCGCTTCGGTCGTTTCGGCACTCTGTCGGGCAGCGTCGTTGGCACGTGGGTCAACCACTACGTCGTCAACGACGGCCTGAACCCGACCTATGATTGCGCCGGCTATTATGGCGCGACCTGCGGCAACCCGCTGCCCCACTGGCGGCATAAGGCACGCCTCAGCCTGCAGATGCCGAATGGGATCGGGATCTCGGCGCAGTGGCGTTATGTCGGCACGGTCAAGCACGAGGGCCTGAACCCATCGACCGCGCTCAGCGGTTCGGGGGTTACGATCCTCAACGCGCACGTCCCGGCGCAGAGCTACTTCGATCTCGCCGGCACGTTCACCGTCGGCGACCACTACAATCTGCGCCTCGGCGTCAATAATATCTTCGACAAGAACCCGCCGATCTTCACCAGCGGCAACGGCGCCTGCGCTGTCGCAGTGTGCAACGGCAACACCTATGGGGGTACCTACGACACCCTCGGTCGGTTCATCTTTGCTGGCGCGACGCTCAACTTCTAAAGCGTCGAAGAAGCGTTCAAACCTGGGGGCGGTGGCCGTGTGCCGCCGCCCCTTCTTTTTGCTGCAAACCGCCTGTAACTTCCTGACGGCCATCGAAAACTGAGACCGACGTGACCATCCGAACCGCAACACCGCCGCCATCCGGCGAAAGTGCCGCTAGCTCAATTCGCGACGCACTGGCGGCCGCTAGGGCGGGGCGGCTGGAGGAAGCCTGTTCAATTGGCGAGCGGGCACTGGCCGCAGGCGGCGACCCGGTCGCGCTCAACGCTCTTTTGGGAATGGTGCGCCTCGATCTCGGCGAACATGAGCGGGCGGCCCAGCACCTCGAATTCGCGCACCGGCACCGGCCCTCCGACATCAGGATTGCGACGGATCTCGCTGCTGCACTCACTGCACTCGAGCGCTTCGATCGGGTGTTGGAGGTCGTCACCCGCGAGCTCGCTTTTGCCGACGCCACGCTCCACCTCGCGCGGCTCCGCGGTGCGGTCTCGGTTCAGCTGGGTGATTTGACCGCAGCGACCGAGGCATTGGAACATGTTCTGTCGGCCTCTCCGAACGATTGGGAGAGTTGGAATAATCTCGGCAATGCCTTGAGACAGCGGGGGGACATCGAAGCCAGCGCAGACGCTTTCGAGCGAGCTCTGGTGATCAAACCCGACTCTCCCGAGGTACGGATGAATTATGCCGCTGTGCTACGGGAGCAGCAGCGTTATGATGAGGCCGAGGATGTTTATCGGGAGCTCGCGGAAGAATTTCCCGACAGCGAGCTGCCGCTTCGTGAACTTTTTCTGCTTCTGAAGGACACGCGGCGCGACCGGCCGGCGCTCGAAGCCATCGAAGCGGCGATCGGGCGTGCGCCCGACAACGTCGACCTGCTTCTCGACAAGGCAAACCACCTCGCAGTGCTTCAGCGGATGGATGATGCTGAAGCTGTCTATCGACAGGCGCTTGAACTCGATCCGCTGCATGCCGGGGCGTTTGTCGGTCTCGCGCTCGTCAATGAATTGACCAACCGCGCCGCCAATCTCGAACCCCTTGCGGATCAAGCCGAGCAGCGCGGCGTGTTCAATGCGGCCAACTTCATCCATGCCTATCATTTCCGTCGCACCAAGCAGTTTGACGCGGGCTTGGCCGCGCTGGAAAAGGTTCCCGACGAGCTCGAGGCCGCGCGCCAACTGCATCTGCGCGGCCAGCTCCTCGAAGGCGCTGGACGCTACGACGAAGCCTTCGCCGTCTTTGCCGAAATGAACCAGAGGTTCCGCGAGGATACCAGCCACCCCGAAGAGCGCGGTATCTCCTACCGCGACATGATCCGCTTTTTCCACAAGACAGCGACGCCCGAGTGGGCGCAGAGCTGGCGCGCGGAGGAGGCGATCGATGGCCGACCAGCACCGGTTTTCCTCGTCGGATTTCCGCGATCAGGCACAACCCTGCTCGATACGATTCTCATGTCTCACCCCGAAGTGGAGGTCCTGGAGGAGGAGCCTGCGCTTCAGACTGCGATGGAGCTGCTCCCTTCGTTCGCCGGACTCCCAACCATTCCCGACGAGCAGATCGAGCGCGCGCGGAACCTCTATTTCGAGACCGTAGCTTCGCTCGGGCGGCTCACCCCCGGCAAGCTACTGGTGGACAAGAACCCGCTCACGATCAACCTGCTGCCGTTCGCCCGCAGGCTGTTTCCTCAGGCCCGGATCATACTTGCACTGCGCCACCCGTGCGACGTCGTCCTGAGCTGCTTCATGGCGAACTTCCGTCTGAACGAAGGAATGTCGAGCTTCATCCGCCTCGACACAGCGGCAGAGCTCTACGATCTCAGTTTCCGCTATTATGAGCATGTGCAGTCACTCATCCCGATGCCCACGCACAGCGTGCTTTACGAAAATATCGTCGTCGATCGCGAAAGCGAGCTCCGCAGGCTTTTTGATTTCCTAGGCCTCGACTGGCACGATGCTGTCCTCGATCATCAGGAAACCGCGCTTAAGAGGGGGCGAATTAAGACGGCGAGCTATTCGCAGGTGGTCGAGCCGATCTACACGCGCGCCGCAGGACGATGGGAGAAGTATCGCAAACACCTTGAGCCGGTGCTGCCGGTCCTCGCTCCCTGGGCTGAGAAATTTGGTTATGAGATCTAGTCAATGGAAGCCGCCGATCTGATCCAAGACGCCGATCGGGCGCTTGCCAGTCGAGACATCGGCAAAGCAGCTTCGTTGCTCGAACAGGCTGCGACGCTTTCGCCAGATGACATAACGCTCTGGATGAGAATCGCCGCAATGCGGCGCGGGACCGGTCAGCCTGCACGAGCATTGGACGCGGTTCATAAGGCGCTCGCGATCGATCCGCGCGATTTCACCGCGCTCCTCATGCGCGCGAGCCTGTTGCACAAGCTCGGCGACCCGAGTGCCGGCGAAGCTTGGGGACATGCGCTCGCTCAGAGACCGGATCAGGCACCCGAGCATCTCGGATCGGTAATTGCAGACGCTGAGCTGCGCTACGCCCAATGGCAGGACGAGCAGGAAGCGCGGATGAAGATCTCCATGGCGGCCGCCGAGGCCCATGCTGATCCCGAGCAGCGCAAACGGATTGCCAGGTTCCGAACGAACACGATCCGCCGGACCAAAGCTTATCACAGCAACCCCACTGATTATTTTTACCCCGAGCTGACAGAAAGAGAATTCCACCCGCGCAGTCTTTTCCCGTGGTTGGAAATGCTCGAGGCGGCGACAGGCGCAATCACTGCGGAACTGCAGGAAGTCATGCGCGCGGAACGCGCCGAACTCGTCCCTTACGTGCAATATGACGAGCATGTGCCGATGGATCAGTGGCGGGCGCTCAATCACAATCTTGACTGGACCGCCATCCATCTGTTGCTGAGAGGCGAGCTGGTCGAGGCGAACGCGCGCCATTGTCCGCGAACCTTGCAGATTCTTGCCAAGTTACCCCAGCCCCGGATCCCGGGCGCATCGCCCAACGCGATGTTCTCGCTTCTTGCGCCAAGAACGGTCATCCCGCCGCATGTGGGGGTGAATAATGCCCGCCTGGTTTGCCATCTGCCCCTGATCGTGCCCGAGGGTTGCTGGTTCAGGGTCGGCGCGGAAACGCGATACTGGAGGCCGGGCGATGCATTTGTCTTCGACGATACGATCGAGCATGAAGCGATGAATCCGACCGACGAACTGCGCGTCGTTCTGATTTTCGACGTTTGGCACCCTGATCTCAGCCAAGTCGAACAACAGGCTGTAACTGAGCTGATCGGCAGCCGCCAGAAACCGGGCGAGCCACTGTGAATTTCGGCGGCTTCATGGCCGCAATCGAGTCGGGCGTCCGCGACCTCGACACGTTCGACGACTTGGCTCGTGCCGCACTTGCCGAAGGTGAAGAGCAGGCCGCACTTAAGCAGCTGATTCCCGCGGCCGAATGCTCTCGCGAAGCATTGCTGTGGCAGTGGGTAGGGCTGCTTCAACGTTCGCTCGACGAGCATCAAGCCGCCATCGTCTCGCTTGGTCAGGCGGCCGCACTCGCTCCTAACGACCCGGCTATTGCGCACGCGCGGGCGCGGGTCGCACTGGAGGCGGGGTTGGACGCAGTCGACTTGTTTCTGCGGGCCCGCGCGCTCGCGCCGAACGACGGGTCAGTCGCGCTTGGCCTTGCCGCTGCCCGAAATGCGGTCGGCGACGGCGAACTGGCGGCAGACGAACTCCGACAGTTGCTGGAGCGGGCTCCCGCGTGGACATTCGGCCATGAGCAGCTCGCCCAATTACGCTCGACGCTGGGTCATCAAGAGCGGGCGACGGAGTCCCTTGAGCGCGCGATCGCCCAATTTCCGCGGCAGGAGAGCCTCTGGTCCACCCTTTTCGGAATTGACGTACTCCGTGACGACTATCAGGCGCTGCAAAGGGACATTGCGCGTGCCGAGCGCGCCGGAGTCTTGCCCAGCGCGCTTGCCGTCCACCGCGCAATAGCCGCTGCGGAGCTTGAAGAAGAGACGTTTCCCGAAGCACTGTTCAAGGTTGACCCTGCCGAAAGTGGCGACCAACTCGGGCTCTGGCGCATCCGCCACTTGCTGCGCGTTGGCGCAATGAGCGAGGCGATCTCGCTCATCGACAGCGAGCTTGATTCCGAGCGCGCATGGTCGATCTGGCCGTATGCGTCACTGGCATGGCAGCTGACCGGCGACCAGCGCTTCACTTGGCTTCAGCGCGATTCGCAGCTGGTGCAGGTCCTCGACTTGACCGCCACGCTTCCGCCTCTTGAGCAACTTGGCGAGGTTCTTCGTGCACTCCATGTCGCAAAGGGCGAGTATGTCGATCAGTCGGTACGCGGCGGCACCCAGACCGACGGACCTTTGCTCACCCGCATTGATCCGGTGATCAGGCGAATGCGAGCAGCGATCATTTCCGCCGTCGAAACCTATGTCGCGCACCTGCCTCCCTCTGACCGGCATCATCCGACATTATCTCGGCGCCGCGACCGTCGGATCCGTTTCTCCGGCAGCTGGTCGGTCCGCCTGCGCGGCGGCGGCCACCACGCCAATCACATCCATTCGCAGGGGTGGATCAGCTCGGCCCTCTATATTTCTCTTCCGCCAAGAGCTCGATCCGACCCGGCGGATGCCGGCTGGTTCACGCTTGGCGAGCCCCAGGAGCAACTGGGGATTTCATTGCCGCCGTGGTGCAAGATCGAACCGAAGCCAGGGCATCTGGTGCTGTTTCCGTCGTGGATGTGGCACGGTACGGTGCCATTCGCCGAGGGCGAGCGGCTGACCGTGGCTTTCGATGTCCGGCCGCCGATCTAGTTTGTCCGTCCGTCGATTTCCCCAACCATTGCGAAGATAACTGCTGATAATGACCTGCTTGACTTCGCGCAGCTTCAGTTCAGGTTGCTGCTCCTATGATTAATCGCCGCCCTGGCCAGGGTCGCTTCGAGAGGAATGAGATGCAAAAGCTTATCTTCACCATGGCCGCAACTCTGATGATCGGCGTAGCACCCGCGTTCGCCCAGACTGCGCCAGCGCAACAACAGCAAGCCGCCAAGCCCGACAAAGACCCGAATGAAGTGGTTTGCGAGAAGCAGGAAGAAACTGGCAGTCGCCTTGCCTCCCACCAGGTCTGCATGACCCGGGCGCAATGGGCCGAACAGCGACGCCTCAATCGCCAGGATATCGAAAAGGTCCAGGTTCAGCGCGCTTGTACTGACCGCTGCTGAGCTGAGGCGGGTTGCTGCTCGCGCGCTTCAACTGGCGCGATGGCAACATGAGTAATCCTTGTGTCGAGCATCAGGGCCTATCGGCTTCGAAACCGGCGGCGGCGACGGCCTCGACAGCCTTTTGTTCGCCGCCCCGGTCCTCCACCCAAGAGCGCGCTTCCCCGAGTTCCGAGGCGAGTGCCGGCTCGAGCGCCGCTCTTAGCGCGAGACGAGTCTCATTCGTGAATGGCATCTCCGGGATTTTGGAATAGGTCGCGAATAAAGGTCCGCGGACGCTCGCTTCGATCTCATCGCTGGTCATCGGGACGCCGAGATGCCTGGAGGCGAGGCCG
Organism: uncultured Sphingomonas sp.; assembly: GCA_966424035.1. Taxonomy (GTDB): domain Bacteria; phylum Pseudomonadota; class Alphaproteobacteria; order Sphingomonadales; family Sphingomonadaceae; genus Sphingomicrobium. The sequence continues at coordinate 26,768 of CBJLMA010000022.1, read as the reverse complement.
AGATAATGGCTCGGTGCTGCAAAGAATTGCTCACCGTCGAGCGAGCGGGCGTTGGTCAGCCTCGCGATCGCCGCTGAGAATGCGTGCATCTGCGAGAGCCACAGAGCGGCCGTCCGCTCCGCGTCCGACATGGCTGAATAGTCGCCAAGATAGGCGGAGAGCTGGCTGGTCACCCGCTTTAGCCAGAGCCGGTGTCGCTCGTTGCGCAAGGTCGCAAGCACAAAATCCTTAAGGCCGAGATACATGAATATCACCGGCGCATGGGCATCGAAGGCGACCAGATCGGCCAACAGGAAGTTGACCGGCACATTGGCCTTGACGATGGTCGGCATGTCGGTCCGATAGCGTTTCGAGACCATGGCCATGACGAGCGCCAGGCGTTGCTGATCGGGAGCGAGGGCGAGCTGCCGGAGCGCGGCCGGTTCGCGCAGGACGAGGTTCGTGGGCAGCCGGTCGAGCGCGCGCGCCAGCAGAGTCGACCCGCAATGTGCTACGTGGAAGATCCATCCCGTGGGCGCCGGTTTGGGAATGGCTTGCGCCAGTGCGCCGACCGGAACGTGCATCGGAGTGGCGTCCGCCGGAGAAATTCGACCATCAAGGAAGATTGATCGATGATAGGCCTCGCGGTCCATTGAGAGGAAAACCGCCGCATCAGCATCGAAAGAATGCAAATAATGATCGGGCGAAGCGAACAGGTCATCGAGCGTCGGAGCCATTGCTCGGGATATAGCTGTGAGCCTGGCACTGTCCTATACGCAGCCTGATAATGCCGAACATTCAACTGCCTGATGCCGGACGGCCTTATGTTCTGGTTGAGGCCAAGGGAGAAAGAAGCCTCTCGGAACTCGATCAGCCGCTAGTGATCGAACTGTACCAATTGCATGGCGCGTTGCTCTTCCGGGGGTTCGACACGGATGTGCCGCAATTCCGCAGCTTCACCCGTTCTTTCTGTCCTACCCACGTTGTGAACGAAAGCCGCGGCAGGGCCCCGATCGACCCCCAGCACAATATCCATACGGTATCCCTTGGTACCCGCCCATTTGCCCTGCACTCGGAACTGTCTCGGGAACCTTGGAAGCCCGATGCGGCCTTCTTCTTCTGCCTATCGGCCCCAGTGCACGGCGGGGCGACGACGCTCTGCGATGGGGTCGAGCTCGTCCGAGCGATGCCGGATTTCGTGCGGAAGGGATTGACCGGAAGGCGCCTGCTGCATGTGAAGCCGACTTGGCCCGAGCTGTTCAGCTTCTGGCTGGGTGATTCGAACCCGAACGACGAGCTTCTCGCCAATCCGCCGCCCGCCTGCCCCTATGAATTTCGGCGAATCGACGGCGGCATCGCGCGCATCTTTTCCCGGCCGGTGCTCCACCGGCCGATGTTCAAGGACGAGCCGGCATTTGCCAATTATCTGTTGTTCGCCCGCTTCATGCACAATCAACGCAGTTACCCATTGCTCGATGACGGGCAACCGGTCCCCGATAGCTGGCTGCACGCGATCAGGGACACCGGCGATCGCTTGTCCGCCGACATCGCTTGGCAGCGTGGCGACGTGCTGATGCTCGATAACACCCGGTTCATGCATGGCCGCAGGGCCATCACCAGCGTGAGCGAACGGCTGATCGCGACCTTCTTTGGCTATCTCGCCTTCGCCGTTCCCGATCCGGAAGAACCGCCGAATGCGCTGTGGCGACGAGCAAACTTCGCTCCGCCTGTGCGGCCGCCCGAGAGCCTAGCCGCACGTCTGACTTGACCATTGGTCATGGCCGCAGTCATCTGGCTGCCGTGGCGATCACAGCCGAAGAACATGTGACTCGGGCGCTGGTCGCGCAGCAGCAAGGCCGTCGCAGCGATGCTGTTCGAGAAGCTGAAGCCGCACTCGAGCTTCGTTCTGATCACTCCATTGCACATAATATTCTCGGCATTGAGGCGCTCGGCAGCGGCAACGTACCTGCCGCCCAAAAGCATTTTGAAGCGGCGGCTCGCGCTGATCCGGGCACGGCGACCTTATGGCTGAACCTAGCCCGAGCACACAGCATTGCCGGCGACGATGACGCCGAAGCCGCAGCGATCCAATCTGCGCTTGCCTGCGATCAGCGCAACTTGATGGCCTTGATCCAACTCGCCCGGCTCCACGAACGACGCTGCGAAATGGGCCAGGCGGCCGTTCGATGGGCGGCGGTCGCGACGCTTGCCAGTGAGCATATCAATCCGAGCCCAGAGCTCCGCGCGACTGTCGACCATGCGCGCGCCTTCCTCGCTGCACGGACACAGCAGGTTGCCGATGCGCTCGCCGCCGGGCTCAAGGAGGATTTTGATAGCGCGTCGCCGCGCGACCGGCGCAGGGCGACCGCCGCAATGGAGGTGATGCTTGGCCGGCGGCAGGTTTATGTGAACCAATGCTACGGCATGCACTATCCTTTCCTGCCCGCCGACGAGTTTTTCGACCGGGAGCATTTCCCGTGGCTTGCCGAACTGGAGGCGGGGACTGATGCGATCCGCGCAGAGCTGATGGAATTGCTGGCTTCGCCCGATGCCGGCCTCGTGCCCTACATCACGATGCCGGCGGGGACGCCGCGGAACCAATGGAGCGACCTCAACAACAATCCCGCCTGGAGCGCATTGCATTTATGGAAGGACGGCGAGCGAAACGAAGCGGCCTGTGCGCGCGCTCAAAAAACCGCCGAACTTATTGAGAGCCTCCCGCTGGCTGGCGTTCCCGGACGCGCGCCGAACGTGTTCTTCTCGATCCTCAAAGCCGGCAAGCACATTCCGCCGCACACTGGAGTGACGAACAGTCGAACGATCATCCACCTGCCGCTGATCGTTCCTGACGGCTGCGCCTTCCGAGTCGGCGGAGAGACGCGCGAGTGGCGCGAGGGCGAGGCGTTCGCCTTCGACGACACGATCGAACATGAAGCGTGGAACAGAAGCGATCAGGACCGCGCAGTGCTGATCCTCGACTGCTGGAACCCGCACCTTAGCGAACACGAACGCACGATGATCTGCCGCCTGTTTGCAGTCTCCGACGCGACGAAGGGCACGTGAACCTTACTCCGCGGCCTCGCGTATTTCTGCGCGAGCCGGAGTGAGCACCAGCTGGCCGTCTCCTTCGTCGACGCGGACCGTTGAACCGTCGGCGATCTCGCCGGCGAGGATTTTGTCGGCCAGGGGATCCTGCAGATATTTCTGCACTGCTCGCTTCAGCGGTCGCGCTCCATATACCGGATCATAGCCGACACGGCCGAGCCAGGCGCGAGCGGCATCGGTCAATTCGAGCCGGATCTTGCGATCGTCGAGCAGCTTTTGCAGTCGCGCGACCTGGATATCGACGATCGGGCCCATGTGCCCAGCGCTCAGGCGATGGAACAAGATGATCTCGTCGAGGCGGTTGAGAAACTCGGGCCGGAAATGGCCGCGGACGACCTCCATGACTTGACCTTCGACCTTTTCGACCGGCTCGTCTTCGCCGAGCGAAGCGAGATATTGCGAGCCGAGGTTCGAGGTCAGGATGATGATCGTATTGGTGAAGTCGACCGTGCGTCCCTGGCCGTCGGTAAGCCGCCCGTCATCGAGCACCTGGAGGAGCACGTTGAAGACGTCCCCATGCGCTTTCTCGACCTCGTCGAACAGCACGACCTGATAGGGCCGGCGGCGGACGGCTTCGGTCAGCACGCCCCCCTCTTCGTAGCCGACATAGCCGGGAGGAGCCCCGATCAGCCGCGCGACCGCATGCTTCTCCATGAACTCGCTCATGTCGATGCGCACCATCGCCGAGGCATCGTCGAACAGGAATTCGGCGAGTGCCTTGGTGAGCTCGGTCTTGCCGACGCCGGTCGGGCCGAGGAACAGAAATGAGCCCAACGGCCGGTTCGGATCCTGCAGCCCTGCCCGGGCGCGGCGGACTGCAGCGGACACGGCCTTCACCGCATCCTCCTGCCCAATCACGCGCGCGCCGATGGTTGCTTCCATCTGGAGCAGCTTCTCGCGCTCGCCCTCCATCATCCGCTCGACCGGAATCCCCGTCCAGCGGCTGACGACGCCGGCGATGTCCTGATCGGTCACTTCCTCGCGCAGCATCGCGCCATGCGTTGCGGCCTGGGCGTCCGCGAGCTGTTTCTCGAGTTGCGGGATGCGGCCGTATTGCAGCTCGCCGGCCCTTGCGAGGTCGCCGTTGCGCTGCGCCTGTTCGAGCTCCAGACGCGCCTGGTCGAGCTGCTCCTTGATTTTCGCTTCGCCGGCGATCTTTTCCTTTTCGGCCTGCCAGCGCTGCGTGAGCTCGGCAGACTGCTGTTCCAGGTTCGCCAACTCTTCTTCCAGCTTGGCGAGCCGGTCCTTGGACGCCTGGTCCTGTTCCTTCTTCAGTGCCTCGCGCTCGATCTTGAGCTGGATGATCCGCCGGTCGAGATTCTCGATCTCCTCCGGCTTGGACTCCACCTCCATCCGGATGCGGCTCGCCGCTTCGTCCATCAGATCGATGGCCTTGTCGGGCAGGAAGCGATCGGTGATGTAGCGGTTGCCGAGCGTCGCAGCAGCGACGATCGCCGCGTCGGTGATTCTCACGCCATGGTGGAGCTCATATTTCTCCTTGAGCCCGCGCAAAATCGAGATGGTGTCGGAGACGCTCGGCTCGCCCACGAACACCGGCTGGAATCTCCGCTCGAGCGCAGCGTCCTTCTCGATATATTTGCGATATTCATCGAGCGTCGTCGCACCGATGCAGTGCAGCTCGCCGCGGGCGAGCGCCGGTTTCAGGAGATTGCCCGCGTCCATCGCGCCTTCGGCCTTTCCGGCGCCCACCAATGTGTGCATCTCATCGATGAACAGGATGATCTCGCCTTCCGCCTGGCGGACCTCGTCGAGGACGCCCTTGAGGCGCTCCTCGAACTCGCCGCGATATTTGGCGCCGGCGATGAGTGCACCCATGTCGAGCGCAAGCAGGCGCCGGTCCTTGATCCCGTCCGGCACGTCGCCGTTGGCGATGCGGAGAGCTAACCCCTCAACGATCGCAGTTTTCCCGACACCCGGCTCGCCGATCAGCACCGGATTGTTCTTGGTGCGACGCGCGAGAACCTGGACTGTGCGGCGGATCTCCTCGTCACGGCCGATGACAGGATCGAGCTTGCCCGACCGCGCCGCCTCGGTGAGGTCCCGCGCATATTTCTTGAGCGCATCATAGCGATCTTCGGCGGCCTGCGTGTCGGCAGTGCGGCCGCCGCGCAACTTGTCGATCGCTGCGTTGAGGTTCTGCGCCGTGACCCCGGCCTTCGCGAGAGCGCCACCAGCGTCGGTGTTCTTGGCGAGCGCCAGTGCCAATAAGATGCGCTCGACAGTGACGTAGCTGTCGCCAGCTTTCTTCGCGACCTGCTCGGCCTGGTCGAGAATGCGGATCGCGTCGCCGTCGAGCGCCGGCGCCTGGCTGGCCCCGCTGCCGGTAACGGCCGGCACCTTGGCGACAAGCATATCGGCTTCCTGCCTTGCGGTCCGGGCATCGCCGCCTGCCGCTTCGATCAATCCGGCAGCCATGCCCTGCTCGTCATCGAGCAGTGCCTTGAGCAAGTGCGCCGGAGCGATACGCTGGTGATGCTCGCGAACTGCGATCGTCTGCGCTGCCTGCAAAAAACCGCGCGCGCGATCCGTCAGTTTTTCAAAATCCATTGAGTTCTACCCCTCTTCGTTAGCAGGGATATGGTGTTGTATTATGGCAACACAAGGCTTGCGGACGGTATAGGCGCATTCGGCTAATCTAGTCGCCCATTTTGTCGATTCATGTGTTGGCCGCGCGGAAAGGACCTGCAATTCAACAATCTTGCTGATCGCGCCAAAGCGGGCCGGATTTTCGGGGAAGAAGTCGATCAGCATCGATCATCCGCTACCGGTCGATCGGCTGCTGCAGCGCTGCGTGGCCCAGGCTTGGCTCCGGGGCGGAGTTTAGGAGGGCGCCGACAGGGCCGCATTGAATCACGTCGCTTCAGCCTCTTACACTGTTCGGTGATCCGACGAACCGTCGATTCGAAACCAGGAAGAGGACGATCCTGAAGAAATGATTCCGCATGTGATTGTCATCGATGATTTCCTCCGCGACCCGAACGCCATGCGGGATCAGGCACTGGGCCTCAAATATGCAGTTGAAGGTCGCTATCCGGGGCTAAATTCGACCGAAAAGATCAATATCCCCGGCCTCAACGAGATCATTTCGCGGCTGGTTTACGAGCCGGTCCGGACACCCTGGCACGACGATTTCTCCCACGGCTCGTGTCGGATTTCGCTGGCTTCGGACAATCGTGAAGGCCAGCCGCCGAGGATCCACATCGATCAGAGTCATTGGTCCGGAATTCTCTATCTCAGCAGACCGGAGGATTGTCGTGGAGGAACCGAATTCTATCGCCATCTCCCGACCGGGACCGACCATCTCCCACTAACTCCAGCAGCGCTCAACGAGGCGGGCTATTCTTCTTACGATGAACTCAGGGCCGAGATTCTCGACAAGGACGCCCTAGATCGCTCGAAATGGGAGCTGACGATGACCGTGCCGATGCGTTTCAACCGCCTCGTTCTCTTGCAGCCGCAATATTGGCACACCTCCGGGCCGGGTTTTGGCACTAGCTTGGAAAACGGGCGCTTGATCTATCTGATGTTCTTCCTTCGTGGCTCCGCGCCAGCCGCAACCGCGGGATAACCGAACGCCGCTCCTCCAGGACTCGAGCAAGTTCCGCATTTTTGCCCTTCCGGCGAGAGTGCGCCGGCGCGCTCAACGGCTGGATGAAGGCGGCTGGGGCTGCGGCCTCGCCGGAGTCGATGGCGGCACCGAAGTTGGCGCTGATGCGACCGCAGGCGGAATGACAGTCGCGGTGGTGGCTGGCGACACTGCGGGCGGGATCGGCTGGCCGACGCTCGCGACATCCTCCGGATGAAGAATCGGCGGGCATTCAGCGGCGACTGCGGGGTCCATGTTCCAGCGGCGATATTTGGTGCTGTCGATGTGAAAACGCAGATATGCGTAGAAGCCAAGTCCCGCCTGATAGGCTTCGCCGTGCTGACTGTGGACGCCGCACAGGCTGCGCATCAATGTCACTCGGTCGGTCGGTCTTAGAGGCACCATATCTATTGCCGAATCGAGTTTGTGAGCGCTTTCCGGAGCCCCGCCGGCGCAGACATTGAGAGCCGGGTTGCGATACACCGATACCGGCTCAACCGGGCCGACTGCGGGGATCACATAATCGCGAACATAGCGAAGCGTCTGCACCATGTGCGGCCATTCGTCGGACGGCGGCACTTCAAAGGGCTGGCCACCGCAGTCCTTCCATGCAGTTGCGGTCCGCAGCAGCTGCCAGGTCGGGACGATGCCCGAGACGCCGGCTGAAGCGAGATAATCGTTGAACGATTTCACCTGTCCCGCGCGCCATGGGGCGGCGAGATACCAGCTGCGATAGCCCGCCTCATCCTGCCCTTGGGTGATGTAAGGAGCCGCCGGATCCCATGCGGCGGGCTGTGCGGCTGGAATGGTCGGCGCAATCGGCGCCACAGGCGGGGGAGATGGAGCTACCGACTGTGCCGCGGCCGTGCTTGCCGCGAGTGAGAAAAGAAGAAAAAGCTGTCGCATCACTGGGATGATACTCTCACAGGCCAGCTTGAAAAGCGCTGAACGTCGGCCCACGTCGCATCAATGACCCAGCCCATCGACGTCGACCTCCCGCACAATCTGGGCAAGGACGAGGCGCGGCGGAGGATCGCCAACAATCTTCATAAGCTTCAGGACCATATCCCGGGCGGGGCCCAGGTGCAGTCGGGCTGGACCGGCGACCAGCTCAACCTCCAGGTCGCAGCGCTTGGCGAGGCGATCAATGCAACCATCGAGGTGATGGAGACCAAGGTTCATCTCAGGGTCTTGCTCCCGGGAATGCTTGGAATGTTCTCGGGCCTGGTGCAGGCCGCGCTTCAGAAGAAGGGCGGTGCGCTGCTCGAGGATCACAGCCACTAATCGGTCATTGCGAGAAGCGCGGGGACGCGGCAATCAAGCACCAGATTGCTCCGGCAATTTCCTGAAGACGACACGGCGGGAGGGAACATGCGGCATTTCGCAGTGGTCGGATCGGGGCCGGCGGGCTTCTACACCGCCGAGGCGCTGGAAAAGGCTTACGGCGACAAGGCGCGCATCGACATCCTCGACCGCTATCCCGTTCCCTATGGTCTGATCCGCTTCGGGGTCGCGCCCGATCACCAGTCTTTGAAGGCTGTCAGCAAACGCTACGACAAGGTCGCCGAAAGCGCCGGGGTCGACTTCATCGGCAATGTCTCGGTCGGCCGGGATGTGTCTGTCGCCGAGCTGCTCGAGCTCTATGATGCGGTGATTCTCGCTACTGGCGCACCGCATGATCGCAAGCTCGCAATCCCGGGCGAAAACCTCCCCGGAGTCATCGGCTCGGCCGAGTTCGTCGGCTGGTATAACGGCCATCCCGATTTCGCCGACCTCGACCCACCGCTCGGCGGCGCACATGCTGCGGTCGTCGGCAACGGCAATGTCGCGCTCGATTGTGCGCGCATCCTTTCCAAGACCCGCCATGAATTCGAAGGTTCAGACATCGTTGGCCATGCGCTGGAGGCGCTCGACGGCTCGGCAATCCGCACCGTCACCATTCTCGGCCGCCGCGGGCCGCACCAGATCGCAATGACACCGAAGGAGCTCGGCGAGCTTGGCCATCTCGAAGCGGCCGTGCCGGTGGTCGAGATCGGCGACTTCCCGCCGGCGGAGGCCGACGAAGCTCTCGAACCCGGCCTTCGCAAATCGGTGAGCCTGCTGCGCGGTTTTGCCGACCTTCCGCAGGAGAAGCCGAAGCGCATCATCTTCGACTTTTTCGCCAAGCCGATTGCGATTGAAGGCGACAGCAAGGCCGAACGCATCATTGTCGAGAAAACCTTGCTCGACGAACAGGGCAGGGCACGCGGAACCGGTGAAACATATGAAGTGCCCGCGTCGCTGGTTGTCACTGCCATCGGCTATTCGAGCTCGCCAATCGCCGAGGTTCCCTTCGAGGGCGGCAAGTTCGTCAACCAGGGCGGACGCATCGCGGATCGGCTCTACGCGGTGGGATGGGCCCGTCGCGGGCCAACCGGCACGATCGGCACCAATCGTCCGGACGGCTATGAGGTTGCAGACCAGGTAGCTGCGGCCATGCCGGCAGGAACTTCGAGCGATCGGCCGGGCGCGGGACGCCTCAAGCAACTGCTGGAGGGGCGCGGAATCCTGCCGACCGATTACGATGACTGGCGCAAGATCGAAGAGACCGAAACCGGCCGCGCACGTCCCGGCTCCCCGCGCGAGAAGTTCGTCCGGGTCGAGGATTGGCTTGCGACACTGGGGCGGTGAAACCCGTGCTTGCGCTCGGCCTAACCCGCCTCTATCTAGCCGCGGCCTTGGCTCCCGCCGCGACCCACGTCGTACTTAAGCGGGTTCCGGTCGGGGAGTAGCTCAGCCTGGTAGAGCACTGTCTTCGGGAGGCAGGGGCCGGAGGTTCGAATCCTCTCTCCCCGACCACTAATTCGTGAGCGCAAGCTCTGTCTAAGGCTCACCTCGGCATCGCGGCTGAGGCAATCAAAGAAGCCCATCCGGTCGAGATACCCCATGCAGCCATCGGCGCCGCCAAGGAAGTCGAGCCGAAGCCGCCTAGTGGTTGCCAATACCTGAAGCTCAGGAGCCGGATGACGGCGTCGATCATCAGACTACAGCCTGCGGAGATCCGCACCACGACAATCGAGAATTGCCCCATGCATCGCCGCAATTGCGGAGCGCCCGTTCGAAGCGGTGCGCGTCGATCCACGCGTCGGGAGATGAAGGATGCATTGCGAAGGGCAAGCGAGCGTCGCCATTAGTCGAGCCTTTCCACCGTGGGTTCGGGCGATCCGTTCCACGTCATTCGATGTATCGCCCCTTGCGCGACCGATTGAACCGCATGGGGAAAGAGCGCGGCGATGCACGTTCCGCCGGCGTTTCTCACAGAGGGGTAGATGATCCCGTTGAGACCCTTGACTCGGACCGCTTCGGCAAGCGCGTTCCCCGCGGGATAACCGAGGCTCCTCACGGGGTTCAGCGACGGATGCTCCGGGTGTTCACGAAGGTCTAGGAAATCGCCGGCGAAGCTTGCGTGGAGCTCGGCATAATCGACGGTCGCTTCGAATACGCCGGTCGCCGCGAGCATCTGCGTCATGTGAAAGCGGACTTCGGCGAGGCTCGTCTCGATCTCGAAGCCGCCGTACCAAGCGCCGCGATCGGGACCATTAAAGCGGTTCATTTCGCGGGGCTTGGCGTAGGCGAAGGCCGCATTGATGATGGCGGCGTGCGGCACGCCATACACCATCTCATAGGGCTGTACTTCGCCCGATCCGCGCATCTGTGCCACGAGGCGATTGCTGGTCGCGCCCTCGATTTCAGCAAGGGCAGCGAGGTCCTCCTCACCGACCAATCTGAGCAGGACTGACTCCCTCAGGCGCGCGGTCGTCACCAGACGAACGGTTCGCGGCAGCGCGCCCTGAGTTATGGTCAATCCGTCGAGCACCTCAGAGACCGCCCCTGACAGCGTCGATGTAACGGCGGGTCTCGAGCATCAAAGGGATGCCCCCTTCGATCATCGCTTCGACCGGAGATTTGCGCTGGAAGACCGGGCCGCGGTTGGGAAGCTTCGGCCAGCGGTCGGCCATCTGGTCGGCAAAAAGAAGGTGAAGACCCTTGTAGATACCGATCGCCGCGGAGGCGCGCGTCAACTGGTCCTGCGACAATGGCTGCCCCCAGCTATTCCGCTTGATCCGGTCCCAAGTGCTGTCGCTGACGCCGAGTAACGCTGCCGCCTCAGCATTGGAAAGGCTCCATTGTTCGGCAAGCGCCTTGAAGGCTTTCAAGGCCACTTCGGACAAGCGCCGTCGATCGTCCTGGTTAGCGAAGGTCTGCACGTCCATCGGTGTCAGAGGAGGCCGAGCCGACGTATCAACCGTCCTAGCCATATGCGTTCTCCCTTTCTCGTGCAGACTGCATATGTTCGTCAAAAGGTGCGATATCAAGCACCAAATGGTGCGGACTAGGCAGAGGTCAGGTCTCCACACTTAGGCGCGATGCGTTGGCATTCGCAAAACCAGTCGACCCACAATCCTGCGCTTTCGCTCCGTCCAACGATCTTCGGATAAGCTGAGCAATATCTTAACCTTAAGCGCTTACTCCAAAGGCTCATGTGCTGTGTCGTTCGACGCCTGCCCGACCGCGGCGCGTTCCTGTTGGGCTGCGCTCTTGCGGCGCTATGGGCGACGCCGGCGAGCGCCGACGACCTCATGCTCTTCACGCAGGACAGCTTCGAGATCAGCGGCGATATGCGCCTGGTCGCGGTCGATGGCGAACGAAGCTGGATCGATGGCGGCTTCGGCAAGCTGCGCTCCGGGAGCAGCGACGAACTTCGAGTCCGTCCCGAGCTCGGCAACGCCGCCCTCGTCTGGAAGCCGCAATTCACCTGGTCTGTGGGCGCAATCGTCGTCGGTTCGGTGCAGGGTGGAGATCGTACAGAAGCGGGTCTCAGCCAAGCCTATCTGACCTTTCGCCCGATGCGTTCGAGCAAGCTCGCTTTCTCGGCGCGAGCCGGTCTGATGTGGCCTCCGGTGAGCCTCGAGCACGAAGGCTATGACTGGCACGTCAAGGATTCGATCACGCCGTCGGCAATCAACAGCTGGATCGGCGAGGAAGTGCGGCCCGTCGCCGCCGAGGCAACGCTCTCGGCCACCTTCGGCGAGCACAAGCTGCGCGCCGCCGCAGCGCTGACTGCAGCCAATGACACGTCCGGCACATTGCTGACGTTTCGCGGCTGGGCGCTGCACGACCGCACCACGCTGGCCTTTCGCCGCCAGCCGCTGCCTCCGCTCGACGATGATGTCGCCGATTTTCAGGCACCTTTCACCCACCCCTTGCTCGATGTCCACAGTGGCTTTGCTCATCGCCCGGGCTATTATTTGAAGCTCGCCTGGCAACCCCCGGTCCCGGTCCGGCTCGAGCTGTTCCACTATGACAATCGCGCCAGTCCCCAGGACCTGAACGCCGAGCTCGAATGGGGCTGGCGCACGCGATTCGACAATGCCGGATTGGTTGCTGATCTCGGGCCGGCGACCGAGCTCAAGGCGCAGGCGCTTCAGGGCCGCACTCGCATGGGGTTCGTGAGGGGCGGCGACCGCTGGATCGACAACCGTTTCCGCTCGGCGTTCGTGCTGCTCACTCGGGCCTTCGGAACGATGCGCCTGACGGGACGGGTCGATGCCTTCGACACGCGCAATCGCGGCAGCGAAGTCGGTAGCGAATATGATGATAGGGGCTGGTCGGCGATGCTCGCGGCCAAGCGCGATTGGTCGCACTTCAGCGCCCTCATCGAGCTGCTGCACGTCTCGAGCCGGCGCGACAATCGCGCTGACGCGGGCCTATACCCGCGCCAGCGCCAGACCCAGCTACAAGCCGAACTACGAACGCATTGGTAACCATTTTCGCTAGGCGAGCTGTTTACCCTTGAGGGCTTAATCCTGCGCAATGGGGCGTAAATTCTTTCTTGTGCTGGCCTGTGCCAGCGCAGCCTCGCCGCTTGCCGCGGCTCCGTTGCGGGTGCACGTCGTGGATGCATCCGGTCGCCCGGTCCGCGATGCGGTGGTGACGCTCTATCCCGCGGGGGCGGCGGCTCGGGCTGCTCACGCCGGCGGCCGGTTCACGGTTTCGCAGCAGAACCTGCAGTTCCATCCCTTTCTGACAATCGTTCCCGTCGGTGCCGACGTTTCGTTCTCGAACCTCGATCCGACCAAGCACCATGTTTATTCATTCTCACCAGCCAAGAAGTTCGAGCTGAAGCTGTTCGCCAGGGACCAGTCCCGAACGGTCCATTTCGACAAGCCGGGCGTGGTTGCGCTCGGCTGCAATATCCACGACCAAATGAGCGCGTTCATCGTGGTCACCGACAGCGCCTGGACGGCCCGAACCAACGCGCAGGGCATGGTGACTTTCGCCGACGCGCCCAATGCGTCGGCTCGCTTGACGGTCTGGCACCCATATTTGCGCTCGCAGGGCGCCCAACTCGTTCAGGCCATCGCTCCAACACAGCGCAGCGCCAGCTTTCAGGTTCGGCTTCGTCCGCCACCGACGATGTCGATGACGGACTACTGACAAGTGCGGCCTTTCCGCTCGCTCAGCGCCCGGCTCACCGTGCAATTCGCGCTGCTGTTCGCGGCCGCGATGCTCGCGGTCTCAGCGGCTTTGTCGAGCCTCATCGCCGATTCTGCCTCGCGGCGGGTCGAAGGGCAGCTGCAGTCGAGCGGCGCGGTCTATGACCGGCTCTGGCAGCAGCGCGCGCACGAGCTGCAGAATGCGGCGCAGCTGCTCTCGCGTGACTTCGGCTTTCGCGCCGCAGTCGCGAGCGGCGACCAGGCGACCATGCAGTCCGCTCTGGGCAATGCCGCTCTTCGGCTCAAGGTTCGCAGCGCGTTCATCGTCACTGCGGACGGCCGCGTATCATCGCTCGATCGATCGGCGAACGGCAGTGAGGCGGCCGCGCTTTGGGAGCCGCTCGATGACGGACGTTTGATTGGCGTATCGGTACTTGCTGGACGGCCGCGCCAGCTCGTCGCCGCGCCGATCATGGCGCCGACCCTGATCGGCTGGGTGGTGTTTGCTGCCGATCTCGATGACCGTGAAATGAGCGGTCTGGAACGCCTTTCGGCAATCCCGCTTCATGCGGCTGTGATCGCCTATGACAAGGGTCGCTGGAGCGAGGCGGCGGGCAGCATGTCCGCACTCGACGCGCGGACGGCCTCGCTCGCGCAGGCGCATGTCGGACAATCGGCCGCTTTCGAAATGAAGCTTGGCGGCGCGCGCTCGATCGCGCTCGCAAAGCCCCTGCCGACCTTCTCGGACAAGCAGCGGGCGATCCTGCTTCTCGCTTATCCCAAAGCCGAGGCAATGGCCGATGCGCGCAAGCTGCAGCTCGCGCTTGCAGTCATGACCCTGCTGGGCCTGTTCCTGGTCGCACTTGCGACCTGGCGGGCGGCGGCGCGCATCACCCAGCCGCTCGCGCGTCTCGACGAAGCGGCTGGCCGCCTCGCTTCGGGCGAGCATGTTCGAGTGCGCGTCCGCGGCGAGGACGAGCTCGCGCGGCTTGCAAACAGTTTCAATGAGATGGTCGACAAGATCGCCGAGCGCGAACAGCGTATTACGCAGCTGGCGTTCAACGATACGCTGACCGGACTGCCAAATCGCACCATGTTCCAGCAGGCGCTCGAACATTATTTTCGCGCTGCGGAGGGCGACGGCAAACTGTTCGCACTCCATTGTCTCGACCTCGACCAATTCAAGGCGATCAACGACACGCTCGGCCACCCTGCGGGCGATGCCTTGCTGGTCGAAGCGGCTCGCCGGCTGCGCCATGTGGCACGCGGTCAGTTCGTAGCGCGGCTCGGCGGAGACGAGTTCGTCGTCCTGCAGTCGCTCGGGGACGATCGCGATTCGATCGATCGCCTTGCGCGGGATATACTGCTGGCCATCGCGCAGCCGCTCAATGTCGATGGCAATGAGTTCGTCGCCTCGACCAGCATCGGCATCGCGATCGCTCCCCAGGACGGCGACGACGGCGGAACGTTGCTGCGCAACGCGGACCTTGCGCTCTATCGTGCGAAGGAAGCCGGCCGGGGCACCTACGCCTTCTTCGAGCAGAGCCTGAACGAACGCGCCCAGCAGCGCCGCCAGCTCGAAGCCGACCTGCGTCTCGCGCTCGAACGCGGCGAGTTCGAGCTACATTACCAACCGCTGTTTGACCTCGAGCAAAACCGGATATGCTCGTTCGAGGCGTTACTGCGCTGGCGCCATCCAAAACGTGGACTGGTTTCGCCATCGGAGTTCGTGTCGGTCGCAGAAGACACGGGCCTGATCGTGCCGATCGGCGCCTGGGTCATCCGCGAAGCCTGCACTCGCGCAGCGCATTGGCCGGAGAATGTCCGCATCGCGGTCAACGTATCGGCGGTACAGTTCCATCGCGGCGCGCTGCACGAAACGATAATGCGAGCATTGGCCGATAGCGCCCTCGCGCCCGAGCGCCTTGAAGTGGAAATCACCGAGTCGATCTTCCTGGATGGCGGCGAAGCGACGCTTCGCCTGCTTCACGCGTTGCGCACGCTGGGGGTGCGCATTGCGCTCGACGATTTCGGCACCGGCTATTCCTCGCTCAGCTATTTGCAGAGCTTCCCGTTCGACAAGCTGAAGATCGACCGAAGCTTCATTCAGAATCTGCTGACACGCGACGGCGCAATCGCGATCGTCCATGCGATTACCGAGCTCGCCAATGCGCTCGGTATCGAAACGACGGCCGAGGGGGTCGAGGAAACTGCCCAGCTGATGGAATTGCGAGCTCACGGCTGTTCGTCGGTCCAGGGATATCTATTTGCCGAGCCGATGTCCGCAGATGACGTCGAGCGATTGTTCGAGGAGAAGCGCGAGGCGCTTCAGAATGTCGCCTGATTGCCGCCCTGCTCGAGGATTTCTTCGCTGATCTGATTGACGCTCGTGCAGCTCGTGAGCGCCATTGCGACGCGCATTTCCGCTTCGACCAGTTTCAATACGTGGGCGACACCGGCTTCCCCGCGCGCCGCCAGCGCATAGGCCCACGCGCGCCCCATCAGAACGAAATCGGCACCGAGCGCCAGCATGCGCACGACGTCGAGGCCCGACCGCACGCCTCCGTCGACCAATACTGGCACGCGTCCGGCAAGTGCGTCGGCGATGCGCGGCAGAGCTTTAGCGCTCGACACTACGCCGTCGAGCTGGCGGCCTCCATGGTTCGAGACGACGATTCCGTCGGCCCCGCTGCCGGCCGCGGCACGCGCGTCGTCCGGATCGAGAATGCCCTTGATAATCAGCGGCCCATCCCATTGCGAACGGACCCATTCGACGTCCTTCCAGCTCACCGAAGGGTCGAAATTCGCATGAATCCACGCCTGAAAATGATTGAGGGGCGCGCGCTTTCCAACCACCGGTTCGAGATTGCCGAGGCTGATTGGACGCCCGCGGATTCCAACATCCCAAAGCCACTTCGGCCGCGCCAGCAACTGACCCATTCGCCTGAGACCGCCGCCGGCAGCGCGAGCGTCGCGATAGCGCGATCCGGGGACCGAGAGGTCGACCGTCAGAATCAGAGCGGCGCTACCCACCGCCTTTGCGGTCTCGATCATCTCGGCCACAAAGCCGCGGTCCTTGATGAAATAGAGCTGATACCAGGGAACATGGCCTGTCGCCGCAACTTCGCGGAGCGAACAAGCGCTGACTGTCGACAGCGCAAACGGCACGCCTGCGGCGGCCGCGGCGCTCGCGGCCTGGACCTCACCGCGCCGCGCGTACAGCCCTGAGAGCCCGACCGGGCCAAGCCCGACCGGCAACGCCCAGCGCTTCCCGAACAGCTCGGTCGAGAGATCCATCGTCGAGACGTCGCGCAGCACGCGCTGCTTCAGCGCGACCGATCGAAGGTCCTCGACGTTCCGCCTCAGGGTCACTTCATCATAGGAACCCCCGTCGAGATATTCGAACAGGAAGTGCGGTAGTCGCGCCTTTGCGAGCGCTCGATAATCGCTGACTGCAGCCGCCTGTTTCATGGGCGCAGCCATTGCAGGCGTCGCCAGTCACCGCAAGGCCGCCGCAGGACGGCGAGACCGATCTTTCCACTGCACTCGCGGCGGCGCATAGGCGCGCTTGAAAGGAGAATCGGCGCTATGGTCGAAACGATGCGCATGGACATCACCAAGCTCGCACCGGAGGCGTACAAGCACCTCCTTCAGCTCGAGCAGGCGATCGCGGGCAAGCTCGACCGGAGGCTCTTCCATCTGATCAAATTGCGTGCATCGCAGATCAACGGCTGTGCCTTTTGCATTGGCATGCACAGCGATGAGGCGCTGCGCGACGGCGATACGCCCGAGCGACTGCTGCTGCTGGACGCCTGGCATGAAAGCTCGGCGTTCAGCGAAAAGGAGCGGGCCGCGCTGGAGTGGGTCGAGGAGATCACGCGGATTGCCGAGAGCCACGCAAGCAAGGAAGCGTTCGACGGCCTCAAGCGCTTTTTCTCGGAAGAGGAGGTCGCTCACCTGACGCTCGCCGCGGCAGTGATCAACACCTGGAACCGCATCGCAATCTCGTCGCGCGCGCAATATGACCGCGCGCAATTCCATCAGCGCGTGGGAGAGACGAGGGTCGCCGAACCGGTTTAGGTCGCGAAGCTCGGGTCGAGCCGATAGGCCTTGCGCTTGAGCGCTGGCCAGGCGAGCAGGTCGGCCGCGAGCGCGACCCCGACCTGTCCCTGCTGGGCCGTAATCTCGGGTGAGCCCTGCGGCGGGTTGTTGATTGCCTCTCCCGCCGACAGCGCCATGATCTGAGCCTGGCACGCCCGTTCGAGGAAGTAGAGCCGCACAAAGCATTCGCCGACATTCTTGCCCACGGCGAGCGTCCCGTGGTTCCTGAGGATCATTGCATTCTTGGTTCCGAGGTCGGCGACCAGCCGGTCGCGCTCGTCGAGGTCGACTGCGACGCCTTCATAATCATGAAAGGCTACGTCGCCGCGCACCAGCATTGCCGTCTGGGTCAGCGGCAGCAGCCCCTCGCTGTGTGCCGACACGGCCTGGCCCGCCGGCGTATGCAGATGCATCACTGCATGCGCATCCTCGCGCGCCATGTGGATCGCGGAATGAATGGTGAAGCCGGCTGGATTGGTGATGAACGGCGTCGGGTCGACCGGGTTGCCATTGACGTCGACCTTCACCAGCGACGAGGCGGTCACCTCTTCGAACATGAGATTGTACGGGTTGAGCAGGAAATGATGCTCGGGGCCGGGGATCCGCGCCGACAGATGGGTGAAGATGAGGTCGTCCCAGCCATAATAAGCGATCATTCGGTAGGCGGCAGCGAGGTCGAGGCGGATCGCCCATTCCTCCTCGCTCACCTTGTCCTTCATCGGCGGGATCTCAACCGACTCGAGCGGTTTCAGGCTGTTCATGCCGCGGTTGATGCTCTCGACTCGGTTCATGCGGGTACCTGCTGGCGATCGGGATGGGCAGCTGCAAACGCGTGGAGCTCGCTCGCATTCTCATCGACGCGGAGCAGAGTGGGATAGTCGTCGAGCGGACAGTTGAACCGCCGCGCATTGAAGAGCTGCGGCACCAGGCAGATGTCGGCGATCGTCGGATGGTCGCCGAACAGGAAGCGCCCGGCGCCGGCCTTGGCCACGGCCTCAAGCGCCGTCAGCCCTTCTGCGATCCAGTGGGCGTACCACCGGTCGACCTCGTCCTGCGCATGGCCGAGCTCATTCTTCAAATATTTGAGCACGCGCAGATTGTTGAGCGGGTGGATGTCGCAGGCGATCGCGAGGGCCATTGCCCGCACGTGAGCTCCGTCGGCCGGGTCCCGCGGTACCAGCGGCGGATCGGGGAAGCTTTGGTCCAGATAGACGATGATCGCGAGGCTCTGGGTGAGCCGGTGCCCGTCTATTTCGAGCATCGGCACCAGCCCCTGCGGATTGAGCTCGCGATATTCATCGGATCTCTGTTCGCCTTCGATCAGGCTTATCGGGCGGCTCTCATAGTCGATGCCCTTGAGGTTGAGAGCGATGCGTGCGCGATAGGCAGCGGACGAGCGGGGTGCTTCGTAAAGGACTGGGCGGCTCATCGGCCGCTGCTTACTCCGCTGTAAGGAACGGCGCCACTACCTCGGGCGGAACCCGGATCGGCCGCCCCAGCACCTTATCGATGATCGCCCAATCCGTGCGCGAGCGAACGCAGATCTTTCCGTCAGCGCCGGTGAACTCGACATAACGGTCGAATTTCGCTCCCTTAGGCGCGTCGCCGACCCAGGTGCGCGCCTTGATTACATCGCCCTCGAAAGCGGCGCGCAAATAATCAATCTCGTGCCGCACCACGACCCAGAAATAGTCCTCCTGGTGCGCCTGCGTCGCGATGCTTCGCCAATGTGCGACGGCGACCTGCTCCATCCACTGCACCCAGACCGCATTGTTGACGTGGCCGAGCTCGTCGATGTGCCCGGGCAATGCAGTGAGGGTCAGTTCGAAGACGGGTCTTGCCTTCATTGCACCTGAGTGAGGATGAACGCGTAGGTTTCGGCAACCTCGTGCAGCCGGTCCCATCGCCCCGATTTCCCGCCGTGGCCCGCGCCCATGTTGATCTTCAGGAACAGCGGGTTGAGGTCGGTCTTGGTTGCCCGCAGCTTCGCCGCCCATTTGGCAGGCTCCCAATAGGTGACGCGCGGATCGGTGAGGCCGCCGGTGATCAGCATTGCCGGGTAATCTTGTGCCCGTACATTGTCATAGGGCGAATAGCTTCGAATATAATCGAAGGCGTCCTTGTCGGTGATCGGATTGCCCCACTCGGGCCATTCGCCAGGAGTGAGCGGAAGCGTGTCGTCGAGCATGGTGTTGAGCACGTCGACGAAGGGAACGTCGGCGACGGCCGCGCCCCAAAGCCCGGGATCGGAATTGACCACCGCACCCATCAGCTCGCCCCCCGCCGAGCCGCCGTTGATTGCGATCCGGCCGGGCCTCGTGAATTTTGCAGCGACGAGCCCTTTTGCGACATCGACAAAGTCGTTGAAGGTGTTGGTCCGCTTGGTGAGCTTTCCGTCGAGGAACCATTTGTAGCCGAGGTCGTCGCCGCCGCGGATGTGGGCGATCGCGCAGGCCCAGCCACGGTCGAGCAGGCTGATGCGGTTGGTGTTGAAGGTGGGTGGGATGGCCATCCCATAAGCGCCGTAGGCGTAGAGAAACAGCTTGCCCTCGCCATTCTTCTCGAAGCCTTTGCGGTAGACCAGCGAAACCGGCACTTTGACGCCGTCACGAGCCTCGATCATCAGCCGCTCGGTCACATATTGCTGCCCGTCATAGCCCGACGGGATCTCCTGCACCTTGAGCACCTCGAGCTGGCCGCTCGCCGGGTGATAGTCGTAGACCGTCGTCGGCGTGACCATCGACGAATAGCCGAGACGATAGGCTTCCGGAGCGAACTCGGGATTGCCGACGAAGAATGCGCTGTAGCTTGCTTCCTGGAACGGAATGCGAGTCTCGTCGCCCTCGTAGGTGCGCAGGATCAGCTCATCCAGGCCATCGACGCGGCTGCTGATCGCGAGATGGTCGCGATAGGCGGTCGCGCCCGTCAGATAGACGCGGTCGGATCCGGCAATCACCGTCTCCCACACCTCCGGACTCGCCGGATCGGCTACCGCAAGACGGAAGTTCACATGGTCATCGTTGGTATGGATCCAGAGTTTCCCGTGCGCCGCGTCCACGTGATATTCGCGATTGGGCCGGCGCCGAGACATCAGGATCAAAGGCTGCGAGGGATCCTCAGCCGAGACGAACCGCACTTCGTTGGTCGCATTGTCGCCGGTTGAAACGAAGATGATGCTGCGGTCCTGCGAGTGGCCGATGCCGACCGAGAAGCCGAGCTCTTCGGTTTCCTCGTAAAGCGTCATGGCCTCGTCCGCCGGACGGCCTAAACGGTGGTATCGCGCGCGATAGCTGCGCCAATTGTCGTTGACCTCGGTGAAAACGATGCCTGCGCTGTCACTGGTCCAAACAGGATGGCCGATGCCGACCTTGGTGACGGTCTCCACATCCTTGCCCGTGGCGAGATCGCGGATCCTAAGCTCGAACCGCTCCGACCCGTCATAATCGGCGAGCGTCGCGAGAAGCTTGCCGTCGGGGCTAACCTCGATCGCGCCGAGACGAAAATATTCCTTGCCCTCCGCCTCGACCGGTTCGTCGAAGATCGTCTGATCGTCGCCGCCCCGGACCGGCTTGCGGTACCAGGTGCGATACTGCGCGCCCGGCCTGAAGGCCCACCAGTAGAGGAAATCGCCGTCGCGGACCGGGACCGAGCTTTCGTCCTCCTTGATCCGGCCCTTCATCTCTTCGAACAGCCCGTCGATCAGCTCCTGATGTTGCTTCTTCCAGCCCTCGAAATGGTCGTTCTCGGCATGCAGGTACGCGAGGATGTCCGGGTCGGCCACGTTGGGGTAATTGGCATCCCGCAGCCAATGCCACGGGTCGTCTATCGTGATCCCATGGCGCTCGTAGCTGTAGGGGCGTTGTTCGGCTGCGGGCGGGGCTTGCGGGGTTGCGGGCTTGTCCATGACCTATCCGAAAGCAGGATTGGAGCCTGTCCGTCTAGCCCTGCCAGCTGGTCAGTTCGAAAAATGCTCTGGAATGGATGCGGGGCGCGAGCGGATCTGAGCTGGGGTAATAGCTCAGTTGGCCCCAAGGGAGCAAAGGATCGCTTTCCGCCGTTGCCGTCGCTTCGGCTTCGGGAAACCGCAAATGCTCTTCTGCGTCCCGTCTTCCTACTGGAGGGAGTGAACTGACATGCGATCCGACCGGCGGGATATTCTACGGGGACTCGGCTCAATGCTTGTCGTCGGACAAGCCGGCAATGCCTCGCCTGGCTCTGCGACCGCTCGGCCGGCTGGCGCGCTCAATGTTGCCGGCCTGCCGCGAAGCGGCGCCATTTCGCTCGACGCGACCTTTGGCGCGCACCTCGACGGATCGGCCGACGACCAACCGGCCTTCATGTCTTTTTACGCATATCGGCTGTCGCACGCCACGACCGGCTATGGCTATTCCAAAGGGTTGCCGCGGGGCCGCATCCCGCCGGCGGTGTTGTACATGGGATCGCCGCTCGACATTTACGGGAGCGGAATCCTCGAAGGCGACTGCGGCTCGGTCTTCGGCGGCTCGAACTCGGTCCTGAAGTTCGCACCGAACATCACTGGCATGAGGATTCAGTTCGCAGCAACCGGCGGCGAGAACATCTACGACACCAGAATTGCCGATCCGTCGGCATCCGGCTCGATCATCCGCCAAATTGCCCTCCAGGGTCAGAACACAGGATCTGACGCCAGTCACCCGGGAATTCGAATCAAGGCGCCGGTCGCGATAGAGGACGTCTTTATCGACGGCTTCGCCGGCAATGGCATCCACAGTAACGCCCAGCTCTCGAAACCGGGTCGCAGTCCGAATTCCAGCTCGGCCTACGGCAATGCGAGCCTCAGCCAAATCTATCGTTGCACCGCCCAGAAGTGCCTCGACGGTTATCATATGCAGGGGGCGGACTCCTCGATCTTTCTGGTCATGGGGTCGAGCGCCAACGACAACCGCGGCTACGGCTTCGTCGACGCATCGGAGTTCGGCGGCGTCTTCCTCGCCTGCCATGCAGCCAATAACGCGCTCGGGGGCTATCACACCGACCCGGCCCAGTCGGCAGCGCATCCGCTGCTCGTGGGTTGCTATGACGAGACTGGTCAGCCTGCGCCGACCTTCGGGCCAGGAACCCTGCGCGTCGGCGGTTCCTGGAACCCGGGCGCCACCGGCGGCGGCTATGTCTACGCAGCGGCCGATCGAGTGCATGTGAACGCATTGTGTTGCGACGATACGATGATCATCAACGGCAATACCAACATCGGCCATCAGTCCGGGGCTGCGGCCGACACCACCATCACGTTCGACACGACCAACACGACCCGGTTGACGTTCGCTCGCTACAAAGCTGACGGATCCCTCGCGGCTGCCGACGGCTATATCTGGAATCTGTTCGGCGAGACCATCATCAATGGCCGCTCCGGAATCAGATTGCGCTTCAACGGTGCTGATATCGCCTACGCCGTTGCCGGTGGGCTCGATCTGCGACCGGGCATGGTGCTTAGCATCAATGGCGATCGGGTCGTCGGTGCGCGGGGAGGCAGGATTCCGCCGCTCGATGTCGTCAGCCGCGCCGGGGCGCTTCCAAGGGCCGACGGGCGCGTGACCATTGCCAACGCCGCTTCACCGACGAACCGGGAGCTTCTCGAATATTGCAGGGAGCTTGAGGCCAAGCTTGAATCGCTTCTGGGAAGCCTTCGCGCTTCTACCGGCCACGGACTGATCGCCTAGCTGATTGAAGGCCAGGAATCGAGCAAGGCCGGTGATTGATGGACGAGCCCCGGGACAGCTCTTTAACAATGAGGCTCTTGAGACTAGCTGAAAAGCCGAGGAGTTAGCCCATGTCCAGTTACGCCGATCGCCTCGCCGCACTTCGCGAGCAGCTGAAAGCCGAGAAGCTCGACGGCTTTGTCGTGCCGCTCACCGACGAGCATATGAGCGAATATGTCGGAAGCTACGCCCAGCGGCTCGCCTGGCTGACGGGATTCGAAGGATCCGCCGGCTCGGCTGTAGTCCTGCCCGAAGAAGCGGCGATCTTCGTCGACGGGCGCTATACGCTCCAGGTTCGCCAGCAGGTCAGCCCGACCGAATGGAGCTACCAGTCGGTACCCGAGACCAGCACAACGCAGTGGCTCCAAGAGCATGCGCCCGAGGGTGCGCGCATCGGCTACGACCCGTGGCTTCACACGCGCGACTGGGTGAAGAAAGCGAAAGAAGCATTGGCGACGCGCGGAGCCGAGCTGGTGCCGGTCGACAAGAATCCGATCGACGAAATCTGGAAGGATCGGCCCGAAGCCTCAAAGGCGCACCTGGTCGTCCAGCCCGATCAATATGCGGGCAAGTCCTCAGCCGAAAAGCGCACCGAAATCGCCGACTGGCTGTCGAAGGAGCATGCAGACGCAGCGGTTCTGTCGGCTCTCGATTCAATCGCCTGGGCGTTCAACATCCGCGGCGCTGACGTCAGCCGGACTCCGGTCGCTCTCGCTTATGCCCTGGTCAATGCCGATGGTACTGCTGACCTGTTCGTCGCATCGGAAAAGATCGGGCCCGAAGTGCGTCAGCATCTCGGCAATGGAGTGCGCATCCACGAGCGCTACGAGTTCGAGCCGGCGCTTCGCAGCTTGAAGGGCAAGACCGTTGCCGTGGACCCGGAGCGCTCGGTCGCAGCAATTTTTGACGCGCTCCAGGGCGCCGGCGCAACCGTGGTCGCGAAGCGCGATCCGACCATCCTTCCCAAGGCGATCAAGAACGATGTCGAGATCGCCGGTCAGAAGGCGTCGCAGGAGCGCGACGGGGCAGCGATTGTCCGGTTCCTGAAGTGGCTCGAGGATGAGGCGCCGAAAGGCGCGCTCGACGAGATCAAGGCCGCCGACAAGCTGCAACAGCTGCGCCAGGAAGCGCCGGAACTTCGCGATCTCTCGTTCGACACCATCTCGGCGGCCGGTCCGAACGCAGCGGCGCCCCATTACAAGGTCACCGAACAGAGCAATCTCCCGATCAGGATGAACCAGATCTATCTGGTCGATTCCGGCGGACAATATGTCGACGGGACGACCGACATCACCCGCACCGTGATCGTTGGCGAACCGACCGCCGAAATGCGCGACCGCTTCACCCGCGTCCTCAAGGGTCATATTGCGATAGCGACTGCCGTTTTTCCCAAGGGGACGCGCGGAAGCCAGCTCGACAGCTTCGCCCGGCGCCCGCTGTGGGAGGCCGGGCTCGATTATGCCCACGGCACCGGCCACGGCGTCGGTAGCTTTCTTTCGGTCCATGAGGGCCCGCAGCGCATCTCGCCGGTCGGCAGCAGCCAGAGCGGCGGCGACGAGCCACTAAAGGCTGGCATGATCCTCTCGAACGAGCCCGGCTATTACAAGGCTGGCGAATATGGCATCCGGATCGAGAACCTGGTGCTTGTCGTCGAACGCGCGATCGAGGGCGCCGAGAAGGAAATGCTCGGCTTCGAGACCCTGACCTTCGCGCCGATCGAGCGGAGGCTGATCGACGTCGAGATGCTCGAGCCCGAGGAACTGATCTGGCTCAACTGCTATCACGCCCATGTGCTTGCGCGGATCGGTCCCAGGCTCTCCGGTGCCGATCTTGCGTGGCTGCAGGCGGCCTGCGCGCCGGTCGGTGATTGATCACGCAGAGGCGGCAGTGCAGGGAAAATCGCTGTTCGAACATCCGATCCATCTTGGCCGGGGCGCTCGCGCGGTTTCGGAACCGCGCTTCACCGGTTTCGAATGGTACGAAGCTTATGGCGAGCGCCATGCCGACGATCTCGACGAGGGCCGGCTCGTCAGCCTCTTTCGCTTCGAGGACAGCTGGACCAGCTGGGAAATGCATCCTCACGGCGAGGAGGTGGTGTGCATCGTCCAGGGTCATATGACGCTCCACCAGGAGCTGGCTGACGGAACCAGGCAATCGTGGGAATTGGGACCAGGTGACTATGCGATCAACCCGCGCGGCGCTTGGCATACAGCCGACGCCGACGAGCCCGTGGTTGCCTTGTTCATCACTCCGGGCAAGGGAACGACCAACCGCTCGCGCTGACGATGCAGTCCCGTTATGCGACACATGACCAAGCGTTAATTGGTAATTTAATGCATTGCGGCTAAAGGAAAATCACGGAGTCGCCACGTGATCAACGCCCTTCAGCTAGCGATTGCCATCCTCCTGCTCGGCGCCGCCATCTGGACCGGCGACGCGATCGCGGGCGGGATCGAAAGCGCGCTCGGCGAGAAGAAGATGCGCGATCGCGACGCATAATGCGTCCAAGACTCACGAGTCCTTGTCGTTCTTGCCGGCTTCATCCTGCGCGCGAGCCTGCGCCTTCCGCCGTTTCAGATTTTCTCTGAGCGCCGCCGCCAACCGCTCTTCGCGTTCTTTGTCTTTCCCAGCCATGCCAGCGACATGCGCTCTGTCCCCGCGGCCTGCAACGGGTTGACAGGGTGAGGGCCGCCCCGTCATAGGCGCGCGGCCTCCGACAAAGTGCTGCCGTAGCTCAGTGGTAGAGCGCATCCTTGGTAAGGCTGAGGTCGTGAGTTCAATCCTCACCGGCAGCACCAGTCGGGCCCACGCAAGATCGGCGACAATCATAGCTCTTCGGGGGGGGGGGCCTCCATTTGGGCTTATCGAGCGTCTTTTCCGTAGCAGGCAGATCCGGGTGGCGGCTCCATTTCTCCGGCCTCGAAGATCGTGCGCACATTAGGTCAGCGGGACTGGCGAGCACGCAAATGCTGCAGTAGCGCGCATCGATGCGCTTTTTTTCCGACAATGCCGCCCCCGCCCACCCGAGAGTCCTGGACGCAATCGCCGCTGCCAACCGGCTGGACACTGCATACGACGGGGACGAATGGAGCCAGCGTCTGGACGGCGCTTTCTCCGACCTTTTCGGAACCGATGTTCGCGCTTTTTGGGTAACTACCGGCACCGCGGCCAACTGCCTTGCGCTCGCCGCCTTGTGCCCTCCGTATCGCGCTGTTCTTTGCCACAAGGATGCGCATATCGAGGTGGACGAGGCCGGCGCTCCGGGTTTCTTTACTGCCGGCGCCAAACTGATTCTCCTCGACGGCGCGGGCGCCAAGCTGAGTGCCGAAACGCTCGCCCACGCGTGCGACGGCATTCGCAATGACGTGCACCAGGTTCAGCCCGCTGCACTCTCAATCACCAACGCGACCGAATATGGCCTGGTCTACCGCGTGAGCGAGGTCGCTGCGCTCGGGCGGCTCACGAAGGAGCGGGGCCTCGCTTTCCACGTGGATGGCGCGCGGATCGCGAACGCAGTTGCGGCAACCGGCGAAAGCCTGGCCGATCTGACGTGGCGGTCGGGAGTGGACGCGATGAGTTTCGGCTTCGTCAAGAATGGCGGACTTAATGCCGAGTGCATCGTCCTTTTCAGGACCGAGCTTGCCGACGAGATCGCAATCCGGCGCAAGCGGGCAGGGCATTTGCTCTCCAAAGGCCGCTATCTTGCCGCGCAAATTCTGGCGATGCTCGAGGATGACTTGTGGCTGGAAAATGCGCGAGCCGCCA
>CBJLMA010000021.1:0-39758 GCA_966424035.1 uncultured Sphingomonas sp. | reverse complement strand
GCAAGCGCCGAAGCCGCGGCCAGAAGGAACTTGGTCATGTCATTCTCCTTTTGAACTTTTGCGGGAGCTT
The DNA here is from genome assembly GCA_966424035.1 of uncultured Sphingomonas sp. GTDB lineage: Bacteria > Pseudomonadota > Alphaproteobacteria > Sphingomonadales > Sphingomonadaceae > Sphingomicrobium. Next base: position 39,688 of record CBJLMA010000021.1, on the reverse strand, counting down.
TGCCTCGCTCCTCAGATTCGAGAACGACGGCGGCTCGCTGCTTCATCCCGCAGCGGCATTTTCAGCGGACGCCGAGACTCCTGGGATCGATCCGGCAGGCGCCGCAGACGATCCCGCGACCGACGCGGCCCTTGCCGGGCTGAGCCTCGGCTGCAAGACGCGCCGGCGAGCCGGCATAAAGCAGGCGGGCGGCGGCGAGCGGCGCAGCGAAACTTGTACCGCGCACGCGCGTGTAGCCGTTGCCGGGCAGCGCCGCGGCCATGTCCGCGCCTGGGGCTGCGAAATCGAGATGCGTCGGCTTGCCTGCCTCGGGCAACGCGCGGCCCTTTGCGTCGACGGCCGTGACCGCGATCACACCGGGATAGGATGCCGGATATTGGGGGGGTGCTGCGGGTCCATCGTTGCCAACTGCGGCAACCACCTCGATTCCGCGCGACTGGACGATCTGCAGCGCATGCTGGACCAGGCGGTTGGGTGGTCCGACAAGGCTGATGTTGATCACTTGGGGTCGTTTGCCCGACAGCCAGCCGAGCGCGCGCACGATCGATGTGGCCGAACCCGCAGCTCGGTTCCCGCCATAGACGTCGGCGACGAACAGCTGTGCTCCTGTCGCAGCGCCGCGAAATCCACCCTGGGTTCCGACGAGGAGCGAAGCGACGGCAGTCCCATGGCCGGTCGGCTGCGGCGGTCCGGCGAAACCGTTCTGCTCGATGGTCTTTCCGGCGAGCGAAGGGTGCGAAGCGACGCCGCCGTCGATCATTCCGATCACTCGGCCACCGCCGTCCACGCCCTCGGTTGCCGCAAGCGCCCCGGGAATTGGCGCAAGCGATCCTCCGGCCGGTTCGAACAGATGATCGAAATCGGCCTGCAGCTCGGGCGCGACCTTCTGCAGCCGCTTCAACCCATCCTTCGCACTCATCCCGTTCGGTACTGCAAGCAGCACCAAGCGCATTCCAAGCTCAGGCTCGTTTTCCTGGCGGACGACCCGGAACCCGGCGCGCATCGCATGCTCAAGTCCCGCAGTATCGGGGTCGACCACTGCGAGAACTCCACGCCGCACGGGAAGTCCGTTGCCATCGCCTTCGACGGTCGCCCTGTTGCTGCTGATGAGCTGCTGAAGCCTCAGTCGGCGCAACTCAAGAAGGGTCGGAGCGCCGGATTCGGCAATGCTGTCGGCGAGCCCGCCGACGGTGTCGAGCGTCGGCGCAATCGCCTGCTGGGCCGCGGGCTGGCCGAGAAGGTTCTGCAGGATCGGTCCGGCGACCGGCACGGTGCCTACCGGCGCGGGCAGCCCGACGGGGGGCAAAGCGACGCCTGGGAGCAGCTGTGCACCGGCAGTGCCGGCGAGCACTATGGCGCAGGCTGCGGCGGACAGCAGATGACGAACCAAGCTGGACATCGGGCAGCCTCTTTTACATGTCTAATCGTGGATGAAACGAACAAGCTGTGTCGTTTCATCCGCATGGAGTTCAGTGGACCAAAGTTCATCGTTCGAGGGCCAGCTCTCTGCGCTGCTGCCGCGGCTGCGCCGCTTTGCGCATGCGCTGAGCAGGGATTCGGCCGATGCGGACGACCTGACGCAGGCCGCGGTCGAGCGAGCCTTGCGCTCGCGCGACCAATGGCAGGAGGGCAGCCGCCTCGACAGCTGGGTCTATCGGATCATGCGCAACCTGTGGATCGACACCGCCCGCGCGCGATCGCGCAAATTGACGCGCGAAGCCCCGGCGGAAGAGGGGCTGAACGTCGGCCAGGACCCGCGCGAGGCGATGGATGCGTCAGTCGATCTGCAGCGAATCATGGCGGCGATGAGCCGGCTTCCCGACGAGCAGCGCGAGGTGGTTGCGCTGATCCTGGTCGAGGGCTTCGGCTATCGCGAGGTTTCGGAGATGCTCGGCTTGCCGATTGGCACGGTGTCGAGCCGTCTGGTGCGCGGGCGCAGCGCGCTCCTCGCTATGGTGGGTGAACAATGACCGAAGACGAGAAATTCTTCGCCTGGCTTGACGGCGAACTGGCGCCGGCCGAAGCCGCCCAAATGAAGGCGAAGGTCGCCTGCGACCCGCAGCTCCAGCGACTTGCGGAGCAGCATCGCGCGCTTGGAGCGCAGCTTCGCGGCGCCTTCGACCCGATCGCGATTGCGCCGGTGCCTGAACATTTGCGAGCGGCTGCAAGGCCGTCTGCAGCAGTGCTCGATTTCGCGGCTGCAAAGCGCGCCCGGACGATGCCCTCGCTCACCCAATGGGCGGCAATGGCCGCGACCCTCGCGCTCGGGATCGTCGTCGGCACGATGGTCCCGGAGCATGGGAGCGCTCCGGTGGAGATTGCGGGCGGCAAGATCTATGCCGCGGCCAATCTCAGCCGCGCACTCGATACCGAGATCGCGAGCGCGCCTGCCGGCGACGTGCGTATCGGTCTCACGTTTCGCGATCCCGCCGGAGAGATCTGCCGCAGCTTCACTCAGCCAGGCGCGAGCGGACTGGCCTGCCGCAAGCAAGGCCGGTGGAAACTAAAGGGCCTGTTCGCTGCCCCGGAGGGGCAAAACAGCGATTACCGCATGGCGGCGGGCATGGACCCGAATCTTGCCGCTCTGGTCGACTCGTCGATGGCTGGCGAGCCGTTCGACGCTGCCCAGGAGAAAGCCGCAAAGGCGCGTGGCTGGAAGTAGAATTCCAGCCCCTTTGCGGGACCTCCCGGCTGGCCGCCCTTGCTACTTCTTCTTGCTTTTGTGCTCGGGCTTACCCTTGCGGCTCGTCGATGCCATTTTCTTGAGCTCGCTTTCGCTCATCGACTGGGCCATTTGCTTCGACGGTCCCTTCAGCGAGCTTTTCGACCTTTCGCCGCGCTTTGCGGACAGAGCTGCACCGGCGGCCATCTGCTGAGCTTTGGACTTGGCTGGCATATACGCCTCCTCAACTGGAACGAATGAAACGCTCCAGTTCGACGAATGCTTCATCGTCGGGCAATTGCCGTGGCGCGGCCTGCTGAGCGTTCTCGCGACCCGCGGCTGGTAGATCGCCTTCTACGAACCCGATGCCCCGGGCGAAGCCTTGCGAGCTGGCCCCGCCCGATTGGACGCGATCGGTGGTCTATCCCGCGAGCGCCGAAGGTCTCCGTTACGTGCTTGGGCAGGCATGCGGCGCCGAAATCGTAGTGAAGCGAGCGGCGTTGGCTTATTCGACGATGAGCTCCTTGCCGCGGTCATCGAATGTGATTTTCCTCACGGGCTGAAGACCTTTTGGGACGTGGACGCCGCGGCGACGCTCGATGAAATGCGCAGCGATTGGAACCATCCGGTCCGGCGTGCGCTAGCATCCCTCGATCCGGTTTGACCTACGGCGGTGGGCCGCCGGTCGTCGAAGCCCAGGAAGCTTCGGAGCGTCGCGTTGCGTACCCTTGTACAATGCGCTCGACCCCACCACGCATTGCCCAGTCGAGCCGGACCCGCGTTTTGCGGCCGACCTGTCGTTCCTCGGAAACAGGCTCCCCGACCGCGAAACGCGGGTCGAGCAATTCTTCCCTCAGCCCGTGGCTTTGCCTCCGAAATGCCGGTTTGCAGACAGCAAACCGGCTTGCCTCAGCCACTCTCGATCAGCTCGCACTTCCCGCGCGAGGCGAGCTCTCAGCTGAACTTGCTCTCGCGCCGGCGGCCGACCATCAAACCGGCCTCGAGGTGAGCGCAGAGCGCGGCATAATAATCGGACAGGAAGCCATAATCGTCGCCGTCGTCGGGCAGACCCGCCTTCGATCTTATGGTGCGAGCGACGGTGACGATCGCGTCCGGATTGTCATTGCGCAAGACATCCTCGAGCGTCTGTAGCTCATAGACACCGTAGAGCTGGAGCGCCGCCGGAGGGAAAGTGCGACGCGGCTGGAAGGCGCTTCCGACGAGGTCGGCGGAAAGTCCCGATTTATCGGTGCGAACGACCCATGTCCCGGCAACCAGATCGCCGACGCGAAGGCGGTCGCGATTGAACAGGGGAAAGAACAGGAAGATGCCGCTCCACAGCAAAGCGAAGAGTGTGAGGAACGTATCCGCCAGCCCCTGGGTAGCCTCGGCGCCGAGAAAGGATAGAGGCAGGAACACCTCGATTTCTCGCATTGCATTGCGGGCAATGACCGCTGCTCCGGTCAGTCGTGCGCCGTCCCGCGCCACGACCCTCAAACCGACCAGCCTTTTGCCCGGTGTCGCGCCGCGACCGCCCATCTCGAACAAAGAGAAATATCCGTTCCGGAGCACGAAAAAGCCGATCAGCCAGATCACTGCAATGACCTGCGCAACGCCATTTGCTGAGTCGCTCGTGATCGTCGCGCCGAGCAGATAGAAGACCCCGAAGGTCATCGCCGCGAGCAGGACCACCATCAGCACGACGTCGATCAAGAATGCACCGGCGCGGCTTCCTGCGGATCCGAGCTCGAGGCGCAGATCGACGCCCTCGGGGGTAATGAAGCTGCGCTTGAGATCGCGAAGCTTGAGCGTGCTACTTGCCATGCGCCCCCTTCCTCGACGGCCAGGCATAGAAATAAGCGAGCCATCCGGTCAGGACCGCGCCGCCGATCAGCGCCCGCAATCCGTCATTGTTGATCGTCTGCCGCCCGACGCCTTCGAGGAGGCCGGCGAGTGCAAGCATGATGATCGTCCCGGCCATCGCAATTGCTGCCGTTCGGCCAGCCTCGACCGCCGAATCCATGCGCGAGGCTCGTCCAGGGAATGCGATCGCATTGCCGATCCGGATTCCTGCAGCGCCCGATATGCAGATTGCGAAAATCTCGGTGGTTCCATGAATCATCAGCCAGGCGGCCAGATTGGGGCCGAGGCCCTTCGATGCGAATATGGCGTAGAAGGCACCGAGCATCAGGCCATTGTAGAGGATCAGAAGCACGGTCGGCACTGCGAAGGCGAAGCCGAGCGCGAACGAAAAGATCGCGATCTGGCTATTATGAGTGAAGAGGAAAGTGGCGAAAACGCCGAGCCATCCGCCTTTGTCCTTCCCACTATTGTACAGCGTCGAGCGAAGGAAGTCGGCTGACGCCGAAGGATCGCGTCCTTCGGCGAGCCCTTCCGGGATCATGCTGTAGAACCAGCTCGCATCGCTGCGGATCAGGAGAAAAGCGAGCAAAGCTGCTCCGAAGGTCAATAGGACGCAGAAGAGCGTCTCGCGCCACAGCGAGCGCACCGCTTCGGGCCAGGCTCGAACGAAGAAGCCGGTCAGCTGCCGCAAAGCCGGAGTCTGGACGCCGTAGATCTGGAAATAGGCGCGCGTGCAGAGGCGCTCGAGATAGGTGATCAGCGCCCGGTCGAGGGAGGTGTCGCGCGCCACTGACAAGGAGGAGAGCGTGGTGCGGTAGAGCGCTGGCAGCTCGAGCAGATCGTCGTCGCTGAGCGAGCGGATCGAGCTTTTCTCCATCCGGGTGACGATCTGCTCGAGACGCGCCCAGTCCTCCTCATGCGCCTGGCGGAAGCGCGTTGCGTTGACCAGCGGCGTGTCGCGTGGGGCGACCAGGGACGCGTTCACAGCAAATCCCTTTTCTTCAGGTCGAGATAGCTCTGCACCAGCCGCTCGTTGACATGATCATATTCGGCCTCGACGACGTGGACTCCGAGGTGCTGCAGGCGGTTGATCACGACCCGGCGATCCTTGAGCAGGGCGGCTGCAGTCACTGCCCGGGTCACGTCGTCCGCACTTTCCGGTTCTGCGGCGATGATCTCCTCCAACTCCTCGTCGCGCAGGACGACGACGACGACGAGATGCGTTTCCACCAAACGGCGAATTGCCCGCAGCATGAAGTCAGCCGAAACCGTGTCGGTGAATTCAGTGAAGATCATGATCATCGACCGGCGGGTCAGGCGCGCTGCAAGCGTCGTCAGAGCGAACATATAATTGGTCTCGTCACCGCTATAGTCGATCTCGGCGGCGATCCGCTCGAGCTCGCTGAAAGCGGCGCCGCCGGACACCAGGCCGCTCGACAGGCGCGGCCGTGAATCGAACGCATTGATTGCGACGCGGTCGCCGAGCTTCAGCGCAATCCATGCAGTGAGGAGCATTGCCGAGACGCAGCGGTCGACGCGTGCGAGGCCAGCGACCGGCTCGCTCATCTGCCGACCCGTATCGAGTGCGAAAACGATCTGGTTGTTGCGTTCGGTCCGGAACTGCTTGGCGAGCAGCTTCACGTGCCGCGCCGATTGCTTCCAGTCGATCGCGCGCCGGTCCATCCCGGTGCGGAAGTCGACCAGTGCGTCGAAGTCCGAACCTTCGCCGCGTGCCAGCTGCGCGATCAGTCCCTCAAGCGCGTAACGCTGGAAGATGCGCGCACCCTGGTCGTGCACGGGTCTCAAGTCTGGGAGAATAGGAAAGGCTGCAGCGACCTCGACCGTGCCCTGGTTCCACGCAAGGCCGAGCGGCCCCGTCCAGCGCAGCCAAAGGCGTTCGAAACGCGCGACTCCGCGTCGCACCATCTCGAGCGGCATCAGCACCGCTCCCCGGCCGCCCTCCAGCGGGACCTGGGCACGACCTTCGTCGTCGGCGCTGACCAGCGGCGAGCTTTGAATCGCCACCCATGCGCTGCGCGGGCGGCTGTCGATCGACACGCTTACGGTGCATTCGCGCGTTTCGCCGACATAAGCATGGCCGGGGAAGTCGACGCGTGCGGTTGCCGAGGCAATGCCGCGAAGCGCGTCGAATAAGGTCAGCAGCACGATTGCGAGCGGCCAGGCGAGCGCCAGGAACCAGCGCCCGGGTTCGATTGCCGCAAAGGCGAGCGCCACCGGGGCGCCGGCCGCCGTCGCAACCACGGCCGCTCGTGTCGGGTAGATCAACGCGGCGCCTCGATGGTTTCGATGATCGCCAGCACGATCTCCTCGATCTTCCTCCCATTGATCTCGGCGGCAGGCGAGAGGATGACGCGGTGGCGAAGCAGCGCAGGCGCGAGCGCCTTGACGTCGTCGGGGATCACGAAATCGCGGCCGTCGAGCGCCGCGCGAGCCCGCGCCGCGCCCGCCAGCATCGCTCCGGCGCGCGGGCTCGCTCCGGACTCCAGCTCCGCATTTTCGCGCGTTCCTCGGACCAGCGCCGCAATATAGTCGATGATCTCCTCGACCAGCTTGACCTGGTTGACTGCGTTCAGCGCTGCCAGGATCAGAGCCCGGTCGGCCTTGCGCTCGACCCCCCAGGCCGATGGCTCCATCGCCATCTTCTCGGCGCCGTGCGTGGCGATGATCTTCCGTTCTTCCTCGAGCGTGGGATAGTCGACACTCTGCTTGAAGAGGAACCGGTCAAGCTGCGCTTCGGGCAAAGGATAGACGCCCTGCTGCTCGATCGGATTTTGCGTCGCGACGACCATGAACCGGTCGCTCAATTCGTGGCTTTCGCCGTCGATCGTCACCTGCCGCTCCTGCATCGCTTCAAGAAGCGCGGCCTGCGTCTTGGGCGGAGTGCGGTTGATCTCGTCGGCAAGCAGCAGCTCGGTGAAGATTGCTCCACGCGTCAGCGTGAAGCTCGACGTCTGGAAGTTGAAAAGATTGGCGCCGATGATGTCGGCCGGCATGAGATCCGGAGTGAACTGAATCCGTCCGAAGTCGAGCCCGACCGACTGCGCGAAACTGTGGGCGAGGAGGGTCTTGGCAGTCCCCGGCGGGCCTTCCAGAAGGATGTGACCGCCGGCGAACAGGGCAACGAGCATCAGCTCGACGGTCGTATCCTGTCCGACGACCGCCTTGGCGATCTCCGTTCGAATCGCGTCGCCAAGCGCCTGGACTTCGTCGACTTTCACTGTTGGACCTCCTTGATCCATTCGTTGAGGGATTTGGCAGCGTCGAGCAGCTCGTCGCGGCTGTTCGCGCTGGCGGCGAGCCCGGCCGCGGCAGCGAAGCTGTGGTGCGGACTGAGCGCTTCAAGCCGCGAGCTCAGCGCCTTCTGGTCGATGGCCGGACCCAGCCGAAACAGGGTGATCGCGCGCTCGCGGATCACTTCCGCATAGCGGCCGCCGAGATGCGCCTCGCGGCCCGCCTTGCGGATCAGCGCTGCGCTATTGTCGACCAGGGCGGCTTTGCCGAATGCGATTGCACGGCGGGATCGGCGAACCGGCCCGAAGCGGACGAGCGCCTGCCAGGCCGCGAGCAACATCGCCGTGAAAATAATCAGCGTAACGGCGAGAAACGGCGCATCGAATGCGAGCTTGAGCGGACTTCGCGACTGGCCAAGGCCATTGGTTGTCACGTCAAACTGCACCGACTTTGCGCCCGTGCTGTTGAGGAAATCGAGGAGTGCGAGCGCTGCCCTCGCCTGGCGCTGGTCGCCCATTCCATGATTGTTGAGAAGGTCGGGATCGGCGAGGATGTACAGCTGACCGCCCTTGAGCTGGCCGAGCACAATTGCTCCCCGATCATTGGTGATGAGCGGCCTCACATCCTTGTTGCTCAATGTCTGCAGCACGTGCGGCGCGAGAAACCTGAGCTCCGCTGGAGCTGCATCGGCAACAGTCCTGAGCGGTTCGCTTTTGGTCTTCTCGCGCGTGATCCCGAACGAGCTTTGGGGATAGAGAATTCGCGAAGGATCCGAGGCGGGCAGCAATCCCAAGACGCGAACCCAGCCGGGGTTTTCGGGATCGGCCACAGTCTCCCATTTGGGCATGACGAGCAGGGTCGCCCGGGGACCACGCCGCTCGAGAATATCGCTGAGGTCGACCGAGCCATGATCGGGAGTGATGATCGTCAGATCCTCGCTCTTGAGCTGGTCCTTCGAGCGCACGACGACCGGATTGCGATCCGTGGCGCCAGCGAGCCTAACCAGCCCGCTGAATCCGGTCGCCGCGTTCGACAGCGCATGCGAGCCGCCATTGCGTCCGGAGCGAAGGTCCGGGGCATAAGCGCCGAGCACGAGCATTGCGATGAACGCGAGCACTCCAATTCCCGTGACGACGAGCATTGTCCGGGCATTGAACGGACTCTCGCTCGGCTTCTCCGCCGATTGCATTGCGACGTCGCTCAAGCCCGCCACGTCGTCGGCAGCGCGAAGTCCGAATAGGCTTCGCGTGCCTGCAGCCAGTCGCTTTCGTTTACTTCCCGGCCGCCGAACAGGCTGTGTTCGACGAGCCGGGCGATTCCAGCGAACAGTTCGCGGGCCTGTGCAGGAATGACCTGCGCTGCTGCGAGCTCGCGGCTGGTCAGCGCCGGCCGCACCAGCGCCGGACGGCGATTGGCGATATCCTCGACCGAGCGGAACAGCAGGTGGTGGATGGCTTCGGCGAACCGGCCATCGCGTGCAAACGCATCCGCTTCTTCGAGCCATGAGCGGGCGCCCGCTGCCTGAGGCGCCCATTCCTCTTCGGTTTGAGATGCTTCCAGGGAGGCAGGCCGCGGCATTCTCAGGCGCCACTCGCCGTAGCGGATCCGATTATAAAGCGCCCACAGGAGAGCCGCTGCGCCGATCGCAATCACCGCCCACAGCAGGAATTGGACGTAGGCGACGTCGGGGAAGAAACTGCCGAGCCATTTGAGAAAGCGGCCCGCGGGCTCGAATATTTTGTCGAGAAAGCGACCCACGGCTTTGAGCCACGCCGGCATCTCGGGAGGTGCAGGCGCCGGTGCGAGGTTGAATTGGATGGACGAATCATGACGCATCGCCCGCCAGGCGTCCGTGAAACGATCGGCTCCCCCAGCCGCCGTTTGAGTTCCCCCGCTGATCGCGCCCTCCTAACTCGGCAACAACAGGGATAGCTGCAGCGGTTAACTGCGCAAGTCATGAAAATTGTGGACAGTCGCTTTGGCTTGGCGCAGCAATATCGTCTTCAAAGAGGGGGAGTGTTCAATGGCAACGACTGTACCTGTCTACGAAGATCGCGAAATGTCGATCGGACGCGTCTTCCAGCGCGCCTTTTCCGCAATTCAGGCAAATCCTGTCGTCATACTCAGCCTTGCCCTGGTCGTCGGCGCTTTGCCAGGACTGATCATGTCATACCTGTTCGTACAACTTGGACTGGTCGGCTCGCGAGAAGCATTGCAGGCCGGCGCGATTTCTCCGGGTCGCTTCTTGGGAGCCAGCCTGATCTCCGGCCTAGCCGTCATCGTTATTGGTGCGCTGGTCCAAGGTGCGCTGACGAGGGCTGTCGTGACTGCCAATGAAGGACGACAGGCGACGTTCGGCGAAAGCCTGTCGACCGGCCTCAGCGTCATCCTGCCGCTGATCGGCTTTGGCATCCTCAACGCCATCGGTATCACTATCGGCTTTGTCCTTTTGATCGTGCCCGGGATCATCCTTCTGCTGATGTGGGCGGTCGCAGTGCCGTCCCTGGTCATCGAGAATACTGGCGTTATCGGCGCATTCGGCCGGAGTTCCGAGCTGACCAAGGGCGCCAAGTGGAAGATCTTCGGGCTCTTTCTCGTGATTATGGTGAGCTATTGGCTGCTTTCCATCGTGATCGGGCTTTTCGGCTTGAGCATGTACAGCGCCAACAATTCGGCGGGGGGCCTCACTGTCGGAAACCTTGTTGGAAGCGTCTTGCTGGGCACGATCTTTCACGTGCTCTGGGGGACGATCCAGCCGTCGCTCTACGTCGAGCTGCGCCAGTGGAAGGAAGGCACGAGCGCAGAAAATCTGGCGCAAGTCTTCGCTTAAGGAACCCGGCAAATGGCCGCTGTCGCTACTCGAATCGAGGCTCCCCAAGTCTCGATTGGACGAGTGTTCGAGCGGGCGTTCTTGGCTGTGCGGCGCAATCCGGGAGTGACGATCGGACTTGTTTTCCTGTTCGGCGCATTCCCGGGCGTTGCCCTTCAGCTGCTCGTTTCGAGCATTGATCCCACTGTGCTGGTGATGACGGTTGCGGGATATGCCGTGCCTGGCATCATCGCATTGTTCCTTATCCAATGGTTCGTCAGCCAGGTGATCGGCTCTGTCGTTCAGGGCGCCGTGGTTGGACCGATGCTTGCGCAAGATCAGGGGCGCAGGGCGAGCTTTGGGGAGAGCCTGGCTGCAGCGATGCGCTCGTTCGTCCCGCTCGTCGGCTTTGGAATGTTGCTGGGCATTGGGGTTGAAATCGGAATGACCTTGCTGATTGTTCCGGGCATTCTGATCTATTTGATGTGGTGTGTTGGGCCCTCAGCCTTGGCGGCGGAGCGTGAAGGCATATTCATGGCGCTTAACCGGAGTCAGGAGCTGACCGAAGGCTTCCGCTGGAAGATATTCGCGATATTGCTGGTGCTCGAGGCGGCAAACTTGATCCTCAGCGTGGTTGTCGCATTCCTTGCCAGCCGGTTCCTTGGAATCAATTTGACCGTCCCACGGCTCGGCTTCGGCAATGTGATCATCCTGGGTCTGCTCAGCATCACTGTGAATCTAACCTGGGCCACCGTTCAGGCGTCGCTTTACGTCGAGCTGACTCGTTCGATCGAAGGCGACAGCGTCGAAAATCTGGTGGAGGTGTTCGCTTAGCTAGAGCACCGTCTCTGTGCCCACGGCTGGTGCCCTCCTATGCTCCGGATCGATTTCGATATGGATCAGTGGCGCGCTAAACTAGCCTAGCGCCTGGCGCGAAAGCGACCGCCCGCATCCCTATTCGTGGAGCGCTTGTTAGCCTCTTTGGTGGACGTTAAGGCGGATCGATCATTGCGTAGGATTAGCGATTTTGTTCAATATCTTAGCTCCTGATGCGCGAGACCGCTCCCGCGGACCGTCCATACCAGTCGTGCAACTCCTACTGCTGAGGCCGCTCCTTACGGGTAGCGATCGGTCGCTCTGACTAACGACGCTCCGTTCCTTCTCGACGCGACACGCCTGATCTGGCGGCGCTGGAAAGGCCGCCTGCCGACCGGGGTCGACCGTGTGTGCCTCGCCTATCTGCGACACTTCGGTGGGCGCGCTCAGGCGGTCGTTCAGCACGATCGCTTTAGACGCATTCTAACGAAGCAAGCGTCCCAGGACCTGTTCGAACTCCTTCAGCGTCCGGGCGATCGATTCAGGAGGAGTCTCGCGGCGGGCTTCTTGAAACGCCTGCGACACTTCGATTGCAAGGGTCAGGGTCGACAGTATCTCAACGTGGGCCATACCGGCCTGAATTCGGCAACGTTCCGCCAATGGGTGGATCAGGCGGATGTTAGGCCGATCTATCTCGTCCACGACCTCATCCCGATCACTCATCCTCAGTTCTGCCGGGTCGGCGAGGCTGAAAAGCATCGTGAGCGAATGCGAACGGTGCTTCTCACTGCTGCAGGTGTGATCGGAAACAGTCAGGCGACACTGTTTGAACTCGGTAATTTCGCGCGGGCCGAGGGCCTAAGCATGCCGTCCGCGATTTCAGCCTGGCTCGGAAGCGACCCGTTGCCACTTCCCGCAAATTCTCCCGCGTCGCATCCACCTCAATTTGTCATCCTAGGCACGATCGAAGCGCGGAAGAATCACCAGCTGTTGCTCAATATTTGGATTGAGCTGATTGAACGCTTTGGAAGAGAAACGCCGAAGCTGGTGATCATCGGTCAGCGCGGCTGGGAAGCCCGGCCGGTGTTCGACCTCCTCGATCACAACGAGAAGCTGCGGGAGCATGTCGTCGAGCTGAATAGTTGCCCGGATGAACAACTGGCGGACTATCTCTCGTCCGCTCGCGCCTTGCTCTTTCCGAGCATCATCGAAGGTTATGGATTGCCGCTTATTGAGGCCCTTGCCAGCGGAGTGCCCGCAATTGCCAGTGATTTACCCGTCTTCCGTGAGATCTGCGGAGATATTCCGACCTATTTGGGTCCATTCGATGCATCCGGCTGGAGAGGGGCGATTCTCGATTATGCTCGTTCCGACAGCTCTTTACGCAATGCGCAGCTGCGGCGGATGAATGCCTTCCGCGCAACCAATTGGGACGCGCATTTTCATAGTGTGGAGGCTTGGCTCTCCACGCTTGGCTAACAGCCCAGGCGCTCCAGCATAGATTTGATCAACGTCTGCACGGCCGACTCACTCGCGATTCCACCGCGTACGAGGCAGCGATCGACGAGCACGCGCCTGAAAGCGCCATATAGCTCAGTGTCGGGTGCCTCTGGATTTGTCCAGAAATCATCGAGATGCCCGGAAAACGTCAGGCCTGGAACATTGTAAATCGCATCGCCGAGCGTGCAAACAGGGCGCCCCGCAGCCAGTGCCAACGTCGCAGAGGTGCTGTTCACACAAACCATGCCAGTGGTTCCCGCTGCGAGTTCGTCGAGCTGGCCGCCGTCGATGAAATGGACACGTTCGCGAATGCCAAGTCGCCGGGCTCGCCGATCGATATAGCGCCGCCAATTGAACAGCGAAGTATCGAACGGGTGCTTCTTGATGAGCAAATGCGCACCAGCTGGCGCATGGCGCGCGAAGCTTTCCATGACATAGGCTGCCGCGGCCAGCATATCAGGGAAGGGCGAATGGCTCCTGATCTGGTAATCACCGGAAAGCTGCAGCGGGAGTAGAAAGAATTCCTTGCCCCGGAGATCTTGGAGCACTTCCTCGGTTTGCCGATCGCGCAGGCCTCGCACGAGATACTTCCAAGCCCAACCTGCCGCCTCGAGCAAAGGCGATCCTGGACGGTGGGTACGATAGAAAGGGTAGGCGAGGCGGCCTGCATGGACCGCGACATAATGGCGCGCTGTATCCCGGACGCGGCGCCGAAAGGTCGCGGTCACGGGCGGGAGATACGGTTCGGGCGCGAGCGCCTTCGCTTGCTCGATCACCCAGTCCTTGTTGCGAGTGAGCCGCGAATGGCCGTTCACGCCGTCGAGCTCGAGCGTCATCCAGTGTGGCCGAAGATATCCCTCTTCGAGCACGTAGGTCCTTACTCCGCGAAGCGCCGCCACGCGGCGCGCAGAGACATGGTACGGTCGGCAGTCCCCAAACAGCAAAATGTCGGTGATCTGGTGCTCGCGCAGGAAATTGTCGAAGAAGCAGGGCCAATCACGAAAACGGCCGCGAAAATTCGTAGCCGGTTCCGGCCAATCAACTTGATCGCCGGCACAAATATTGATCCGCTCGACCTTGATCCCGCGTTCGCGCATTGCGGTTCCGAGCTGGTGGAGCAGCGGGCCTGGCGGTCCCTGGAGAAAGAGAAATGCTCGACGCCCAACACTGTGGACTTCCGGCCTTAACCGCTCCGGCGCCCGATCGTTTGCAGGGACGGGGGAACGCAATAATAGGCTGAGATTTCCGGTTGGTCGGTTCACTGGACCAGGCTCCTCAAGCGGCGCATGAATTTGCCCTGCAGGCGGCGCATGCTGACGACGAAGCCAGCATCGCCCGTCTCAATGACGCTGAGGCGCGCGACAACCACTTCTGCAGGACATGGCAGTCCCGTTACGGGATCGAAATATCGTGGATAAAGCAGCAATGTCGCCGCGACCAGCTCATCGATTGTCCGCTTTGCTGTCCGCCGTTGAGGAACCGGACCGAGGTCACGAGTGAGACCCCATCCTGCATAGAAGGGTACTCCGTAGGTAGTCACCTCCTTGCCGCGAAGCAGCGCCTCGAATCCTGCGAGCGACGTGTTCACATGGACTTCGTCGACCATCTCGATCATCGAAGCGATCGGAACCTGCCCGACGATTTCGTCCGCAAATTGAAGACAATCGCGGTCGGCGACCGCACCGCGACGATGTCCGGCGAGAACGTCGGGATGGGCTTTGTAAAGTATATAGGCGTCGGGGGCCTCCTCGCGGACCCGAGAAAGCAGCTCGACATTTGACACAAGTCCGCAGCCACCAAGCTGCACCGCTCGATCGTCCTCGACCTGACCCGGAACGAGAATGTGCCGCCGCTCTCGAGCGGGTCGCGCAATCGAGCGGCCGCCCTGCTCATATTTTCCGATCCCCGCCTCAACGATCAGCCGTCGCAGTTCGCGGGCGCGGTTGATAAGATTTGCATCGATCGATCCTTCTTGAAGGATCTGCTCGAGCTGGCTTGGCTGCGAGGGATCGAAATACGCACCGAGGCGGTCAACGGTGATCGACAGTGGCGGTATGCAGTCCGCACCCAGACCACGCGAACGCAAGAAACCGTCTTCAATCTCGATCAATGATCCATTCGAACGTTCGAGTTGAGCGATCGCGCGCTGAGGCGCCTTGGCGCGCCAGACCGCAACTGAAGATCCCGGTCTCACTTCAGCCGGGTTTCGCAGGAAGCGAAACTCGTTCGTGCCATTCCATAAGAGCGGCGCAATATGGTTCTGCTTCCAAAAGGCAAACCCGATCCCGCCGTCGATATCGCGGTTAGAGTCAATCAGCTCGCGCCAGAAGCTGCACAGGTCGATCGCCCCGCGCGGCGACATCGGCTCGCCCGAGAAAGGGTTTTCGAAAATCGTGCCTCCTAAGGCTCGGAAGAGCAGTGCGGCCGGATCGTCGAAAGTTTGCCGGATCTCGTTGGTCAAGCGGCCATAGAGGTAGCAATCTACGCCCAGAACGGCTGCGATCAGCCGAAGCTCGTCGTCAGGTTCCACCACAACCGCCGAGGCTGAAGCAAGCATGTGCCACGGATCGCAATCGTCCGCGACGACAGTGGCCATCGGCGCGGCGGTGAGTTCGTCTGCGACTTCCCACAGAATGCGGGGCTGTCCGGGCATAAGCTGTTGGCTCGCCTCGAGCGCCTCGGATGATCGCAGGACTAGGTATCTCGCGGGCAATCGCGGCTGCGATCCCCAGTAGGTTCCGCCTACGCGAAATTTGCGAAGATCTTGAACGATGTCGGGCCAAGCGCAGTCATTTGCTGCTGCGATTTCACGGAATTGAAGCAATCTGCGCCCCGGAAATGGAGGCACACGGAGAAACGGACGGCCGGCGGTGGCGCCGGACACGAAATGCGAGCTAACGCCGACGGAGCGTCGTCCACCGGCTGCGGCGGCGGCCACCTCTGTCAAATTCCCCTTTTCCCTCAGAGGTGTAGCGCTCGAAATCACCTTGATCCCCAGCCGAGCATCAATATCCCTATCGTTGGTTACTGCGCAGTCAAGCTCGCTTCGTCCCTTCGTGGGCCGGCGCAGAGGCGCATGTCGCAGTTAATTAGTTGTAAACGCAGATTGTGACTTTGCGGCAACATCTGCCGTCGCGGGACGAAGAGCTGACGTTCGGTGATTATGGCCATTAAGACATCGGATTTGTAGCTCTTCGTCATATGAGCGTGCCTATGAGACCCACGACCTGAAATGCGATGAGGGTTCGACGAGGATCTCGGCTTCGGACGTGGGGCGTAGCTGAGCTTCTACTTGCCCGACATGCGCCGCGCCGGTGACAATCAGCGGCGCGTGGAAATGAGCGGCATCGGCACATCGGAGGATCGGCTGCTCGAATAATGTCTGGTTCTCGACCAGCGGAAGGAAGGGCTTCGGCTTGGCCGCCCGGCTCCGCAGCCACAGCCGGGTGCCACTGCCGCCGCACAGAATGACAGGAGTGATTTTGTGCGAGGATAGCGCCATGTTTCGATTCGGAGTTGCAAAGACAGATTCGCAGCAGCGGCTATTTCGCGACGTTCGTTCCTATATTGACGAGGGTGTACGTCAATGAAGACACAATGCCCACGAACTTGGCGAAGTCGGTCAGAGGGGCATTGGCAACGTAAAGGACATCCTTGTTCTTAATCGGGAAGGTCTGTGCCACCAGCAAGGTCGCCGGATTCTTCATGTCAACGCGATAAATAACAGGGATCTTTCCATCGGCCGTCGTCCGCGCGCCTGCGACTAAGGACGGATCGAGTGCCCGAGGATCTTCGAAACGGAACAGGAAGACGCCTCTGATGTCGGCACGATTGTCCTGCAATCCTCCGACGCGCCCAAGGGCTTGAGAAAGTGTCACCGTTGTGCCCTCGAGCGGCACCTCGGCGTTGGTGCCAGTCGCTCCGAGGACGGTGAACGTGTAAGGCTGGAAGTAGACAGTCACGACATCGTTCGGTTGAAGAACGATGTTCTGCCGAGCATCCGACACGACCGTGGCGAGCGGAAGGGTTAGACTGCGATCGGCACGCGTAATCTGGACCACGCTCTTGGAGACGGACTGCTTGGCTCCGCCCGCGCTCGCCAGCACATCGAGTATACGTTCGCCTTTAGCGGTCAACGGAACTCGACCACTTTGCCCCACGTCGCCGAGCACAGTAACCGTGGCCGTCGCATTGGTCACGCGCCGGACGACCACCTGGGGATCGTGCGCCTTCCCTCGCAAGCGGCTGACGATCTCGCTTTCGATCTGCTGAGGAGTTTTGCCCGCCGCCTGGATCGAGCCTGCGAAAGGGACAGTAATCCGCCCATTCAAGTCGATCATTTGCTGCGGTAATTCGAGGCCCGTTGACACGGTATTCGGACGAAGTGAAGTGGCGGTCATCAATTGTGCCGCTGAAACGCTATTTGAGAAGAGAACAGCCGGCGGCGCTTCGACGATGGTGATGTCGACGACATCGCCCGGCCCTATGATCGTCGGCTCGGCAAATCCGCTACCGAGTTCCTGCGAGAACAGTAGGGGACGATTGAGATCCGAAAGCTTTCGAGCGATTGTATCCGATACATCTACGACTTTGATCCCCGAAGCCTCGATACGCTGCTGTCCGGCTTTAACAACGCGCCCGGTCGAAGGACCCGATGAACCGACGGAGGCACATCCGCCAAGGAGACCTGTCGCCAAAATTAGCGCTAGTCGCGCATGCGTAAACATGCGCCTCGAAGTCTTGCTAGTCATTGTCCCCCGCAGCCAAGTGCACCGTTAACGCGTTGATAAACCGCGACAGTCTCATCGACACATCGCGTCCACGTGTAGCCCGCTGCGACCTTAATGCCAGATGAAATTGCTTCGCTGCGCCAAGTATCGTCCTCAATTGCTCGTAACAGGGCACGGGCAAACCCGGCACTGTCGTTCGGGTCCGCCACCATTGCCGCTCCTTTCGTGACTTCTGGGAGACAGGACCCGGCAGCCACGATGGTCGGGACGCCACTGGCCATGGCTTCGAGCGGCGGCAGCCCGAATCCTTCATACACCGACGGATAAGCGAACAGCACCGCACCTGAATAAAGCGCCGGCAGGTCGGATTCGGCAACATAGCCTAACGACAGAACCCAGCCCTCCGCCGCAGCGGCATCAATTTGCGCGTGCAACTCCTGATTGTTCCATCCTGACGCACCAGCGATGACGAGCGGATACTGGTCACGTGTTGGACGTGGCAGCTCGCGCCACGCCGCCAGCAAGCGGTCGATGCGCTTTCGAGGTTCGAGGGTCGAAAGACTGAGCCCATAGCCTGTTAGCGGCACGCCATATCGCCGTAGGACCGGATCTCGCTCCGCCGCCGGCATTGGCCGAAATGCTTCCGAGATACCAAGCGGCACGCAAGTGACCCGGTCCGGAGCCAAGCCGGTGAATTCGATCACCTCCCGACGCATCGTCTCTGAGTCGGTGATCAGCTGCTGCGCTCTATCGATGGATCGCCTCAAGTTACGTTCGAAGTTGACGACCCGTTTGACCGGATGGAGATCTGGAAAGCAGAAGACAGAAAGATCATGAATGGTAATAACACCGGTTTCGGCATGGGTCGGCAGGAAGTAGTTCGGGCCGTGAACCAGCGTCGTTCGAAGCGCCCGCCGCGCGCGCCACGAGTTATAACTCGGAACTAGTCGGCTACGGACCAACTTTCGCGGCTCGTCCTGAATGAGTTTTGCTGGTTCCTCAACTAGCCGGCCATGCCGAAAGAAAAGCGGCGACAGTTCACTGCGCTCATCGAGTCCCTTGCACAACTCCCACGTGTAACGGCCGATACCGCTTGGTCGCGGCTCGAGCGCGTCCACCCACAAGGTCACGCGCAAGGCATCAATCCTCGAGCATCCAGCATAGAGTCTCTTCAAGAGGGATGCGGTCGACCGGACCAATCAATTGATCCAGCAGCGAGGAATCTCCCCAGAGCCTGCGGACTTCGTTGTCGCGGACCAACGCCGGGTCGACCTCCACTTCAAGCTCACAGCCGCTGATTAATGCGATCTTACGCAGAATCTCATCTAGACTGTACGCACTTCCAGAACTCACGTTGACCGTCCGGCCGATCGCTCTCGAGCATCGAAGAAGTCGGCAGTAGACTTCGGCCACAAAGCGCACATCGGAAAAATCGCGCGCAACTTCGAGATTGCCGAGGCGAATGCTTTTCGCTCTTGATCGGACGTGCTGCACTAGCTTTGGGATTAGGAAGGAAGGCGACTGGCCCACGCCGGTGTAGTTGAACGGCCGGACAATGCAGATGGGCAAGCGTGAACGGTAAAGGCCCGCAACCATTTCGGCGGCGACTTTGCTAATCGAATAGTCGTTGACGGGGTCCGGCCGCATGTTTTCGCTCATAATTCCGTCGTTACGATTACCGTAAACATTTGAGCTGCTGGCGAGCAGGATGCTGCGAGGTGCAACCTCGAGAGCAGTTAGTGCCTCCAAAAGGTTGCGGGTCCCAATCACGTTGGTGCGGTAGATTTCATCGACATTGTCGTGGACCACGGATGAGATTGCGGCGAGGTGCACCACAAAGTCGGGCTTTTCCGCCAGTACTATCGTCCGGATTACATCGATGTCCGTGATGTCGGCAGTGTAAATCCGATCGACGTGCGCGAGACGAGCGCCCGACTGCGCGATGCCGACTATATGAATATTGCGCTTGGCCAGTGCCTCAACGAGGTATCGTCCGGTAAAGCCAGCCACACCCGTAACCAACGCCTTCAACGCTTAGCTCCTTGGCGATTCATTCTGCAGCTTTTCTGTTGAGATTGCGTCCTAGAGCAAACCTAAAACATCCAGCCTTGATCTACACGCCGCAGATCGGATTCGACCATCTCCTGGCACATCTGTTCGAGCGTCTTGACCGGCGACCATCCAAGGACCGCTCTGGCCTTCGAAGCGTCGCCGATTAGGAGATCAACTTCGGCTGGGCGATAAAATGCGAGATCGACCTTCGCTACGATCTTTCCCGACGCCTTGTCGACGGCGACTTCCCGTTCGGCGGAACCTTCAAAAACGAGGTCAAATCCGGCGCTTGCGCCTGCCATGCGAAGGAAATCTCGAACCGTCTCCGTGCGGTTGGTCGCTAGAACAAACGTGTCCGGCTCATCTGCCTGCAGCATGCGCCACATGCCCTCGACGTAATCTCCCGCGAAACCCCAGTCCCGCTTAGCGTCAAGGTTGCCAAGGGTAAGCACGTCAAGCTTTCCGGCCTTGATCCGAGCAAGTCCCGAAGTGATCTTCCGAGTCACAAATTCGAGCCCCCGAAGGGAGCTCTCATGGTTGAACAAGATACCACTGGCGCCAAAGATTCCATAGCTTTCGCGGTAATTCACGGTGATCCAGTGGCCGTAGAGTTTCGCGACGCCGTAGGGGCTGCGCGGATGAAACGGCGTCGTTTCGGACTGAGGAACCGCCTGCACCTTGCCGAACATTTCCGAAGTGCTCGCCTGATAGAAACGAATGCTCGGATTCACAGCGCGAATGGCTTCCAGTAGGTGTAATGGACCGATTCCCGTAATAGTCGCCGTCGCGGCCGGCTGGTCGAACGACATGCCGACAAAGCTCTGCGCTGCAAGATTGTAAATCTCGTCGGGCTGAGCCGTTTGGATCATCCGAAGACAAGAACCAGAATCGGTAAGATCAAAATCCACAAGCTTGAAATTCGGATGGTGCGTTATCCGCAACTCGTCCGTCCGCCAGAAATTAGTCGATGCAGCCCGCCGATACGCGCCGTAAACTTTGTAACCTTTGCCGAGCAGCAGCTTGGCAAGATAGGCGCCATCCTGGCCGGTGATTCCAGTAATCAGAGCTGTTTTCATACTTAGATAAACTCGATTTTGGGGAAAGGAAAAATGAATTTGCTCGTGGCATTCAGATAATCCTCTTCCGCCTGGAAGATGTCCTTCCTGGAGTGCCACAGGAGCACGAAGCAATAATCCGGCTTCATCGCTCGCGCGTCAGCTTCGCTGATGGTCGGAATGTGCGTTGCCGGGTTTAATTGGCCAAAGGGTTTCGAATCTATATTCGTAATGGCAGGGAAGTCCTTGGGAGTGAAGCCGCAGAATTGCAATACGGCATTCCCTTGGTCGATCTCCCGTCCGATCGGGCGACCGGTTCAGGCCGGTCAGATCCTCCAGGTGGTTGGGAACTTTGTAAGGTGGTCGAAGCGACCAAGTCCTTCTGGACCTCGGGCCATCGCCACGCGAGTTGGAGTACTAGCGGCATCAAGACAGGGTGCCATCGTGGACGGTGGCTTGTTTGAGCCTCAGGTAAGGATCCGTCCATTAAACCGTGCCGTCTTATATGGCGACGCCAGTATTACCCTGGCGAACGTCGATGGCGTCGCCCAGCCCGCTGGATGAGGCGCTTGGGCGCCGACACCTAGACGATACCGCTGTCGCACTGGCGGCATCCATATCGGGAACGGACGGTCAAGGAGACTAGCGGAACCCACTCGAGCGCCTCGCTTGTATCCTCCCCGATCTGATGAACCCTCTGGCTGCAGCACAGACAAGCAAGGCTGCCAGATCGAGCCAGTGCTTCGTGTGCGAGTAAAGCTCGCGGATCATTGCGAACACCGTTGTTTACCGGTTACCCGCTTGGCGCTAGGACTGCGGCGATGAACGTGAGCGGCGAACTCTATCGGAGGGCCCTCGGGCAATCGCCGCCATGTAAGTTGTGCGGCTCGACGACAGCGCCGTTCGATGTGGTGGACTTTGCCAAGTTCTGCGGTGCCGAGCCGTACCTCCACGGATTCTCTGGCATCCCTACGTTCTACTATCGCTGCGGAAATTGCGAATGTACTTTCACCGATTTCTTCGATCAGTGGTCTCGCGATGACTTCCGGCGCTTCGTCTACAATAATGATTATATTCTAGTTGACCCCGACTACGCACGGGCCCGACCCGAGGCCACGGCCGCGGAATGGTTGATCCGGTTTGACATGCTCAAGGACGTTCGCGTTCTCGATTACGGCGCTGGCTCGGGCGTGTTTGCGGGCGCGATGAACGCGCGGGGATACAACGTCGCCAGCTACGACCCATTTTCGAGTCCCGCGATGCCGGATGGCCTTTTCGACGCCGTGACTGCATTCGAGGTCGTCGAGCACAGTCCGCGTCCACTGGAGACGTTCGAGGCAATGCTCGGCTGCATGGGCGAGCGAAAGATCATGATCGTTGGCCAGTCGCTTCAGCCGAGCGATTTTATGATTATTCGCGGCAACTGGTGGTACATCGCGCCGCGTAACGGCCACTGCACCACCTACAGCGAAACTTCCTTTCGCCATTTGGCTGAGCTGTTTGGCCTCACGTACGCGTTCAATAGCGGATATGTCGGACTTGTGTCGCACCCGGATGATGAGTTGAGCAGAGCAATCATGGCTCGCATCACGGAGTGGTAGATCAAGCCTCTTAAGATCCGCTGATCCCGATCACATAGCCTCCCGGCCTGAGTGTGAATTGGGGTCAACGTCCGATTGCCGTGCCTGCGATATTGCGTGAGATTTGGGGTTGCGGTTGTGAACATTCGACTACTCGCAGTGATCGTCGAGTTTGCCAGGCGAAGGGGCGAAGGCGCCTCGAGAGCGACCAAAAAAGCGCCGCTTTCAGTCAACCAGGGTACGCGCCGACGGACCCCGGCATTGATGACGCTTCGGATTTGATCCAGCTCGACTCCTCTGTGGAGGACGAGCGAATAGTGTCGGATCAGTCATAAGACGGTTGTACAAGCGGTCGTAGTCAGTCCGCTGTAGTTGTTCACGCGGAGCGCCGGCGTCGTTGGAGCGACGAGCAGAAGCTGGCGATCGTGCGCGAGACAACAGAGCCCGGCGCGATCATCTCATTGGTTGCGCGTCGGCACGGTCTCTACACTGGGCAGCTCTACACCTGGCGCAAGCAACTTCTGGCGGGTGCAATGGCCGGGTTCGTGCCGATCGAGTTGGCTGCATCTCCTAAACCGACAGGCGCAGCGGGGTCGGGCCGCATTGAGATCCGTAGTTCGGCTGGCTTGACGGTGTCGGTGGATCGCGTGGTCGATCGCGCCGCGCTTAGATTGGTGCTGGATGTCGTCAGCGAGCTCTGCCGGTAATGTTCGGATTGCCGCCGTCGGCGAAGATCTATTTGTGCTTGGCGCCATGCGACATGCGCAAAGGCTTCGACGGGCTATCCGCTCAGGTTCGCAACATTCTTCTGCTCGATCCTTTTTCGGGCGCCGTTTTCCTGTTCCGCGGCAAGCGCGGTAACCGGCTAAAGGCCCTGGTCTGGGACGGGTCCGGATTAGTTTTGTACGCAAAGCGTCTTGAGCGCGGCAAGTTCGTGTGGCCACGTGCCCAAGAGGGTGCATTGCGCGTTTCCGCAGCCCAGATGGCAATGCTTGTCGAGGGGCTCGATTGGAAGCGGGCGATTGTCCTTGACGAGGTCGCTATTCCGGTCGCGGCATGACCTAAAAATGCTGGTTTTCTGCGCTTTTCGCTAGCGATTCCAACCGGGTTTCGCTAGACGATCAGGCATGCGTTTCGACCTCGATCGCCTGCCCACGGATCCCGTTCTCCTGCACAAAATGCTGCGCGAGATGGTCGATCTCGTGACGCTTGCCGAAGCTAATCTCGCGGCATCGGAAGCGACCGTCAAAGCGCAGACCCGGCAGATCGAGAAGCTCGAACATCGGCTCGCACGATTGCTGCGGATCCAGTTCGGCCGCAGCTCGGAGAAGCAGGATATCGCGCAGCTGCGGCTGATGTTCGATGAGGTCGTGCTGCCCGAGCCGGCCAATGATGACGTTCCCGCACCCGCAAAGAAGAGCCCAGCCAAGCCGGGTTGCCGCAAGCCGCTTCCCGCCAGTTTGCCGCGCCAGTCGGTGGAGCATCATCCAGGACCGTGCGCGTGCGGCGACACGGATAGCCATGTGCAGATCGAAGAAGCCGTCACCGAGGTGCTCGACTATGTCCCAGCGCGGTTTCGCGTCATCCGGCATGTCCGCCCACGCGTTGCCTGCCGGCGGTGCGAGACGATCCGCCAGGCGCCTGCCGTGGACCTACCCTTGCCCAAAGTGATGGCCTCGAGCGCGCTTCTTGCTCATCTCGCCGTCAGCCGCTTTGCCGATCATTTGCCGTGGAACCGGCAGTCGGTGATCTTTCGGCGGTTTGGCCTCGATATCGATCGCGATGTGATGAGCCGTTGGGCGCGCAAGCTGGCGTGGCTGATGGCGCCGCTCGGCGAGCGGCTGCTCCACCATGTTCGCGGCGCTGCCAAGATCCACGGCGACGATACCCCCGTGACCCTGCTTGGTGCCGACGACGGCACTGCGATCGGGCATTTCTGGGTCTATCTGCGCGATGATCGCTCGAGCGGCGATATGAGCCCGCCGGCGGTCGCCTTCCGATTCAGTGCCGATCGTAGCGGTGCCCATCCTGCCCAGCACCTCGCGGGATATCGTGGGTTTCTCCAGGCCGATGGCTTTGCTGGCTATAATGCCCTCTATCGCGATCCCAAGAGCAAGACGCCGCGCGATATCGTCGAGGTCGGCTGCTGGAGCCATGCGCGTCGTAAGTTCACCGATATCCTCGAGAAGACACCGTCGCCGATCGCTGCCGAAGCCGTTGTGCGGATCGCCGAGCTGTTCGAGATCGAGCGCGACCTCAAGGGTGCACCGCCGAACATTCGTAAAGAGATCCGCCAAAGCGAGGCGATCCCCAAGCTAGACGCCTTGAGGCGCTGGCTCGAGTTGCAGCACCGTGGCCTGTCTTCCGACAGCGTGCTGGCGCGCGCCTGCCGCTATCCGCTCAACCGCTGGGCGGCGATGGTCCGCTATTGTGATGATGGCCGGCTCGAGATCAGCAACAACCTCGTCGAGAACGCCCTGCGCGGTGTTGCCCTCGGAAGACGCAACTGGCTGTTCGTTGGATCCGAGAAGGGCGGCGAAGCCGCTGCGCTCTTCTATTCGCTAATCGGCACCTGTCGTCTGAACGGTGTCGAGCCGGAGGCCTATCTCACTGACGTCATCGAGCGCATCGGTAGCCATCCGATCAATCGCATCGACGAGCTGTTGCCGTGGCATTGGCAGGCTGATCGGGCTATCGCTCAGGCGGCGTGACCGGCAACTTCTCAGCCATTCTTGCAGCACCCGAGCTGCCCTCCGATTTGCTCCCGCCGCTCGAGATGGACGGATACCTGACGGGGGTGCTGGTCACTCCTGACCTGGGTCTTCGCGATTGGGTTGCGGGGCTTTGGACCAGGATGCCGGACGCCGAGGACGAAGCTGCGCTGAGGCGCGCGCTCGCTGCGGTCGTTTCGCGCAAGGACCACATCGAAGCTGAGCTTCAAAAAGGTTGGCCTGGTTTCCATCCCAGCTTCGGCATCGCCGGACAGAAGCAGGATCATGCCAAAGTCCGTGCCTGGGTCCGCGGCTTTGGAAAGGCGATGCGGCTCGACCCAGATTATTGGATCAGTCTGTCAGAGGACGATCGCACGCAAGATCTCGTCACCACCTTCGTCGGTTTCATGGAGACCGACGAGCCATTCGAAGAACGCGAGGATGCAGACGAGCTGCGCGATGATTGTGCGGCGCTCATTCCTCGAGTTCTCGTCGCACTTTGGAGGCTCGCCCGGATCGACGAGGGCAATGATTTCATCCTCCAGACGCACAGACAGCAGAAGGTCGGACGCAACGAACCATGCCCTTGCGGATCCGGTCTCAAGTTCAAACGCTGCTGCGGCGGAAACTGACGCTCACGTCAACGCCGGATTCCGTCGGCGCTTACCAACCAGGCAACCAGGAGCCATATTATCATAAGCTCACAAGCTGCGGCGTCAGCCTGACCCAGTCCAGTCCCGACAGAAGCGCGGTATATTCGGCCATGCTCAGATTGGATCTTTCCATACCGAACCGGCGGTTATCGAAAGGCGACGTGCCGGTGCCGTCATGCCAGATGATGTTCACCAGCGATCCGCTGTGTCCACGAAAGACGAAGAGAGCGCCGGCATATGGATCACGGTGAAAATGTTGCTGAACGGAACCGCGCCGGGTTTTCCGGAGGCAAACAAGGTTGAGTCATGCTGCCATACGCTCGTCTTGATGGTGCAACCAATTGGAATCATACAGAATTCCTGCCCTTGAGTTCGATTCCGTTTCGAAACAGTCTCTAAACGCACTTGAGAGCAGTCAGAACCTCGGTGAACGACTGTTTCGCTTCGCCGGCATTCCTAATCAGGATTGCCCTTCCCACGCCAGCTGCGGTCGCGGCTTCAATATCGGTCTGCTTGTCGCCCAATAGGATAGACTGGCCAAGATCAATGTCGTGGTCGTCCGCCGCATGGAGGATTAGTCCTGGTGCGGGCTTTCGGCACGAGCACTCGACTGCGAGATCAGGGACGATTCCCTGAGGATGATGAGGGCAATGATAGATATCCGTAAACGTAATTCCGAATTTGGAAAAGTGATCCCGCATGTGCGCCTCAAGAACCGCATAATCTTCGACCGTGAAATAGCCACGCGCGATTCCCGACTGATTCGTCACGACTATCAGAAGATATCCGTGCTCCTGCCCGGCCCGCAGGACCTCAACGATTCCGGGAATGACCTCGAAATTTTCCGGTCTTCCCACGTAGCCGTGATCGACGTTGATAACGCCGTCTCGATCAAGAAGCAGCGCGCGTCGCATTCCAAACCTCTCAACAGCTTAGCGATTGAATCCGTTGCAAGAGAGTTGTTGTTGAATAGCCCGCCAGGAATGGTAGCGCCTGAGCGCGGCCGCCCCAACTCTTCACCCACGCAGTTTCCTCTAGCTTCTCGACATCATAGTCGCCGCCCTTGACGTAAATGTCTGGCCGCACTTGTTTTATAAGAGATACCGGATTCTTGTCGTCAAAGAGCGCCACAAAGCTCACAGATTCGAGCGCGGCCAACATGATTGCGCGGTCCTGTTCAGAGTTAATAGGCCGGTGAGGGCCTTTCTCCAGCAGACAAACCGAGAAGTCACTGTTGAGACCCACGAATAACGAGGCGCCAAGCGCGCGTGCCTCATGCAGATATGTGACGTGGCCAGGGTGGATCAAATCGAACACGCCATTAGTAAACACCATTGGCCTGGGCGCCAACGAAGCAGTTCGAGCCAGTTCTTTGGCCGACAGAATTTTTTTACTCAGTCCCATTTTCGGTTTCTAGTGCCGCTTGTCCATCGAGCGACGCCAGCACTTCGTCGAGCGTCGCGACCGACGTCCCAAGACGGCTGACCACGATCCCCGCTGCAGCGTTGGCGAAATCCATAGCTTCCTCCCACGGCTTTCCAAGACCGCGGCTAACAGCAAGTGCAGCCACGACCGTGTCTCCCGCGCCTGAGACATCGAAAACCTCTTTCGCCTGAGCTTGGCGATGGAGGCTCACTCCATCGTAATACAGTTTCATCCCCTGCTCACTCATGGTTAGAAGAAGGGCGTCCAGGTTGAGCTCTTCGCGGAGCCGCTGCGCTTCGCGATCCATTTCTGCTTCTCCATCCCACCCCCTGGTCGCATTGGCGAGTTCGGCACGATTGGGAGTAATCACGTTCGCGCCAGCGTAACGTGAATAATCACGGCCCTTAGGGTCGACAATTGCGAGCTTTCCGCGCTGCCGGGCAAGACTGATCAGCTCGGCCACCCGGTCCAATGCGCCTTTACGGTAATCGGAAAAGACTACGACGTCGTGTGCATCCAGACAGCGGGCAAACTCGGATCGTTTGGCCTCCAGTGAGCCATGAGAAGGAGCATTTTCGAAGTCGATCCGCAACATTTGTTGCTGGTGTCCGATGACGCGCAACTTGAGCGTCGTACGAATTCCTGAGTCCTCGTGAAGTGTGTGGCCAATACCCATTTCATTTAGCACGCTCCGAAGCCGCTGCGCCGTACTGTCAGCGCCCACAACCGACAGCAACGTCGCTTGGGCCCCAAGAGCGACGACGTTCCGCGCCACGTTCGCCGCGCCGCCGGGTCGCTCATCGGCACGTTCGACCTTTACGATTGGAACGGGTGCTTCCGGCGAAATACGGCTCACCTCGCCAAACCAATATTCATCGAGCATCACGTCCCCAACGACGAGGACTTTC
The DNA here is from genome assembly GCA_966424035.1 of uncultured Sphingomonas sp. Classification (GTDB taxonomy): domain Bacteria; phylum Pseudomonadota; class Alphaproteobacteria; order Sphingomonadales; family Sphingomonadaceae; genus Sphingomicrobium. Next base: position 11,672 of record CBJLMA010000021.1, on the reverse strand, counting down.
AAACGGGCAGTCGCTTCACGCATTTGAGTGCTCGAACGCCCTGTCCAGTTCCGCGCAAAGTGCATGGTAGGTGAGAATGTGAGCGGTCTGAATCTGGTCTGTGTTCCGCAGTGGGACGACCATCGCATAGTCGCTCAGCGATGCGAGCATTCCGCCGTCACGTCCGAGCAGTCCGACCGTCGTAATGCCCCGTGCCCGCGCCGCCTCGAACGCCAGGACGACATTCTTAGAGTTGCCAGAAGTAGAAATGCCCCAGACGACGTCGCCGGTTTGAGCAAGTGCCTCGACCTGTCGGCTGAAGACAGTATCGTAGCTGTAATCGTTGCTCCAGGCAGTCAGGATCGAGCTGTCCGTGGTTAATGCGATTGCTGGCAAGCCTCGCCGCTCGATTTTGTAGCGGCCGATCAGCTCAGCTGCGATGTGCTGCGCGTCTGCCGCTGAGCCGCCGTTCCCCATAATCAGCAACTTGCCGCCGCCTCGGATCGCGGAGGTCAGTACGTCCGCGACGTGCACAACGCTGTCGAGATAGGCGCTAGTCATCGCCCCCGACAGCGCGGTCAAGGTGGACTGGATCTCCGCAGCGATCCCACTCCCGGAATCACCTTCGGTCATTGAACGTTCCTGTTGCTTCTCAACGCATTATCCTGATGGCTATCGCCGCGGCCGGTCATCAATCGCCGAATCGCTGTGCCACCACCATTATTCTGGCTTCCGGCGGCCTTCTCCGAAGTACTCGCGACGGAGCCTCGCAAATGAGCATCCACAAGATCGAGCAGGTTGCTGCTCAAGGCGATCTTCCGCAGCCGTTGCGGGCCAAACTCTTCGAGCCATTCCTTCAGAACGGCGCTCTGCGGTTCTGTACTTGAGACTAGGGCATCGAAATGCGCTATAGCGAAAAGGTACGAGGCGCAGACCTCCGACTCTTCACTCCGGCGGTCGCTGAGGCTCTCGAAATCAATCATCTCGGGAACGCCGAAGATGGTGAACACGCCCATCTGCCGCCATGTTGCCAGCAGGTTCCATTGCATGGGGTTGCGTCTCGTATACGTGTGCAGACCAACATAAACATCGCCGGCAATTGGTCTAACGATGCGCCGGAACCGATCGCCGAAATATAGCGTCTCCTCAATGCTCCCAAGATCCACGGCGTAAAACTCATGATCATGAGGGCCTGTCGCAACCGGCACAACAGCACCGCCCACTTGCCTGCGCAACGTTTCGATAGTCGCCACGACATTTTTGAATGTCTGAGTCGCCTGCCCGACAAGAGTCCGCTCGATGAGCCCAGAAACATCGAAATAGATGCAGCGACGAGCGGAAACCCGTTCTGGGAAGTTAATCGCAACTGAAGCAGCGAACGCAACTCTTTGCTCGCGACTGAGATCATCTATTCTGCCCGAGAACTTGCTCTTGTTAACTGCATCGATCAACGGCTTGACTGCCGACGCTGGATTGTTGCGAGTGATCCGAGAATAGTTTTCCGGTACTGGATGACCGGCGAGGGAATCGAGCACCGCGGCTTTCACCACTTCTACGGAAATATCGTTGAGACAGAACAGGTCGTGTGGACAACTCTGGCGATCGGGCAGATGACATGGAGCACACGGTGCGTCGACTGTGATGGTCAGTGAGTCACCAAATGGAGGCCCCCATTGCTGTGGCAACTCATGGCCGCTATAGATACCGATTGTGCGGCAGCCTGCGTAGGCGGCAAGATGAACTCCGAAAGAATTGTTGCCGACGCAAACCGCATTGGCAGACAAAGCGCTAAAAAGATCACTAAACGCCAGCCCCGCCTGAATGTGGACTTTTTCAATTCGCGGATATCGGATGTCATCCAGTTCTGCGGCGCGACCACAAAAGAGATTGATTTCAGTTACGGCAGGATCGGCCGCCAATGATCGGATCAGCTCCTCGAAATAGGCAGAGTCCCATTGGCGGGCATCATTCCCTACCCGCGGGAAGATGGCAACGCTGCCTTGGCGTACAGGCGCGCGCTTTCCAAGATCGGGCAACCGAACATAGTCGTTCGCGTCAAACGGCAAAGCCTCAATGATACGCAGCATTTGCTCACAGGTGTGCGTCTCGTCGAAATATCCGCGCTCCCCGCCGGCGTCGGGGTGGATCTCAAGCGGCCTCGTTAGCAAACGATCGATCCGTTCGTCGCCCGTGCGATATCCAAAATACCGATCCGCCTTCAGCTTGACCAGGATAAATCTCGTGTCGGTCTGCCGGCGCAAGTCTATCGCATAGTCGTAGAATGGAAGTTGCGTAACCAGCATCTCTAGTTCTGTGTCGTCGATGCCCGCACGCAACGATGATTTTGCCTTGAAAAAGTCCAGGGTATGAATTTCGTCGAAAAGGCCACAAGCTTCCGCCGCAGTGCGATTCCAGCTGCCGACCAATGCTTCAATCTTCGCATCCGGATAGCGGGCCCGCACCTTCGCCATCGCGGGAAGCCCGAGCAGGAAATCGCCATGGTGATCAAGCTTTTGGATAATGATCCGCTTGGCATTGGGTTTGAAAAGGCGCGTCTGCGAGACGACCGTGCGTCGGCTTCGGTCGAGTGACGCGCGCGAGGAGAATCGAGTATGAATCTCCCTAGCTGCACTTAAGCAGGTCGCATCCCAAGTGAGTTCTCTCGCCCGATCAAGCCCCCTTTCGACCAACGAGCGCTGGAGTTCTTGGTCGCTTAGCACTTCCGCGATTTTGGCCGCAATTGATCTAGGCGAAAGTGGATCAAAAAGCGCATCCGGATTTCCGACGACTTCGGGCAGGCTGGTCCGGTCCGAGACGATGGTCGGAGCACCGCAAGCCATCGCCTCCAGCGGCGGCAACCCGAGACCCTCCCGCAATGAAGGAAAGACAAATAAGTCGCAGAGATTGTATAGATCGATGAGGTCCGATTGTGAAACGAAACCAACCGTCCTAATCATCTCGAGCGAAGTCATATCCCGCGCGAAACTCTGGATCTGCTCAACTTCACCTGCGTTGCGCTTTCCGACGCAGACGAATTCGTATTTTTGGCGCATGCCCACGGGCAAATAAGTCAAAGCCTCAATGAGCGCCTTCAGATTCTTGCTCGGTTCGATCCCTCCCGTATAGAGGATGAAGGGTTTCGTAATGCCGAAGCGCTGCAGAATCTCGTCGCGTTGATCGTCACGATATGTTCTGCAGGTGAATGCCTCGTTCCGCCCACCGAGGATGTTGACTATTCGTTCAGGAGCGGTGCCGAGTTGCTTAATGAGCTCCTGCCGACTGCTTTCGGAAATAGCCAGAAGAAGATCACAGTGGCGCAAGCTCTCGATGCGCTCGCGGTACCAGCGCCTGTACACGGGATTCCATTGGAATTGTTCGTCAGGCAAGTAGAGCGGTGTGAAGTCATAGAAAATAGCCGCAATCGGCACGTCCTTGATAAATTTCTTTGTAGTGACCACCGCGCTATCACTCAGTCCCTCAAACATACTCGTGATCAAGATGACGTCAGGCTCAAGGGATCGTAGGAAATATTCGCGCGTTATCTCGGCAATCTCCCGGAGATTGCCCGGCGCCTCACTGAAGTGTTCTATCGGTCCCGGCGTATACCAAACTCTAATGTTTTCTTGCGGTAAAATTCCGTCGAATTCGGCACGAATTTGTTCAATCGAGTCGGGAAACAGCCCATTCAGTGCGAGAAAAATATCATCATCGGGGCAATGGCAAACCAGCGATTTGACGAACTCTGTTGAATAGTGTCCGATTCCACGGAATCGGCTGCCCGTCTGAGCGCCCTGGAAATCGATAACGATGCGCATGATCTCTCCGGGTCTTAGAACCGCAACGTATCGAGCACGGTGCGCGCGGTTTCCGGCAGATCGAACTCCCGAATTTCTTCAACGCGCCTCGCTCGAAGATTTAGCACCTCGATTTCGCGATGAGCGGTCAAATCGGTCCGATTAGAAGAATGGCCCGCGCCGACCGAATCGCTAGCGGCGGTAAGGTCGACCACGATATGCTTCATGATCTCATACTGCACAGAAAGGCACGACAGCGACTCCTCAATCTTCTGTCGTTCGGCGGCGACGCTGTTCTGAAGGATTCGGTCTCGTCGAGCAGCCGGAGTTCGGCCTAGCTCGGGGTCCGCCCGAGCGAGTTTCCAACCCTTCAGCCTGCGGGAGTTCTGAAAGCGCTCGATGGCATGACGCAAGCCGGGCAGTTCATCCCAACCTTCCACCGCTTCCGATGACTTCGCGAGCTGGTGGAGAACCGAAATACGACTGTGCCCTCGTCGTAATCTATTTGCATAATAGCCAAGGCCGACAGAGTCAGCTTTTCTCCCGAGTATGAGCTGGTATGCGGCTTTCACGAACGGCTCATCATAGAGCGTCATCAACTCGTTGAGGGTTGAAATCCCCGGTCGGTCTTCACGTTCCGGACCTTTGGCCGGTGCCTTATTGCGGGTGATTTTCAAAACGCCACTCCCAATTCGCGCTAACCTGCACTACCGACACGTCCGCCCCCGCGTGTAACCGGCCGCAACTGCTCTATTGCGATGCGGCACGAAACTCCAGTGTTTCCGCATTCTTCGATTAGCCCCGCGAATGACGAATATTTAGTGGAAAGCGTCATCTTCGTACCTCTCGGGTATGCCCGAGATACTTGAGTTCGGCACCGTAAAACCGAAGCCGGCCACCAAATGGCGCGCCGCCAAGTTGAACCCGAAATTCGTGTTTAGAATCGGGCTGGTCGTTATAGAATTCCAAAACAATGCGACCTTGTCGAAGCTGCGTCACACCTTCCTTGCCTTCCAGGACCAGGAAGTCTTCGGTCCCGATTTCATTTCGTCCGATATCGAATTTGATCGGATAGGCGAGCTCCTGCGTGTCCTCGAGCCCAATTGCTTCGAGAACCAATGTTACTGAATACAGGCCTTTGCGCAGGCGCGCGTATGGACCCCAAATCCAGAAACCTGGCCCCGCAGTAAAATCCGTCTCGATCCACCAGTCCGAATGATTGCACGGCGTGAACTCGTTCGCCCGATAAAATCGAGACGTACCATCTTCGACGTCCCAGTGAGGTTGAGCAATCTTTTCCAAGACTAGCTCAATCTCGAAACAGCCAGTTGCGGGGTCCAGCGGAGGAATGTCGTAATCGTAGCCAAGGTCGTTGTCGCAGAGATGCCGCACCCTAAACGAGTTTGGCGGCAAGGATGATTCGATTTCGGCAAGAAGCGACGCGGGTGTGTAGAATCGCTTGTGATCTAGATTCCACGCTGACGGTGGTGCATCCCGCTTCTCAAATAAATGCTGGTGAGGGACAATTATAATCAGGAATCCACCTACTTTCAATACACGGTACCACTCCTGAAGAGCCAGTGAATAGTCTTCAATGTGCTCAAAACAATGGCTGCTATAGATTGCATCCTGACTTTCATCACCGAACGGCAACTTTATACCGTCGTAACCCGGATAGTCTTTATCTATACCAATAGCTTGGAGAACAATCGGCTGACCATCGCCTTCGTGGCCTGCGAAACCGATGTCAAGAATGGCTTCGCCAGAAAGGAAACGATTGAAGAAGCCATCATCTATTTTCGCACGATAAGATTTTTGGCTTTCGAGTCCGACTTTTCGGTAGGGGTCGAATTGAACTTTCTTGTTCATCACGCGATGATGATACACGATTGTGCACCTCGGAGAACCGGATTTTGCACATGCGGCGCGTGGGATGAGTATGATCGCTTGCGCTCGCCATGTTCAGTGTTCATTTTCGCCTGATAGCCGCCGAGGTTGGCGCCAAGTATCGCGATATTATGAAATGCGGTGCTCAATTCGTGGTGCCTCAGAGGGCGCCTAAGGGCGGAGATCCACATCATTCTGAGCATCATGTACGAGGGTAACGATGCTGTAGGTCATGCTGCCTGGCGCTCCCGCCCATGCATTCCCAGTTCCACGAGCAGCGCGTCGACGGAGTGACCCCACGTCGGCAAGTCGACCGTCGGTGCTGCGCCGCGTTGACCCGCGCCCAGAAGATCCATCAGCCTGTCGCCCAGAGCGGCCGGCCGGTCATTGTCGAAATATAGAACATTAGGCAGCTGCTGCTCGCGATAGACTGCGAGGTCTCGAGCAAGCACGAAACGATGGTGAGCCGCAGCTTCGATCAGCGGGAGGCCAAACCCCTCGCCGCGCGATGCCATGAACACACCTCGACAGCCATCATAAAAGCCACACAACGCTTCGTCGCTGACCGTATTGAGCCAGTGAAGCCGACGTCCAAATTGCGGGTGGGACCGTATTCGGTCCTGAAGACGCTCGGTTTTCCAACCAGCTTTGCCAACCACAATGAGATCGGGCGCTCGGCCCGGTCGCGTTTCCCAGAGATGTTCGAAGGCATCCAAGGCTATATCATGTCCCTTGCGCGGCTCGATCGTGCCGACCATCAGAATGGCGGGCCTGAAACGGAGGCCGTCCAGTAGCTGTCGCGTATCCTCGGTTATGCCCATCGAGGGCAAGGAAGCTGTGATATCGCCGCCCATTTGCAGTCGTCCAACGCGCGGCAGATCCGTTCCACCAGTTAGTGCGAGTTCCTGGCGCAGTTCTCGGGCGACTTGATCCGAGATACAAAGCGCTTGATCAGTTTCGGTCCTCACCACATTGAACCATCTGCGGAAATGCCCGACCGCCCGAGGGCTGAACCATTCCGGCCGGGTCAGTGGCAGCATGTCGTAAACAATGATGCTCACTGTCGCCCCGTTCCGTCGCCACGCCCGCAACTGTCGTCGGTAATGCGGAAGCAGATGCGCCGACAGGTCCAAGCCCAGGAAGATATCCTTCGGACCGGCGCTCACGGGCTGGCGCGACAATGGTTCTGATCGTTGGAGGCAGTCGGCCGGCGCATAGCAATAGCCATGACTCTGACTGGCATAGACAGGGACGAGGCCAAAACCGCAGTCGCTGCGGCGGCGAAGCTCGGACCAAACCGCTCGAACGACACGCTGGATGCCCGTCTGTGCGTCGTGCCGCAGGATCGCCGAGACGTCGACGAGCAATCTTGGCGCGCCGTTGCGGTCCGCGTTCGCAAGCGAATTACGGTTAAGCCACAGCCAGGCGTGACGAGCCGGGAGGGCGGTCTTTCTCGCCAGCCAGTTCATGCCGCGAGTGTGGTTTCCCGGTGATAAAAGTCGAATGCTTCGTCGAGGCTTTGCATCAGGTGGAGCCGACCTTCTGCGAGGACAGCGGCACGGCTGCAATGCTCTCGGATATAGGCTGCATCGTGCGACACGATGATCATCGCTCGATTACCGCGCTTTTCGAACAGCTCGTAATTGCACTTGTCATGAAAACGTGCGTCGCCAACCGAAACGATTTCATCGATGAGAAAGCAATCAAATTCGATAACCATAGAGATGGCGAATGCGAGCCGAGCACGCATACCGGAAGAGTAGCTTCTTACCGGCTCGCGCAAGTAGATGCCGAGTTCTGAGAACTCCTCGACGAAAGCAATCTCGGCTTCGGGATCGACGCCGTAGATCCGGCAGATGAAGCGGAGGTTATCGAGACCCGTCAATGTGCCCTGAAAAGCTCCGCCGAATGCCAGTGGCCAGGAAACGCTCATAGTTCGTTCGATCCGACCCGACGTTGGCATCTCAGCACCGCTGACCAACCGGATCATGGTTGACTTGCCGGCGCCGTTGCGCCCGAGAATGCCAATTCTCTCACCCGGCGCTACTTGGAGATTCACGTTGTCGAACACTTTTGTCGACCCGACGCGCGTCGCATAATATTTCGAAACATCTACGAGCCTGATCATTCCGGGACCACCTCCCGGCTTATCTTGCGTAACTTTGCCGTCGCAAGAAGAAGGAGGAACATGTTCATCAAAGTCATGTACCCTAGGTCATAGTGAGCTTGAATGCGGGAACCGAAATAACCCTCGCGAAGATATTCGACGCCATTCACCATCGGCAGATAGAGGATATAGTGTTGGGCGTCCGAAGGAAGCGCGTCGACAAGAAATGCGGCACCCGACAACGGGAAGAGCAAGTACGCAGTGGGGTGCCAGAGTTTCTCGACCAACTCCGATTCTAGGGCAAGAGAACCGAGCAGAACGGCCAGCGAAACACCAAACCAAGAGAGCATTAGCCATGCCCCCATCACCTTTAGAACATCCTCCGGTGGTTCGATCAATCCGGTCGCTATGAACACAATCGACAGCACGACGAATGAAATCGTCGCTCCGCCACCTTCCAGGAGAAGCCGAGCTGCAAAGATATCCGCAACCTTCACATTTCGGTGATACATAAGCGAGAGATTTGGCTCGAGCGCGCCAATGCAACGCGACGGCATGTTGCGCCAAAGAAGCACAGCCGAATAACCCGTGAGGGCGAACGCGGCAATCGGCAGGTTCGAGCCGTGAATTGACTTAGTCAACGACCAAAGCGCCGTCACGCCCAACGTGAACAGCATCGGCTCCACGAACAGCCAAAGGAAACCGATATTGTGACGGCCAAAGCGCGTCAGCATTTCACGCAAGAGCAGCGCGTGGATGACCCTCCCCTCGATTACAGATGATCTAACGAATTGTCGAAAGCTTGCGCTGGCCACATTCAGTCCTGGTGTTCTCGAACGCCGGCGAGCAACATTGACAAAATCCCCCAGGCTACGAGACCGAGGACGAATGCGGCGAAAATCCCTCGCAGCCGCCGGGGCTCGAGCGCTTCATCGGGAAGGTTGGGACGGGAAATCCGCTCGACATAGGCTTGCTTACGGCGCGCCTCGTTCTGCGCGTCGATCAGCGAGCTCATCGCTGCGGCGAGCTGCTTGTCAGCAAACTGGCTTTCGAGGGAGAGCCGCTGGTACTGGGCCGCTGTCCCCGCAAGCGACTCCTGGTTGCCCGCAACCTTGCTGGCCTCTTCATTGATCTGGCGCTGAAGACTAGCGACTCTAGTCTGCAGCGGTTGGATCTGTGGGTTAACTGGCGCATAGCGCCTGATCTCGGCAAGCTGCGTACGAGTTGCGATAAGCTCGTCCTGTAGCTTCGAGACCATCTGCAGCTGAACGGCAGCCTGCTTTTCGGGGTCGACCACCCCTGCGCGGTTACGGAATGCTGCAAGGGAGCTCGCGGCCACCTGCGACTGTAGCTTGGCTCGATCCACTTCCGCCTGCGCAAATCCAATTAAATCCTGTCGACCGCGCTCATTAAGACGATTCACTGTCTGCTCGGCAAGCTCCAGCAACTCCTCATTAAATTTGTAAGCGTCGCGCGGATTAAAGGCCCGCACGGTCAATTTGGTGATCGAACTTGAGCTGTCGTAATTAACATCGACCTTGTTCGTAAAGTAGCGGTACAGATCTTCGAAGGTCCCGCTTAATCCAAAGGGATTGAATCGGTTGAAGATCGAAATCGTTGAAGCGCCGTACGAGTGTTCGAACTCGCGGTTACGATTGACGGCACGAAGAGCGTCTCGGGAGCGAATATAATCTTGTGCCGCGAACACCTCGTCGTTCGAATTGCTGAAGCCAGCGCTTTTGAGAAGAACGCCGAAACCTCCAGCCGAAGGCTTATCAGGACTTCGTACAACGAAACTCGATTCCGAAACGTAGATGTCCGACGCAAAGAACCCATAATAAAGAATCGCGACGATGGTTGGAATGACGACCGTGAGGAAAAACAGACTGGGCACACGTCGCCTCGCTTTGACCAGGGACGTTGGAATTAGCCGATCGGTTATCGCAAAACCCTCGTACAAGCTCAGCCTCACTCCTTCAAAAGACGCGCGATCTCTTCGCACATCGTCAGTAAATTGCAATGACGAAGGGATAGCCTCAATGGGCTGATCGCAAGTCCCTGGCTCCGTCCAATCGCCCCTAACGCAGGAAGATTCAATGCTTTTTTCGGACCGTCAGACGCTGGTCGGCGCTGCGCCGTCGAGTTCGTTGTAAGAAGCGCTGTAACGCGAACGAAATCCCAGCGGGGCGCAGCGCCGATGTTGCCTAGTCGCAACACCTTCCATCAATTCCCCGGGCTAAACCGGAACCGGACCCGGCGGATCTGCGTCTCGCATCTGTCGAGTGCTTCAGGCTAAGTCGCTGATGTGAGGAGAAGATCAAGCAAGATTGCCCTGAAGCATGATTTCTTATCGGTTTCGCTTTGGAAATGATGACAAGGCTGCTATTTGGAACTCGCAGACTGCTTCGGAATTAAGCAGTGGGTTCAACTTTAAGAAAATGTTTACTTCCATAAGAAGATCAAAACTACGGAAAGGGGTTAAATCATGAGGCGATTGCATACCGGCGTTGTTTCGGCGCTCGCACTTATCATGGGCGCTGCGGCCACGCAGGCTGACGCCCAAGCTCTCCGCGGCTTCCGCGTTGAAGCGCAGACGGGCTACGATCAGTTCAGTGCAGACGGTGGCCACCACCATAAATGGGGCGTGGGCGGTGCTGCCGGCGTTGACTTCGACCTTGGCGGCTTTGTTGTCGGGGGCGAGGGCACGTTCTGGTGGGCCCCCAATGAGGTCAAGCGGATTGACGGACCCGGCCTTGCCGAGCACAAGTCGTTTGAGGAATGGGGCGCCGCCCTTCGCGCTGGTGTGAACGTAACACCTTCGACCCTCGTCTATGGCAAGGTCGGCTACGTCACGAACGAGCAGCGCAAGCGGTTCACGCCCATTAACCCCACAAACGGCTTGCTGGATTCGTCTTACCCAGGCGCATATTACCAGCATTATTGGACCAGCGGTTATCAGGTCGGCGGCGGCATCGAGCAAATGCTCGGTGGCAACTTCTACGTCAGCGCCGAAGGCCGCTATTCCAAGTACAAGCACAAGCTGAGTTCGGGTGGCACGCACCGGGTCGTCGGTCTAGTCGGTCTGGGCTACCTGTTCGGTGCCTCGGTTGCGGCAGCGCCGCCGCCGCCGCCGCCACCACCCCCGCCGCCACCGCCGCCTCCGGCAACGCAAACCTGCCCTGATGGCAGCGTCATCCCGGCGACGAGCACTTGTCCGGCTCCGCCGCCACAGCCACCGCCGCCGCCGCCTCCGGCTCAGCGCGGCGAACGCGGATAAAGTAAGAACGATTGGAATATTGGAGGGGGCGGACTTTGGTCCGTCCCCCTCTTTTTTGCCTGAGTTGCGATGCTTGGCAGGTTAAAGCCGCCGCTAGGCTGTCTTCCGCCTACTCAACTGAACTGGGTCGTCGGCTAAGCGCGTCAGTCTCGTAATCGTGCTCATCGCTGAGGCGCCAAGGAGCGGTTCAAGCGTTCAGTTTCAAGATTGTTGGTCGCTTCCTGGAGACTAATGGTTCCGTCGATGAGAACCCACGGAGGATATTTCTCTGCATTCTGGGGCGTGCAGTGGAGCCTTGACGGTCTCGACCGACCGCTGTCGATAATTGTGATCGGTGCTCAAGCTTCTAAGTCGCCGGGCCCTTGCCGAAAGTCTGTTCGCAAACGCGCTTCAGGCCTTCTACTTTCCTTCGCAGGCGTTCTTTCGGCAAACTCCGCCTGCGAAGCAGCAACGCGATCAAATGTCCAGCGGCCCCGAGCGGGGAACACCGTGCAGGCACGGGCGCGTCGCGGACCGGTTCTACTCTCTGAATTCATCAATCCTCGCGCGCAATACCGCACCTCCCATTCGTCGACGATTGCGCAGACCAGCTCTGGCGCTTTGGTGGCGGCATGGTTCGGTGGAAGCG
>CBJLMA010000020.1:0-40643 GCA_966424035.1 uncultured Sphingomonas sp. | reverse complement strand
CAGCTTCAGTCTCACGCCGACAAACTAAGACAGATCGAGGACGATCTTGAATCCGATTGAGCTCACGCTCGGAATCATGACGGCGATCGGCGGTCTCGTCGACATCACCCAAATCGTATTCTCGGCACAGGCCGGATCGATCTTCGGCTATGCGTTGATCTCGGCCTTCGTCGTCTCGACTGTCGGCATGCTCGTGTTCGGAGAGATCAGCGGCCGGGTCGCCGCGGTCGCGCACCAACCGGTGTTCAACCTGATGCGACACCGATTGGGCCTCAAGCTGGGCCTGCTCACCCTGCTTGCTACGACGATCAGCGCACTGGTAACGACCGCCGCTGAAATCGGCGGCATGGGACTCATCCTCCAGAACCTGACCGGCGCATCTTATCCGCTGATGTGCCTCGCGAGCGTGATCGTCGTCATCGTATCGATATGGGTCCTGCCCTTCAAATGGATCGAGCGAACCTATGGCCTCCTCGGCCTGGTCATGCTGGTCTTTGTCGCTGCTCTCATTGCAATTCATCCCCCTTGGGATCGGATTGCAGCCGGCTTTGTGCCGCAAGTGCCGCACGGCCTCAGCACCAAGCAGTTGCTGAGCTATTCCTACTTCGTGGTCGCGATCTTCAGCGCGGTGCTGCTCCCCTACCAGGTCTATTTCTATTCGTCGGGAGGAATCGAAGAGAGGTGGGGTCCCAAGGACCTAGTCACCAACCGCGTGACGATCATTGTTGGAACTGTCATCGCGACGCTCCTTTCAATCGCGATGGTTGCGATCTCGGCCCAGCTGTTTGCCCCGGCAAACGTCGCCCCCCAAGTGCCCGGCAGCATTGCGCTCCAGGTCGGTATCCCATTCGGCAAGAAGGGGCTTCTGCTCGCTCTAATGGGTATTCTGCTCGCTGTTGCCGGCTCCGCCGTCGAGATCGGAATGACGAACGCCTATTCGATCGCGCAATTTTTCGGCTGGGAATGGGGCAGGCACGACAAGCCTTGGCGCACGCCGCGATTCACCATCACCTGGATCGCAACGCTGCTGGTCGCGTTGCTGATCGACATGACCGGGATCGAGGTCATGAGCTTGGTCTCATATGCCGTGGTTTTTTCGATCGTTGTATTGCCACTCACATATCTGCCGCTGATGCTCCTCGCCGACGACAGGAAATATATGGGTCGATATGCCAATAAATGGCTAGCGAAGGGCCTCGGTTGGCTGTTCTTCGCGATTGTGACTGCAACGGCGATCGCCGCCGTGCCACTCTACTTACTAACGTCGGGAGGCGAGGCGTGAAGCCTGATCAGCGCATCAAGCTCGTGAGCGAGCTCTTGGACCTGCCGATCATCGACAAGGACGAACGCTCGTGCGGCATCGTCGACGATGTCGAACTTGAAGGTGCCGCGGGCAAGGAGATGCGGCTGAAAGCGCTGCTCGTCGGACCCGGCGCCTACGAAGGTCGGCTGCCGCGCTGGATGTTCTTTCTGGTTCGCAGAGTTGCAGGCGACCGGCTGACTCGAGTTCCCGTCGACAAGGTGATCGAGATCGGTGCAGTGGCGAAGCTGAGCTGTGCCGGAGAGGATCTCGGCCTGCACCGAACCGAGGACAAGGTCGCCAACTGGATTCCCCGCTGGGGCGCGCTCTGATGCGCCTCAGCGACCTCCAGGATGCGCGCGTCCGAACGCTCGACGGCGAGGTGCTCGGCCGGGTCCACGAGGTCCATGCCGAACACGGGCGCATCGTCGCTCTGACCTGCGGCGCAGGGAGCTTCATCGAACGGCTGACCGCCAAGAAGCATGGCCGGCGCGTACCTTGGGAGTGCGTCGTTCGCATCGGCAAGGGCGAGGTCTTCGTGACTTCCGATCCGCCACGGCGATTACCGAAGAGACCTAGCGACTCTCGAAGCCCCAAAGGCACTCGGCGAGCCAGCGCGCAGCGGTCAAAGCGCTAAGATCGGTCGAATCGAGCGGCGGGTCCCACTCGGTGAGATCGATCAGGCGCACCCGCGGCTCCGCGGCGAGGCGTCGCACGGCATAGAAGAAATCCTGTACCGCCATTCCGCCTGGCCGAGCGCCAGGCGCAGCGGGGAATTGAGAACGATCGATGACGTCGATGTCGCAATCGACCACGATCGCCTCGCAATGGCCAAGATGTTCGAGCGCCCTGTCGATTGCATTTGCAATGCCAGCTTGTCGGACCTTGCCGATCGTGACGACGAGATTTCCCGCAGCGAGCGCATCCTCGTGCATCTTTCGGCTGTTGGCGAACGCTGCGAGCCCGATTTGGGCGATGTTCATCCCCGGCAGCCCGTCTTCGATCAAAGCTCGGACCGGGTTGCCGTTACTGAGACCCTCAAGAGTATCGCGCATGTCGAAATGCGCGTCGAGCGTGACCAGGCCCAGCCTGTCGAGCGGCAGGCCGAGCCCGAGAACTCCAGCTCTGGTTACCGCATTGTTGCCGCCGACGAGAAGGACCAGGGAATGGCTGCGCGAGCTTCGGCTGACCGCCTCGCCGATCGGTTTCGTCGCTTCTTCGATCGAAAGGCCGCGCAAGTCGACATCGCCGTGATCGGCGATCGGAACCGACAGCTCGCGGCCGCTCTCCACGTCATAGCGTCCGATCCGGCGCAACGCCTGCCGGAGCACTGACGGCGCGAGATCGCATCGTCCTGGGGTGACCGATCCCGCTCCGAGCGGTGCGCCGAGAAGACCGACCGGTGCTGCCGCGTCGCCGGCGACGATCAAATCGGAAAGGTTGGGCCAGCCCGCCATGGCTTTGACCGTAACAGCAGCGCTCGCCTAAGGGCAAACCATGTGGGATCGTCTGCTCGTCGACTGCAGGATCGCAACCCTCGAGGAGATGCCCGGCAATCCGCTTGGGCTGATCGAAAATGGCGCGATCGCAATCGCCGACGGCAAGATCTTGCGCGTCGGCAAGCGCACCGAGCTCGCCGGCTTCCGAGCGAGAGAAGTGGTTGCGCTGGGCGGCGCGTGGGTCACGCCGGGGCTCATCGACTGCCACACCCATCTCGTCTTCGGTGGCACGCGGGCCGACGAGCATGCGATGCGCCGCGCCGGCGCGACCTATGAGGAGATCGCGAAAGCGGGCGGCGGCATCAGTTCGACAGTCGCCCGGACCGCCGCGGCTTCGGACGAGGAATTGCTGGAACAGAGTTGTCGTCGTCTCCGGGCGCTGATGCACGGCGGCTGCACGACGGTCGAGATCAAGTCGGGTTACGGCCTCGATCCCAAGAGCGAGCTGCGGCTGCTGAAGATCGCGGGTGAGCTGGGAGACGGCGAAGCGGTCCGAATCGTGCCCACGCTCCTCGCGCTCCACGCGATCCCGGCGGACCAGCGGGATCGCCGGGCGCATTATGTCGGCGAGGTCGTCGACAAGCTCATTCCCGCTGCGGTCAAGCAGGGGATCGCAACCAGCGTCGACGCCTTCTGCGAAACGATCGCGTTCGCTCCGGACGAGGTTGAGCGCCTGTTCAAGGCCGCAGCGCACCACGGGCTCCCCGTCCGCCTCCACGCCGAGCAGCTTTCGAACCAGAATGGCGCCGTGCTCGCGGCGCGATATCGTGCCTTGTCGGCAGATCATCTCGAACATCTCGATGAAGCCGGTGCGAAGGCTATGGCGTCGGCGGGGACCATCGCCGTGCTACTGCCCGGTGCCTTCTATGCGCTGCAGGAGAAGAAGAAGCCGCCAGTCGCGTTGCTGCGGAGGCACGGCGTGCCGATGGCGATCGCGACCGACTGCAACCCGGGCACTTCGCCTTTGCTTTCGCCGACCCTGGCAATGAACATGGCCTGCACCCTGTTCGGCCTCACTCCGGAGGAGGCAATCGCAGGCATGACCATCAATGCCGCGCGCGCGCTTGGCCTCGCCCACATGCTGGGAAGCATCGCTGCAGGCAAGCAGGCCGATCTCTGCGTCTGGCGTATCGAATCGCTCGCCGAGCTCGGTTATTGGGTTGGGCTTCCCGGCCCCGAGCGGCGCATCTTCGCAGGCCGCGATGGATAGGGCCGCCGCGGCCCTAATCGCGCTGGCTTGCTGGGTCGGCATCGCCCTCCAGTTCTGGGCCAGCTATGTCTTTCGTCATCACGATCTCGTCCTGACGTTGTGGACGCTCGCGCGCTTCTTCACCATCATCAGCAATGTCGCATTGGCGGTGACGATGACCGCCATGGCGCTTGGCAGGCGTGTTTCGCCGCTCATCCTGGGCGGTCTCACGCTTGCGATCCTGCTCGTCGGCGTTGTTTACCGGACGCTGCTCGCTGGATTGCACCCACTCCAGGGGCTGCCGCTCATCGCCAATTATCTGCTGCACGACGTCAGTCCGATTGCGATGGCAGTCTATTGGCTGCTGTTCGTTCCCCGCGCTCGACTGCGCTGGAGCGCGCCCTGGTGGTGGGTCCTGTTTCCCGGCGCCTATCTCGTTTACGCACTCGCGCGCGGGCAGATCGACCACCATTATCCCTACCCCTTCATCGATGTTGGCAAGCTCGGCTGGATGCAGGTGGGGCTGAACGCCGGCGGAATCGCGCTGGCCTTCATTCTGGCCGGGTTCCTGCTGGTGTGGATCGACTGCTGGCGTCCGCTTGGGCCGAGCCGCGGCAGGCGCTAAGGCGCGGCGATGAACAATCAAAGACGCGACAATAGTCGTCATATTCGCGCTCGTCGCGGGAGCGAGATCAAGGCGAAGCACTGGACCACCGAAGCGGCGGTCCGAATGCTGATGAACAATCTCGACGAGGAGGTCGCCGAGGACCCCCAGAGCCTCGTCGTCTACGGCGGGATCGGCCGAGCCGCGCGCAACTGGGAATGCTTCGACAGGATCGTCGAGACGCTCGAGCGGCTGGAAGACGATCAGACATTGCTGATCCAGTCGGGCAAGCCGGTAGGCGTGTTCCCTACCCACAAAGATGCGCCGCGCGTGCTCATCGCCAATTCCAACATCGTCCCCAAATGGGCGAATTGGGAGACGTTCAACGAACTCGATCGCAAGGGCCTGATGATGTACGGCCAGATGACCGCGGGCAGCTGGATCTACATCGGCAGCCAAGGCATCGTCCAAGGCACTTACGAGACCTTCGCCGAAATGGGACGCCAGCATTATGGCGGCGACCTCAAGGGCCGGTGGATCCTGACTGCGGGCCTCGGCGGGATGGGCGGCGCTCAGCCGCTTGCCGCGGTCATGGCAGGTGCGCACTGCATTGCGATCGAAGTGCAGGAAAGCCGCATCGAGAAACGGCTCGAGACGCGCTATCTCGACAGGCGTGCGGGCAGCATCGACGAGGCGCTGGAAATCATCCGCACCGCAGCGGAACCGACCAGCGTCGGACTGCTCGGCAATGCGGCCGAGATCCTTCCCGAAATGCTAAAGCGCGGCATCCGCCCCGATGCACTCACCGATCAGACCAGCGCGCACGATCCCGCCAACGGCTATTGCCCGGCCGGATGGAGCGCCGCCAAATGGCTGGAGATGCGCGAACGCGATCCCGCAGCGGTCGCGCAAGCCGCACGGGAATCGATGGCAAGGCATGTCGAAGCCATGCTTGCCTATCGCGAAACCGGTGTCCCGACCTTCGATTACGGCAACAACATCCGCCAGGAAGCCAAGGATATGGGCGTGACCCACGCGTTCGATTTCCCGGGCTTCGTTCCAGCCTATGTCCGGCCGCTCTTTTGCCGTGGCATCGGGCCATTCCGCTGGGCTGCGCTCAGCGGCGACCCCGAGGACATCTACAGGACCGACCAAAAGGTGAAGGAGCTGATAGCGGACGATCCGCACCTCCACCGCTGGCTCGACATGG
Source organism: uncultured Sphingomonas sp. (assembly GCA_966424035.1). Classification (GTDB taxonomy): domain Bacteria; phylum Pseudomonadota; class Alphaproteobacteria; order Sphingomonadales; family Sphingomonadaceae; genus Sphingomicrobium. Next base: position 34,841 of record CBJLMA010000020.1, on the reverse strand, counting down.
CCCGCGAGCGGATCGCGTTCCAGGGTCTTCCGGCCCGCATCTGCTGGGTCGGACTGGGGCAGCGACATCGGCTGGGACTGGCCTTCAATGAGATGGTCAGGACCGGCGAAGTCTCTGCGCCGATCGTCATCGGCCGCGACCATCTCGACAGCGGAAGCGTCGCCTCGCCCAACCGCGAGACCGAGAGCATGAAGGACGGCAGCGACGTGATCAGCGACTGGCCCTTGCTCAATGCTCTGCTCAATACCGCGTCGGGCGCCACCTGGGTCTCGCTCCACCACGGGGGAGGGGTCGGTATGGGCTATTCGCAGCATGCCGGCATGGTGATCGTCGCCGATGGGAGCGAGGATGCCGCTCGGCGGCTCGAGCGCGTGCTGTGGAACGACCCTGCAACTGGAGTGATGCGCCACGCCGATGCCGGTTATGAAATCGCCGTGGATTGCGCGCGCGAGCAGCGGCTCGATTTGCCGATGGTGCGCTCGTGAAGCTCAACCCGGAAAGCATCTCGCTGGGCGAGCTGCGCCGGCTGTGGAACGGCGCCCCGGCCTCGCTCGACGATGCGACCATGAATCGGGTTGTCGATTCTGCTGAAGCCATTGAGCGGATCGTTGCGAGCGGCGAGACCGTCTACGGGGTGAATACCGGCTTCGGCCTTCTCGCTAATACGCGCATTCCAGACGACCGCCTCGCGGAGCTCCAGACCAACCTCATACTTTCGCACAGCGCCGGTCTCGGCGAGCCGCTGCCGCGCCACGTTACGCGGCTGATGATCATTCTCAAGCTGCTCGGCCTTGGGCGTGGTCATTCGGGCGTCCGGCCGCTGGTGATCGAAGCGCTGCAGCGATTGCTCGACGCCGACGCAATGCCGCTGATCCCTGCGCAGGGCAGCGTCGGCGCGAGCGGCGACCTTGCGCCGCTTGCGCACTTGATCGCGGCGCTGATGGGATATGGCCGGATCGATGTCGCGGGCGAAAGCATGCCTGCGGCTGCGGCTCTTGAACGGCTGGGCCTGAGGCCCCTCCAGCTCGGACCGAAAGAAGGCCTCGCGCTCATCAATGGAACGCAGGCGAGCACGGCGCTCGCGCTCGACGCCCTATTCTTGGGAGAGCGCCTCTTCGCCGCTGCCATCGCTGCCGGTGCACTTGCGGTCGACGCTCTGAAGGGCTCCGCCAAACCCTTCGATCCGCGCATCTCTGAACTGCGCGGCCAGCCGGGTCAGATCAAAGTCGCAGCAGCAATCGCCGATCTGCTCGAGGGCAGCGAGGTGATGACCAGCCATATTGCCTGCAGCCGCGTGCAGGACCCCTATAGCTTTCGCTGTCAGCCGCAGGTCATGGGGGCCGCGCTTGACCTGCTACACAATGCCGCGCGCACCTTGACCATCGAAGCTGCCGCGGTCACCGACAACCCGATCGTCTTTGCCGACGAGGACAGCGCCATCTCCGGCGGCAATTTCCACGCGCAGCCGGTTGCCTTCGCTGCCGATATCATCAGCATTGCATTGTGTGAGGTTGGTTCGATCTCCGAGCGCCGCGTCAGCGTTCTCGTTGACCCCAAAATGAGCGGTTTGCCGGCCTTCCTGACGCCCGACTCAGGCGTCAACTCGGGCCTGATGATCCCGCAGGTCACCGCAGCTGCACTGGTCAGCGAGAACAAGAGCCTTGCTTATCCTGCGAGCGTCGATTCAATTCCGACTTCCGCGGGCCAGGAGGATCATGTGTCAATGGCTCCGATCGCCGCGCGCAAGGCGGCGCAGATCGCCCGCAATGCTGCCGGAGTGATCGCTGTCGAGCTGATGGCCGCAGCTGAGGGCATCGATTATCATGCGCCGCTCAAGACCTCGCCGAAGCTGCAGCAAGTTCATGCGGCTGTCCGAGCGCATTCGCCGCACTTCACCGCCGACCGCTATTGGGCAGATGAGATGGGCGCGCTTCAGAATGCGGTTTTGGCCGGCGAGATTGCGCCCACGCAGTTGCTTCAGCGCTTCGCGATGGAGTCCTGTACTGCCGATGTGACACAGTAGCGCGACAGAGTCGCGTTGGCTCGCCCCATTCAAATCCCCGCGCCAGGCGCCGGCGCCTACTCGACTTTCGTCCAGCGCTGTTCCTCGCAGACAAGACCGAAGACGGCGCAGCCTTTGAGGTCCATGACGCCAGGGGCTACCATTCGCACCGTCGCAGCGACATGCATGTTGCTTTCCGGATCGAATGCCTTGCCGCTGAAGTGGCCGTCGCGGGTTGGGGCTACTCTAAGGATCTCGGTGCCGATGAAATGTTCGGTCCCGCCCTTGCGCGCATTCGCCTGCGCCTTCTGAGAAGCCTTGATCACGACCGCGCAATAATCGGCGCCACATTTGCTCACGTTGACGATCATGCTGTGCTTCGGGTTCGCCCAATGGCCTTCGAACGCATTGGGCTGCGCTGCAATCGGCGCTGCGATCGCAGCGACAGTCATTGCGGCGGCAATCGGATAGATGCGCATCAGCTAACTCGCGTCCAGCGCTGTTCCTTGCAGAACAGCCCCATGATGGCGCAGCCCTTAACAATCATGATGTTTGGGCTGATCTGGCGGACCGTTGCGGAGCCGTGCATTTGGCGCTTGGGCTCGAACGCACTGCCCCGGTAAGTTCCGTCGCCCGCCGGGCGGAGATCACTGAGCACCTGCGTGCCGGGTGTCGTGCCCTTTTCCCTGTTCCTGGCAGTCGCCCAGCTGACGATGCCGCAATAAGCGTCGCCGCAGCGCGTCACGTTGACGATCACGCTGTGCCTCGGGTTTGCCCAATGGCCCATCAGTGTCGACTGCGCCGAAGCGGCAATCGGCGCGCCAAGGGCGATCAGGATCACACCCATCTTTGCAAGAATCGATTTCATATCATGGCCCTATCGCTGATTTGCGGCAAGAATCGGCCCTTCAGCTTGCCTGGGGATGAACCGATGCGGCTAATCGGCCGCAGGCAACGGCCCATCGGCGCGAGTCCAGACCTGGCTGCGGCAGATGAGTCCTATCAGTCCGCAACCGGTCAGCTTGAGCCGCCTGCTGCCGAGCAGTTGCAGACGCGCCGAGACATGGATGTTGTCGTCGGGGATGTAGAGGGTTCCGATCCATCGCTTTTGCGCGGGCCTGAGGTCAGTCAGTACGGTCATTCCAACGACATTGGAGGTCGTCTTCGCAACCTCGCGTCGGCCGCGGGCCGATGCCCAGACGACCCTTCCGCACAACATTTTGCCGCAAGGCCCGATCGCAATGATCGCGCTCCCGATCGGGTTCTTCCAAAAGCCCTCGATCGGCGCTGCAGCGCGCGGCTGCGCAGCCGTCAGGACGATCAGCAAGACAATTGACGCAAACCCTCTCATCTTTCCCGCCCGAACGCCTGAACCTGTCGTCGTTTGCGCCGGTTTGGAGGTCAATGAAAATCGCGGCTTTTGGGAATGACTTCGACGTCGCGCGGATGCCGACCCGGGGGCGGCCGCATTGCGCCTGGCGCATCGCCGCGCGAGAGCGGCGATGCAATCATGTCTTCGCTCAAATGGCGGAGCATGTGACTATGATCCTCGAGCTTCCGCGCGACGACGTGGATCACGCCATCGTCCTCGTCCCGCTGCACGATGCCGTGCACCGCAATCAGCCGAGCGCCCATCACGATCTTGCGCTGCTTGCCGAAGACATCCGGCCAGATCACGAGATTGGCGATTCCGGTCTCGTCCTCGATGGTGATGAAGACGACGCCCTTGGCGCTTCCTGGCCGCTGACGGATCAGTACCAGTCCGGCAATCGACAGGCGCTTGGCGTCCTTGAGCGACTTCAGCTGCTCGGCAGTGATGAATTTCTGGCGTCCATAATGCTCGCGAAGAAACGCCATTGGATGCGCCTTTAAGCTCAGGCGAACCGTTTGATAGTCGTTCACGACATGCTCGGAAAGCGACATTGCCGGAAGCTGCGCCGGCTCTGATTCTGGGCCTTCGTCGAGCGCGCTCCCATAAGCGAACAGCGGCAGGTCAGGCGCTGATTTGAGAGTGCGCGAGTCCCACAGCGCAGCGCGCCGGTCGAGTCCCATCGAACGGAACGCATCCGCAGCGGCAAGCCGCTGGATAGCATGTACTGGCAGATGGCCGTGGCTGCGCAGCTCCCCGACCGTGCGATAAGGCCGCCGCGCGGCCAGCCGATCCGCTGCCTCGCGCTGCAGTCCGTCGATCTGGCGTAGGCCGAGGCGGAGTGCGATCCCGCCCTCCACTTCAGGCGAGAAGGACAGTGGCTGCCCCTCGCCTGGGTCGCATCTCGATCCCATGGCCAAATTGTTTTCGCGCTGCTCTTTCGCTCTCTTGAAAGGGAAAGGGGGTTCCAAAGTACAATCCCAGTCGCTGTGGTTCACATCCACCTCGCGCACTTCGACCCCATGCTCGCGCGCATCTCGTACGATCTGCGCGGGCGCGTAGAAGCCCATCGGCTGCGAGTTCAATAGTGCACAGGCGAACGCCGCCGGATAGCGCCATTTGAGCCAGCTCGAGACATAGACCAGATGCGCGAAGCTCGCAGCGTGGCTCTCTGGGAACCCATATTCGCCGAAGCCCTTGATCTGGTCGAAACAGCGCTGCGCGAAATCAGGATCATAGCCGCGTTCGACCATCCGTCCGACCATCTTGTCCTGCAAGATTTCGATGTTCCCCTTCGACCGGAAGGTCGCCATGGCCTTCCTGAGCTGGTTCGCCTCCTCCGAGTTGAACTTGGCCGCGTCGAGCGCGATCTTCATCGCCTGCTCCTGGAAGATGGGCACGCCTAGCGTGCGGCCAAGGATTCTCTGAAGCTCGTCGGGAGGCCCATGCTCGGGATGAGGGCAGGGGAAGGTCACCGGCTGCTTGCCGCTGCGGCGCTTCAAATAAGGATGAACCATATCGCCCTGGATTGGCCCCGGCCGGACAATCGCGACCTCGATGACGAGATCATAGAAACATTTGGGCTTGAGGCGCGGGAGCATGTTCATCTGCGCGCGGCTCTCGACTTGGAACACGCCCAAAGAATCCCCGCTGCACAGCATGTCGTAAACCTCGGGCACCTCCTGCGGGACGCTCGCAAGTTCCCAGCGCTTGCCATGGTGCTGAGCGATCAGGTCGAAGCATTTGCGGATGCAGGTCAGCATGCCGAGCGCGAGCACGTCGATCTTGAGGATTCCGAGCTCGTCGATGTCGTCCTTGTCCCATTCGATGAAGGTGCGATCGTCCATTGCGCCATTGCCGATCGGCACCGTCTCGGTCAGCGGCCGCTCGGTGAGTATGAATCCGCCGACATGCTGCGACAGGTGGCGCGGCATGCCGACGAGTTGCTCGGCAAGCTTGATCGTGCGCTTGAGGTGCGGGTCGGAAAGATCGAGGCCGGCGTCGTTCGCGCGCTCCTCCTCCAGCTCGGCGTCCATATGGCCCCAGATGGTCGAAGCGAGGGCGCCGCAAACGTCTTCGCTAAGGCCCATCACCTTGCCGACCTCGCGGATCGCCGAGCGCGGGCGGTAGTGGATCACGGTCGCAGCGATCCCGGCGCGGTCGCGGCCGTATTTCTCGTAAATGTGCTGGATCACCTCCTCGCGCCGTTCATGCTCGAAATCGACGTCAATGTCGGGCGGCTCGCGACGCTCCTCGGAGATGAAGCGCTCGAACAAGAGATCGCTGGTCGACGGATCCACCGCAGTGATCCCGAGACAATAGCAGACGGCGCTGTTCGCCGCCGAGCCGCGGCCCTGGCACAGGATCGGCGGTTCGAGACCGCGCGCATAGGCAACGATATCGTGGACGGTGAGGAAGTAACGTGCGAAGTCGAGCTTCTCGATCAGCGGCAATTCGTAATCGAGCTGTTTCAAGACCTTCTCGGGAATACCTTCGGGCCAGCGCTGGTTCGCGCCATGCCAGGTCAAATGTTCCAGATGCTGCTGCGGTGAGCGGCCGTCGGGTACCGTCTCTTTGGGATATTCATAGCGAAGCTCGTCCAGGCTGAAGTGGAGCGCGTCCGTGAACTCGCGGGTCGCGGCGATCGCATGCGGCCAGCGCGCAAACAGCCGCGCCATCTCAGCCGGCGATTTCAGATGCCGCTCGGCATTGGGGTTTAACAGGTAGCCGGCGCTCGCAATGGTCACTTTCTCGCGAATGCAGCTAATGACGTCCTGCAGCGGCCGACGCTCGGGCGCGTGATAATGCACGTCGTTGGTCGCGAGGATCGTACAACCGTTCGCCCGTGCGAGCCGATCGAGTCTCTCGATCCGCGCTGCATCGTTTCCGCGATAGAGCCAGCTCGCGGCGATATGATTAAGTGACGTCAAAGCGTCGCGGAGCCGCGGCAATTCTTCCTCGAAACCATCGAGGTCCCCCTCCGGCCAGGCAATGAAGGCGATCCCTTCCTGATGCGCCGCGACGTCGGCGAGGCTCAGCTCGCACCGTCCTTTGTCGGCGCGCATTTTCCCAAGACTGAGTAGTCGCGACAAGCGTCCGTAGCCTTCGCGGTCAATCGGATAAGCAAGAAGGCTCGGCGCATCAGAAAGGTCGAGCCGGCATCCGATCAGCGGCTTCAGCCCTGCTTCTTTGGCTGCGCTGTGCATGCGCACAATTCCAGCGAGCGAATTTCGGTCGGCAATGCCGATCGCATCATAGCCTTGGCCGAGCGCAGTCAGCACCAGCTCGATCGCGTCCGACGCACCGCGCAGGAAAGAGAAAGGCGAAGTGACGCCAAGCTCGACATATGGCGAGCGTGTTGCCGGAGGCGGCGGCATGTCCTTGCGCCGAACCAGCTTCATCCTCGAGAAGCCGACCTTCTCGGGCATCAGCCGGGCTCTCTTGCAAAATGATTGTTCATCCGAACAGGCCGTGGATGAACCAATTGGGCAGCCCGCCGCGACCGTCCGCTATCAGGCCTTCGCGGTAGATCCAGTATCGCCGTCCACTCGAATCCTCGACGCGGTAATAATCGCGTAGCCGAGCCGAGGAAGGCTGCCGCCACCATTCGGGGGCGATACGCTCGGGTCCCTCGACGCGCGCGATATCGTGGACTGCGCGACGCCAGACGAAGCGCCGCGGCAGGCCTTCGGGAGTCGCGTAAATGACGTCGATTGCTTCAGGACGATCGAGCAGGCGTGGGGGTCTCCTGGCCGTCATTGCGAAACAATCCAATGCGGCGCTGCTCGATTGCTCCGTCGCTGATGCTCGTCGCAATGACGCCAAGGCACTCACCCACCCGCTTGCTCGCTCGGGCAGATGGCTTTCTTGCCGCTCTGGACGACGTACTGCAGATGGGCCGAGCTTCACTGCCAACCGATCGACTAAGCGCGCGAGCTCGCGTTCGTCCGACGGTTCCTCAACGAGACTCTCCTGTGCAGCGTCGAGGTCTTCGGTCCAATCCGCGCGAAGAGCGAAAGCGTCGAAGCCGAACTCGGGATTGAGCGCAGCCGTCTTGTCGGCGAGCAGCCGCTCTAAATGCTTCGGTTCGCGGCTTGGAATCGCTGTCGCGACCGACGCTGCGGCAGTGCTGCCGTCGATGCGATAGCCGGTCAGCGACAGTAGTCGGGCACCGACACGGCGCTGCTCGAGCTCGCGGACAAGCGGAGGGATCAGCCGTTCGAGCGCCTGCAGCGCCGCTTGGGAATGAGTCGCAGGCTCTTCGAGCTTCAGCAACGCACTCGGAGGCGGGTCAATCGGCGCTGCGGTCAGCGGCTCCGGCTTGCGGCCGAGCAGCCGGTCTAGCGCGTCGACTACATCTTCTGAACCAGTGAACCGCCGCGCCAGCGCGAGCCGCGGCAGGCTCATCAGCGCGCCGATCGTCCTGAGCCCGAGCCGCTCCAGCGTCCGCACCGTATCCGGCTCCAGCCGGAGCGCGGACACGTGCAGCGGCGCGAGTTTGGCTTCGGTTTGATCAGCAGTGCAGATGGACGGCGCATGATGCGCCAGGGCCCAGGCTGCAGCCGCCGTGGGTGCAATTGCTATGCGAACCGTCAAACCGATCTGGGCGCAGCACTGCTGGATATCCCGCACCAGCCCGCGCTCGCCGCCGAACAGATGGGCGACGCCGGTGACGTCGAGGCGCAATCCGTCGGGCGCATCTATCTCAACCAAAGGCGACCAGCGGCCCGCCCATTTGGCAAGCTTCCCAACCAGTGCCGCATCGCCGGCTGGATCGGCGGGGACGGCGATCAGCGCCGGATCGAGCGCCCGGGCATCGGTCAGCCGAGCGCCGGCTCGCGCACCACTTTCAGCTGCAGCTTTCGTGACTGCATGAATCAGCAGTCCGTGCGCGCCTTCGACCGTGAGGACGACCGGCGCGTCAGGCGCTGAGTCTGCGCTCTTGGTCCAGCGCTCGATCGGAAGATGCGGCAACCAGATGCAAGCGATCCGCCTCATGAGCGATGCTCCAGCGGCCCGGCGGCATCCCGCGGGCGCGGAACAGCTCGGCGTCCCAAGCGGCTGATCCCGGGGCATTCGGATCGAGCGCATTGAAAAGCGATGGCGCACTCTGGATCCGCCAGCGCATCCGCGCGCCGCTGAGGTTCGCAATCCCGCCGAGACGGATCAGCCAGCAGGGCGTGCCGCTGCGTTCCGATGCCACTGCGAGCCGCCGGCTTGCGGTGAAGTCGAGCACACGCGGGTCGCCCCACAGTTCGCCGATGACTGCGCAAAGCGAGGAGCATCTTACCCCCTCTTCCATCGCCCACAGCGCGTCTCTGGCGTCGCGTGCCTCGACATGGATAAGATTCTGCGTAGGCAGGCCCGGCGGGTGGATCCGACCACTTTCAATGATCGCCATGCGCTCCTGCACCCAGAGCACCGGCATGTCGGTGCGCAGCTGTGCCAGCAGGAACCCGACCCAACCGCCGTCGCGCGGATGGACAGTGAACAGCTCGGAGAGGGTCGGCACTCTCTGCTGCATTGGGTGGAGAGGTCTTTGTGCGCTGTGCAAGCCCCCTCCACCATCCTGCGCATGATTCCGCTCCCCGGCAAATCCGGGAGAACATGAATCAGCCGGTTCGGAACGCGCGAGGACGGCTCCGCCGGCGACCAAAGAAAGGCCTCTCGCCACACGACTCACAACACTTTTGTTCTACTTATGTTCTTGTCTTGCAACTCGCCGACAAGAGTCAATGGTGCGACTCGGATGGTAATGGGTCGGTCTGAATTTTGCGTCTCAGGGTCGCTTGTTCATATCGAATTGCGGCGGAAGGTGAGGATCAATCGCCCGATCACCGATCCTTATGAGATCGTGCGGAAGCGCGCCGAGGCTTTGGAGAGGGGGCCTCAGCTTCTTTGAGTGGCTTCCCGTCGCCAGCCACAATGTCAACGATCAGCTTTGCGAGCTGGTTAGTGTTGTGCGGTCGTTTGGGTTTCGCCATGTGCGCGGAATATTGGCACCGCCCGATTCCGCAATCCAGCGCGGGTCAGCCCGCATTATTTTCAAACGGACCCACTACCACTCGGAGGGCCTTTTACTGATCGGCTGCCGCCCTTCCATGTCGGCCAGGAAAAGCTCGATCTCACCGACGATGCGGCTGAGCGCCGGGCGCCACAGTACAGCGCCGATATGGTAGGTATCGATCTCCACCGCCCGATCGATCTCGTGATCGAGGCCGCGTGCCGCGCTCGGAGCCACAACGCCGTCCCGCCGCGACCAGAAGGCAAGCGTCGGCACCGGCGGCTTGCCGTTCGCCCGCGGGAAAGGCGGCTCGTTCACGTCGTGGCCGGCCACCCGCTCGTAGAGCTCGCGAACATTGGTGTTGGTCTTGAAATCGCCCGAGAATGGCGAGCAGAGCGTCGCCACGGCGCGCACCTTGTTTGGATGCCGATGCGCCAGTTCGCGCGCAAACATCCCGCCGAGACTCCATCCGATCAACAGCACCCGCTGCCCATCGTGCACTTCCATGAGACGACTGCTGAGCAGCTCCATCGTATCCGCTCTGGCACCGAGGTTCAGCCCCAAGCCCCAGGGGTGGGCCCGCCACCCCGCCCGAGCCAGCGCTCGACGCATGTCCATCGTCGTCCGATCACCGGCGAGAAAACCTGGAAGGACGAGCGCCGGCGGCCCGTCCTCCGGACCTCTAGGGCCAATCGGGCCAAGTCCTGCCAATAGGCGCGGCAGGTGCCACGCCAATTCGCGCAATCGATGCCAAGCCGGAGGAGCAAGATCGTCCGGGTGAACCGCGCCGGCAGTCCCGGCAACTTCGGTACGCACCCACTTCATATCACGCCAAAAATACGCCATTTCGCTGGCGGAACAACATCCGTGTAAGTCAAGTGTTCCGTTTCAGGAATTGCTGGATCTCGTGAACGACGTCCTTTGCTGCCTTCGGTGAGATTGCGAACGCCATGTGGTGGCAGGCAAGCTCCGCCTCCTCGTCCCGCTCATGCTCCAGCCCACGTGCCGCGCGCGGAGCGATCAGTCCATCGCGGCGCGACCAGATGGCGAGGTGAGGCACGGGCGGCTTTTCGGTGATCCTCGGCACTGGCGGATCGTCGACCGGATGTTTGGCTACCCACTCGTACAGGCGCCAGACGTTGTTCTGCCGCGGGTCTCCCGAGAATGGCGAGCCCAAGGTGATCACAGCTTTCACCCGCTCCGGATGGTAGCGCGCATATTCGCGGGCGAAGAGCCCGCCGAGGCTCCAGCCGACCATCACGATTTCGCGGTTGTGCCCAAGGCTGTCGATCCGCTGGTCCAGCCGTTCAAGCGTGTCCGACTTTGCGCCGAGGTTCCAGCCTTGCTTCCAGCCATGGACCCTGAAACCCGCTCGCGCCAGCTCGCGCCTCAGCGAGAAGGTGGTCTGATCGCTGCACAGAAACCCGGGGATCACCAGCACTGGCTGGCCGTGGAGCGGCCCGCGCGGTCCGCGCTTGCGGAACGTGCCGATCATCCGGCCTATGTTCCACGCGATCTCGCCCCAATTGCCGCGCGCTGGCGGCGCATCGTCGCCCTCCCACTGCCGTGGGGGCACCGGCCGGTTCAGAGGAATTCGCGCCCCATGAGCTGCTGCATCGCGCCTGGGAGCCGCACGCGGCCGTCCGCGGTCTGGTGATTTTCGAGCAGCGGAACGAGGATACGGGGGGAAGCCAGCGCCGTATTGTTGAGCGTATGCGCGAAGCGGACCTTTCCGTCCTTCCCGCGATAGCGGATGTTCGCACGCCGCGCCTGCCAGTCGTGCAGGGTCGAGCAGCTGTGCGTCTCGCGATACTTGCCAAGCGAGGGCACCCAGCTTTCGATGTCGTTCATGCGATACTTGCCCAGCCCCATGTCGCCGGTCGAAGTCTCGATTACCTGATAGGGTATTTCAAGATCGCGTAGCAGGCCTTCGGCCAGTTCGAGCAAACGCGCATGCCATTGCGCCGACTGTGCCTCGTCGGCCTCGCAGACGACATACTGCTCGACCTTCACAAATTGATGGACGCGCAGAAGGCCGCGCACGTCCTTGCCGGCGCTCCCTGCTTCCCGCCGGAAACAGGGCGAGAAGCCGGCATAAAGAACCGGGAGCTTGTCACTTTCGATAATTTCGCCCGAATGGAGCGAGGTCAGGACGACCTCGGCGGTGCCTGCGAGCCACAGATCATCGTTGGGCAGCTCGTAGGTTTCTTCCTTGTGACCAGGAAATTGACCCTGGTTCAGAAACGCCTGTTCGCGCGCGATTGCCGGAACCGTAATCGGCGTGAACCCCGCATTGGCGATCTTCTCCAGCGCCCAGCCCATGAGCTTGGTCTCAAGCACGGCCAGTGCACCTTTGAGACAATAGGTACGGCTGCCCGATACCCGCGTGACCCGGGACAGGTCGGCCCAGTCATTCCTCTCGATCAGCGCGACATGATCGAGCGGCTCGAATTCGAACTGCAACGGCTTGCCGACCGTCCGGATGACTTGGTTGAAGGTTTCGTCGGGCCCAACCGGGGCGCCCTCAAAGGGAATTCCGGGCAGTTGCAGCATGAGCAGTTTGAGCGAGGCTTCCTCGCCCGCGAGCTGAGCTTCAAGCAAGCCTGCGCGCGCTCCGGCTTCCTTGGCCCTGCGCCCAAGTTCGGCCTTCGCTTCTGCCTGCGCAGTCGGGAATTGCGCGCTGATCGCATTGCGCTCGGCACGCAGGGCCTCGATTTCGGTTTTCAGTGCCCGCACCTGCGTATCGAGCGAAAGCAGCTCGTCGAGGTCCAGCGCAACGCCCTTGTCGCGGATCGCGCGCTCGACGGTATCCCGATTTGCCTTGACGAAATCCAATGCCAGCATGGCCCAGCTTGCTAGCAGCCAGCGGCTTCAGCGCAAGCGGCTAGCTGGCTGCGCGCGTAGCGAAGAAGGTGAGCCGAGCGATTCGGCTGCAACGATCGGAATGAACGATCATGAGACGCGCGCCGTGCGCGAGCGCGAGCGCGTCGACCAGCTGCACCTCGATCTTGTCCCTGTCGTCGGCCGCCGCATTGATCAGCCCTTGCGAGCTGATCTCTATCAGCGTGTCGGTTCCGGCATGCTCTGCTGACACCGTAATGCGACCGCCGGGTCCGACAAAACGCAGCGGATAAGCCAGCAGCACAGTGAGCATTTGCTTGAGCGCCCTGGGATCGGCGTCGATCACCAGCTCCTTGCGAGCGACAATCGAAACCGCCACGTCGAATTCGGCAAGTTCTGCAAATTCGCCATGCATGTCGCCAATTGCCGCAGCAATCGCGCTGTCGATTTCGATCGGCTCCTTATTCAGATCGAACGCACTTGCTCCGCGATCCGCCGAGCTCAACAGTCCTTCGATCATCGCCAGCAACCGCTGGCCGCTCGCATGGATATTCGCGAACGGCCCAATCGCGTCGTCGATCCGGCGAAGCTCGCGCAGGCGCATCAATTCGGAAAAACCGAGGATCGCATTGAGCGGAGTCCTCAGCTCATGGTTGAGCATCGAGATGAAGCGCGATTTCATCTCGCTCGCTTCCAGAGCTTCGTTGAGTGCGAGCTTGAGCTGGCGGGAGATCCCGGCGATCACCATGCAGGTCGAAGCGCTGACGAGCAGCAATGCATGCGTGGGCGTCGCCAGCATTGGAACCGATTGCCAGTTCGCCTTGTGCGCTGGCCCGGTGACGGAAACGACTGCAATGAACGTGAAAATCAAGGTCGCGATGGCCGCGCCATTGGCCCGATAGCGGGTGGCCAGAGCCATTGCGAAGGGCACCGGGATCAGCTGCAGCGCGAGCAACAGGTCGGGAGTAAAGCCGCGCCACGACATGTCGAACACTGGAAATGCGAACAGGGAGCTCAGGAACAGGCCAATCGTCACACCGATGAACCGGCGTCGGTGGCTCCCAGGAGTAGTCAATAGGAGCTCAAGCCTCTTTCGGAGGACAACAAGCGTTGCCGCCGGTCCGGCGAGGGTGAGAAAGGTGCAGGCGTTGCCAAGCCACCAGTAGCGCCACGCCACCTCCAGGCTTCCGCCGAGCATGGCTGCGTGCTCACCCGAGCCGATCCCCAGGCCTGCCGCGGCAATGACCATCAGCAAGGCCGATCCGGCCGTGACTGCGAGGACGGTCACCGACCAGCCGGCAAGCACCAGCGGATCTTTGAGGCGATAATAGAAATAGCGAAACAGGAGCCAGACGATCAGGATCATCTGGCCGGCTTCGATCAGGATTCGGGCAATGGAGAAATAGGCGTGCGGAGTGGCGAGCTCGCGTGACAGGCTCAACAGAACGAAAATGACTGCGTAGAAGGGTCGTTCGCCAAATGGACGGAGGATCAGCGCCGCTGCGAACAACGCCAGCGGGAGTGAAACGAGGCGTATTGCCGTGTGGGGGATGGTGGGAGCGAGCCCCGGATAAGAAAAAAGCCATTCGGCTGCCGCGAACGCGATGAGCCACGGAAGGGCTCGGGCAATGACCTGGACGTCGAGCGCCAGGCGCGTGCCGCGGCTGCGCAGAAGTTGCTTCGCTGCACCAAGCGGCACCCCCGCGCGAGCACCGCCGAACAGTCCTGCTCCTATTGAAAATCGATCACGCCGGCCGTCGATCGGCTGCAGAAGCTGGCCGCCGCTGGGCGACGACCGCACGGTGTAGGTCATCCAAGTCCCCCCGTTGTTGCGGCCGTTCAGCGGCTTCTGTTGTCACAGCCCCGCCCCACGCAGCGGCATGGGTCGCTGCGCTCATTTCAAATTTGCAAACATCATTTATTAGAGCAAAGGCAAGGGGTTGAGTAATTTGACTTCCCCTTGAAGTCAACAGCCCTGCAGCGGGGACATCCCAGCTTCACGATCGAGCCAACCAGGCCAATGCTTTTCGCCGCTTCGGGCACTTCCGGCCACAGTCTCAGACATCTGCTCGCAAGCTGCCGCTTTTCGATGCCCCTAGGTGGCTGCGCGGGTCGCGAAGAAGGTCAGGCGGGCTATGCGGCTCGATCGGTCCGAGTGAACGATGAGCAGTCGGGCACCGTGCGCAAGCGCAAGAGCGTCGACCAGCTGCACCTCGATCTTGTCGCGGTCATCCGCGGCCGCGTTGATCAAGCCGCTCGAGCTGATCTCGACAATCGTGTCGGTTCCAACATGTTCAGCAGTAATGATGATCTGACCGCCCGGCCCGACGAAGCGCAGCGGATAGGTGAGCAGCACTGCGAGCATTTGCTTGAGCGCTCTTGGATCCGCGTCGATCACCAGATCATCGCGGGCGACGATCCTTACCGCGACTCCGAAGTCGGCAAGTTCGGCAAGTTCCCCGTGCATATCGTCGATTGCTGCCGCAATGGTCCCGGCGATATTGACCGGCTGTTTTTCCAGCTCGAATGCACTCGCACCGCGATCGGCCTGGTTGAGTAGTCCCTCGATCATTGCGAGCAGCCGCTGCCCGCTGGCGTGGATATTCTCCAGGGGACCAATGGCATCGTCGAACTGGCGTAGCTGCCGCATGCGCATCAGTTCGGAAAAGCCGAGAATCGCGTTGAGCGGTGTTCGCAGCTCATGGTTGAGCATCGCGATGAACCGCGACTTCATCTGGCTCGCCTCGATCGCATCGTTGAGCGCGAGCTTGAGCTGGCGCGAGATAGCAGCGAGCACCATGCAGCTCGACGCAGTTACCAAGAGGAGCGCGTGCGTCGGCGTCACCGCCATGAAGATGTTCGACCAGTTCGCACTCGCTGCCGGCCCGGTTACCGATAGAATCGCAATGGCCGAGAAGGCGAGAACCGCGACAGCGGATCCGTAGGCTCTGAAGCGGGCGGCCATTGCCATTGCGAAGGGCATCGGAAGCAGGTGCTTGGCGATTGCCACGTCCGGCGGGAGGCCAAGCCACGACAGATCGACGACCGGGAATGCGAAGAAGCTGACCAGCACGACTGTAAGCGTCAGGCCGATGAACCGCCGCCGTTCCCAGCCTGGGGCGGCGAGAACATTCTTTACGCGATGGCGCAGCGTGATGAGCGCCGCCCCAGGCGCCGCAAGGGTCATATAGCTGCAGCAATTGCCCAGCCACCAATATCGCCAGGCGACGGCGGCGCTGCCCCCAGCCTCCTGGAAGTAATCGCCTGGACTCAAGGGCGTCATATCGGTGGCGCCGACCATAAGGCCCGCGCCGGCCGCGGTGATCAGCAGTGCCATCATAGCCCATGTCGCCATCACGAGCGGATCCCCGAGGCGCGACCAGAAGATACGGACGGTAACGCAGACGATCGCGACCGTCTGGAAGGTTTCGATTGCGACGCGGGCAAGGACGAAGTCGAAATGCGAGGAACCGAGCTCCGGCCAGAGGCTCGAAAGTACATAGATGAGGCAGTAGAGCGGTGCCTCGCTCAAGGGTCGAAGCATCAAGGCCAGCGCGAACAGCGCCATCGGCACGGAGATCAATCTGAGCTCCGTACCGGGCACGGTCGGAACGAGATGCGGCTGATTGAGCAACAGCTCGACCGCAGCAAAAGCGGCAAGCCACAGCAGTGCGACGACGACTGCGCGCGATTCGCCGGCGTGACCGTGATCACGAACACTGGTTGCCACAGCCGCGACCTCGAGCGAGCGCGCAGCATCGCCAGCCCGCGTTCGTTCGGCGTCGGCCCCGCGGTTCTGCACCGTTTCAAGCGATTGGGACAAATCGGACGATCGATGCCCGCCGAAAGATGGCGGCACAGTTTCAGCCATTCACGAAAACCCTGTTTTTTTGCGCCTATAGGCTTTGTTCTGGTGGAAGCGCCGCGTTCCCGCGCTCTCGCTCGGCGCGTTCCGCATTGTCATATTTTTGCAATTTGCGTTTATCCAAGTAAACGCTACAAAAGTTGCGTTAGTGGGAGTTGAAAGTGGAGTCAAGTTGGACTGTTCGCCAGCCGACACGACGTCCCGGGGGTCGTACTGCGGAAGTGACCCGCCGCATCAATGACGCGGTTCTGGCGCTGCTTGTCGATGGTGGAATCGGCGCCTGCACCTTCGCTGCAGTCGCGGACCGGGCGGAGGTTGAACGCTCAACGCTTTACCGCCGCTACGGGGACCGCTGGGCGATGATGATCGATGCGATCCTCGGCTATGCGGCCGACGAAGTCGCACCGATCTCGCTTCAATCGTTTCGCGAAGATCTCCGCTTCGTGCTCGACCGGATGGCCGAAGTGCTCGCAACTCCGCTCGGCCCCGCACTCTGGGCCGTCGGCGCCGCTCTTCGCGCCGGCTCCGCGCCCGAGCATCGTGCCCGCTTTTGGCAAACCCGCCTTACGCAGATCCTGCCCATCGTCGATCAGGCAAAGGCGAGAGGGGAACTCGACCCCGACGTGGATCCGGAGGAAGTGTTCGCTTTCGCAATGGGCGCGGTTCACTTCCGCATGCTCGTTATCGGTGAGCGGATCGGTTCGAAAGTCGTCGATCAGATCGTCGATGATGTCTGCCGGCTCTATTGCCTAGGCCAAAAACGTCAGTCGAAGTGAAGCCGGCGATAGCGCCCCCGGAAGAACAGCAACGGATCCAGGCTGGCGTCGAAGCTCGCTTTTACCACTTCGCCGATAAGAATGTAGTGGTCGCCGCCGTCGTGCACCGCATGGCGCTGACATTCGAAGACTCCCAGGGAATCCTTGAGGATCGGAGCGCCGGCTTCGCCGCATGACCAGGGCGTGGCGCCGAAGCGGTCCTCGTCACGCGTCGAGAAGCGGATCGAAGCCGGCTGCTGCCCCGTTTGAAGCACATTGACTGCAAAATGCGAGGCTTCTGTCAGCGCCGCAGCGCTCGCCGCCATTTTGTGAAGGCACACCAGGAGCAGCGGCGGATCGAGCGACACCGAAGTGAAACTGTTGACCGTGAGGCCGGCTGGTTCCCCATCGCCGGCAAGGCAGGTGACCACGGTTACACCAGTGGCGAAGCAACCCAGCGCGTCACGCAAGGTCCTGGGATCGTGCCCGCTGCGAAATTCGCCGCTAGTCGGCTGGTTGGCCATGCGTGCCAGCCTATAGCGAGCGTTCCGTTGAGCGCCAGCAACTCTCCGACGTCAGTTTCGACGGCCGCCCATGTCAGAGGTTGTTTGACACGTTATTGTACATCGTGTCGATTTTGTTCCCGAGGTTTTCGAACGCCGCGACGGCAGCGATCGCGATCAGCGAAGCGACCAGCGCATATTCGATCGCATTGGCACCTCGCTCGCAGCGGAGAATTTGCGTTAATCGAGGCATCCGCAACTCCTTGGTTAACCGCGGCGTCGCGCTTTTTCGCGGCTCCCCCGCCATCCTCCTCTCCGCGACCTGCCAATTGCTTGCAGAAGTTGGTTAACGCGACCGGCTGATTCAGGGGTCGCGGCCACGCAATGCCAAGTGCCTGAAGTGCCAGCAATTCACCTCGGCAGGAGTCCCCATTTTCGATTATCATGCGGGCTTCGATCGGGAGATCCAGGGGAGGGATCGATGTTCGACCTGACAATCAGCGGCACCTTGCGCAATTTTGCAATCGGGCTGGTCCTGACGGCGGCGGTGATCGGCGCCGGCTTCGCGCTAGCTTTTTCCTGAAGCCCAACTTTTCGAGCCAGCCAAAGGCGGCGCCGCTTGTGGTGAACACGCGGTTTTCCGCCTTTGGCAGACTGTTCTTAACTGCCGGCGGATGAAGCGGGCGTTGGCGTGGCATCAGGGATGCAAGTGGGAGCCCGAGATGCCTTTTGGAAAACGGATTGACGGCCCGTCTGGCCGTCGGCGCGTGCTGCGTGAAGATGTCGTGCTGGCCGGAACCGCTCAGAGCCTCAGGTCTTCGCGGCCGGTGGTCGTAGTCGACGTGTCGGCAACCGGCGCCAAGCTCCAGGGTCGCGATTTCGCGAGCCTCGATCCGGATGTGTTGATCAGCCTCGGCGGCCTCGACCTCTTTGCTCAAATCGCCTGGACAACGCGCACCGAATGCGGCGTCAGCTTCGAAGAACCTTTGTCCGAAGAGACGATCGAACAAATCAAGCGCGAAGGCCGATGGGCGCATGTGATGGGCATCGCGGGCTCGAGCAAGATCAACCGGGTCCAAGTATCCGATTGATCGCTTCTGCAAGCTCGGTGTCGCGGGGGGTAACTCCACCCGCATCATGTGTCGTCAGTCGAAAGTCGACCCGGTTCCAAACGTTCGTGAACTCCGGATGGTGATCCTGGCTTTCGGCATGCAGCGCGACGCGCGTCAGGAAGCCGAACGCCTCGCTGAAGTCCTTGAACCTGATCGTGCGGACCAATGCCTTGCCGCCGCCTTCGAGCGTCCAGCCGTCGGGTATGTCCATCAGAAATCTCCTGCCCAACCTTCGACATGACCCGCCGAGGCCTCGCCGGCAGCGGTCACATGCACCCCTGTTCCGCCTTGAGCGGCCGAGCGGCGACTCCCTCGCGAAATGGCGCCGCACTCGGTGACTTTCCTCAACTTAACTGCCCGGCGCGATGCGCTCAACAAGCCTTGAAATGACTTGCACGCGAGCGCAGTTGGACCGCGAAGGAGATTTGTGATGGCTACGCAGGTCGCCGAAAAGACCATCCTCGGTCTCGAAAATCCGATGGGCACCGACGGTTTCGAGTTCGTCGAATATACCGCCCCGGACATTGAGCTGCTGCGCTCGCTTTTCACCAAGATGGGCTTCCCCGAAGTCGCGCGGCACAGGAGCAAGAACGTCACGCTCCACAAGCAGGGCGACTGCAATTTCATCATCAACGCCGAGCCAGGCTCCTACGCCGAAGAATATGCAAAGGCACATGGCCCGAGCGCCTGCGCAATGGCTTTTCGGGTCAGGGACGCCAAGGCCGCGCACGAGCGCGCGATCAGCCTCGGAGCGACGAATGTCGAAGTGAAGAAAGGCGCTGGCGAGCTCGACATCCCGGCAATTGAAGGGATCGGCGGCTCGCGCTTGTTCTTCGTCGATCGCTACTCCGACAAAGGCTCGATCTACGATATCGACTTCGAGTTTCACTCGGACTGGCAGCAGCGGATGACCGAAGCGGATTCGCGGCTTACCTACATCGACCATTTGACGCACAATGTGGCACGCGGCAGGATGGCTCTGTGGGCCGACTTCTATGAGCGGCTCTTCAACTTTCGCGAGATTCGCTACTTCGACATCGAAGGCAAGCAAACCGGCCTCTTCTCCAAGGCGATGACCTCGCCCTGCGGAAAGATCCGAATCCCGTTGAACGAGAGCCAGGACGACAAGAGCCAGATCGAGGAATTCCTGCGCGAATATAAGGGTGAGGGCATCCAGCACATCGCCCTCGGCACTTCCGACATCTATGCTTCGGTCGATATAATCCGCACCCGCGGAATCGCATTCCAGGAGACGCCCGACACCTATTACGAGCTCCTCCCAGAGCGCATCAAAGGCCATGAGGAGAGCATCCCCGAACTCAAGAAGCGCGGCATTTTGATGGATGGAGCCCCGACCGACGGTCAGGGACTGCTGCTGCAAATCTTCACCAAGAACGTGATTGGGCCGATCTTTTTCGAGATCATCCAGCGCAAGGGCAACGAAGGCTTCGGCGAAGGCAATTTCAAGGCGCTCTTCGAGAGCATCGAACTCGACCAGATGCGCCGCGGCGTGATCTAGACTTCAATGAGCGATGCCTACATTTGCGATGCGATCCGCACGCCGATCGGCCGCTATGGCGGAGCACTTGCGCAGGTCCGGGCCGATGATCTGGCCGCTGTTCCAATCAAGGCGCTGATCGATCGAAACCCGAAGGTCGATTGGTCCGAACTCGACGACATCATTCTCGGCTGCGCCAATCAAGCGGGCGAGGACAATCGCAACCTCGCGCGCATGGCGGGCCTTCTCGCCGGCCTTCCCGACAGCTCGGGCGGCGTCACGCTCAATCGCCTCTGCGGTTCGGGCCTCGATGCGGTGGCAATGGCTGCGCGCGCGATCCGTGGCGGCGAATCCGACCTGATCATCGCCGGCGGTAGCGAGAGCATGAGTCGCGCGCCGTTCGTCATTCCAAAGGCTGAGCAGCCGTTCAGCCGCAACGCCGAGATTTACGACACGACGATCGGCTGGCGCTTCGTCAACCCCAGGATGAAGGCAGCCTATGGCGACGACACCATGCCAAGTACGGGCGAGAATGTCGCCGATGAGTTTCGGGTCAGCCGGGCCGACCAGGACAAATTCGCGCTGATGAGCCAGGAGAAAGCCGCAAGGGCGCAGGCAAGTGGTCGTTTCGCTGTCGAGATCACGCCCGTCGAGATCCCGCAGCGCAAGGGCGATCCGATCGTGATCGACAGGGATGAACACCCACGCGCTACCAACCTCGAAGCACTGGCTCGGCTGAAACCGATCGTCAGGCCCGGCGGTACCGTGACTGCCGGCAATGCGTCCGGGGTGAACGACGGCGCCGCTGCGATCATAGTTGCGTCGGAGGAAGCGGCGAAGCGCAACGGCCTCACCCCCCGCGCCCGTGTGGTGGGCGCAGCCGTCGCCGGCGTTCCGCCGCGAATCATGGGCATAGGCCCGGCACCCGCCACCGAGAAGCTCATGAAGCGCATCGGGCGGAAGATTACCGACTTTGACGTGATCGAGCTGAATGAGGCCTTCGCTGCTCAGGCGCTGGCTGTTCTGGGCCAGCTTGGGCTTAGCGCCGATGCGGTAGCGGTGAACCCCAACGGTGGTGCAATCGCTTTGGGTCATCCCCTCGGCATGTCCGGCGCGCGGCTTGCGCTCACTGCGACCGAGGAGCTTCAGCGGACAGGTGGCCGGCTCGCGCTTGCGACCATGTGCATCGGCGTCGGCCAGGGAATCGCGCTCGCGCTCGAACGGGTGTAATATCGTCCCATGGGCGCAGTCGCCGAAAAAGCGATCGATGACGCGGCAATCTTGTCCGTGCTCGAGACCATTGCCGATCCGGAAATTCCGGTGCTGACGATTACCGATCTCGGGATCGTCCGCGGCATTGCCCGCAATCCGCCGCGAGTCCTGATCAGCCCGACCTACACCGGCTGCCCGGCAACACGGGCGATCGAAGTTGCGATCCGGGAAGCACTCGACAGCGCGGGGTTCGAGGATGTGCACATTGAGCGGGTACTTTTTCCGCCGTGGACAACCGACTGGATCACCCCGCGCGGGCTCGAGCGCCTGCACGCCTACGGGATCGCACCGCCAAATCCGTCGGCGACCGCCGAATGTCCACTGTGCGGATCGACCGACACCGTGGAAGTGAGCCGGTTCGGTGCAACCCCGTGCAAGGCGCAATGGCGATGCAACGCCTGCCTGGAACCGTTCGAGCGGTTCAAATGCCATTGAGCAGCGAGGCTCACCACTCAGCGAAGCTTCCATCCTCCGTACGCCACACAGGATTGCGCCATCGGTGGCGATCCCTATTGGCTTCGCGCACAGCCGGCTCGTCTATCTCGATGCCGAGCCCCGGTCCCTCGGGCACCGGCAGATAACCCCGGCTCGGAGTCAGCGCCTGCTTGTTCAGGCA
This sequence comes from uncultured Sphingomonas sp., assembly GCA_966424035.1. Taxonomy (GTDB): domain Bacteria; phylum Pseudomonadota; class Alphaproteobacteria; order Sphingomonadales; family Sphingomonadaceae; genus Sphingomicrobium. The sequence goes on along the minus strand of CBJLMA010000020.1, from coordinate 13,004 downwards.
AAAGTTCAAGAGATCGTGGCCGCCGATATTGTAGTGGATTCCCAGGCTGACCTCCTGGATCGCATGATTGGGCGTGCAGGCCGCGATCTGAAGGCAGGCTCCAAGCGCCAGCGGTCCCAAGGGACAATGCGGCGCGAGCGCGACATCATAGGCCTCCGCCATTGCGGCGATCTTGCGCACCTCGAGAATTCCGCCGGCGTGGCTCAAGTCGGGCTGGATGATGTCGACCGCGCCGAGCTCGAAAAAGGGCTTGAACTCCCAGCGCGTGTAGAGCCGCTCGCCGAGCGCGATCGGCGTCGATACCAAAGATGCGATTTGCGCAAGTCCTTCGCGGTTCTCCGAGAGCAGGGGCTCCTCAATGAACAGCAGGCCGAGCGGCTCCAGCGCCTTCGCCAGCTGTTTGGCGAGCGGGCGATGGACGCGCCCATGAAAGTCGAGCCCGACATCCATGCCTTGCGCCTGCGCCGCCTCGACCCGCCGCACCACTTCGTCGAACGCCTTGGGCGTGCCAATTCCGTCAAGTTCGGCAGTTGCGTTCATCTTGACGGCGTTGAAGCCCTGGGCCTTGCGGCCGGCTGCCGCCTCTCCGACCTCATGCGGCCGGTCGCCTCCGATCCAGGCGTAGGAACGCACCTTGTCACGGACTTTGCCGCCGAGCATCTGCCAGGCTGGAAGTCCGAGCGCTCGGCCCTTCAAATCCCATAGAGCCTGCTCGAGCCCCGATAGCGCGGACATCATTACTGCGCCGCCGCGGTAGAAGCCGCCACGGTAGCCCACCTGCCAAATGTCCTCGATGTTGAACGGGTCAGCGCCGATGAACCGGTCGCGGTAGGCCTCGAACACGCCCTCGACTGCTTCGGCCCAGCCTTCGAGGCTGGCTTCGCCCCAGCCGAAGGCGCCGTCGTTGCTCTCGACCCGGACGAACAGCCAGCGCGGAGGCACGAGAAATGTCTCGATCTTCGCGATCTTGCGTGGCGCCACGCCAGCTACCCCTCGCCGGCCTGGGTGCCGCTGCCGCCGAATCGCCGGCCGGCCGCATCTTCCTCGTCCGGATGCTCGCTGATCTTCTTGATCGGCACGACCAGGCACACGCTTTGCGCCGGGAGCACGTTGCGCCAGTCCGCAATCAGCTGCTTATAGGCTTTGCCGACGTTGCGGATCTTGCGGTCGAGGTCGAACAGACCGAGGGGATTGACGTTGCCATTCTGTTCGCGAAGCGCCGTGTCCCAGTCGACCTGATCAGTCAGGCTGTACCAGGTAAAGCCGACGGTCGGAATGCCGACATTCCTTAAGCGAAGGACATTGGCCCATTCTTTCCACAGCCATTTGACCGCTTCGTCGCCATGCTGGCCCTCCCACAGGTTGGTCTCGGTGTGCATGACCGGGAGGCGGTAGCGGTTGTAATATTGCCGTGTGATCTCGGCATAGCCGAAGGTCTCGCCCGCGGCGACGGTGTGCCCGTCGGCAAAGACCCGATGCTCGTTGAGCTGGTAATAATCGTTCCCGAAGATGCAGTGCTGCTTCAGCCGGTGGCTCAGGAACCACTCATATTCCTCACGGCTCATCCCATTATCGAGCAGATACTGGTACATTCCGCTGTCGACGCGGCGGCCATAGTTGAGGTCCAGCGAGAGGAATCGCATCTGGTTGAGGACCTCGGCGCGGCCGATCGCGCCCGGCGAGTCAGCATGATAATATTCGGATGATTCCGACTGGATGAAGATCGCGTCGTGGCGGCGCTTGAGGATCTCGATCATCCCCATGACATTGGCTTTGACGATATGCTTGAGCGCCGTGATGAACGAACGATCGTCCTTCTTCTGCTCGTTCCACCAGCCATATTTCGCCGAAAAGACAGCGCAGATGAACATCTCGTTGATCGGCGTGAAGAGCTGAACCCATGGGAAGCGCTCGGCGAACTCGCCGGCATAAGCAGCGAACAACCGCGGAAAGTCAGGATTCTGAAAATTGCCGAGCCAGTCCGGGATTCCGAAATGGCACAGGTCGACAATCGGCGTGATGTCGCGGCGCTTCAGCTCGGCGAAGGCAAGGTCGGCGAACTCCCAGTCAAATTTGTTGGGCCCCAAATAGGTCCGGTGTATCGGCGGGCCATAACGAAGAAAGTTGATTCCAACTTCCTGGACGCAATCGAAGTCCTCACGCCAGCGTTCATAATGGCCGCAGACCTCCATCTCGTCGATGCGGGTCTTGCCGTGATTGATTGTCGGGATGCTGTTTTCGATCCCGGTCGCGAACATGAAGTTGGCGATCGTTCAATCTCCTCGGCTTTGCCGCATCCCTTTGAGACTTAGCGCCGGGAAGCGGCCGAGCGAGCGATAGCTTCACCCGCAAAAAAGAAAACCACGGGAGCGAAGTCGCATTCGCGAGGTTTTCGGCTATGGGCCAAAAAGCATGCGTTGGGCAGATGGTTTCATTGCGGTCGATTGGGGCACCACCAATCGACGCGCCTATCTCGTCGATGGCTCGGGCTGTCGCATCGATCAATTCGAGGATCACAAAGGCGTGCTCTCGATCCCGGACGGGGGCTTCGAGGCCGCCATCGGAGAGATCCGTCAACGCCTTGGCGACAAGCCGCTGCTACTGGCCGGAATGGTCGGTTCGAATCGCGGCTGGAAGGAAGCGCCCTACGTCAGCGCGCCCGCCGGTTTGGACGAGCTGACCAACGCGCTGGTCTGGGTCGGTGGGCGCGAGGCAATCGTCCCCGGCGTCAGCTATCTCAGGAACGAGCGGGCTGACGTGATGCGCGGCGAGGAGGTGCAACTGCTCGGCGCCGTCGCGGCCGGACTCGTCGACCCTGAAGGTCTCGTCTGCCATCCAGGCACTCATAACAAGTGGGCGACACTGCGCGGCGGTCGGATCAGTGATTTCCGGACGGTCATGACCGGCGAGCTGTTCAGCCTCCTGAAGGAGCACAGCATCCTTGCTGACCTTCTGAAGGGCAAGGTCGAGCCCAATGAGATATTCAAGGATGCAGCCAAGCACGCGATCTTCAACGAAGCGCTTCCGGCCGAGCTGTTCGAAGTCCGCGCGCGGGTGCTGCTCGGCCAGTCGAAGAAGGAAGATGCAGCGTCCTATACGAGCGGACTGCTCATTGGGACCGATGTGCGAATCGGACTTTCGCTCCCGACGTCGGCCGACGTGACGGTGATTGGTCGACCGGAGCTCACACGCCTCTATTCGGCGGCGATTTCTCAGGCGAATCGCGAGGTGGTCGAGCTGGACGGTGAACGATGCTTCCTCGCCGGCATTGGCGAGATAGCGAAGAGGATTACATGAACGCGAAGGAACTGCTGCAACATTTTCTCGACGATTGCCCGCTCGTCGCGATCATTCGTGGAGTGACGCCGGACGAAGCCGAGGCGATCGGCGAGGCCGCCTATGAGGCGGGAATCAAGATCATCGAAGTGCCGCTCAATTCGCCCCAGCCGCTCGAGAGCATCGCTCGGCTGGCGAAGCGCTTCGGCGAACGAATGCTGGTCGGCGCCGGCACGGTGCTCGACGTCGAAGATGTGAGACGGGTGCGCGAGGTCGGCGGCCGGATAATCGTCTCGCCGGATTCCAATCCTGACGTCATTGCTGCCGCAGCATCGGCCGGTCTCGTTTCGAGTCCCGGCTATTTCACTCCGACCGAGGCTTTTGCGGCCCTCCGCGCCGGCGCGACTGCGCTGAAGCTGTTCCCTGCCGAAGGCGCGAACCCTGGCGTCCTGAAGGCGCATAGAGCGGTGCTTCCTGCCGACGTGCCGATCCTCGTGGTCGGCGGGATTGAGCCGGACAATATGAAGCCGTGGAAAGAGGCAGGAGCCGCGGGGTTCGGTTTGGGTTCCGGCCTCTATCGGCCGGGTCGATCGCCTGCTGAAACATTGGAGAGAGGGCGCGCGTACGTCGCCGCGGTGAAATCATGAGTGAGATCAAGATCGCCATCTTGGGTTTCGGGAAGATCGCCGAGGATCAGCATGTCCCCTCGATCCAGGGCAACAATCGTTTCGAGCTCGTCGCAACCTCGAGTCGAGGGGGCAGTGGCGTCGAACCGAAATTTGCCGACTGGCGCGAGCTGATCCGCAGCGTCCAGGGTCTCAAAGCTGTCGCAATCACGACGCCGCCTGGCCCTCGGTACGACATCGCGCGCGAGTGCATTCTCGCCGGACTTCACTGCTTGCTGGAAAAGCCGCCGACGACCGGTCTCGCTCAGATCAACGACCTGGCCTGCCTGGCTGACGCCGAACATGTCACCCTTTATACAACGTGGCACGCACGCCATAATCCTGCGGTTGATGCGGCTGCCAAGATGCTCGCCGGCAAGCGTATTCGCGCGATGGACATCCGTTGGCACGAAAATGTCCATAAATGGCATCCTGGGCAGCAATGGATCTTCGAGGCGGGCGGGTTCGGCGTCTTCGACCCCGGCATCAATGCCTTCTCGGTCGCGACGAAGATCTTTCCCGGGGCTTTGTTCATCCAAAAGGCCGAACTCGAATATCCGTCCAATGCGCAGGCGCCGATCGCAGCCAAGCTCGAGCTCGCAAGCGCCGCTGCCGATGGACCTCTGAGCTGCAGCTTCGACTTCCGCTGGAACGACGAAGAGGAGTGGACGATCGATGTTGCGACGACCGACGGGCTCGAGCTCAGTCTTCGGCGTGGCGGAGCACAGCTCTTCGTCGGCGGCCAGGAACAGGCGCTCGAGGGCCTTGGGGAATATCCGGACATCTATCGCGAATTCGCCCAGCTGATCGACGAGAGACGCAGCTTCGTCGACGTCAGGCCCTTGAGCCTCGTCGCCGACTGCCTGCTCGTCGCAAGCACGACGAAAGTCGATCCGATAACGATGTGATGGAGCAACTTGGGCTCCGGCGCATTGTCTTCCCTGCAAAGGCCGAACCGCCAGCGTAAGGCAGCAGCGGGTGCCGGCCGCGGAAGCAGCACGTGCCACAAGTGACTTCAGACGAAACGGATGAGCTCGTTCGGGCTGACGAAGCCTTTGCGGGAAACCGTCTGCTCTCGACCTTTTCGCGCGAAGCTCGGGCGCTGATCGAACCCGATGCGGAAATGATCGAGCTTGCAGCCGGCGATATTGTCTTGAGCCGCGGCGAAGAGGTTGGAGCAAGCCTGTTCCCGGTCGGTCCGACGATGGTCTCACTGACCGTTGAATTGGCGGGAGGCCGCTCGGCCGAGGTGGCGTCGATCGGCCGCGAAGGCGCAGTCGGCGGCATAGTCAGCTGCGGCTATGCGCCAGCATTCTCGCGCGCCGAGGTCCTGGTCGGCGGGCCGGCCTTCAGGGTTCCGATGCGTTCGCTCGAGGATGCCAAGAACCGCTCGCGGTTCATCTCCAACCTGTTTTGCCGCTACTCGGACTATCTGCTCGCGACCGTCATGCAGTCGGTGGTCTGCAACGCCTTCCATTCGATCCCCGAACGGGCAGCACGCTGGCTGCTCTATGCCCAGGACCGCGCGGGCGACCGCATCGAGCTTACCCAGGAGGCCTTCGCGGGCCTGCTCGGGGTGCAGCGGACGACGGTGAATGCGGTCGTTCAGGATCTCTCGTCCGAGGGCCTGATCGCGACCGGCCGCGGGCGGATCCGGGTGGTCGACCGCGCCGGCCTCAAGCGCCGTGCCTGCGAATGCTATGAACGTCTCGAAGAACATTTTGGCGCGGTAATCGGCGGCACCGGCGTCGGTGCCTGGGCCGCACTCGAAAAATGATGTCCCACTTCGATTCCGCGATCGCAGCCGCCTGCAGAGCTGCGAACTCCTCTAGACGAGCAGGCGCCAGCCGAGCCTCTCGCCGGCATGGAACGGAACCAGGCCGTCGATTTCGTCCGGCACGTCGACGTCGACGCGCTCCAGCCTGACCATGCCCTCATTCAGCGGGAGCCCATAGAAGCGCGGGCCGTTTACCGAGGCAAAGGCCTCGAACTGGTCAAGCGCGCCTTCCTCTTCAAACACGCTCGCATAGCTTTCGAGGGCGAAAGGCGCATTGAAGATTCCGGCGCAGCCGCAGGCACTCTCCTTCGCGTGGCGCGCATGCGGCGCGCTGTCGGTGCCGAGGAAGAACTTGGGCGAGCCGGAGGTCGCTGCGCGCCGAACCGCGAGGCGGTGCTTTTCGCGCTTGGCGACCGGAAGGCAGTAGGCGTGGGGTCTAAGACCCCCCTTAAAAATCGCATTACGGTTGATGATCAGATGCTGGGGCGTGACCGTAGCTGCGATGTTCGCCCCACCATCGATCACGAAATCGACCGCTTCGGAGGTCGTGATGTGCTCGAATGTGATTTTGAGCTCGGGAAAATCGAAGCGGAGCGGCGTCAGCACTCGCTCGATGAACAAAGCTTCCCGGTCGAACACATCGACATCGGGATCGGTTATTTCGCCGTGGACGCAGAGCACCACACCGATCCGCTGCATCCGCTCGAACGCCGGGTAGAGCTTGCGGATGTTGGTGACGCCAGAGGCGCTGTTGGTGGTCGCGCCTGCCGGATAGAGCTTGGCGGCCACCCACGTTCCGTCGGCATGGCCTCTGGCGAGCTCGTCCGGATCGGTCACATCGGTCAGATAGCAGGTCATCAAGGGCGCGAAGTCCGGCCCCGCAGCGGCCATGATTCGGTCGCGGTAGCTCGCGGCCGCCTCCACTGTGGTGATCGGCGGAACCAGGTTGGGCATGACGATCGCCCGGGCGAACTGCCGCGCCGTATAAGGCGCGACCCGCCGCAGCATGTCTCCGTCGCGCAAATGCACGTGCCAGTCGTCGGGGCGGCGGAGGGTCAGCGTTTGCGAAGCCACGTGGCGCTCCCTAGCTAAGGCACATGGCCGGCACCACCCTCATCGATCGCGCTGTCATCCGCCTTTCAGGCGACGATGTCGGGGGATTTCTTCAGGGGCTCGTCACCAGCGACGTCACCGGCCCGCTTCCAGTCTGGGCGGGGCTGCTCACGCCGCAGGGCAAATGCCTGTTCGATTTTCTGGTTTGGCAAGATGGGCCCGACTTGCTGCTCGACTGCGAAGCCGACGCGGCCGACGACCTGATTAGGCGGCTGATGATCTATCGCCTCCGCCGGCCGATCAGGATCGAGCGTGACGCCTCGCTTGCAGTTCACTGGGGCCTGGACCGGGACTGCAGCGCCGACCCGCGTCTTCCGGACCTCGGCAATCGCTGGCTCGCTGCGGCCGGTGAACCCGCAACGCTCTGGCTTGAGCACCGGCTCCGCCTCGGCGTGTGTGAAGGCCGGGCGGAACTCGGCGATATCCTCTGGCTCGAATGCAATGCCGCCGAGCTCAACGGCGTCAGCTTCACCAAGGGCTGCTTCGTCGGCCAGGAGAATACGGCGCGCATGAACTGGCGGCAGAAGGTCAACCGCCGCCTGGTCGTGGTGGAAACCGGTGAAGAGGCCCCGAGGGCCAAGGCCCGTTATCCAAGTCTGGGTCTCGCCGTTGAACACCGCCGGGTCGATGATCTTCACGGGGCAATCATCCCGGATTGGCTGAAACGTGCCCTCGCTCAGCCGAGCACAGCATAAGCCCGGACCGGAAAGGTGCCCATTCCGCGGACCTTCGGCGGCACTGCAGAGAAGCGGAAGCCCTCATCCGGGAGGCTGGCGAGTCCGGTCATATGCTCGCAGATCGGAATATCGGCACCCAGCAGCTTGCTGTGCACCGGGCGCGCGCGCGCCCGAGTGTCGTCGATATTGTTGCTGTCGATGCCGACGAGGACGGCGCCCATCTCGATCAGCCAGTCGGCGGCATCGCCGGTAAGAAACGCGTGGGCCTCGCCGTAGCGATCAGTGCGCCAGTGGCGATCCCAGCCGGTGTGGACGAGCACCGCCTTGCCTTGAACGTCGAGTCCCTCGAAATGTCTGGCGCCGGTTGCAAGCTCATTCTCCCACGGTCGCCGCACGACGATCCCCGGAAGGTCGGCGAGCGAGGCGAGCGGCAGGTCGGCAAGATCGACACCGTCGGCGTAGCGGTGGAAAGGCGAATCAAGATAGGTTCCGGTGTTTGCGACCATATCGATGCGGCCGATGTGGAAGCTCGATCCGTCGTCGAAATTCGCAGCCGATCCTTCGCGTGTCCAAAAATCGCAGATCTGCGGTCCCGGCAGATCCTTGTAGGTGGTCATGCCATGCTCGATCACATGGCTGAGGTCGACGATCCTCTTTTCTTCAAGATCCGCCATGTCGCGACTGCTCCGATCAGCAACCATAGCACGTTGAGCGAGGCGGACGGCAGGGCGCGGTGCCACCAGCCGTTGACGATGAACCCAGCCGCGCCGACGACATTCATTGCCTGATAAGTGAGCGACTGCCCCGTCAGTCTTCCGGCCGAGAGCAGGAGATAGGCAAGGAGGATCAGCGCCGCGCCGGTCCAGCCGGCGACCTCGACCGCAATTTCAACGGCGGTCAAATCGACGACTTCATTGGGCTGCCAGTCTCCTCAGCACATAGTGAAGGATGCCGCCCGACTTGAAATATTCGAGCTCGTTGTAGGTGTCGATGCGACCGCGGGCGGTGAAGCTGAACTCTTCGCCATTGTCGCGCGTGACCTTCACCAGCACGTCCTGCCGGGGTGCGAGATCCGCGATTCCGGAAATCGAATATTTCTCGGCGCCGGTGAGGCCGAGGCTCTCAGCGTTCTGGCCCTCGCCGAACTGCAGCGGGAGGACGCCCATTCCGACCAGGTTGGAGCGATGGATTCGCTCGAAACTCTCGGCGATCACCGCTCTTACGCCGAGCAGCACCGTGCCCTTGGCCGCCCAGTCGCGCGAGCTTCCGGTACCATATTCCTTGCCGGCGATGACCACCAGCGCCCGGTCGTCCTGCTGATAAAGCATCGCCGCATCGTAGATCGGCATCACTTCGCCGGTCGGCGCATATTTGGTGAATCCGCCTTCGACGTTGTCGAGCATGCGGTTGCGGATGCGGATATTGGCGAAGGTGCCGCGCATCATCACTTCGTGATTGCCCCGGCGCGACCCATAGCTGTTGAATTCGCCGCGGGTGACGCCGTGCTCGACCAGATAGTGGCCGGCCGGGCTGTCGGGCTTGATCGCGCCGGCAGGCGAAATGTGGTCGGTCGTGATCGAATCGCCGAAGATCGCCAGCGGCCGCGCCTCCTCAATATCCGTCGGCGCCGCTGCCTGCATCGTCATTCCGACGAAATAGGGGGGGTTCTGAATGTAGGTCGAAAGCGCTGGCCAGCTGTACGTATCGCCGCCCGTGACCTCGATCTTGCGCCAGCGCTCGTCGCCACGATAGACGTCGGCATAGCGGCGACGGAACATCTCGGAATGAACGTGGGCGTCGATCAGCGATCGGATCTCCTCGTTCGTCGGCCAGATATCCTTAAGGTAGACGAGCTCTCCGTTCGACGCAGTGCCGATTGGCTCATTGATCATGTCTGAGCGGACGGTGCCCTTGAGCGCATAGGCGACGACCAGCGGAGGCGAGGCGAGATAGTTTGCCCGGCAGTCGGGCGACACTCGGCCCTCGAAGTTACGGTTGCCCGAAAGCACGCTGACCGCGACCAGGTCATTTTCATTGATCGCCTTGCTGATCGGCTCCGGCAGCGGGCCTGAATTGCCGATGCAGGTGGTGCAGCCGTAGCCGACGAGATCGAAGCCCAATGCGTCGAGGTCCGCCTGGAGCCCGCTTTCATTCAGATAATCGGTGACCACCTGACTGCCGGGGGCGAGGCTGGTCTTGACCCATGGCTTTGCCGTCAGCCCCTTCTCGCGGGCCTTGCGGGCGACGAGCCCGGCTGCGATCAGGACTGACGGATTGGATGTATTGGTGCAGCTGGTGATCGCCGCGATCGCGACGTCGCCGTTGCCGAAGTCGAAGCTTTCTCCCTTCACCGGGACGCGCGGCGCCTTGCCCTTTTGATAGACATCATCGAGTTCCAGGTTGAACTTCTCGTCGACTTCGCTGAGCAGCACCCGGTCCTGGGGCCGCTTGGGGCCGGCGAGCGACGGCTCGATCGTGCTCATGTCGAGCTCGAGAGTGTCGGTGAACAAGGGCTCGGGCGTGCTTGCGTCGCGCCACAGTCCCTGGACCTGCGCATAGGCGCGGACGAGCGCGACCTGATGGTCTTCGCGCCCGGTCAGCTCCAGATAGTCGATCGTCCGCTCGTCGACCGGGAAGAAGCCGCAGGTTGCGCCATATTCAGGCGCCATATTGGCGATGGTAGCGCGATCGGCGAGCGGGAGATTGTCGAGGCCTGGACCGTAGAATTCGACGAAACGGCCGACGACGCCCTTCTGGCGGAGCATTTGGGTGACGGTGAGCACCAGATCGGTTGCAGTGATGCCCTCATTGAGTTGGCCTGACAGGCGGAATCCCACGACTTCGGGAATGAGCATGCTGACCGGCTGGCCGAGCATCGCCGCCTCGGCCTCGATTCCGCCGACGCCCCAGCCGAGGACCCCGAGGCCGTTGACCATCGTCGTATGACTGTCGGTGCCGACGAGCGTGTCGGGGTAAGCCAGCGTTTCGCCGCTCTGGTCCTCGCCGGTCCAGACTACCCGTGCGATATGCTCGAGATTGACTTGGTGGCAGATGCCGGTGCCCGGCGGGACCACCTTGAAATTGTCGAACGCCTGGCTGCCCCATTTCAGGAATTCGTAGCGCTCCAGATTGCGGTGATATTCGAATTCGACATTCTTCTCGAACGCCTGCGGGTTGCCGAACTCGTCGACCATGACGCTATGGTCGATGATGAGATGGACCGGAACCAGCGGGTTGATCTTCTGTGGATCACCGCCAAGCTGCTTCATCGCATCGCGCATGGCTGCCAGATCGACCACGGCCGGGACCCCGGTAAAGTCCTGCATCAGCACGCGCGCCGGGCGATACTGGATTTCGCGGTTGATCCGCCGTTCCTTCAGCCAGTCGGCCATCGCCTTCAGGTCGTCGCGCCTGACGGTCGAATCGTCCTCGAAGCGGAGGAGGTTTTCGAGCAGAACCTTCATCGAGAAGGGCAGGCGCGATACGTCCCCGAGCGCCTCGCTCGCCTTCTTCAGCGAATAATAAGCATAGGTCTTGCCCTCGACGTCGAGGGTCGAGCGGGTGCGGAGGCTGTCCTGGCCGGTAGGGATCATCGCTATCTTTCTGGGGCTTCGTTGAAAAGATTGGAGCCGGGGCGCGCTTAGCAACCTGCTCATGAGCCCGCAAATCGTGCTTCAGGAGAGTGAATTCTTGCGCCAGGATGAACGGCGGTTGCGCCGGACTGCATGGCGGCCCTCTCGCAATCGCCGGGCGCCCGCAATAAGTCTTCCTAACGGGCAACGAGGCAGGGACGAAAGCGTGACACGCGACACCGAATATTTCCGTCGCCGGGCGGCCGAAGCTCGGGCCGTCGCCTGCTCGAAGGACGAGCCTGAGCGGGCTGAAGTCGCAGGCGAGCTCGCTCTGGCTTATGCCGCCCTCGCGCGCCGCCGGGCTGCTGCCCTTGCGTCGGGTGACGACCGCTCGGCTGTCCTGCTCGAGCAGCCCCTCTAGGGATTAGATCCAGCCCCTCCGCTTGAAATAGAGGAACGGCCCGATTGCGGTCGCAACCATCAGCGCAAGCGAGAGAGGGAAGCCGTAGCGCCAGCTGAGCTCCGGGATGTAATGGAAATTCATCCCGAATATGCCCGCTATCAGCGTTGGTGGAAGGAGCACGACAGCGGCCCAGCTGAACAGCTTCATCGCAGCGTTCTGCTCGATGCTGATGAGACCAAGCGATGCGTCGAGCAGGAAGGTGAGGCTGTCGATCAGATAGCTTGCATGCTCGCTGAGTGACGTGACGTCGGTCGCGAGGCTCGAGACATGATGACGCATTTCCTGATGCTCTTGGGCATGCATGCGGCTCGATCCACCAAGGAAGCTCAGCATCCTCAAGGTGGTCACGGCCGAGTAGCGGATTTTGGTCAATAGCGTCTGCACGCGGCCGATGCGGCTCAGCAACGCAGTGAGCTTCCTCACCGGAATTCGCCGATCCTGCGTGCTGTTCTGGAAGATCTCGCGGCTCAGCTCCTCCATCGTTGTGCTGACCCGCTCGATTTCGTCGGCGAGGCGGTCGATGATCGCGTCGAGCAATCGAATCAACGCAGTCGGTCCGTCGCGGACGAGTTCGGGATCCCGCCGGGCATGGTTTTCAAAAGTGCGGATCGGCTTTGGCGTCGCATAGCGGATCGTCACCAACCGATTGCCCGCAAGCACGAACCCGATCGGCGTCGTCGTCGGGCTGTCCTCGTCGACGCCCCGCAAGACGCTGACCGTCATGTAAAGCGCGCCATTCTGCTCATAGAGCCGGCTCGACGGCTCGATTTCCGCCATTTCGTCCATCGTCGGCACATCGACCCTGATACAGCGCTCGACGACCTCCTCTTCGTCGCGAGTGGGCTCTTCGAGATCGATCCAGCTCGCCTCGTCGGGAATTTTCTGGATTTTGGCATCGACGAAGCTTCCGTCGCAGCCCGGACCGTAAATGCGCAGCATGGCCTGACTGATCAGCCCAACTGCTGATCTTTGCAAGGCAAGCAATTTTGCTATGCCCGATTTCGATGTCGCGCCGCGCCTGGCTTCTCGCCTTACTCATTCTTGCCGGCGCAGCCTCGATCGAGCTCGCGCTTGGCCGACACCCGATCTGCACCTGCGGGACAATCGAGCTGTGGGTTGGAGACCGCGACAGCCCAAAAACCAGCCAGATGATCGCTGACTGGTACAGCCTGAGCCATATCGTCCATGGGCTGCTCTTCTATGCCACGCTGTGGCTGATTGCGCGGCGCTTGCGTATCGAACTGCGCTTTGTCGTCGCAATGCTGGTCGAAGCGAGTTGGGAAGTGATCGAAAATAGTCCGTTCGTAATCGACCGCTACAGAGCGACGGCAACAGCGCTCGGTTACAGTGGCGACAGCATTCTCAATTCCATGTCCGATATTCTGATGATGGCACTGGGCTTTTGGGCTGCGCGCAAGCTTCCGCTATGGGCATCGATCGCATTGCTGATCTCGGCCGAGA
>CBJLMA010000019.1:0-41551 GCA_966424035.1 uncultured Sphingomonas sp. | reverse complement strand
CATCGCGCATCCGGCTGAACATGCTTTCGCCGAAGAAGGCGCGCCCGAGCTTCACACCATAAAGGCCGCCCACCAGCCCGGCGTCGGCCCATACCTCGATCGAATGGGCATGACCTGAACCGTGGAGTGCAAGCATCGCGCGTTCGAGTTCGCCGTTGATCCAGGTTTCCTCTCGCTCGGCGCAAGCGGCGATGACGCCGGCAAAATCCTCATCGCGAGTGACTCGGAATTTGCCCGACCTTATCGTTCGCCGAAGTGAGCGGGACATGTGGAAGCGGTCGGGCGGAATGATCGCTCGATTGCGAGGCTCGACCCAGAATAAGTCCGCAGCATCGCGACTGTCGGCCATCGGGAAAATGCCGGTGGCATAACCCTGGAGCAACAAGCGGGGATCGAGGCGACTCATGGATGCGAGTTTATCCTCCCCGTCATGCGCAGGGGAGGGGGAGCGCAATGCGCCGACAATAGCTCCGCCGGCATCTGTGAAGGCTCAAGCGTGGACGCGAACTGGAGAGGACGGGGGCCGCGGCTTTCCTCCCTCTCTCTCTCTCTCGACGCTCAGCGCCCCAGCGGAAAGCCGGACGACGCCTGCCTAGATAATCTCTCGCACCACCTCCTGCGGGCGGCAGAGTCGCACTCCATTTGCGGTTTCGACCAGTGGGCGCTCGATCAGGATCGGATGCTTGACCATGGCATCGAGAATCTCCTCGTCGGTGACGTCGGGCCGCTTGAGCCCGAGCTCGGCGGCGAGCTGCTCCTTGGCACGGAGGCCTTGGCGCGGTGTGATTCCGGCGCGCTTGTATAGCGCCTTGAGCTCGTCCTTGGTGGGGGGATTCTTGAGATACTCGCGAACCCACACGTCGCAGCCCGAATCGCGCAGGATTTCGAGCGTCTTGCGGGATGTGCCGCACATCGGATTGTGAAAAATCGTAGCCTTCATTTCTTCCACCACTTCTGAACCGGCTTCAGCTGGTTAAACACATGGTTAACAGGCCGCGATCGGTTTCTTCCACTTGCATTGTCCCGGTTGCGGAACGATGAGCCGCAATCGTCGTTGCAGCGCCTGTAACATGCACCGTCGCCGATGGTAGGGTGTCGCCGTGCGCATGTTCAAGCAGCTCAAACAACGGGAGAAAGAGCGATGCGTAGATCCATTCTAACACTGACGCTTGCGAGTACGGCCATCCTTGGCGCGTGCGCGCAAAATCCACGCGTGGCCGAGGGCGCGGCAATCGGCGCTGCCGGCGGCGCGGCGGTCGGCGCAGTCACCCCTGGCATCAGCACAATCGAAGGCGCAGCGGTCGGCGCTGCGATCGGCGGTCTGGCGGGCGCGGTCTGGGCCGACAACAACAATGACGGCTATGTCGATGGCTATGTCTACAATGGCCAATATTATCCGGGCACGCCGCCCGGCTATGATCCGGCAACCCACAGCGTCCTCGCAAGCGCCGCGACCGGCGCGCTCGGCGGTGCTGCAATCGGTGCTGCCGCGGGCGCTGTTCTGCCGGGCGTCAGCGTTCTTCAGGGTGCAGTGGTCGGCGCTGCGGTCGGCGGTCTTGCCGGTGCGGTGTGGGCCGACCGGGACAATGACGGACGGGTAGACGGCTATGTCTACAATGGCCAATATTACCCCGGTGCGCCTCCCGGATATGCAGGAACCGCGGCGCCGGCACCGGCGCCAGCCCCAGCACCAGCGCCGGCTCCGATGCGGAGCGGAGAGCGCGGCTAATACGGCACCCGTCGAGATTCGTTGACGGGAGCGGATTGGAGAATGTGTGATTAGTTTGCGTTTCGAGTGCACCGGCCGCAGGCCGGTGCACTTTTTTCGAAAGTCTACGCGAGCCGCCGCGGCGCTGCTTCTGGCGGCTGCACCTCTTGCCGAGGCATTTGCGGCGCCAGTGGCTTCGGCAAACGCCGAATCGCTGCAGCGGCAGGCGGTCGGTCAGAGCGTCGCCGATTTCTATCGCGCGCGCGGCAATGCGCCCTTGTGGCTTGCACCGACCGCGGGCGACGCCGCCGAACAGCTGATCGGTCTGCTGCGGAGCGCCAACCTCGATGGGCTTGATCCAGACCATTACCATGTTGCTATCCTCGAGCAGGCGCTCGATGCTGCCCGCAGCGGCAAGCGCAAGCGGGTCCAGGAAGCTGACCAGCAGCTTTCCGCTGCCTTTGCATCCTACGTCGACGATCTAAGGCAGGACCCTGGCGTCGGCATCACTTATGTCGACCCATCGCTCAAGCCCGTTCCGCCGACGCCGCTGGCGATCCTCTTGAACGCGGCTTCGGCCTCTTCGCTTGCCGACTATGTCCGGACAATGGGATGGATGCATCCTTACTATGCGGAGCTTCGCCAGGCGCTCGCCAATCATCAGTATACGGACGACCAGAAGCGGCAGCTGATCGAGCTCAACATGCAGCGCGCGCGCGTGCTTCCGTCGGGCAAGCAGCGCTACGTGCTCGTCAATGTCGCTCAGCAGCGTCTCTATATGTTCGAGGACCGCAAGGCCGCCGACTCGATGGTTGTCGTGGTCGGAAAGCCGAAATGGCCGACGCCAATGCTCGCTGCGTATATTCGCTATGCGGCGCTCAACCCTTACTGGTACGTGCCATCCGACCTCGCAGGTGAGGACGTTGGGCAGTTCGTGCTCAAGCAGGGCCTCGGCTATCTCGACAAGATGGGTTACGAAATCGTCTCGGACTGGACTCCCAATCCCACGATCATCGACCCGAAGAGCGTCGACTGGCGCGGCGTGGTGGACGGCAAGGTCGATGTGATGATCCGGCAGAAGCCGGGGCCGCAGAACTTCATGGGTCGCATGAAGTTCATGTTTCCGAACGCTTTCGGCGTCTATCTTCACGACAATCCCCGACGCGAGCTGTTTCAGAAGGCGGCCCGCTATTTCAGCGGAGGGTGCGTCCGACTCGAGGATGCGCCGCGCCTCGGACGTTGGCTGTTTGGACACGATCTCGACTGGCAGTCGGCTGGAACCGAGCAGCCGGTGCCTCTGGCGCAGCCGGTGCCGGTCTATATTACCTATCTGACAGCCATGCCGGACGGCGGATCGATTGCATATTTCGACGATGTCTATGGGCGCGATGCCGCCAAAGTCGCCACTGCAGGAAGCCCCAACGGCTCGCTCGGCAGTCGTTAAGGCCGCCACCAATTGGTGTAGAAGGTCACATCCTGCGCAATCGGGCGCCCGTTCGGATCGAGCGCTGGGCTGAAGCGCACATAGGCCAACGTGAGTTGGCACATCAGTGCATCCTCCTGTGCGTTGCCGCTCGTTGCCACAATTCGGCAGTTGGACGGCGTACCGTCGGCATTGATGCGAAGGCCGAGCCCGACGATTCCGCGACTAAAGCCGAGGTCCCTGAAACGTCGGTATTCGCTATCCGGGATCTTGGTGATCTTGCGGGCAGGAGTGAATGCGCCGCTGGCGCCGCCGCCTAATCCATTTCCATTGCGCCCGGCACCGGTGCCCATGCCGTTCGCCGCAGCGCCCGCGGTCGGCGCATTCGCGGTACCGGCGATCTTCGCAGCGGGAACAGGCGACGGCACGGGGAGCTTCGGCTCGGGTGCAACGATTGGAGCGGAATCGGCCTTTTTCGCCGCCGCTCCATCGGGCTTTTTCATCGCGCGCGGTCGCGGCGCTGTCGTCGGAGGCTGGAGTGGCGGCGGAGGCGGCGGATCCTGGATGCGGATGGTCGTGAGATGTTCGACCGCCTGCCGGACCACGCTGACGCTGAGGCCGGTAAGAATGATGAAGGCGAGCGCCGCATGCACTGCAAGAACAGCGAGAACCGCCTTTGCCCGATCAGGGCGGGTTGCTGTGCCTGCATAGGTCGCCATCACAACCTGAGTCGCACTTTGTCAGTGAACTTTCGCTGAAGCAAAAAGCGTTGAATTACGGCATGTTAACTGCGCTTGCCGACGGCACTTCGGCAGCAAAGTCGGCGTCCTTTCGCTCGGGGCCAAGCGCGGTCCAAATCGCGATCAGAACGGCGGTGGTCCCGCAGATCAGCGCCAGCGAAAGCCCATAATTGTTGGCATGGGCCTCGGCGAAGCCTGCCTGGATCGGCGCGTTCTTGGACGCGATCAGATTGCCGAGCTGATAAGCGAAGCCGGGAAATAGACTGCGCACCAGCGGGGGAGACAATTCATTCAGATGAACCGGGATTATGCCCCAGGCACCCTGCACCGCGACCTGAATCAGGAACGCGCCGAGCCCAAGCAGAAGCGGGCTCATCGAGAATGCCCAGAGCGGGATGACCGGGAGCGCGAGCACGCTTGCGACAATGATCGCGCGCTTGCGTCCGATCTGCTCCGACCAGATGCCAAATCCGATTCCTCCGACGATTGCGCCGAGGTTCATCACTGCAGCGAGGATGCCCGTCGTGCGCGTGTCGAAATGGTGCTGCTTCTGGAGGAACGTGGGATAGAGATCCTGCGTCCCGTGACTGAAGAAGTTGAAGGCGGTCATCAGCAGGACGAGGTAAATTGCGATCTTCCAGTGCCGGACGAGCTCAGTGATCGGGTTGACGACGACCTTGCCGCGACGTGCCTCGAACACCGGGCTTTCCTTCACATGCATCCGGATGAGCAGCACGAGAAGTGCAGGCGCCACGCCGACCATGAACATCCCGCGCCACCCGATGTGATCGAACAGCAGGAAGTAGACGAGACTGGCGACGAAATAACCCGACGGATAGCCGCTCTGCAGGAGTCCCGAGACTGGCCCGCGAAGCTTGGGAGGAATCGATTCCATCACCAGGCTCGCTCCCAAGCCCCACTCGCCGCCCATTCCGATGCCGAAGAGGAAGCGCAGGATGAGCAGGCTCGTCAGCGACGGCGCAAATCCCGATGCGAGCTCGAAGATTGAGAAAAAGATGATGTCGGCCATCAGCACCGGGCGACGACCGAAATGCTCGGCAAGCCAGCCGAAAATGAAGGCGCCAATCGGCCGCGCAGCAAGCGTCAGGAAGGTCGCTTCAGTCACGGCCTTGACGTCGGTTCCGAATTCCTTGGCGATGGCCGAGAACATGAAGACCATCAGAAAGAAATCGAAGGCATCGAGCGTCCAGCCGAGATAGCTCGCCCAAATTGCGCTGCGCTGCGACGGCTCGAGCGATTTCAGATCGGCGATCAGGCGCATTCGACGGCTCCCCTCGATGGCCGTAGATTAGTGCCCGCGAGCTGTCTGATCAGCAAGGCATGCTGAAGCGCTCGGGAAGGACGCGCCAAAAATGTTCATGGAACTGCGGTTCGCTGAGCGGTGGCAGGTTCCGCTGAGGCACAGCGCGCCGGTTGCAGATGATCCGCATTCACCTGGCGGTCGCGGCGGAGGTCGCGCCCATCCCGTAATGCAGGCTGCGGGCCCTCGCCGAGGCCGCCCCACAGCGCGCTGTTGAATGCGTCGGAATCGAGCCGGTCCTCGCTGCTGAAATCCTGCCCCTTCATCGCAGCCGACCAATAAGCCGAGCTTCGGCCGGCGCATTCCGCCGAAGCTCGCTCTCCACTGGCCGCGAAGCGCTCCGGCGGAATCGGCAGCTGGGTGGATCGCAAGATGTCCGCGGCCTCGGCGCGGTAGGCCCATTGGACCTGGGCGGGGTCGAAGACGTCTGCCATTGGCATCGCCAGTGCGTCGTTCAATCCGAGCGGCTTCAGGCCGAGCACCGCCTCAATCGTGCGCAGCACGTTGACGGTTGTATAGCGCGTCGAAACGAGCGCGCCGTGGCGGACATAGGGGCCGATCACGAACGCGACGCTGCGCCGTGCGTCGACATGGTCGGCGCCGTTCTGCGCGTCATCCTCGATGACGAAGATCAGCGTGGAGCCGCTGGCCTTCCCACGGGCGATTCGCTCGGCCACCAGCCCCAATGAGAAATCATTGTCGGCCATCTGGGTTTCGACCGTGTTCACCCCATCCACGGCTTTGCCGAACTCGCCGAAATGATCGTGGCTTAGTCGCAGGAGCGTCAATGCGGGAAGCGTTCCCGAGGCTTCCTGCTGGTCATATTCACGTTGCCATTCGAGAACGCGCCAATAGTCGGGGAGCTTCTGGTCGAAGCCTCGGAAATAGGGATCGCTGAAAGGCGCGAGGAGGCGGTCGCCAGGCGTGTAGATGCGCCGGCCTTCCTTGAAAGGCTCGCGCACTACTGGCACGGCGCCGGCGACGCCAAGATCGTAGATGCTGGCGTCCGAGAAGCCGTAGTTGCGCACCGAGATGCCCGCCCGAAGCGCCGCATCCCACAAGTAACCCTGGTTGGGCTTGTCGTCGTCTTCCGGGTCTGGCGCGGTCAGAAGCGCGGGGCCGGGAAGAAGATCGGGATCGGTCGAGAGCTTGGGATTGGTCGCGCGCCGTTCGTCGGGAGTTTGCTGGGCGTACACGAAACGGTCGGCTTCCTCGGACTCATAGGCAAGTCCGCGATCGGCGTAATTCACCGGCGCGGTCTTCTCGAGCAGGTCGGTCGTTCGCGCCGCGGTCGACCAAGTCCATCCGGTGCTCGACTGTTCGCCCGAGTCGTAGAAATTGTCGAGCGTCACGAACTGGCGCGCGAGGCGGTGATGGTTGGGCGACAGCAAGCGGCCGAGAATTGCGAGATGCGGGTCGCCATTGCCGATGTCGAGGTCGCCGAGCACCTGGTCGTAGGTGCGGTTCTCCTTGATGATGAAGATGACGTGCTTCACGTGAGCGCGGATTGCGGCCATTCGCGCGTCGGCCTCGGCACGGGCGGCTGCGCCGGGAAGTCCGATGTTGCTGGCGACCTGCAGCGTCGTGACTGCGAGACGTCGCTGGTCCGGAAGCGGAAACTCGAGGAGCCCGGCTTTCTCGAGCTGGAAGATATACTGGTTTGCGGCGCCACAGGCCTTTGGCTGGCCACGGTAGATCGCGAGCTCGGGCGCGCACCCTTGAGGATTGGGGCCGGGCGGGCTCTTGCGGTTGACGACGAAGACGCGCCTGCCGCCGGCGCTCGTCGCGACTGCGCTTGGATACCAGCCGGTTGGGATGAGCGCCTCGACCTCACTGCCGCGCATGACCGCAAGGGCATTGATTCCGCCGAGAGTCACGAGCGACCGTCCGTCGCCAAGGATCGTCAGGCCGTTGGGGTTGAGACCTTTGCCCAGCGGCGGAGCGGCCAGTGCAGGAGGAAGGGTGAGTCGCGGTTCGGCGACGAGCCGGCCACTCGCCGTGTCAACGACAGCGAGCCGGTCGGCATTGTCTTCGGTCGCGATCAGCCGGTGCGTGCTCCGATCGAAAATGAGCGCGGTCGGTTCACCAATCGTGGCCAGTCGGCCGATGACTTGAACTCGCTCGCCGCTGATCGAAAGGGCGACGAGCTGCCTGTCGCGAGGTGCCGACACCCAGGCGTGGGTGGCGTCGATCCAGGCCAGTCCGAACGGGAATTCTCCTCCCGCCACACCCCTGGCTGCACGGTCGATTTTGCCAGGACGCAAGTCTTGTTCCGCTACAATTGTTTGGCTCGTTAAATCGATCAGACTGACCGAATCGTTATAGTAATTGGCGACAAGTGCCGACCGTCCATTGGGACTGACCGCGACGCCTGCAGTCTGCGGGAGGACATCGGCGCCTATCCCGGCCTTGTGGCCGAGTGGAATCCTGCCAGCCGCCGCAAATTGCGAACCGCGGCGCGCGAACACGTAAAGCGAATCGTCGACTCCGCCGCCCACGAGGAAGCCCCGGCCGTCCGGCTTCCAGGCCATGCCTCCGAAACTGTTCGGCACCTGCAGCGTCTGCAGCCAGCGGGCCCCCTGGTCACTAACCGCATAGCGAAAGACGTATTGCGTGGACTGGGCTGCGACAAGCTTCCCGTTGGCGCCGTTGTAGCGGTTGTAGCCGCTCGTCAGGACGAGCATCTCACGCTTGTCGGGGCTGACCGCTATCGCCGAGGCGCCATCGGCGACGTAGGAAGGGTGCGGCCCGGCACGGACGGTTAGTGGTGTGAAACGTGCGCCGGGCGCGGCCGTCGGACTGAGTGATTGGCCGGTCGGCAGATATTGCCGCGTTGTGGCGACCGCGCCGCCGCTGCCTGAAAGCAGCAGCGAAATTGCCACCATCCCTTGAAACGGACCCATTACCTCTCCTGACCAGGAACTCGACCCAGGAAGCAGTTCCGACATTTGATTATGATGGCGGAGGCGCTCGTGACGAGCGCCGCCATGACGCTAGGCGGGGTGCTAGATCCCGAACCTGAGCGTCGCCAGGAATTCACGCGGGGCACCGGCGAGCAGGGTCTGATTGTCGCCGCTGTTTCCGAACCCGTTTGATCCGATGGTCGCCACATATCGCTTGTCGAAAACATTCGTAACATTCAGCTGGATTTCGGCATTGCGCAACGGAATCGTCGGCAGATGCGCGCCGATCATGACGTCCGCAATTGCGCGTCCAGGCACCGACTGGTCATTGGTGTAGGTGAAGTAACGCTTGCTCATATAGTTGACCGCAACGCGGCCGATCAGAATTGGGCCGTCATAGGCTAGCTCAGCCGAAGTGAGATGGTGCGGTGAATCGACCGTCGACTTCCCGGCAATTCGGGCGATGGTCTGGCCGAGTGCATTCACTACATCGTCGCGGTAGGTCGAATCATTATAGCTGTATGACCCGAATGCTCGAAGACCGGAACCGAAGTTGTAGTTACCGGCGAGTTCAATCCCATAAGACCGAACCTTGCCCACGTTCTGGAGCACGGACGGATTGCCGACGATACCGGCTCCGGTGGTGATCGCCAGCAGGCGATTTCGGAAGTTGACGTAATAGGCGCCGACGGTGCCACTGAAGCCTCCTGAACGGAAGCGACCGCCGACTTCGTAGGTGTCCGACTGTTCAGGTTTGAGCGAGTTCTTGATCGCATCGAACCCGGCCTGGGTTGTCGAGAATGGCCCAGTCGTGGCGGCAGAGACGAAGGCCCTCGTCACGCGCGCGAAATCGGCGAAGAGTTCCCCGTTTGGCCCAAATTTGTAGTTGAGTCCGGCCTGGGGCTGGAACCAGTCGCGCGCGCGGATGTGGCCAGCGGCGCGGCCGCCGGAGATGATTGGATTCGCCTCGTTGGTGACGTTGAATCCCTTCGCTCCCAACGAGAGGGTGAGGTCACCGAACGCGATGTCATCTCTCGCGTGATACTGGAGTGTCTTGGTCGTGAAGGCGAACTGCCACTGCGTAAAGAATGGGGTTCGTTGATATTCGCGCGCGGAGCGGGTCGATTCCGTCAGGCTATCGAGTCCGTAAAAGCGCCGCGCCTGATCGAAATCGTTCGTTTCGTACCAGCCGCCGACCGTCACATGGTTTGCGCCAATGAACGTGTCGAAGCTGCCGAACACGCCACCCCGGCTAATCCCATATTCGGTGGTTCGCACCGAAATGGGAACGCCGCTAGGAGAGGGTACATAGGGAGTAAACCAAATGCCCTCGCCGCGATTGTGGTGATAATAACCCGTCAGCGACAAGTGAGCATTCGCGCTCAGAGGCGCACTGACGTTCACTGACGCGAGATGATCGCGACGGAGGCCGGACGCATCATAATAGACATCGTCCACGCTGCTGTACGGGGCCGGATAAACGGTTCCCGCCGAGGGATTGGTGATCGGCGCGCCGGTGTCGCCGCGGTTTGCGCCGACCCAGGCAATCTGAACGGCGAGCGGGAAGTTATTGGCAATGTTGTCGTTGTCGTAGCCCAGCCGGCGAATCATATCGAGGCTCAGATCCTGATAATCCTGCTCGCGGCGATCCGAATAATCGTACGTGGCGGTGACCTTCGTGGTGCCGATGTCGACCACGCCCTTGGCATTGATCATGTTCTGGATTTGCTTGCCAAAGCCCTTCCACTTGTCGAGACCGAGGTGAGCGAAGGACACATAAGCGCGGGCATGCTCCCCGCCAGTGTCGAAGCGGATGAACGTGCGCAGCGTATCCTCGGTCCCGTAGGACAGGTCCGAGTCTGCCCCCAACCGACTCGAGGGCTCGCGCGAGAACAACTCTACAGTGCCACCGAGATTATTGGTCGCTTGGGTGCCGAGTGCGCCGGCTCCCTGTGTGACTCGGGTGAGCGCCACGTTCTCCGGGCTGATCGCACGACTGGTGTGGAGTCCGTTGACATTGCCGTAGCTCTGATCGCCGAGCGGAATTCCATCGAGGCTGAAGCCGAGCTGGTTCTGGTTAAAACCGCGGATCGTCAGCCGTTCCGACCACTCGTAGTTGCCGAATGGGTCGGCTGATTGGAAGTTCACGCTTGGTAGTTTCTCTATTGCCTTCATCGTGCTCGTCCCGGGCGGCAACAGCGCAATGTCCGCGGGCGAGATCTCCTGCGTTTGACGCGTTGCACGCTTTCCGAAGACCAGGATCGAAGCGCCGGCCTCACCTGTACTGCTGGGCTGGCCGCCTTGGTTCTGAGGTTCCGGACCCGCGGCCGCTCCAATCTCGCCGGTGATCGCTAAGTTCGGCTGCGCACCCGAAGATTGTGCCGCAACACATGGGGACGCGATTATGGACGACGTCAGAAACAGAACGAGCAGGCGCATTGAAAAATCCCCCAACCGAGCGGAGCCCCCTTGGGCTCACAGGCGCGGTAGGAAGGGGTTGAGACTCTGGTTTGACGTTTCGATGAGGAAATCGGGTCGGTCGAAAATGTCGCCGGATCCTTATTCTGATCGCTCGCCGCATTAGCGGTCGAGTGCCGGCGCTATTCCGTTTGTTGGCGCGCGAGCCACTGCTCGAGCCACTTGATCGTATAATCGCCGGCGAGAAATTCAGGATCGCAGACGAGCTTCTGATGGAGAGGGATGGTAGTCTTCATCCCCTCGACCACAAACTCCTCGAGTGCTCGCTGCAGGCGCCGAATACAGCTTTCGCGGTTGGAGCCGTAGACGATCAGCTTTCCGATCATGCTGTCATAAAAGGGGGGAACGCGATAACCGGTATAGAGACCGCTATCGACGCGGACATGCATACCGCCCGGCGCCACGTAGTTTTTCACGAGGCCGGGGGAGGGCGCAAAGGTCTCCGGATCCTCGGCGTTGATCCGACATTCGATTGCATGGCCCTGGAACTTCACCTGATCCTGGCTGCAGCTGAGGCCCTCGCCGCAGGCGACGCGGATCTGCTCGCGAACCAGATCGATGCCGCTGATCATTTCCGTGACCGGATGCTCGACCTGCAGCCGGGTGTTCATCTCGATAAAGTAGAACTCGCGGTCCTCGTAGAGGAACTCAATCGTGCCGGCGCCGCGATAGGCCATGTCCGCCATGGCATTGGCGACGAGCGTTCCCATGGCGAAGCGCTGCTCGGGCGTAATGACTGGGGAAGGAGCTTCTTCGAGCACTTTCTGATGCCGACGCTGGAGCGAGCAATCGCGTTCCCCGAGATGGATCGCATGGCCGTTGCCGTCGCCGAACACCTGGAACTCGATATGCCGGGGGTCAGCGAGATACTTTTCCATGTAGACAGTATCGTCACCGAATGCCGAGCGGGCTTCGGACGCGGCCTGGCTCATTAGGCTCTCGAGCTGGTCGTCGGACGGCACGACCTTCATGCCTCGCCCGCCGCCGCCCGAGGCGGCCTTGATCAGCACCGGATAGCCGATCCCTTGGGCCAGCGCCTTTGCCTGGGCGACGCTGGTCAGCGGACCATCGGAGCCGGGGACCAGCGGAAGGCCGAGCTTGGCCGCAGTGCGCTTGGCCTCGATCTTGTCGCCCATTGTTCGGATATGCTCGGGCTTGGGTCCGACCCAGATGATTCCATGGCTTTCGACGATCTCGGCGAACTGGGCATTCTCGGACAAGAAGCCATAGCCGGGGTGGATCGCATCCGCGTGGACGATCTCGGCCGCCGAAATGATGTTCGGGATGTTGAGGTAGGATTCGGTCGCTGGCGGCGGCCCTATGCAGACCGTTTCGTCCGCCAGCCGCACGTGCATTGCGTCTGAATCCGCCGTCGAATGAACTGCAACGGTCTTGATGCCCATCTCGTGGCAGGCACGATGGATTCGGAGCGCAATCTCGCCGCGGTTGGCGATCAGCAGCTTCTGGATCTGCATCAGCCGATGATCACGAGAGGCTGATCGAACTCGACCGGCTGGGCGTCGGCGACCATGATCTTCTTGACGACGCCGCCGGTAGGCGCGGTGATCGGGTTCATCACCTTCATCGCCTCGACAATGAGCAGAGTATCGCCGGACTTCACCGGTGCCCCGACTTCAATGAACGGCTTTGCTCCGGGCTCGGGCGACATGTAGGCAGTGCCGACCATCGGGGACTTCACAGTCTCGCCGCCAACCTCTTCCTGCGGCTCGCCGACGTCCTCCTTCGCATGCATTGGCGGCGCAGTCAGCGCAGGTGCCACAACTGCTGCTGAGAGTGCCGGAGCCGCACCGACGATTGCCGGCGCCTCACGCTTCACCTTGATCCTTCGATCGCCATCGGCCACTTCGATCTCGGTCAATTGATTATCGGTGAGGAGCTTGGCGAGCTCGCGCACCAGCTTCGGATCGATACGCATTGAGCCTTTCTCGCCGGAGCCGGTGGGGTCCTTCGGTTGAGCCATTTGAGTCCCTGTTTGTCTGCTTGGCGGTGCGCTCTGCCGCACCACGCGCCTTACGTCCACCCTGAACAGGCTTGGCTAGGGTTAACGCGGCTCCTATTGGCAGGCCTGCAATGAGCGTCGATGTCAGCGTTGAAATCCGAGTCAACGGAGAGAGCCGCAGGGTACCGGGCGGCATCAGTCTCGCCCGGATGCTGAACGAGATCGGGATCAACCCGGAGAAGGTCGCCGTTGAGCGCAACCTTGAGATCGTGCCGCGATCCAGTCTCGGCGACGTCGCGATCGAAGAGGGCGACACCTTTGAGATTGTGCATTTTGTCGGAGGCGGTTGAGTGACGGCGCAGCAGGACATCAAGGCGGATACCTGGTCCGTCGCAGGCCGCACCTTCGCCTCTCGCCTCATCGTCGGCACCGGCAAGTACAAGAGCCTCGAGGAAAATGCCGCGGCGGTCGAGGCCTCCGGGGCCGAGATCGTGACGGTCGCAGTGCGGCGGGTGAACATCTCCGACCCCAACCAGCCGCGGCTGACCGACTTTATCGACCCAAATAAGGTCACATACCTCCCGAACACTGCGGGCTGTTTCACCTCCGAGGAAGCGATCCGCACATTGCGGCTCGCACGCGAGGCGGGCGGCTGGAATCTGGTCAAACTCGAAGTCCTCGGTGAGGCGAAGACACTCTACCCGGACATGCGCGAGACGCTGCGCGCGACCGAGGTCCTGGTGAAGGAGGGCTTCGAGCCGATGGTTTATTGCGTCGACGATCCCATTGCCGCGAAGCAGCTCGAGGAAGCTGGCGCGGTTGCGATCATGCCCTTGGGTGCGCCGATCGGCTCGGGGCTCGGGATTCAGAACCGCGTCACGATCCGCCTTATCGTTGAAGGCGCGAACGTGCCGGTGCTGGTCGACGCCGGTGTCGGTACTGCGAGCGATGCGGCCGAAGCGATGGAGCTCGGCTGCGACGGCGTGCTGATGAACACGGCGATCGCAGAGGCCAAGGAGCCGATCCTGATGGCACGAGCGATGAAGGCCGCCGTCGAAGCCGGGCGTTTGGCATATCTGGCCGGGCGTATGCAGACGCGGCGTTATGCGGATCCGAGCAGTCCTTTGGCGGGATTGATCTAGGACGGATGTACGCGTGCAAATTCTTGATTTCGGCGCGCAGCAGGAGGTCCGCACTTACCGCGATATTATTCAAGCGCTTGGCTTCTCACCCGCAAAAATCGTCGATCGAATGATTGCTGCCTAGGCCATGGTTGCGGGAGCGGCAGTTGTCAGTCTCAACGCCCGCAACTTCCGCGAGATTCCGGCGCTCTCGATAGAGGACTGGTGGCGTTAGCGGGCGAATCCGCTGCAGCCGCGGGAACGCCCAACTCCATTCACCCGTTTTCGCTTGGCCCGGAGGTGGACCATGGCAACAACCATGTCAGACTATGCAGCCGAGCGCGAGGCGATGGTTGAGCGCCAGCTGCGGCGGCGGGGTATTACCGAGGCCGAGATCCTTGACGCGTTCCGGGCAGTGCCGCGCGAGGCGTTCATCAGCCCCGAGTACCAGCATCTCGCCTATGGCGACCATCCGTTGCCGATCGAGGCAAACCAGACGATTTCGCAGCCCTATATCGTCGCGCTGATGATCCAGGCGGCGCGGATAAAGCCGGGAGACAAGGTGCTCGAAGTGGGCGCGGGATCCGGCTATGCGGCGGCGGTAATCAGCCAAATTGCCGGCAATGTCATCGGCATTGAGCGGCAGCATGATCTAGTCGAGGTTGCACGCGACCGGCTGCAGCGCCTCGGCTACGACAATGTCGAAATCATCGAAGGCGACGGAACGCGGGGCTGCAGCGAGCACGCACCGTTCGACGCAATCCTTGCTGCTGCGAGCGGAAGCCATGTGCCTCGCCCACTGGTCGAGCAACTCGCAACCGGAGGGTGCATCGTCATGCCGGTTGGCGAGCCCGGCTGGGTGCAGGAGCTGGTCAAGGTGACCAAGCAGGAAGACGGCACTCTCAAACAGGAGAATCTGGGCGGCGTCCGCTTTGTCCCGCTGATCGGCGAGGAGGGATGGAAGAATGCTCACTGAAGTCGAACCATTGCCGCAGCTGATCGCGGATGCGGCCGAGCCGCTGCCCGACATCAACGACCGGACGTTCAGCGAGTTCTTCGATCGCTACGGCGATGCCCGAGTCGTGCTGCTTGGCGAGGCGAGCCATGGAACGAGTGAATTCTACCGCGCCCGCGCAGCGATCTCCAGGCGGCTGATCGAGCGCCACGGCTTCAATATCGTCGCAGTCGAAGGCGACTGGCCCGATTGCGCGACGATCGACCGTTATGTGCGTCACCGACAGTGGCGTGAGGGCGAGCTCCGGGCGTTCGAGCGCTTCCCGACCTGGATGTGGCGCAACCGTGAGTTCGACGCGTTCGTCGGATGGCTGCGGCAGCACAACGCGGGCCGCTCGTACGATCAGATGACGGGCTTCTATGGGCTCGACCTTTATAATCTCAGCGCTTCAATGCAGGCGGTGACCGACTTTCTCGAGCGCGAGGATCCCGAACTCGCCCGGCTTGCTCATCGGCGATACGCATGTCTCGAACCATGGGCTGAGGAGCCGCAGCTCTACGGCCGCAACGCACTGCTCGAGGGCTATGCCCGCTGCGAAGTCGGCGTCGTCCAAATGCTCAAGGATCTGCTGCAGAAGCAGATCGACTGCTTTGCGGAAGAATGCGACGAGTGGCTCGACGCGCAGGCCAATGCGCGGCTCGTGAAGGACGCCGAGGCCTATTATCGGGTGATGTATCACGGCTCGGCGGCGAGCTGGAATTTGCGCGATACGCACATGTTCGAAACGTTCAACATGATCCTCGACGCGAAGGCGCCGAACTCCAAGGCGATCATTTGGGCGCACAACAGCCATATCGGCAACGCCGCTTTTACCGAGATGGGCCAGGGTCGAGACGAACTGAACGTCGGACAGCTGGTGAAGGAGAAGTTCCGCCAGCAGGCGCGACTGATCGGTTTTGGCACGCACACGGGAACGGTCGCCGCCGCTGACGATTGGGACGAGCCGATGAAGGTCAAGCGCGTCCGGCCGTCGCTGCCTGACAGCTACGAGCGAATGGCGCACGACAGCGAAATTCCGAGCTTCCTCCTCGACCTACGCGAAGGGGAGCGCGACGAGCGGCTGGCTGCCGAGCTGATGGAACCTCGGCTCGAACGGTTCATCGGCGTGATCTACCGGCCCGAGACCGAGCGCTGGAGCCACTACAGCCAAGCGATCCTGCCGCGGCAGTTCGATGCCTATGTGTGGTTCGACGAAACGGAGGCGGTGAACCCGCTGCCGGCCGAGCTCAGGCCGGGCGAAGCGCCAAGTGTCGAAGAGACCTACCCATTCGGTCTTTGAGGCTTGGTCAGCCGATCGCAGCGGCTTGGGGCTTATCGACAGTCGGCTCTTTCGAGACGGCGTCATGTCGAACCGCTCGCAATCCGGCCCATGCAGTGACCAGCAAGGCGCCAGCGACGAAAATGCTGTGGCCGAGTGCGTGGCCGGGCCCGTGCAGCGACCGATCGACGGTATAGCCGAGCCATACGTAACAAAGGAGTCCGCCCGTTGCTGCCGACCAACTTTCGACTGACGTCCAGCTTTTGGAGCTTGTTACCCAGGCGAAGAAGCCGACCGCAGCGGCGATAATGGCTCCAAGGAGACCCGCTGTCGCAGACCATGGCAGGTTCGCTTTCCCGAGCGAATTGACGAGCTGGAAGGCAGAACCGAGCGCAAAGCTTACCGCGCCGAGGATGACTGGATTGAGTGCGGTGCTGCGTGAACTGAGATTCCTGCTGCGCTCCCGGGGAAGAAATGCTGCCGCCAGGCAGACAATGATTAGCAGTGCGCATAGGGAAAGCTGCAGCGGGGAGGCCCGGAACGGCGTCTGACTGAGCGAGAAACGCAGCACCAGGAGCGCACCGCCACCGAACAGCAGGCATGTACCGACCAATCCCGGCAACTTCAGCCAAGGCTCGCTGCGGCGGCTCGCAAATGCTGCGTCGACGATCCCGATTGGAACGGCCAGGCTCCACGCCACGTGGATTGTGAGAACGAATATCGCCCAGGGAATTGCAGTGCCCAGCGCAGGGACGAAGCCGTAGTCGATCAGCCGCAGGTGGAGGTAATTGGGATTGAACAGTGATTGGGTGAGGATTCCCTCCTCGAGCAGCGCGTAGGCAAGGGCGAGCAGCAGGAACGCGCGCCAGCCGCCGCCGGTTCGGCAAACGAGCTCTCGGATCAGGATCGCCCCGCCGCCGTAGAGTGGCGCGAGGGCAAACAGGGCACCGAGTTGGCCAAGGGTCAGATCGCCGAGCACAAATTCGGCGACTAGGGGAGCGAAGAGGAACAGCAGGAAAGCAGGCGAAACTCGACGAAGGAAGCTCATTGACCCGCCCCTCAGATCATCTCACTATTAGCTGTACGTAATTAGATTATCTATAAATAGATTAAATGGCCGAAGCAATCCCTCAAACCGACAAAAAACATCGCGTCACGCAGCCAAGCCGGGAGTCGCCGTCGCTGACCAGCGTCGGCTTTCTCATGCACGTGGCTCGGGAGCGGCTCGGCCAAGGGATCCGAACCGCCATCGAGGGGAGTGGGCTGCATCCGGGTCATCTCGGTGTGCTCGGGGCGCTGACTGACGCCGGTCCGATGAACCAGCGGCGCCTCAGCGAACTGACGCTGATCGATAAATCTTCGATGGTCCTGTTCCTCGATGGACTGGAACAAGGCGGCTGGATCCGGCGGGTACGAGATCCAGGCGACAGGCGCGCGCACATCGTGGAGATCACTGACAAGGGAGCTACGCGATTTGCTGCGTTGGGCACCAAGCTGAAGGCGGTGCAGGACCGGTTCCTTGAACCACTGAATGAGGCGGAGCGGAAGCAATTAACCGATCTGTTGAGGCGCTTGGGCGCGGCTCCGCCAATGCGCTGACACTCGCGATTCCCCCGCAGCGGTCATTAACCCCTGTCGATTATCGTTTTGTATATGAAAACGACTTCCAAATATGACTCAAGCCGCTAAACTCAGCGACTCGGAGGGTCCGTTCTAGACAGAAGGACAGAGGGCCTATGGAACGTGCTTGTTTGCCGCCCCTGGATCGTGCCAGCTTCGCCAGCGGCGGCCAGTTCTTTTCACCGTCGCAAGGCGCAGCAGAACCGCGTCGATGGGCGCTCGAAATGCTCCGCGATCGGCATATTTCGCCGCAGGAGCTCGCGCGCTTGGTCAACGACTTCCTGGCGCTGCCCAGTTCGGGTCGGGCACCGCGTCAATCGAAAGGATAACGCGCCAGGCCGGGACCGGCGGCTCCCGTATCGAGCCGTAGAGGCTCGCGCTCTTGTCAAGGCTGCTAACGACAATCCAACGTGATCGAACATCAGCTCGTTTGCGTTGAGCCTTCCTATATAGCCTCAGGTGGCGACTGGGAGAGCCCGACAATGAACGATGACGAACGCGCGATCCGCGAACTGGTTGAGACGTGGATGGCGGCGAGTCGGCGCGGCGACATCGCCGCGGTGCTCGACCTGATGACTGATGACGTCGTCTTCATGACTCCTGGCAGGGATCCGTTCGGCAAGGAAGAGTTCCGCGCAGCGTCAGAGGCCATGCGCGACGTGGAGCTGGATGGGCGGGGCGAGATCAGGGAAATCCAGCTCATTGGAGACTGGGCGTGGGTCCGTAATTATGTCGAACTGACCGTCACGCCGTTGAATCGCGAGCCCGTGCACCGCTCGGGTTACACTCTGTCCATTCTCAAAAGGTGCTCCGACGGAAAATGGCGGCTGTCGCGAGACGCCAATCTCGTGACCTGAAAAGTCCACACCGGATATTGATTTGAATGGAGCAAACCGGCTCTTGCAGTCGTATTCTCAATGGCTCGCCATCATTTGTCGGAGGAGTTGCATGTCGCACCGACGAACGATCCGCAAAGGCAGCTTTGGCGATGATCTCGACACGCTGGTCAAGGCGCTGGAAACCACCCCGTCCGGCGAGGCTGACAAACGGAAGCCGAAATCGGCAGGTCGCATTGACGAGGCGAGCATCCACGACCGGCTGTACGAACGCGCGTGGCGACCTAGGAAAGCCGCTTCTCGTACCAATGATGGGCGTAAGGTTCATCATTGAACGGTGCGACTTCGCTATAGCCAGCTGAGCGGTAGAGCTGTTGGGCTTCAATCAGCGTCTTGTTGGTTTCGAGGCGGACGAGAGAGTAATTCATGGTGCTTGCCCGATCTTCAAGCGCGCGCAGCATCCGCCGTGCGAGGCCGAGACCGCGAACTTCCGGCGAGATCCACATACGCTTCAAATAAGCGGCTTCGGACGAGATCGGCTTCAGCCCGCCGCAGCCGATCGGTTTGCCGTGCAACCGGGCGATCAGGAAGATTCCGCGCGGCGGCGCGAACTCGTCCAGCGAGGGAACAAGGCTGAGTGCAGGGTCGTAGCCGGTGTCGAACCGATCCTCGAGCTCGCGATAATATTCGCTCATGCAATATCGAGCGGCAGCGCCGGTTGCCGGCTCAGCCTCTATCTCGACCGCGGAAGCCGCCAGCAGCCGCTCAACCTCCGCCATCGCATTCGCAAGTTGCTGCCGCTGGCGCTCGTTCAATGGGCGGAGGATCGATTGCGCAAGCTCGTCCGAGCCGCGGTCGAGCGTCGCGAGCTCGGCCGAGCCCAGTGCAGTAAGCGAGGCGCGGCGGATTCGGCGATCGTCCAACGACGGTCTGGTTACGACCAGCGACTGGCGTTCGAGTGAGCGCAAGAGACGGCTGAGATAACCTGAATCGAGACCAAGGCGCGAGCGCAACTCGGACGCTGTCGCGCCACGCTCACCGATTTCGAACAGCAAGCGCGATTCGCCGAGCGGACGGTTTCGGCCGAGGTAATTCTGCTGCAGCGCGCCGATCCTCTGGGTGACGGTGCGATTGAAGCCCCGGACTTGCGCAACCAGCCCATCAATCATTCTCTGACCTTAGTCAGATAAAGCCCGAGTCACAACGATGTTCAGCCGTGCAGACGCTCATCGGCAAGCGAGCCGCAGACGAATGATCATCAAGAGCGAAAAGGGGTATTCAAGTCATGAAGCCGGTTCACGCCTCCATTCCCGCGGACGACCCGAAATAGGTCGCCGAAGTGCTTGCCGAACTGATGGCTGGCGAGGCCTTGCCGTTCCCGCCGGTGGAAAACGGCTGGATGGCCTGGTCGGGCGACGGCAATGTCGACCTTGAGGTGGTCCCGCGCGGCTACCTGATCCATCGCGGCGAGGACGAAGGCGGATGGTACCGCGTCGAAAATGCGCAGCGCCTGTCCGAGGTACATCTGGCGATCAGTACCGGCCGGCCGAAGGAGGGCTGGCCAGCGCGCGTCTGTCCGCGCGGCAACGGCTTTTTCGAGCTGGTCGAGGTGTGGGTCGAGGGGGTGTTCATGCTCGAAATGCTCGATCCCGTGCAGGCCGCGCATTACGAGCGCGTCGTCACGGTCGAGAATCTGAAGAAGTACCTGCCCGAGCTTGCCTAAGCCTTTGCCTTCTCCCGTAGCTTCGAGATCGTCGTTGCGTTGGAGATGAACTCGACGTCGGTCTTGCAGTGGAGGAGGCGGATGCCCTTATGCTTCAACGCCTCCTCGAGCGCCGGTGCGAAGGCGTCAGTGGTTTCGATGGTCTGGGCCCAGCCGCCGTACGCGCGGGCGAGCGCCGCGAAGTCGGGGTTGCTGAGCTCGGTCGCGCTGATCCGCTCCGGATACTCGCGCTCCTGATGCATGCGAATGGTGCCATAGCTGCCATTGTCGGCGACAATCACCAGCAGGTCCGCGCCATATTGCGCAGCGGTCGCCAGCTCCTGGCCGTTCATCAGGAAATCGCCGTCCCCTGCGACGCAGACCACCGGCCGATCTTTGAAGCGCATCGCCGCGGCGACCGATGCAGGAAGCCCGTAGCCCATGGTCCCGCTGGTCGGCGCGAGCTGGGTCGGCATCTTCCCGTAGCGCCAGTAGCGGTGCCACCAGCCCGAGAAATTGCCGGCCCCGTTGCAGATGATCGCATTGTCTGAAAGTTGCCTTCGCATCGCAGCGACGCAGGGACCGAGGTCGAGCTTCGCACCATCGCGCGGCTGAGGTTCGGACCATTCGAGCCAATCCTTGTGCGCCTCCTCGCCGCAAGAGAAGCGGACGAGATCCGGATCGATCCACTCGTCGAGCATCTCGGCGAATTCGCCCATGTCGGCGCAAATTGGCAAATCGGCGTGATAGACCCGGCCGAGCTCGTTCGGGTCAGGGTGGACGTGGACCAATGTCTGGCCGGGGTGATCGGGGGTGACGAGCGTATAGCCATCCGTGGTGGCCTCGCCGAGCCGCGGGCCGACGGCGAGGATCAGGTCGGCATCGCGGATGCGCTGCTGAAGCTTGGGATTGGGCCCGTAGCCCAATTGGCCGGCATAGACCCGGCACGTATTGCAGATCGCGTCCTGCCTGCGGAATGCAGCGGCGACGGGGATGCCGTAGCGAAAGGCGAAGTTTGCGAAATGGTGGGCGGCGCGGGGACTCCAGTCGGCGCCGCCCACGATCGCGATCGGCGCTGCCGCTTCCTTGAGAAGCTCGAACATGGCCTGGATGGCACCTGGATCCGGCTCCTCGGCGAGGGGCGGGACGCGTGGGCGGTCGGCGACTTCGACTTCGTCGCGCAGCATGTCCTCGGGCAGCGCAAGCACGACCGGGCCGGGCCGGCCGGCGGTCGCGACGCGGTAAGCTCGCGCCAGATATTCGGGGATGCGCCGCGCGTCATCGATCCGTGCCGCCCATTTGGCGATCGGCGCAAAGAAAGCCGGGAAGTCGATTTCCTGGAAACCCTCGCGGTCGCGGTCGCCACGCGCAATGTCGCCGATGAACAGGATCATCGGAGTCGAATCCTGGAAGGCGACATGAACACCGCCGCTGGCATTGGTTGCGCCGGGGCCGCGGGTGACGAAGGCGACGCCCGGGCGGCCGGTCATCTTCCCGTCGGCGTCGGCCATATAGGCGACCCCGCCCTCCTGCCGACAGACAATGGTTTCGATCTCGGGCGTGTCATGAAGTGCATCGAGCACAGCTAGGAAGCTCTCGCCCGGCACAGTGAAGATTCGGTCGCAGCCCTGGATCTTGAGCTGGTCGACGAGGATGCGGCCGCCGGTGCGCGTAGTCATGGCCGGCGCGTTAGCCGCTTCGTCTTCCCGCGTCATCCGGCTTGAGTGAAGGGGTCGGTTCGCCCCTCCCGCACGGCAGCCCGTCCCAGATGAATGCGCGCGGCTCAACTCGCTCGGGGGGTAGGCGTTGAATGGCTGGACAGGGGCATCTACCAACCAGGAGTTATTTTATGTTTCGCAAGTCATTGATGGCGCTCGCCGGGAGTACGGCGATTGTCGTTTCGGGTCCGGCACTCGCAGCACCGGGCGGTGGTAACGGCGGCGGAGGTCCGCACGGTGGCGGAATGGGTGCCAACGCCGGCATGAACACGGGCAGCATGGGGCCTGCCCAGGCCAGTCCCAATGCTTCGTTCGATAGGCCGATGACCACCACAGCGCCGACAACTACGACCAACACGAGCACGACGGTCACCGGGGTTCAAACCAACGTGAACGCCGGCTCGCAGGCGGTGGTTCACAGCCAGGGCCCGCTCCATGCGTCTCCGAACGGAATCGCGCATGCCAGCCCCAACAGCGTGCTTGCGCGCGGTGCAGTGACCAGCACCACTCTTCCAGGCCTGACCAGCGGTCTCACCGTTCAGAACAGCAGCGGCACGTCGATCGGTACGGTCAGCCAGGTGATCACCGGGAGCGACGGTTCGATCCGCGCGGTCGTAGTGACCTCGCCGACCGGTCAGACCTTCCGCATTGCGCCGACCACGCTGAGCATTTCGGGCGGGGTGGTGACGACTACCAGCACCACCGTCGGCGGCTAACGCGCGAGCTTACCCCTGACGCAGGTCCCGGGCTTCGGCCCGGGGCCTTCTTCTGCGACGGCGTGAGTCGATCGAGAGGATGCGTGGTCCACTCGGATGAGCTTGTCTCGCATGCAGGCGTGGGCCTCCATTCACTCGAAGGCTTCGCCCAAAGGGCGTTCACCGATAGCGCCGATTGTGGCGGCCTTCAGGCTCATTGCGTTCGCCGGCATCGCGACGTTTCCAAAATAGCGATTGAAAGGACTCCAGCGGCAGTGGCCGGCGCGATCACGCCTGATGGACCGCCTTCACCACCTGGTAGCTCTCGAGCCCCTCCTTGCCGCCTTCGCTCCCAAATCCTGAATCCTTCACTCCTCCGAACGGCGTATCGGCTCCGCTGATGGCGAAGGTGTTGATGCCGACCATCCCGCTTTCCACGAGGTCGCCGATCAAATTGGCGCGGCGGCCGTTTTCAGTGAAGGCGAAGGCGGCGAGGCCATAAGGCAGGCGGTTTGCCTGTTCGATCGCTTCCTCGAAGGTATCGAACGGGCGGCTGACCGCCACGGGGCCGAATGGCTCGTCATTCATGATGTTCGCTTCGTTTGGCACATCGGCAAGCAGCGTCGGCTGGAAGAAGAAGCCGCCTTCGCCACGTTCGCCGCCGGCGAGGAGCCGCGCGCCCTTCGCCTTCGCGTCGGCGACGAGGCTCTCGACCGCTTCGGGGCGGCGGCTGTTGGCGAGCGGGCCCATCTTCACCCCGTCCTCGAGGCCGTTGCCGACCTTCACCTTGGCGGTGCGCTCGGCAAAGCCCCTCACGAAGGCGTCGTAAATGCCGCTCTGGACGTAGAAACGGGTTGGCGAGACGCAGACCTGGCCGGCGTTGCGGAACTTCTGCGGAACGACCATGTCGAGAGTCTTTTCAAGGTCGCAATCGTCGAAGATCAGCACCGGCGCGTGGCCGCCGAGTTCCATCGTCACGCGGGTCATGCTGTCGGCGCAAAGGCGCATCAAATGCTTGCCGACGTTGGTCGAGCCGGTGAAGCTCACCTTGCGGATCACGCGGCTGGCGATGAGCGTGCGGCTGATGAGGTCGGCGTCGCCGTGGACCAGCTGCGCGACCCCGGCGGGGATGCCCGCGTCGGCGAGCGCGCGAAACAGCTCCGTGCAGCAGCCGGGAGTCTCGTGCGGGGGACGCGAGATCACGGTACAGCCGGCGGCGAGCGCAGCAGCGACCTTCTTGGCGAGCAGGTAGACCGGGAAGTTCCAGGGGCTGAAGGTGGCTACTGGGCCGACCGGCTGTCGGATAACGCGGGAGACCTGGCCCGCGGGGCGGACAAGCGTGCGGCCGTAGTCGCGCTTCGCGTCCTCGGCGTACCAGTCGAACAGCTGCGCCGATGCGAGCACTTCGGAACGGGCTTCGGCGAGGGGCTTGCCCTGCTCCTGGGTCATGATTCGCCCGACATGCTCGGCCCGCTCGCGCAGCAGCTGTGCCGCCTTGTGCAGGATCGCGCCGCGTCTTTCGGCGTCGGTAGAGCGCCATTCGGGCCAGGTCCGCTCCGAAGCGGCGAGCGCTTCGTCGAGATCGGCCTTGGTGGCGAACGGCAGTTCGGCAATCGGCCGGGCGTCGACCGGGTTCACGACGGAGTGCGCCTCGCGCCCCTCACCCGATTTCCACGCGCCGTCGATGAAGAGCTTGAGCTCGGTTTCGTATCCCATGCCGGGGAGATAGGCTTCGCTTGATGCACCCGCAACGCCCAGCTACCCCAACTGACAAAGGAGAAAACAAGCGATGACCAAGCAGGAGCTCGTCGAGCGGATGCAGCAGGGGCAGGCGTGGGTTCCGGGAAAGCGCGTGAAAATCGACTTTGGCGGCGACCAGGGTGCGATCATGCTGGATGGCGCTGCAGGCCAGGTCACCGAAGAGGACGGCGCCGCCGACACCACGATCAAGATTGGCTGGGACGATTGGCAGCAGCTCGCTGCCGGCCAGCTCGACGGCATGACGGCCTTCATGATGGGCAAACTTCGCGTCGAGGGTGACATGTCCAACGCCATGCAGCTTCAAGGTGTGTTGGCGAAGCTGAAGGGCTGACGGGGCCAATGGAGCAGGGCGAGCGCGAACTCGGCAAGCTTCTCGCCGATCTGAAGCCGGCACTTTCGAGCCAGCGATATTCTTTCGAACTGACCAGCCGGGCGGTGCTTGACGACGGCGTCTTCGCCCTGGTGCGGGAGGAGGAAGGAGTGACCGCGATCCGCGCCAGCAGCGCGGGCGAATGGGCACGCATCAGCCTTGGCGCCCATTCGAGCCTTGGCACGGTTGGCCTGACGGCCGTGCTGTCAAATGCTCTGGCGCGTGCAGGGATCAGCGCCAATGTGATTGCGGGATTGAATCACGACCACCTTTTCGTGCCATGGGAGCGGCGCACAGATGCGCTGCAGATGATCCAGGCTCTCGCTTGACCCTATTTCGCGCCTGCTCCTATGGCCCCCCGCGAGTGCTTCGTCGTTGCGAGGCATCGAAGTTGAAACATGTTTCAACTTTCAGTAATTCGCGCGCCTAGGAGATATCGGTGCAGAAGATCTACGCTAGCGCGCAAAGCGCTCTCGAAGGGCTGCTGTTCGACGGAATGACCATTGCTGCTGGCGGCTTTGGCCTGTGCGGGATTCCGGAGCGGCTTATCGACGCGATTCAGGCGAGCGGAGTCAAGGACCTCATTATCGCATCCAACAACGCAGGAATCGACAATGAGGGGCTCGGCAAGCTGCTTCGGACCCGCCAGGTGAAGAAGATGATCTCGTCCTACGTCGGGGAGAACAAGGAGTTCGAGCGGCAATTTCTCGCCGGTGAAATCGAGGTTGAGTTTACGCCCCAGGGTACACTCGCCGAGCGGATGCGCGCCGGCGGCGCGGGCATTCCCGGTTTCTATACAAAGACGGGCGTCGGGACGCAGGTTGCCGAAGGCAAGGAGCATAAGAACTTCGACGGCGAAACTTTTGTGCTTGAGCGCGGCATCCGCGCGGACCTGTCGATCATCAAAGGATATAAGGCTGACGAGAGCGGGAACTTGGTCTTCCGCAAGACCACCCGCAACTTCAACCTGCCGGCGGCGACCTGCGGCAAAATCTGCGTCGCCGAGGTCGAGGAGATCGTACCCGTGGGCGCGCTCGATCCCGACTGCATCCATTTGCCATCAATTTATGTGAAGCGGCTGATCCTCGGCGCTCCCTACGACAAGAAGATCGAGTTCAAGACGGTGCGAAGCCGCCAAGCGGTGGGGGAGGCGGCGTGATGGCGACTGAAGCAATCACCAAAGGCTGGACTCGTGACCAAATGGCGCAGCGCGCCGCGCAGGAGCTCAGGGACGGTTTCTACGTCAACCTCGGGATCGGCATTCCGACGCTCGTGGCCAATCACGTGCCGGCGGGCATGATCGTTACGCTGCAGAGCGAGAACGGAATGCTCGGCATCGGCCCATTTCCTTACGAAGACGAGGTAGACCCCGATCTTATCAACGCCGGCAAGCAGACCATCAGCGAGCTTCCCCAATCCTCTTATTTCGACAGCGCAACCAGCTTCGCGATGATCCGCGGCGGGCATATCGACCTTGCGGTCCTCGGCGGCATGGAGGTGAGCGAGAAGGGGGATCTCGCCAACTGGATGGTGCCGGGCAAGATGATCAAGGGCATGGGCGGGGCGATGGATCTCGTCGCGGGGGTCAAGAAGATCATCGTCGTGATGGAGCATGTGTCGAAGAACGGCGATCCCAAATTCATTCCCGAATGCACGCTTCCGCTCACGGGCAAGAACGTGGTCGACATGATCATCACTGATCTCGCCGTCTTCCAGCGGGCGGATCACGACAGCCCGTTCAAGCTGGTCGAGCTCGCTCCGGGCATGTCCCGCGAGGAAATTCGCCAAAAGACAACTGCAAATTACGTCGAGTGAGGCGGCGTGCAGGACATGCCGGGCGCACTGGCTGGCACGGCTTACCCGAGCAGTTCACTCCCAAGCTGCTAACCGCATTTCGCGAAGGATA
This sequence comes from uncultured Sphingomonas sp., assembly GCA_966424035.1. GTDB lineage: Bacteria > Pseudomonadota > Alphaproteobacteria > Sphingomonadales > Sphingomonadaceae > Sphingomicrobium. The sequence continues at coordinate 15,016 of CBJLMA010000019.1, read as the reverse complement.
TGGCGCGCGCGAGCTGCGCGTCGATATCATCGCGGGGCTTACCGTTGCGATTGTCGCGCTGCCGCTGGCGATGGCGCTCGGAATAGCCAGCGGCGCATCTCCGCGCGAGGGACTGGTCACGGCGATCATCGCCGGATTCCTGATTTCGGCGCTCGGCGGGTCACGCGTGCAAATCGGCGGGCCAACCGGTGCTTTCGTGGTCATCGTCGCCGGAGTCATTGCCGAACACGGATACGACGGGCTTGTGCTCGCGACTTTGATGGCCGGCCTGATCCTGATCGTAGCCGGTTATGCGGGGGTTGGACGGCTGATGCGCTACGTGCCGATGCCCGTCGTGACCGGCTTTACCGCCGGGATTGCGGTGATCATTGCCTCGAGCCAGATCGGCGACTTCTTCGGGCTCCGCACGGGCCCGGTGCCGGCGGAGTTCCTTGCCAAGTGGAGCGCATACGGCCGCGCGGCCGAAACCGTGAATTGGTCTGCGCTCGCGCTCGGCGGAGCGACTTTGGCCACGATTGTCGGGCTGCGTAAGCTCGCGCCCAAATGGCCAGCCTATCTGATCGGCATTGCTGCGACGACCACCGCAGCGGCTGTGCTCCGCCTGCCGGTAGAGACTGTCGGCGACCGCTTCCATGCGCTCGCCACCGGTCTACCGTCGCTGCGCCCGCCGCACATCTCTTTGGGCCAAGCGCGCGAAGTCCTCTCTAGCGCCTTCGTCATTGCCTTTCTTGCCGGAATCGAAGCGTTGCTGTCGGCAACAGTTGCCGATGGCATGACCGGCCGCCGCCACCGCTCGGGGCAGGAGCTGGTCGGCATGGGCGTTGCCAACCTTGTCTCTGCCCTGTTCGGCGGCCTGCCGGCAACCGGGGCGATCGCCCGGACTGCAACCAACATTCGCGCCGGCGCCAAATCGCCGATGGCGGGCATCTTCCATGGCCTGTTTCTGCTCGCCTTCATGCTCGCGCTGGGCAAGTGGCTCGCGCTGGTTCCGATGACCGCGCTCGCGGCTGTGCTCCTGCTTGTCGCCTGGGGCATGAGCGAGGCGGACCGCTTCATCGCTTTGCTGCGGACCGACGCCGGGGAACGTGGCATTCTGCTGCTGACTTTCGCGCTCACTGTCTTCGTCGACTTGACCGTCGCGATCGGCGTTGGAGTGACGCTTGCTGCTCTGCTGTTCATGATGCGGATGAGCGAAACCGCGGGGCTCGTCGCCGTCGATGCCGTCGAGGAGCCGGAGCTTCGCGACAAACTCCCCGACGACGTGGAGGTTTTCCGCTTTTCGGGTCCGATCTTTTTTGGGGTTGCAAGCGAAATGCTCGAGGCTTTGCGCCGTGCCGGCCAGAGGCCCCGCGCAATCATCCTGCGAATGGAGCAGGTGCCATATGTCGACGCGACCGGCGCCAATGCTCTCGCGACGTTTACGCGGCAAGCACGCCATTCGGGAACTGAAGTCTGGCTAGTTGGACTGGGCGAGCAGCCGCGCGCGTTCCTGAGCCGGTTCGAACCTCGCTATGCCGGCGCACGGCGCGCATCGAGCTGGGCGGCGGGCCTGCGGCGGCTTAAGCGGACTGCATGAGGGCGCTTCTCTCCCATGAGGTCGGCGGTCCCGAGACGCTTCGGTTGACCGAAATCCCGGAACCAACGCCCGGTCGCGGCGAATTGCTGGTCCGCGTGCGCGCCTGCGCGATCAACTTCCCCGATGTGCTGATCATCGAGGACAAATATCAGTCGAAGCCTTTGCGCCCATTCGCGCCGGGCGGAGAGATCGCCGGCGAAGTGATCGCAGCGGGAGAGGGAGTGAGCGGATGGTCAGTCGGCGACCGGCTGATCGCAGCATTGGGCTTCGGCGGGCTCAGGGAGCAGGTCATCGTACCCTCCGAACGCGCCTTCGCACTGCCGCCTGAGCGAAGTTTCGAGGAAGGCGCGGCGCTGCTCATGACCTATGCGACCGCAATCCACGCGCTCGCGGATCGTGGGAGGCTGCAGGCCGGGGAGACTTTGCTGGTCCTCGGCGCGGGCGGCGGAATTGGGATCGCAGCGGTCGAAATCGGAAAGGCGCTCGGCGCTCGGGTCATCGCATCGGCTTCGTCGCAGGAGAAGGCAGATGCGGCGCGCGAAGCCGGCGCTGACGCGGCTGTGGTCTACCCGTCGGGGCCATTTGATCGTGACGCGCAGAAAGCGCTCGCCGCTGTCTTCAAGCAGGCCGTAGGCCCCGACGGCGCTGACGTGATCGTTGATCCGGTCGGCGGTGATTACACCGAGGCAGCGCTCAGGAGCATCGCCTGGGAGGGACGGTTCCTGGTGGTCGGCTTTCCCGCAGGAATTGCCAAGCTTCCGCTCAACCTGACCCTGCTCAAGAGCTGCGACGTGCGCGGCGTTTTCTGGGGCGGCTTCTTCGCTCGTGACCCTCGAGGCAACGCCGAGCACGTCCAGCAGCTGTTCCGCTGGTGGACCGAGGGTAGGATCGCGCCGAAGATCAGCGCCACCTACCCGCTGGAACGCGCGGGCGAGGCAATTGCCGCCCTGCGCGACCGCGAAGCCGTCGGAAAACTGGTGGTGACGCTTTGAGAATCGCCGACTTGCGCGCCAGTCCTGCCGCGCGGACGGCATTTTGGGCGGCGGCGCTCTTCGCCTTCGTCATGGCGGTCCTTCCTCATCCTCCCGAAGTGCCAGGGCATCCCAATGACAAAATCCAACATGTCATTGCCTTCGCCACGCTCGCGCTGCTTGGGAGCTTTGCTTATCCGCGCACTGCACTGACGAAATTGCTCATCCGTCTGTCCTTCTTCGGCGCGCTCATTGAAGTCGTTCAGGCCATTCCCGCGCTCCACCGCGACAGCGACTTCTTCGACTGGCTTGCCGACACGATCGCTGCAGCAACCGTTCTGCTGCTCGTCTATTGGAGTCGCAGGGCACGCGTCTGAGCGTTGCGCCGGGCGGCTCGTCACCCTATCTGCGCGGGCAAATGCACAAGGGAAACGCATGACCCAGTTCGACGATCGCGAACGCGCCTTCGAAGCCAAATTTGCCCGAGACGAGGAGATGCAGTTCCGCATCGCCGCCCGCCGCAATCGCCTGCTCGGCGAATGGGCCGCGCGGCAGATGGGTCTGACTGAGGCAGAAGCCGAGTCCTACGCCAAGGATGTCGTCCGCTCGGACTTCGAGGAAGCCGGCGAGCATGATGTGATACGCAAGGTGCTTGGCGATCTCACTGCGGCCGGCGTGGAGATCGACGAGGAGAAGGTTCGCCAGGCGCTTCGAAACAAGGAAATCGATGCGCGCCGCCAAATCATCGAGAGCACCAATCTCTGATGCCGATGGCGGCGAGCGACATCGAGCAGCTGATCAAGTCGGCGATACCCGACGCTGACGTGACGGTCCGTGATCTTGCCGGCGATGGGGATCATTATGCCGCGCGAGTGGTCAGCAAGAGCTTTGCTGGAATGAGCAGAATCAAACAGCACCAGGCCGTCTATGCGGCGCTTGGGGGACGAGTTGGGGGAGAGCTTCACGCACTGCAGCTCGAGACCGTGGTGCCGAGTAGGGAGAATTGAAAAGTGAGTGACGCATCAGCCCCTGATTCCCTGGCCCGGATTGCAGGCATCGTGAAGAGCAATGACGTCGTCCTGTTCATGAAGGGCACGGCTTTATTCCCGCAGTGCGGCTTTTCGAGCCGGGCAGTCGCGATCCTCGACCGCCTCGGCGCCACGTATGAAACTGTGGACGTACTGCAGGACCCGGAGATTCGCGCAGGCATCAAGGAATATTCCGACTGGCCGACGATCCCGCAGCTTTACGTCAAAGGCGAGTTCGTTGGCGGCTCCGACATCATGATGGAGATGTTCGAGAGCGGTGAGCTGCAGGAGCTGCTTGGCAACGGGGCCTGAAGAGAAAGGGCGGCGCAGCTGGACCAGAGAACCGCTGCACCGCCCCTTCGTGGCGTGGAACCAAGTGGACGCGATTATTGTAGCAATCGGCGTGCCAAATTCAGGAAATGGCTGTTTTACGCCATTTCTCTGTGACCAGCTATCAGGGTGACACGCGATTGCGTAAAATTTTCCGACAGATTGAGCGGAGTTCTACGGTCGATGGCACTTTGGCGCCGGTGCTTTGTTGGAGCGACCGGTGAGTCGGCATGATCCTGATCAGTTCCGTCCAAGCGGACCCAAGCTGTTTTGCGACCTGACGCAGAGCTGGTCCGAGGTCGGTGGCGGCGTACGAACCTATTTGCTGCACAAGCGTCGACACATCCTTGAAGCCACTCCCCATACCCATTTGATGATCATTCCCGGCGCGCGGGACGAACTCATCGAGAAGGATCGGGCAGTCACCGTCGTGATTGCTTCGCCGCCCGTGCCCGGCAGTCCGCACTATCGGCTGATGCTGCGCAACGCAGCGGTGAGGAATGCGCTGGAGCGGTTCCGGCCGGACCTAATCGAGTGCCAGGATGCGTATAACCTGCCCTGGGCTGCGATCGCCCACCGACGGCGCCACCCCGACACCGCGCTGATCGCCGCCTACATGACTGACTTCCCGACGGTATATGTCGAGCGGCCGCTCTCGCGCTTCGTCCCGCGGGCCGTTGCCGCCGGTCTTGGCCGTCTTTGCTATGGCTATTGCCGAGCGCTCTATCGCCGCTTCGATTCTGTCTTTGCGCTGAGCCAGAACGGCGGTGCCGCAAAGCTCGGTTCGCTCGGAATCGAGAAGGTTGAAGTCGTTCCCCTGGGTGTCGAAGTTGGTGAATTCGGGCCGGGTCGGCGCAATCCGCAACTCCGTGCCGGCCTCGGCCTTGCCGACCACGAACCCTTGCTGATCTATGTCGGACGCCTGGATGGCGAGAAGAAGCCGGACGTGGTGGTTGACGCATTCCGGCGTTTGCCGCGAGAGCTTGGTGCAAAACTCGCGCTGCTTGGCGAAGGTCCCCTCAAGGCAGACATAGCAGCGCTTGGTGACGAGCGAATCTTCATGCCCGGATATGTGAGGAATCGCGCCGAGCTCGCGTCCTGGCTCGCAAGCGCAGACATCTATGTCTCGGCCATGGCCGACGAGACGTTCGGGATTTCGATCATCGAAGCGCAGGCATCCGGTCTTCCGGTGGTTGGCGTAGCCGCCGGTGCGATGCTCGATCGCGTAACCGAAGCGATGGGGCGCCTCGGCCCGGTTGGCAGCGCGGGAGCAATGGCTTCGAACATTCTGTCCGTCATGTACGGCGACCGCCAGGCGATGGCCGCCGAAGCGCGCGCCCACGCGCTGCAGTTCGGATGGGATCGCAGCATGGAGGCGCTGTTCGGACGCGTCTACCCGGCAGCGTTCGAGCGAAGGCGCCAGCGGCAGCTCGGCCTCGCCGGCGCCGCCGCACTTGCAGCCTGACCGGTTCAACGGGCATTCACTGCGAAACCTGGAAGAATGTGAGCGCAATGCGTCGGGGGATATTTTTGATCGCGGCGGCTTCGCTGCTGTTTCCGGAGTGCGCGAGTGCCGCCATGCGCAAGCCGGCGCCGCCGCCGAAGCAATCGGCAATGCCGCGGATCATGCAAAGCTGCGACGCGCACAAGTTCGAGACGGTTGTGCACGCAATGGTCGATGGCGAACCCCATGATTCGAAGGTCAAGCTATGTGGGGTCGAAGGACAGACCGACGCCGACTGGATCAGGACTCTCAAGGATGCGGTCAAGAAGCTCCAGGCCAATAAGGAGATGGAAGCCGCGGTTCGCGACCAGATTGTCACCGCGATCGATGGCGAGATCGCCCGGATCAGCATCGTCGGCTCGCGTCCGGCTCCAGAACTGACGGTCGACCCGGCGCGAAGCTCCGAAGCGCCGCTGTCGCGCGATTATTCTTCGCTCCCGCCATTGCCGCCGCCGCAAACGGCGGTTGCGGCCCCAGATCAGGCGAAGTCCCTCGAACTTCCCCGGCCGCGCAATACGCCTACGACGCAAGCACCGGTTGAACGTGATTTTGCGCAGCTGCCTCCGCTGCCGGTGCCCGTGGCTCCGACTTCAGCTCCGCGGACTTCGCTGGTCCCTGCAATAGCTCCGCGCCTGACGTTCGGCTGCGACTCTCCGGGCGACTTGACCAGCGACGCCCCATGCGCCGACTTCGAGCGCGAGACGATGCTGACGGTTCACGCGCGCGACGATGTGCCGACTGGAACGCTGCTCGAGTTCGTGCGCAACGACCGCTCCCAAGCCGAGTTGTCGCTCGAAGGATTGCGCCGCGGCGGAACCTTGCGAACGGCGCTCCCGGCCCAGGTCTGTCGCGGCTTCACCAGCGGGAAGCTCGAGCTCAGGATCGTTCGCGGGGAAGGCGGTTCGGAAGTCCTGGGCACGGACGGGCCCTACAGCCTCCGCTGCTAGCGCCGCCGGCCGCGGCGTGGCAGAGGCTGGTGGGTGGATGCCCCCTACGCCAAGCTTGAGCAGCTGGAGCCGGGAATCGCCCGTGTCCTGGCGCATAATCCGTCGGCCTTCACTTATCATGGCACCCAAACCTATTTGATCGGCGCCGCTGAACTCGCGGTGATCGATCCAGGGCCAGACCTTCCCGAGCATCTCGAGGCGCTGGACAGAGCGATCGGCGGACGACCCGTCGTCGCGATCATGTGCACCCACACGCACCGCGACCACAGTCCGGCGGCTAGGCCGCTTGCCAAGCGATTTTCGGCGCCGATCATCGGTTGCGCCGCGCTTTCGCTGGCGACGGCGGGGCCGCGAGCCGATGCCTCCTTCGACGCCGATTATGCACCTGACCATGTATTGGAGGACGGCGAAACGATCGAAATCGATGGTGAGCCATTGCTTGCCGTTGCGACCCCCGGCCACACTTCAAACCATCTCTGCTTCGCCTTTCGTGATGCATTGTTTACCGGCGATCATGTGATGGGCTGGTCGACGACCGTCGTCGTTCCGCCCGACGGCGACATGGCTGCCTATATGCACAGCCTCGACAAGCTCCGGCGGCGCGACGATCGCATCTACCATCCGGCTCACGGGCTGCCGGTGACCAAGCCGCAGCAATATGTCCGGCATCTCGTCGGCCATCGGATGCAGCGTGAGAAGCAGATCCTGGCGCTGATCGGTGAACGGCCGCGCGAGATCTCCGATATCGTGGCCAATGCCTATCCGGGACTTGATGCGCGACTGGTTGCAGCTGCCGGAGGGTCGGTCTGCGCGCATCTGCTGGACCTTGAACGACGCGGTCTCGTTGAACGAACGGGAGACGGCCCCTCGCCGAGTGGAACTTTCCCGAGGAGCAGCGAGAAATGGACGGCCGCATGAGGAAACCGCTCGCAATTGCCGGGATCATCGTCGCCATGCTCGTCGGCGTTGCCATCGGCACGACCACCAATATCGCTGACGGCATTTTTGGACCCAGTCCGAAGACCATTGCGACTGCGAGCCTCGAATCGATGCGCGCGCAGAATCGCCTGACCGCCTTCGTCGCGCGCTATGTTTCGGTGGTCAGCACGGAGGAAAGCCGCCTCGGCGGACTGCTGACTTCCGAGCGTACGCTCGTTCTTCCCGGCGATGTTCGCTACGAACTCGATCTATCCAGGCTGCGCCCGAGCGACGTTAGCTGGAGCAAGCCCAGTCATACGCTTCGAGTCCAGCTGCCGGAGATCGAGATCGCCGGTCCCGATGTCGACATTAATGCGGCGCGGGAGTTCGGGCAGGGCGGGGTGCTCTCGTCGCTGACCAATGCGAAGGAGCAGCTCGACCAGGCGAACCGCGCCAAGGCGGTCGCGGACCTGCGCAATCAGGCTCAGGGGGCAGTGCCGATGCGACTCGCGCACCAGGCTGCGCGCGAAGCGATCGAGCGCAGCTTCGCGATGCCCTTGGTGGCCGCCGGTTTCAAGGATGCCAAGGTGATCGCGCGCTTTCCGACAGAGGGTAGTGACGAAGCTTCCTATATGGATCTTTCGACACCATATGAGGAAGCGATGAAGGAAGCAGAGCGCCTGCGCGCTCAAGGGCGGAAATGACGGTTCAGACGACCAGCCTCAAGGGGCTCGACCTCCTTGCCGAGATCGAGCGACTGAAGCGCGAGCGCAATGCTGTGATCCTCGCGCATTATTACCAGAAGCCGGAGATCCAGGATCTCGCCGATTTCGTCGGCGACAGCCTCGACCTGTCGCGCAAGGCGGCGGCGACCGATGCTGATGTGATCGCTTTCTGTGGCGTTCGCTTCATGGCCGAGACTGCGAAGATTCTCTCGCCGCAAAAGACGGTCATCCTGCCCGACATGGAAGCAGGCTGCTCGCTCGAGGACAGCTGCCCGCCTGACCAGTTTGCGGCATTCCGCAAAGCTCATCCGGACCATATCGCGCTCACCTACATCAATTGCTCGGCGGCCGTGAAAGCGCTCAGCGACATCATCGTCACCAGCAGCAGCGCGAAGATCATTCTCGATCAGATACCCAAGGACCAGAAGATCATCTTCGGCCCAGACCGGCACCTTGGCGGCTATCTCGCGCGAAAGACCGGGCGGGACATGCTGCTCTGGCCCGGCGTGTGCATCGTCCATCAGGCCTTTAGCGAGACCGAGCTTTTGAAGCTCAAGGCCGAATTTCCCGAGGCACCGGTTGCAGCGCATCCCGAGTGTCCGCCACACATTATCGACCATGCCGACCTGGTGGGTTCGACCAAGGCGATCCTCGACTTCGCACTGACCTCGCCGGCGGACACGATCCTGGTCGCAACCGAGCCGCACATCATCCACCAGATGCAGAAGGCCGCTCCAAACAAGACCTTCATCGGCGTGCCCGGCGGCGACGGCAACTGCAACTGCAACATGTGCCCGTACATGGCGCTCAACACCCTCGAGAAGCTGTACCTCGCGCTGCGTGATCTGGAGCCGCGGATCGAGCTCAGTCCCGAGATCGTGGACCGCGCCCGAGTGCCGCTCGAGCGGATGCTGGAGATGGCAGGCCGGACAGTGGGGCAGGGGGATGTCGGTGTCCCAATCATCGACCATCCGGAGGCGATTGATCGGACGATCAGCGGCGACTGAGTTGCGCTGCGCTACATTTGTAGCTAGCGGCTTGGCCGATGATCTGCAAAGCGGTTCTCGCGCTGGCGGCGCTTGCGTTTGTTTCGACAGCGTTTCCAGTTGAAGCGCGAGAGCGCCTGTTTCCGCCGAGCGGCGACATTCAGGCGATGCTTGACCAGCGCATCCGTGGCCGGCCCGACGTGGGAATCGTTCTCGTCACCTATCGAACAGGCGGACATCCTCGCATCTTCGCCGCCGGATCGAGCGGTCGCGCTGGTTTGCCGCTGACCGGCGACACTTTGTTCGAAATCGGCTCGATCACCAAGACGTTCACCGCTTCACTTCTTGCCGACATGGTGCGGCGCGGGGAGGTACGGCTCGACGATCCGGTCGCCACCACTCTGCCTTCCTCGGTCCACGTCCCCGGGCGCGCTGGCCGCAACATCACCTTGCTCGATCTTGCCACCCACACGTCCGGCCTTCCGGGATTGCCCACGAACATCCATCCCAAGGATCTCTCCAACCCCTATGCCGATTACACGCAGGAGATGCTGGACGAGTTCCTGGCCAGCTACGTGCTTCCAAGGGACATTGGCTCGAAGTACGAATATTCTGCGGTCGGGATTGCGCTCCTCGGCCGGGCTCTGGGCTACAGGTTGCACACAGGCTGGGAGCAGGCCCTCACCGAGCGAATCCTGACGCCGCTCGGCATGAGCAGCACTCGGGCAACGCTCGATTCCTCGCTGCGCCGCCGCCTTGCGCCCGGTCATGACGAGACCGGCAAGCCGACTTCCAATTGGTCTATCCCGGCGCTTCCGGCGATGGGCGCATTGCACTCCTCGGCCAATGACATGGCCAAATTTCTGATTGCCAACGTGAATCCACGATCAAAGCCGTTCGGCCGCATATTCGCGCGAGCTCATAGGCCCAGGGTGACGATGGACCAGGAGACCCGCGTCGGGCTCGCCTGGCAGACGGGACACGGCACCAATAGAACGATTGTCTGGCACGGTGGCGGAACAGGCGGCTACCGCGCATTGATCGCGTTCGATCCAGGACGGCAGGTCGGAGTCGTCCTGCTCACGAATTTCGCAAGTGGCGCCGATGACATCGGCTTCCACTTGCTCGATCCGACACTTCCGCTGCAATGACGCTGTCATTCGGGGCCATTCAGCGCTCGTTAGGCGGCGTCCCGGTATAAGAGGCCGCTGTACCGGGGAGGATGAATCTCAATGTTGCAAGTCGCCCTGCGGCTCTGTGCGCTCGCAGGCCTGCCCCTCTTGTCGACGCCAGTCGCGGCACAGTCGTTCGCCGCGCAATTCCCTGCGCGCATCCTCGCTGCGCACAATGCAGTGCGCGCGCAAGCGCAAGTCGCGCCGCTGGCCTGGGACAATGCGCTCGGTTCCGCTGCTGCGGTCTATGCGAGGCAGATGGCGATGACGGGGCAATTCGCACATTCGGATCGATCACAGCGGCGCGGTACCGGCGAGAATCTCTGGATGGGTACGCGCAGCGCGTTCAGTGTCGAAGCAATGGTCGGCGGCTGGGCGTCGGAGCGGCGCTGGTTCCGGCCCGGCATCTTCCCGAACGTGAGCCGCACCGGCAATTGGGAAGACGTCGGCCACTACAGTCAGATGATCTGGCCGACGACGACGCGGGTCGGTTGCGCGCTCGCTTCGACTCCGCGCATCGATTATCTCGTCTGCCGTTATGCCGGCGCAGGCAATGTCGACGGTCGCCCAGTCGGATACGCTGCGCGCTGAGGCGACCGACTGTTCATTTCGCTGCCGCAACGGAACTGTCCGCCGCGCCAGCCGTTAAACGAGACAGTTGCTGGCAGCGGCACGGCTACGAGCGTGCACGGCTTGTCGTAACCGGACGATACAACGCAACAAGCGGCAGAAATTCTCGTTAGATCGGCGAAACAGAACGAGTGAGAGTAGCACATGAAAAAGATTACCAAATTTATCGGCGCAGCGGCTCTGGCCGCCACGGCGGCGACGTCGTTCGAGGCGCCGGCGGACGCCCGCCACCATTATTATCGGCACCATTATTATAGCCGCGCCTATTATCGCTATAAGGTCTGCCGCCGTTCGCCGGCGACGACTGGAACCGTGGTCGGCGGAGTAACGGGCGCGGTGGTTGGTCATAGCCTCCTCGGCCATGGCCTGCTCGGTGCCGCTGCAGGCGCGGTCGGTGGCGCGGTCGCCGGCGGTGCGATCGATCGCAGCATGACGGCACCGCGTCGCTGCTATTACACGCGTTAAGCGCCTGACGCGGGCGCTCGATGCCCGCTTACGCGAAGCATGAACGGACGATGCGCCCGCGGGAGCGCGCTTATGCGCTCGCCGCGGTCGCGCTCGTGCAGGTCGCCGTCGGACTGGCACTACTCCGCGGGTTTCACGTCGAAATGGCGCGTGGCAGCGACATCGTGCAGCGGTTGGTCGAGGTCACGCTTCCCAAACCGCCGCCGCCGGTGCAGCCGCCGCCAAAACCGAAACGGCGCCAAGCTGCAGCGCCCAAAGCCGCGCCCGAGAAGCTCGGCGGATCGCCTGGACCAAAGCCCGCGCACGCACCGCCGTCCGTCGCTCCGGTCGTCGCGGTGAAACCTTCGGCGGCACCCTCGGGCGGCGGTACTGGGACAGGGCCTGCACTTGGCGCCGGTGCGGGTGGCGGAACCGGGGGCAACGGCTATGGCGAAGACGAAGGCGGCACAGATCTCGAGCAAATCGCCGGCGAAATCACATCGCGCGATTATCCCAGGCACCTCGGGAATTTGCACATCGGTGGCCGCGTCAGCATGACGTTCACGGTTCAAGTGAACGGGCGGGTGACCGGCTGCAGGGTGACGCGTTCGAGCGGAGTTCCGGAGCTCGACGACCTTACATGTCGCCTGATCGAGCAGCGTTTCCGATTTCGCCCAAGCACTGATCGCTACGGTAGGCCGATCAGCGAAGAGGTTGATTATGACTTCGACTGGATTTCGCTTCGGGGTTAAGGGACGAGCACGGCGGCTCCTTCGATTTGCCCGCTTCGCAACTGCGCCAGCGCTTCATTGGCCTGGCTGAGTGAAAAAGCCGTCGTTCGGGCCGTGATCGGTGCCCGGGCCGCAATTTCCATGAACTCATGTCCGTCGCGACGGGTGAGATTCGCAACCGACAGGATCGCCCGTTCACCCCAGAGGATTTCATAGGGGAATGACGGGATATCGCTCATGTGAATTCCGGCGCAAACCACGCGAGCGCCCTTGCGCACGCCTCGGAGCGCAGTCGGTACCAACGCTCCGACGGGTGCGAAAATGATCGCTGCGTCGAGTTCTTCAGGCGGCGCTTCGCTGGAGCTACCGGCCCACACGCAACCTAGCGAGCGCGCAAACGCCTGCGTCTGCCAGTCCCCTTCACGAGTGAAGGCGAAGACCCGCCGGCCCTGCCATGCCGCGACCTGCGCGAGAATGTGGGCAGCCGCGCCGAAGCCATAGAAACCGAGCCGCTCGCAATCGCCTGCGAGCTTCAGTGCACGATAGCCGATCAGTCCGGCACAAAGCAGCGGCGCCGCCTGGACGTCGTCATATTTGCTCGGGATCGGCAGGCAGAAGCGCGAGTCCGCAAGAACATGCGTGGCATAGCCGCCATTTCGCGTGAAGCCGGTGAAGGTCGGCCGATCGCACAGATTCTCCATTTCATGCGAGCAGTAGAAACAGCTGCCGTCGGTGCCGCCGAGCCAAGGGACGCCAACGCGATCGCCGATCGACAGGCCCTCGACGAAAGGGCCGAGGGAGGCGACGCGCCCGACGATTTCGTGACCGGGAACGATCGGCAGCGCTCCCGTTATCTCTCCGTCGGCAATGTGGAGATCGGTCCGGCAAACACCGCATGACGCAACTTCGATCAGCAGATCAGCGCCGGAGGGGTCGCTCAGCTCTTTCGTGACTTCGACGAGCGGCTCGCCAGGCCGATCGAGCTGCATTGCGCGGCCAGTCCTCAATCTGCCTGTCTCGCGGTCGTCTCGACCGTGCGCGTCGCTGGGTGATGTCTGTCCAGATGACGCTTGATGATGCGAAGATTATAGGTGTTCGATCGAAACAGAAGCGTCGGAATGACCCCGACTACGGGGATGACCGAGAGCATTCCAAGTAGCCAGTTTAAGCCTACGTTCGCTGACATCCGCGCCATCTGCCACTTGGACATGCCGAGATTGCGTGCTTCCCACACGATGTAGGCGCCGAGCGCTGCCGCGGCGATGTCGCCGACGACCGGCACAAGATCGAGAATGGCGTCGAGGCCAACTGGTCTGTTGATGCCCGGGAGCACGAACATTCGCTCGAGCAGCTTTTCCATCGCCTCGACACGCCAGCGCACAGACTGCGGGTCGGTACCTAGCTGCGGAAAGGCCAGTTTCTCGTCGATTCGGATCGCCATCTTAATCTCCGTTGGCGGGCGTTCCCTGCAGATCCGTGAGCGTGTGGCGGGCGTAACGGTTCCCGGCAAAGTCCTGAACGCGGCCCGAGACGAGCGACCAACGCACAGGAGCAGTGATCGGAATGAACAATTGGGCATCATCGATGCGGCCTGCGGCTTCAGCGAGGAGCGCATAGCGCTGGGCGGGCACTGGAGACTGCCGCGCAGCCTCCATCAGCTGGTCCGCTTGCGTGTCGCAGACGGGCACGACGTCACAGCGAAAGCGGCGGATGAACCATGCCGGCGAGGTCGACGGCGCAACCTCGTCGATCAAGGTGAAATCGGCAGCCGCGGCATTGGGCGCTCGTTCGACCCTAAGCCCGATTGCGCTCCAGTCGCGAGACATTTCCTGAAACAGTAGATCGCCTCCAGGACCTGCCGGCAGGAAGATGCTTACGACAGGCATGCCTTTGCCCAGCAGCTTGCTTGCCCGCGCGCGCAGTCCGGCGAGCCGGTCCTGGAGAGGGGTTGCAAACCACGCTGGAGATGCAGGCGCAGGTACGCCGTCGAGCCCCGGCTCTAGCAAGGTGGCTCGAGCGTCCAATCCGGGCACGCTCAGCGCGCTGATGAAATTGCCGCGATCGAGTGCCTCCGAAAGCAGGTGCCGAACATCCGGATTGTCGAAAGTGCCACCGCTTCTTGTCGGGATCAGCCCGAACAGCCCAGAAGCGGGATCGAAGCGGAGCGCGTTGCGTGCCAGCCTATAGCCTCTCGTCAACGGCAAGTCGACGAACGTCCCGCCGAGCACGAGGTCATTCTTCGCTCCTGCAAAGTCGCGGATCGCATCTGCGGCGGGCGCACCGGCTAACAGGATTTCCTCGCGCCGGGCCTCCTCCTCGTCGCCGTTCGCGACTTCGCGCGTCAGGCGCAATTCACCGCCGCTTTCGCCAGTTGGGACCGCCGTGAAAGGGCCCGTCCCGTAGCTTCCACGAAGGATTGCAAGCTCGGGCTGGGCCAGCAATGAAAGCAGGTTGGGCCGCGGGGCCACCAGCTGGACTTCGATGACTCTGTCGGTCATTGCGACCACGTCGTCGATTGCCCCCAGCGCGTCCTTGAGTGAATTGCGGCTGCGCTCGGCGAGCTGCCGCTTCAACAGACGTGCGATTTGCTGGGCAGTGATCGGCTGGCCGTCGGGCCATTTCACGGATGCGATCCGAAAGATATAGCTCAACCCGTCGTCGCTGACATTCCAGCGCTCGGCGAGTCCGGGAACGATGTTGCCGCTCGAATCGAAACGGACGAGTCCCTGCGCAACATTTTCGAGCAGCACTGCGTCCGGAGCTATCAGCGGGCCCAGCGCCGGGTCGCGCAGCTTGGGTTCGCCGCCAATAACGACGACCTTCACCGAGCCCTGCGGCTGCTGTCGGCATGCGGGCACGACGGCGAGGGCGGGGATAAGGAGCAGAGCGAGAAAACGCCGCATGGCGTTGCGTTTAGCTGCAATGGCTTGTTCAGCAAGCATCTGGAAATCTCAGACCAACTGTCTTACTTGAGTAAAGCAGTTGGCGCGAGTCTGCGAAAGATGAGGGTGGCGGAGAGGGACGAAATCTGGACCCGCGACGGCGTGCCGATCG
>CBJLMA010000018.1:0-48873 GCA_966424035.1 uncultured Sphingomonas sp. | reverse complement strand
ATCGGGTCCGCAGTGCCGAGGCCGCCGACCTCGATCGGGCTACTGAAGCGGGCGGAAAGATAGATTTTGATTCCGAAGGGCCGGAAGACGTTCGCAAGTGCTGCGACCTTCCTCAGATATTCGCTTGTCAGGACTTTCGGATCGGCATTCACATTGTTGAGGACTACGCCGTTGATTCCGATTGAGGCATTGGCGCGGGCATAGTCCGCATACAGCGACGAGATTTTCGGAAGCGATTGCCAGTTCCAGATCGACCGACCGGCGTAACCGCGCTCGACCGTCGCATCGAGATTGTCCCAATGATTGAGCATCCTGAGCTGCAGCTTCGGAGTGTCGGCAATATCGAGATGCGCAATGTCCTGCCGGGTCTGGATCAGCCGGAGGAAAGCGAAGGCGCCGTAGAGGACGCCGAGGTCGCGATTGGCGGAGATGAGGGTGACCGAATGGCCGCGCAGCCGCGTCGATCGAATGACGTAACCATCATCACCGATCCCGGGAACATGCCGATCCGTGGCAAGAACGACCGCGCCGTCCCTGAGGCCGGCCAGGCCGACGCGCCGTCCGAGCATTTGGGAAAGCCCGCGGTGCAGCTCATTCGCCGCAGCCCGGATGGTCGGGCTTGAGCGCTCGACCACAATGGTCGTCGCATGCGGTGAATAAAGCAGGCGACGGCTTTGCTCTAGTGGAGTGTAGCGCAGCCACAAATCATGGCCATCCTCAGCGCGAGCGGCGCTCGCGAATGACAGGAATGCGAGAGCTGCGACGAGCGATCGGATCAGGAACGGAATTCTCAACGCCACCTCGTTGACAAGAGTCGATGCGAGCCTAGCATGGTAGCGCTACCATAGGAGAGGTCATGGAGCTTACCCGGCGACAGGCGCTGGCTTCGGGAGCGGCGGTTCTCGCCAGCAGCCGATTGCATGCTGCAGGCGGTGCGCAATCGCTCGACACGCTTGCGCACAAGAGCGGGCGCAGTTTCGGTTCGGCGGTCGCCTGGACTCCGCCGGGCATCGATGCTGGAAGCTTCACCAATCCTTCCTATGCTGCAGTGCTCGAGCGGGAATGCTCGCTGCTCGTGCCGGAAAACCAGTTGAAATGGCAGTGGGTGCGCCGATCGCCCGACGCATTCGACTTCCGCGCCTTCGATGCGATCGCCGAATTCGCAGCCCGCAAACATTTCAAATTGCGTGGGCACACGCTCTTCTGGACGCCCGCCAAATGGTATCCGAAGTGGCTGGCCGAACGAGATTTCAAATCTGCCGCCGAAGCCGAATCCCTTCTTCAAGATCATGTCCGCACAATCTGCCGCCGTTACGGCAGGCGCATTTACTCCTACGACGTCGTCAACGAGGCGGTGCAGCCCGAGACCGGCCTGATCCGCGACACCAATGTCACCCGCGCGCTCGGCGGGGAGCCGTTCCTCGACCTCATGTTTCACACTGCGCGGCAAGAAGCGCCGCATGCTCAGCTCGTCTACAATGATTATATGAGCTGGGAGCGGGGAGGCGAGGACGAAACCCACATTCGCGGCGTGCTGAAGCTGCTCGAAGGCTTTCGCAAGCGCGGCACTCCGGTCGATGCGCTCGGTGTCCAGTCGCACATCCGGCTGCTCAAGAATGCGCCCGTCGTGGAGATCGTGCGCGAGTCCGAGGGTCCCTGGCGTCGATTTATCGATGAGGTGGTTGCCATGGGTTACAAGCTCCTGGTCACCGAATTCGACGTGAACGACCGAATGGCGCCGACCGCAATCGGTCCACGCGACCGAATGGTTGCAGATTACGCAAGGGCTTATCTGGACCTCATGCTGAGCTATCCGCAGCTTGGCGATGTGCTGTGCTGGGGAATGGTCGACCGCTACAGCTGGCTCAACGGTTTCGATCCGCGCAAGGACGGGGCGCCTAAGCGCGGCACGCCCTATGACGCGGACTTCCGCCCCAAGCCGCTGCGCCAGGCTATTGCATCGGCGTTCGCTTCGGCCTCATCGCGCCACATTTGAGGAGGCCGTATGATCACTGACCAGTATCGCCCGGACGGGGAGCGTTACGACGGGCGCATGCCTTATCGCCGCTGCGGCCGGAGCGGCCTCGACCTACCGGCAATTTCGCTCGGGCTGTGGCAGAATTTCGGCGGCGTCGACATATTCGAAACAGGACGGGCGATCCTCCGCCGCGCGTTCGATCTCGGAGTGACACACTTCGACCTCGCCAATAATTACGGCCCGCCCTACGGCTCGGCGGAAGAGAATTTCGGTCGCTGGATGGCGGAGGATTTTCGCCCCTTTCGCGACGAGCTGATCGTTTCGACCAAGGCCGGTTACGATATGTGGCCGGGCCCGTATGGCGACGGCGGCTCGCGCAAATATCTGCTCGCAAGCCTAGATCAGAGCCTGAGGCGCATGCGTCTCGACTATGTCGACATCTTCTACTCTCACCGGGTCGATCCGACGACGCCTCTTGAAGAAACGATCGGCGCGCTCGCCCATGCCCACCGGCAGGGCAAGGCGCTTTATGTCGGCATTTCCTCTTACTCGCCCGAGCTGACGCGCAAGGCCCATGAAATGCTGATCGGCGAGGGCGTGCCGCTGCTCATCCACCAGCCATCCTATTCGCTGCTCAATCGCTGGATCGAGAGCGAGCTAGTGGGCACGCTCGACGAGCTCGGGGTCGGCTGCATCGCTTTCTCGCCGCTCGCGCAGGGAATGCTGAGCGACAAATATCTCGGCGGCGTCCCGTCCGATGCACGCGCGGTGCGGGGCCGCTATTTCCCGAAGGACGCGCTCTCCGAAGCGAACCTGGCGCATGTCCGCGCCTTGAACCAACTCGCAAAGGAACGAGGGCAGACGCTCGCGCAGATGGCCATATCCTGGGTACTGCGCGACAAGAGAGTGACCTCGGCGCTGATCGGAGCCCGCAATGTCGAGCAGCTGAAGGATTCGCTTGCGGCGGTCCAGAGCCTCTCTTTCACCGCCGACGAACTGGCGCGCATCGACCAATTTGCGACCGATGCCGGGATCGACATCTGGAAATCGTCTCAGCTGAAGGAGACCGTATGATCCGCAACATCGGTTTCTCTGCTCTTCTTCTGCTGCTCGCGTCCTGCGCGAGCGTCGAGCTGCCGCAGCCGTCGGGCGAGCCGGAGATTGCCGTCACCATCGACGATCTCCCAGTCCATGCGCCTTATCCGCCCGGACTGACGCCGCTGGCGGTCAATCGGCAGATGGTTGCCGCGCTCAAGACTGCGCATGTTCCAGTCACCGCCTTCGTCAATGCCGTGAACGTCAAGGATGCGGACGCGCTGGACGCCTTGCGCGAGTGGCGTTCTGCTGGGTTCGTGCTCGGCAATCACACCTGGGCGCACCTGTTCCTCAGCCAAATCGCGCTCTCCAAGTTCGAGGAGGAAGTGACCAAGGACGAGCCCGTTCTCGAGCGGCTGGGGGACGGTACCGACTGGCGCTGGTTCCGCTACCCCTTCCTCGACGAAGGCAAGGACCTTCAGCAGCGCATTGCGGCCCGGCAGATCCTTGCCAAGCATGGCTATCGTGTTGCTTCGGTCACCACCGGCTTTTCCGACTGGGCCTGGACTCCGGCTTATGCGCGCTGCACCGCGAGGCACGACGCTAACGGAATCGCCGAGCTCGAGCGCTTGTATTTGGCTGCGGTAAGGCAGAGCATCGTCAACGACCGCGAAACTGCGCACAAACTTTACGGCCGCGACATCCCTTATGTACTGCTGATGCATGTCAGCGCGATGAGCGCCCACATGATGCCCCAGGTCCTCGGCATCTATCGCTCGGCGGGCTACCGTTTCATTTCGCTGCCGCGGGCGGAGAGCGATCCCGCATATCGCGAATATACCAATCTCCAGCTTCCACCGCCGCCGTCGCCTGGGGAGCTTGCAAGGCAGAGGGGCGTGAAGCTGCCGCCTCCGCCCGATTATTCGGCGACGCTCGCCGCTATCTGTCCCGAAGCTCCACCGGCGCCGGCGCGGTAACCGTCAGTCTCGCGCTCTTGAGGTCGACGGAGTTGGGTCCCGCGTAGATCGTGAACGTGCCCGGCTCGACCACATGGTGCATTTCCGGATTCCAAAGCGCGAGGTCGGCTGGCTGCAGATCGAAGCTCAGCGTCCGCCGTTCGCCAGGCGCCAGAGTCACGCGCTGAAAACGCTTCAGTTCGATAACCGGCCGGGTGACCGATGCCTCGTCGTCATGGACGTAGAGCTGGACGACCTCGTCGCCGATCCGTTTTCCGCTGTTGGTCACATCGACCTCGACCCGCGCCGGCTGTCCTGCAGCAATATTCGGAGTCACCACGCGCGGCGCGGAAATGTCGAAGCTCGTGTAGCTGAGCCCGTAGCCGAACGGATAGAGCGGCTGGGTCGTATCGAACAGATAGCCGCGACGCGAGGTCGGCTTATGGTTGTAGAAGACCGGCAGCTGCCCGACCGAGCGGGGGATCGTCACCGGCAGCTTGCCGCCGGGATTGACCTTGCCGAAGATGGTGTCGGCAATGGCGTGGCCGGTTTCCTGGCCGAGGTACCAGCCCTCGAGCAGCGCCGGTGCATGCTCGGCAAGATAGTTGACCGACAATGGCCGGCCATTGAGCAGGATCACGACGGTCGGCTTGCGAAGCGCAAAAATCGCACGTGCGAGCTCGTCTTGCTGCCCGACCAGGTCGAGCGACGAACGGTCGCCGAGGTGCGTATCGGCCCAGGCTTCGCGGCTCGTCTGCTCATTCCCGCCGAGCACCATGACGATCACGTCGGCTTTGCGGGCGGTCTGCACCGCCGCAGCGATCAGCTTGCGGTTCACCGACGCGGGCACGAGCTTCACCTCGTCGCATGACCAGCAGCGACTTTCGGTAAGCCGGACGCCTTCGGCATAATCGACTGGATAGCGGCCCTTGGCCGCCTCCTGCATTCCTTCGAGGACGCTGACGACATGCCCGGGAACGTCGCTGTAGCCGCCGATCGGCGTGTCCCTTGCGTGTGTTCCAATCACCGCCATGCGCCTGATCTTCGACGCATCGAGCGGGAGCAGCTGTCCCTCATTCCTGAGCAGGACGATCGTCTTGTCAGCAGCTTCGCGTGCAAGCGCAATCGCGTCAGGAGTCGCGGTCTTCGAAGCCGCCGTGGCTGGGTCGGGATAGGGGTGCTCGAACAGCCCGGCTTCGAACTTCAGGCGGAGCACGCGGCGAACCGCATCGTCGATGAGCGCCTGCGGCACGCGCCCTTCGCGAACGAGCTCGCGCAGATGCGCAAAGCCCTCGGGATCGGGAGTCTCGACATCGACTCCGGACTTGATCGCCCGCTCGGCCGCATCCTTCACGTCCGAAAACATCTTGTGACGCACGACGAGCTCGCGAATGCCATAATAGTCGCTGACGACCGCGCCGCGGTAACCCCATTCGCCGCGCAGCACGTGGTTCAGAAGCCAGCCGTTGGCGTGCGAGGGAACGCCGTCGATCTCATTGTAGGAGGCCATCACCGACTGGATCGGGAAGCTCTTCACAGCGGCCTCGAACGGCGGGAAGAAGTCGCTCCGAAGCTCGCGCTCGCCGACATGCGCCGGGCCGACATTGGTTCCGTTCTCCGGCCAGCCATGGCCGGTGAAGTGCTTCAGGGTCACGAATACCTTGTCGGCGGGAAGTGGAAGCGAGGGTCCCTGAAAGCCGCGGATCGCAGCGAGCCCCATCTGCGTCACGAGATAAGGATCCTCGCCGTAGGTCTCCTCGATCCGTCCCCAGCGCGGATCCTTGGCAACATCGACGACCGGCGCCAGCACGAGCGTTGCGCCGCGCGCGCGCGCTTCGCGCGCTGCGACCGAGAAAATTCGCGTAACCAGTGGCGGGTCGAAGCTGCTCGCAAGGCCGATCGCCTGTGGGAAGCTGGTCGCTCCGCGAGCGACATAACCGTGCAGCGACTCCTCGTGCATCAGGATCGGGATTCCAAGCCGCGTGTGCTCGACTGCCCAATGTTGCGCGTCGTTCACATATTCTGCTGTTTGGCGCGCGTCGCGGTTGACCGTTTCGCCTGAAGCGCCCGCAGCTCCGCTGGACTGGGTCACTCCGCGATAGTCCGAGGGCCTCGCAAAGCCGCCGATCCCGTCCGGGAAGTTCTTGGACGCGAGCTCTGGAGAGAAATGGCCGTCGGCAGTCTGCAGCTTCGCCTTGCTCTCCCAGACGGTCTCGAGCTGCGCCACTTTCTCGTCGGGCGTCATCCTCGACAGGAGATCGTTGACGCGCGCCTCGACCGGCTGGCTCGGGTCCTTGTAGATCGGCGCTGCAGTTTCGGCGCCGCCCATCGCTGCAGCGCTCGCCAATCCAACAGCAATCGCCGCAGCCAGCGGCCAACGCATTACACCCATGTCGCGCTCCCCTCGATCGCGAAAGTGTTAGCGCTACCGTAACGCCGGCAATAGAGCCGTCAACTTCCGCTCGATTGCATAAGTGCAGCAGCTCACCTAGGCATCGGCGCAAGGGGTTTCGTCTATGGCCAAACCGAGCCGGCGCGGACGCGGGGCGATCACGATCGAAGATGTCGCACGCGAAGTCGGCGTGTCGGCGATGACCGTATCGCGCGTGATCAACAAGGGCGCCAACGTTCGTGAATCGACGCGGGCTGCAGTGCTCGAAGCAATCGAGCGGCTCAACTATTCGCCCAACACCGCGGCCCGGAGCCTGGCCGCCGGCCAAGTCACGCATATCGGCCTGCTCTATGCAAATCCGAGCGCCGGATATTTGAGCCAGTTCCTGATCGGTGCGCTCCACGCTGCACGAAGCGCAGGCGTCCATCTCGTGATCGAATCTTGCGAATCCGAGGATGCCGACGAACAAGCGGAGGTCACGCGGCGCTTCGCCTCGAGCGATGTTGAAGGGGTGATCCTCCCCCCGCCTTTGTCCGAGGCGCACCCGATCATGGCCGAGCTCAAGGCGATGGAAATTCCCGCAGTGACCGTCGCCCGCGGAACTTCTCGCGACGACGGATTGAACGTCCGGATCGACGATCATGCCGCTGCCAAGGAGATGACGCGCTACTTGCTCGATCTCGGCCATCGCAGCATCGGTTTCATCAAGGGTCATCCGAACATCGTCGCCAGCCAGGACCGTTTCCGCGGCTTCTGCGACGCGCTCACCGAAGCCGGGCTCGACTGCGATGCTGCGCCGGTCGAGCAGGGCTATTTCAGCTATCGGTCGGGCCTTATCGCGGGCGAGCGGCTGCTTGCACGCGACGATCGGCCGACCGCCATTTTCGCAAGCAACGACGACATGGCCGCAGCCACGGTTAGCGTTGCGCACCGGATGGGGCTCGATGTGCCAACTGACCTCAGTATCGTCGGTTTCGACGATACTGCGCTTGCGACCAGCGTCTGGCCCGAATTGACGACGGTCAAGCAGCCGATTGCAGCGATGGCCGAAGCTGCGCTCGAATTGCTGATTGCCGACCTTCGCAGCCGCAATGCAGGAACTGCGGGCAAATTCGGCGAGCGGGTGCTCAGCCACGCAATGATCATCCGCGAATCTTCGGGCGTCCCGCCGGGCCAGAAGAAGCAGCGCACCCGAAAAGTGAAAACGGATTGACGGTTGCAGCGCGAAAGCATCGCGTGTTACCGCTAACAGTAGCTGCCCAGGCAGTGTGAGGGGAGATTCGGATGACTGAAGCAAGCCCGCAAAGGGCGAACATGGGATTCATCGGCGCGATCGTCGCAGTCGCCACGATCGGCGGTTTTCTGTTCGGTTATGACAGTGGCGCAGTGAATGGGACGCAGGAGGGTCTCAAGACGACCTTCCAGCTGAGTGAAGGGGGACTTGGCTTCACGGTCGGCTCGCTGCTGATCGGATGCTTCATCGGCGCCTTCTTCGCGGGCCGCCTCGCCGACCTCATCGGCCGGCGCAACACGATGATGATTGCAGCTGCACTGTTTCTCTGCGGTGCCCTGGTTCAAGGCATCGCTCCTTCGCAGGTCATCTTCGTCATCGCCCGTTTGTGCGGAGGAATGGCCGTCGGCGCTGCAAGCGTTCTCTCGCCTGCCTATATTTCGGAGGTTGCTCCGGCCGGAATCCGCGGGCGGCTTACCACCGTGCAGCAGATCATGATCATCACTGGGCTGACTGCAGCATTCGTGGTCAATTACTTCCTTGCGAAGACTGCGGGCGTCTCCACTGCGAAGTTCTGGGCAGGGATCGAAGCGTGGCGCTGGATGTACCTGATGCAGTCGATTCCGGCAGCAATCTTCCTCGTCGCCCTGTTCCTCATTCCGGAAAGCCCGCGCTTCCTCGTGTCCAAAGGCCGCACCGAAAAGGCGACAAGCGTTCTCGCGAGCCTGTTCGGCGCAGATGTCGCACGCGCAAAGCTGGACGAGATTCGCGCGACCTTCAGCGCTGATCACAGGCCTCGGCTGAGCGACATCAAGGTTCCCGCCGGTTCGCACGGCTTCCTTGGCGTGCGTAAAGTGGTCTGGGCGGGCATCATGCTCGCCGCCTTCCAGCAGTTCGTCGGCATCAACGTCATCTTCTATTACGGGGCGACCCTGTGGCAGCTGGCCGGCTTCACGGAAGACCAGTCGCTGCAGATCAACATCGTTTCCGGCGCGGTCTCGATTGCCGCCTGCTTCATCACCATGGCAGTGATCGACAGGATCGGCCGCAAGCCGCTCCTTCTGATCGGCTCCGCAGGCATGGCCGTGACGTTGTTCGTGATGGTCTACGCGTTTAGCCACGGCTCGCTCGATCCGGCAGGCAAGCTCGTCCTGTCGCGCGATCTTGGTATTGTCGCGGTCGTTGCAGCAAACCTCTACGTCATCTTCTTCAACGTCAGCTGGGGCCCGGTGATGTGGGTCATGCTCGGCGAGATGTTCCCGAACCAGATCCGCGGTTCGGCTCTCGCAGTTTGCGGCTTCGTGCAGTGGTTCTCGAACTATCTCATCGCGCAGAGCTTCCCGGTGATGGCGAAGAGCCTAGGCCTGACGATCAGCTACAGCTTCTACGCAGTCTCTGCAGTGATCAGCTACTTCCTGGTCCAGAAGCTGGTGCACGAGACTCGCGGCGTCGAGCTCGAGCAGATGTCCGGACACTGAGTTGGAGCAAGGGACAGTCCCTCAGCGGGGACTGTCCCTCCTTCCTTACTGGACCGGCAGCTCGAACACCGGCGCCGGCAGCAGGTCGGAATCGTAGAGATTGACGATCGGATAATCGGCCCAGGCATAGCGCACGCGGGTCACCGGTTGACCGTCGCTGGCGATCTCGATCCTATTATCCCTGACGATCGCGTCGGCGAAGCGGCAGCTGCCTTGCGCCGGCCCGCATAGCTCGAAACCGATCGGCCGCTTGTTGCTGAGTGCCTGCAGCGGCTTGCTGAACGTCACCTCAATGGCATTTCCTGAGCGCGTCGCGTTGACGGGCAGGGGCCCGATCTTCCCGCCGCTGCCGTATGCAATCCTCTGCGCAGCAAGTGCCAGCCGCTGCCCAACCTCCTGCTTGTCGGACGGATGAATGTCGCGCCATGAGCCAAGGTCGATTGCGCTGACGAGCGCAGCGCGTGAATCGGCCTCGACCGCAACCCGCTGGTCGTTGATCACTGTCGCCCAACCGCTTTCGCCTGGGACCGCAACGGGCTTTCCAAAGCCCGCAAGCCCGACGATCAGAAAGGGCAGGTCGGGCTTGCCCAACTGCTTTCGCCAGTCCGCCATGAAGGCGGTCAGGCGCCGAGCATAGCCCGAAGTGCCGACGTCCGCTTCGCCCTGGTACCAGGCGACGCCGGTGACCGGCAGCCGGCCAAGGGGTGCAACCATCGCATTATAAATGGTCGACACGCCCGAAGAGCCGGCGAGCGGGGGTACCGGCGGTTGGAGCACCGCGGCGTTGGTGATCATCGAATATTCCCAACCGGTCGTGAGGGGTCGGGTTGCGCCATCGGCAAAATTCAGCTCGAATGATTCGGCCGGCCCGGCAAAGCCGCCCGGCCCTCCAAAATCGCGGATGTATACGACAATCTCATTCTCGCCCGGGTGAAGCACACCCTTGGGGACTGCATAGAGGCGCGGGCTATTATAAGCATTCTCGCCTCCGACCGGGATTCCGTTGACAAATGTCTCGTCGAGATCGTCGATCGCGCTCATCGACAGTATCGCTGCCTGGGCAGCTTCGTGGGCACTCAGGGTCACGCGCTTGCGGACCCAGATCGAACCGTCGAAGGCCTTCCACTCGGGCGCCCAATTGTCCCAGTAAGTGAGGCTCGGGACCGGCTTCCATTGCAGCCGGTCGCTCGCGTGCCATGGCTCCTCGCCGGGCTTGTCGCCGGTGCGCGAGCGCCACCATTCGCTCCACCGTTCGCCGAACTGGCGGCGGGCGGCCGATGGATCCTTCCGGAACAGGTCGGTGATGTCGGCGAGTTCGGCGCCGCCCGCAGCGCGCACTGCAGCCTCGCTCATCCACGCGCGTATGGGCGTGCCGCCCCAGCTGTCGTCGATCGCGCCGATCGGCACCTTCTCGGAAGCGCGCAGCTGCTTGACCATGAAATAGCAGGCGGCGGAGAAGTTCTTCACGTCCGGACCGGCGACCTGCCACTGCCAGGATTTGGAGAATCTGGTCTGGGGCGTATCCGCGAGCTGCTGTGGGACCTTCGTCAGCCTGAGGTCGGGATCCGCATCGGCCTGGCCCTCGCCATATCCCATTGCGCGGGGAAGCGGATATTCCATGTTCGACTGACCCGAGCATAGCCAGACGTCGCCGACCTTGACGTCGTCGGCGCTTGCCGTGCCATCTGCTGCGCTGACCTTGATCGTCAGCGGTCCTCCTGCACCGCGTGCCGGAAATTCGGCCTGCCAGCGCCCATTCGCATCGGCTTTTGCCTTTCTCGCAGTCCCGTCGAAATCGACGGACACCTGCGCTCCGGGCGCTGCAGTCCCTCCGAGAAGCACGGGCCTTCCGCGCTGAATGACAGCGTGATCGCCAAATTGCGGATCGATCGTCGGCGCTGCGAGCGCACTTGATGCGAGTAGTGCTGAAAGGATCAGCAGCGAACGAGCGGGCATGATATTCCGGGAACCTTGACGCTGAACTCGAACAGATCGCCGATCTGCGGCTGCTGGGCGATCGTCTCCGCGCTCAGCAGCTGGCGCGCGGTCGTTGCAAAAGCCGTTCGCAGGTCGTCGCCGCCGAAGGCAATCTTGGTGATGTTGGCGACCGGAAAGCGAACCCGTTCCAGTAGCTCGCCTGCGGGCGAATAGCGCCGCGTCTCCCAGCCAGCATAGAGGCTGATCCAGACGCAGCCCTCGCTGTCGACCGTCGGCCCGTCCGGATGACCGTCCTTGGGATCGATCCTGAGGAACGGCCGGAGGTTCGTGAGCGAGCCATCGTCCTCGATGTCGGCGCAGTCGATCGTGCCTTTGAGCGTGTCGACATAATAAAGCAGCCTTCCGTCGGGCGAGACTGCAGGGCCGTTGGTGATTTCGATATTGTCGATTTGCGTGCGCGCCAGCCGGCCCTCTGCGAAACAATAGAAGGCACCGGATTTTGACTTTTCGTCATTGTCCATCGTTCCGAACCACAGCCGTCCGTGGGGATCGACGACACCGTCGTTCAGTCGGTTGGTCGGCTTGTCCGGCTCCACTTCGACAATCAGCGCGAACTCGCCGCTGGCTTCGTCGAAACGATAAAGCCCGGACTGCAGTCCGGCGACGAAACCGCCGCCTTGTGCAGGAAGGATGAACCCGACCTGCTCGGGCGAGTCCCAGCTGCGCTTGCTGCCGTCGCGCGGATCGTAGCGGTGGATCTTCTGCCTCTTGATATCGACGAACCAAAGCGCAGAATCGCGCTCGGTCCACACCGGTCCTTCGCCGAGCTCGGCAGCAAGATTCCAAATATTCCTGGGTTGGCTCGCCATCTCAGCGCCAGCCGGCGTCGATGAAATATTCATGGCCCGTCATTCCGCGGGCATCGTCGGAAGCAAGGAAAGTGACCAGTGCAGCGACATCTTCGGGCACCAGTCGATGCTTGATGCACTGCGCCTCGACGATCTCGGCTTCGCCCTCTGGCGTGTACCATTGCTCCTGCCGCGGCGTTTTCACATTTCCGGGAACGACGCAGTTCACGCGAATGTTTTGCGGCCCGAGATCGCGCGCGAGCGAGCGCGTCAGCCCTTCGATCGCTGCCTTGCAGGTCTGGTAAAGCACGAGGTCCGGCAAGCCGAGGTGCCAGCTGATCGACCCCAGATTGATGATCGACCCACCGCCCTTCTGCCGCATCCCCGGCACAACTGCCTGCGCGCAGAAGAATTGGTGCTTCAAATTAACATCGAGACGATCGTCCCAATATTTCTCGGTCACCTCTTCGAAGCTGTGACGGTCATCGTTCGCCGCATTGTTGACCAAAATGTCGAACGCGCCGTCCTCTTCAATCAGCTTGGTCACCGCGGCCAATGTTGCGCCAATGTCGGTCAAATCGACACGCACGAACTTCGCGCCGGTCTTCGCCGCATGGGCATCGGACTCGCCGTTCAATATGTCGATGAACGTGACGTCCGAGCCCTGGCGAGCGAACGCATCGACAATTCCGGCGCCGATGCCCGAGCCGCCGCCCGTGACCAGCACTCTCTTGCCGCGCAAACTCGGATATATAGCGCGGCTTTCGTTCCCCTCCGCCAAAATCTCTAACCCCCGATGTAGACCGTCTTGGTCTGTGTGTAGAATTCCACTGCGGCGAAGCCCTGCTCGCGCGCGCCGTAGCTTGATTTGCGAGTGCCTCCGAACGGCACGTGATAATCGACGCCGGCGGTCGGCAGGTTGACCATCACCATCCCGGCACGGATCCTGCGCCGGAAGTCGCGCGAATATTTGAGCGAACCGGTCACAATTCCGGCGGAGAGCCCGAACTGACCGCGGTTGGCGATCTCGAGCGCTTCCTCATAATCCCTCACCTTCACGGTGCTTGCGACGGGTCCGAATACTTCCTCGCAATTGATCCGCTGGTCGGGCGCGGTGTCGGCGATGACCGTCGGCGCCATATAATAACCGCGCTTGTCGAGCTTGAGCGGCTCGCCGCCGGTCAGCACCTTGCCACCCTCGCCCTTTGCGATTTCGACGTAGCGCAGATTCTGCTCGAGCTGAGATTCGCTCACCGCCGGGCCAATCTGCGTGTTGGGATCGAGCGCATCGCCGACGCGGAGCGAACGCGCCTTCTCGGCCATGGCTTCGACGAATCGATCGTGAATCCCTTCAGTGACGATGATGCGCGAAGAAGCGGTGCATCGCTGTCCGGTCGCGTAGAAGGCGCCGTCGATCGCGCACATCACGGCGCGGTCGAGATCGGCGTCGTCGAGCACGACCAGCGGATTCTTGCCGCCCATTTCGAGCTGCACGCGCGCCTGGCGCTTGGCGGCGCCTTCGGCGACGCTCGCGCCGACGCCCTGCGAACCGGTAAAGGAGATTCCGTCGATTCCCGGATGGTTGACGATCGCTCGGCCGACGTCGCCTTCGCCGATCACCAGGTTGAACACTCCGGGAGGCGCCCCGGCCTCGATCAGGATCTGCGCGAGCGCATGGGCGATCGCCGGCGTCGGAGTGGCGGGTTTGAGTACGACCGTATTGCCGAAGGCGAGGGCAGGGGCCGACTTCCAGGCCGGAATCGCGATCGGAAAGTTCCACGGAGTGATCAATCCGAACACTCCGATCGCTTCGCGATGGGTCTGAACGTCGATCGACGGCCGCGTCGATTCCAGTGTTTGGCCGTGACGGCGCAGCGCCTCGCCCGCGAAATATTTGAGGATGCGTGCGGCGCGCATCACTTCGCCGGTGCCTTCGGGGAGGGTCTTGCCTTCCTCGCGCGACAGCAAGGTGCCGAGCTCCTTCGCCCGGCTCATGATGATCGAGCCGGCCTTGTCGAGAACGTCGGAGCGAACCTCGGGGGAGGCTTCGGACCAGGCCGGAAATGCGGCGCGGGCCGCTTTTACCGCTTCGTCGACTTCGGCAGCGCCGCCTTTGGGATAGCGCGCGACCACCTCGTCGAGGTTGGACGGGTTGACGCTTTCGCCGGCGGCCTCTCCGCCGAGCGCTTGGCCGTTGATGAGATGGGTCAGTGTGTCGGGCACGGTTAGCTGTTCTCCTTTTCACCGTTCGGCAACAGTCCGCGCTGGGCGAGATTGCTCATCAGCGCGCGCAGCCCGAACGTCCACGGTCTGGCGTCGCGCGATGTAGTGACGGTGTTGATCAATGTCCCGAGCTTGGGGCTCGAAATCCGCACCTCGTCGCCGACTTTGTGCGTGAAGCCGCGGCCGGGTTCGTCGCGATCGTCGGTCGGTGCAAACAGGGTGCCGAGGAACAAAGCGAAGCCGTCGGGATAATGATGTTCGCTCATTGCCTGGCGAACCAGCTCTTCGGGATCGCGGCTGATCTCGCTCATCCGGCTCTGGCCGTGAAGGCGGAAGCCGTCGGTGCCGGCAATCTCAAGCTCGACCACCGCGGAGCGGACGTCGTCGAGCGTGA
The DNA here is from genome assembly GCA_966424035.1 of uncultured Sphingomonas sp. GTDB lineage: Bacteria > Pseudomonadota > Alphaproteobacteria > Sphingomonadales > Sphingomonadaceae > Sphingomicrobium. The sequence goes on along the minus strand of CBJLMA010000018.1, from coordinate 34,400 downwards.
AGCGTCCGTCGAACAAGCGGATGAACGGCCCGATTGCGCAGGACGCGTTATTGTCCTTGGCCTTGCTCAAGAGCAAAGCGCTCCTTCCTTCGAAGTCGCGCAGGTTCACGTCATTGCCGAGCGTTGCTCCGCGAATCTTGCCGGCGCTGCTGACGACCAGCACGACTTCAGGTTCGGGATTGTTCCAGCTCGAATCCGAGCGCACGCCGATCTCGGCGCCCCAGCCGACGCTCGCGAGCGGCGCGGTCTTGGTGAAGATCTCAGCATCGGGCCCGATCGCAACTTCAAGATATTGCGACCAGAGGCCGTCTTCGATCAGCGCCTGCTTGAGGCGGGCCGCACCCTCGCTCCCGGGCACGACCGAACGAATGGCTCCGCCGATACGCTCTTCGAGCCTGCTGCGGATTTCGGCCGCACGGCTGAAATCGCCCCTTGCTCTTTCTTCGATCACCCGCTCGATCGCCGAGATTGCGAAGGTGACGCCTGCCGCCTTGATTGCCTGTAGATCGATCGGCGAAAGAATCTTTTCGCGCGGCAGCAGTTCCAGCTCCTCGATGCCGAACAGCCGCTCGCCGCGGATTCCGGTGGGATCGGCGAGGTCCATCAAATCGGCGACAGTCGGGGCAGCGCGCGAGACGTCCTCGACCGCTCCCTCCCGGATCAGCACTGGAGTGGGACCCTCTTCGAGCAGCAGCCGCCCCGCGAAGATCGCGTCGCTTTGGTCGGCTGGAAGCATGTGCGCGAAAGCGGTCATAAGGAAGGAGCGAATCCGAATTTCGATCAGGTGAGTGTTAGCGCTACCATTCTCCAGTTGCAGACGCTAGTGTCAAGCGATTATCGATCCAACGATAAGACGAATCTGGAGGGGATTTGCCGATGTCGACCCGTTTTCGAGTGGCGCTGTTCGCTTGCGCCGCAACTTCAGCTTTGTGCGCAGGATCGGCTCCGGCCGCACCGCCTGCGCATCCGTGGATGAACCGCTCGCTGACCGCCGACGAGCGTGCGGCGCTGGCGGTCAAGGAGATGAGCCAGGACGAAAAGCTCGGTCTCGTCTTCGGCTGGTTCGCGACCGATGCCGACTGGAAAAACGGCTATAAGGCGCCGGCTGCTGCGCGCTACGGCTCGGCCGGATATGTCCCCGGGATCGCGCGCCTCGGAATCCCGCCGCAATGGCAGACCGACGCCGGCATCGGGGTTGCGACCCAGGGCGCTGCACCGCAGAAGCGCGAGCGCACTGCGCTTCCCTCCGGGATTGCGACCGCTGCCACCTGGAATCCCGATATCGGCTTTGCCGGCGGCAAGATGATCGGCGCAGAAGCGCGCGCGTCGGGCTTCAATGTGATGCTCGCAGGCGGGGTCAATCTGATGCGCGATCCCCGCAACGGGCGCAACTTCGAATATGGTGGCGAAGACCCTTTCCTTGCTGGAACGATCGTCGGTTCGGAAGTCGCTGGAATCCAGTCGAACCACATCATCTCGACCGGCAAACATTATGCGCTCAATGACCTCGAGACCGGACGCAAAGCCCATGACGCTGAGATCGATCCGGCAGCAGCGCGCATGTCCGACCTGCTCGCCTTCGAGTTCGAGATCGAACGCGGCGATCCCGGCTCCGTCATGTGCTCATACAATCGCGTCAACGGCAATTATGCCTGCGAAAATCAGTGGCTCCTCAATGACGTGCTCAAGGGCGACATGGGCTATCGCGGCTTCGTCATGAGCGACTGGGGCGCGACCCACAGCACGGACAAGGCGGCGCTTTCGGGGCTCGACCAGCAATCCGGCTGGCCGTTCGACGACGCAGCTTATTTCGGTCCGGCGCTGAAGGCGGCAATCGCCGCCGGCCGGGTTCCCGAGAGCAGGCTCGACGACATGGCGACGCGCATTCTCCGGTCGATGTTCAGGCACGGCCTCGTGGACGATCCGGTCCGGTCGAGTGCCCCGATCAACATCGCCGCGGACGAAGCGGTGAGCCAGGCCGATGCGGAACAGGGACTGGTGCTGCTCAAGAACGACGGCAATCTGCTGCCGCTTGAAGGCAATGTCCGCAGCATCGTCGTGATCGGCGGCCACGCCGACAAGGGCGTGCTCGCCGGAAGCGGCTCGTCGCTCGTCTATCCACGCGGCGGCAATGCGGTGCCCGGCCTCGAGCCGACGAAATGGCCGGGGCCAGTCATCTATTATGCCTCGTCACCGCTCGACGAGCTGCGCCGGCTGCTGCCGCAGGCGAAGATCACATTCGTCGACGGCTCCGATCCCGGAGCAGCGGCTGCAGCCGCGCGTGCAGCCGATGTCGCCATTGTCTTCGGTACCCAATGGTCGGGCGAAGGCTTCGACGTGGCGATGGCGCTCGATGGAAATCAGAATGCGCTGATCGACGCCGTCGCTTCGGCAAATGCCCGCACGGCGGTCGTGCTCGAAACAAATGCCGGCGTTGCAATGCCCTGGGCTTCGAAGGTGCCTGCAATCATCGAAGCCTGGTATCCCGGCCGCGCCGGCGGCAAGGCGATCGCCAACGTCCTTACCGGCAAGGTGAACCCGTCCGGCCATTTGCCGGTCACCTTTGCCGCTTCGGAGAGTCAGCTGCCGCGGCCCGTCCGGCCCGGCGGAAACAGCGAGCAAGAGAATTTCGTGCTGCCCTACACCGAAGGCGCCGCCGTCGGGTACAAATGGTTCGACAAGAACAATCTGCAGCCGCTCTTCCCGTTCGGCCACGGCCTTTCATACACGCGCTTCGATTTCGGTCCGGCGACCGCGAACGCCAATGCCGACGGGACCGTCACCGTCTCCTTCGCGCTCAGCAACGTCGGTCGGCGCCGCGGGATGGAGGTTGCCCAGGTCTATGTGTCGCCCGTCGGCGGCGGGTGGGAAGCGCCGAAACGGCTCGGCGGATTCTCGAAGGTCGATCTCGCTCCGGGCGCTTCGCAGAAAGTCAGCGTGACCATCGACCCGCGCCTGCTCGCGACCTTCGACAATATGGGACACCAGTGGCGGATTGCGCCGGGCGGCTACCGGATCCTCGTCGGCGAATCGTCGCATGACATCCGGCAAACGACGATGGTCAGCCTTGCGGGACTGACGCTCCCGTCGAACTGGCACCCGGGACCGGAAGCGTCCTTCCCTCAGCCGCAGCGCGGCGAGCGAGGTCGATGAGCAGCAGCCCGTCGCGCGCTTGGCGGGGCGCGACGGGCGGCGGTGCGCCGTCGAGCAGCGCCGCCGCAACCGCCTCGTAAAATGCGAGATAGTTGCCGCGTTCGGTGCGTACCCTTTCGTGCGTGCCGCCCGGCAAGGTGAGCACGCCGTCGCGTTCGTCGACACCGAAGCCCTCTTCATGCGGACCGCTGCCGCTCTTGAGCTGGGCCTCCTGAGGGTCGAGGCCATATTTGACGAATGATCCTGCCGTTCCATGGGCTGCGAATCGCGGCCTCGCTTCCGCGATCAGGCTCGAAGAGCCGAGGCAGACCCGCCGGCGGCCATAATGCAAGGTCACTTCGAAATAATCGTCGACCGCGGCACCGGGGCGCTGCGCGATGATGTCGGCGGCAATCGCGTCAGGAATTCCAAATAGAAGCAGCGCCTGATCGATGAGGTGAGGACCAAGGTCGCTAAACAGGCCGCCTCCAGGCTCGGGCGCTTCGCGCCATCCGCTCTTGATCGCCGGCCGGAAGCGATCCCAATGCGCCTCGAGCAGCATCAGCTCGCCGAGCTGCGGGAGAATCCTTTGGACGGTCAGGAAATCGCTGTCCCAGCGGCGATTGTGGAAGATTGTGAGCAGCCGCCCGAACTCATTTGCGAGCGCGACCAGTGCGTCGGCTTCCTCGATGGTGACCGTGAACGGCTTGTCGACGACGACATGCTTGCCTGACTTGAGCGCCGCGGCCGCAATTTCGAAGTGGGTCCTGTTGGGAGTCGCAACCACGACCAGGTCCGACCGATCGAGCAACTCGTCGACCGAGCCCGCGCGCTCGGCGATGTCGCGGGAGGTCAGCACGGCCGATAGCTCCATCCGCGCGCAGGCGCGGATCAACGGCGCATGAAAGACCGACCCGGCAAGGCCGTAGCCTGCGAGGCCGACGCGGATCACTGCGCCCCGCACTGGTCCTGCGGCACGGTCGCGCTCAGCACGCGCACGTCGGAGATGGTCAGCTTCAGCTGTCCTGCAGTGGTGATGGCGAAGGGCACCTTGAGCGTCTTCATGTCCACGCCTGCTTTCTCGAAACAGCCAAGCGGAACCGTCAGCGTCCGCCATTCGCCAACCGGTGCAGAACGGAGCGCTCCGGTGATCGGCACTGCGCTCAGCGTCACCGGCGCAGTCGGTGGCGCATCGACGCGGTAGTCGACCACCAGGCTCAGCTGCCCAGTGGTTTCGCGCGAGAGGTCGAGCGGCGGATTGGCATGGATCGCGAGCGTCGCAGGGCCCGCTCCATTCCAGGTCAGCTGCCGCGAATCTTCCTGCGCTCGCCGGTCGACGCCCCTGATCTGGCCGCCACTCGCCGGCTCGAAGGCCATGCTCCAGCCCAGCGGCACCGCACCGCGACCGAACAGCACGCCTTCGGGAAGGCCGCCCCCCTTGGGCCGTTCTTCCGAGAGCTTCGGCAGGTTGCCATTCTCGCCATATTTGAGGCCGTAACCGAAAGCGAAGAGCGGATCGTAGGGCTTGTCGCCGATGTTGAGCGGGCTTTGGTCCGCTCGCTTGGGCCAGCTGTAGCTGAGCTTGCCATGGAAATCGTGGTTCACCCGTCCGTCGGCCCTGCGGAAGATCACGTCCGAAATCCCGCCGCCTTCGCCACCGGGAAGGAAGGCGGCAACGAAGGCATCGGACGCATTGATCTCGGGGTTCACCCACATCGGGCGTCCGGAAAGGAAGATGGACACAATTGGGATCCCGGCAGCCTTGAGCTTGCGGAGAAGTTCGAGATCCTTCTTGTCTGCCGGGCTATATTCGAGCGAGTGCGGGCGGTCTCCGACGAACTCGGCGTAGGGGTCCTCGCCGAACACCACGATGGCCACGTCGGGTTTTGCCGAATAGCTGCCGTCGACGCTGAGCGTCGCCTTTCCGCCGGCCGCGGTCACTGCTTCGTCGATCCCCGACCAGATCGATTGGGCATGCGGAAAATCGGCGTTGGTGAGGCCGGTCCCCTGCCAGGTGATCGTCCATCCGCCCGACTGCTTGGCGATATTGTCCGCGCCGTCGCCGGCGACGAGCACGTTCACCTTGGGCGAGAGCGGGAGCAGCTGGGAAGCATTCTTCAACAGGACGAGCGATTCCCGGACCGCCTGCCGCGCAACCGCGCGATGCTCGGGCGACCCGAGAATTTCGAATTTGCCGGCATAAGGCCGCGCCGAGGGCGCGCCTTTCTCGAACAAATGCGCGCGCAGCTTCACGCGCAGGATCCGCCGAACCGCATCATCGAGCCGGGCCTTGGGGATCTCGCCGGACTTGGCCTCGCGAAGCGTATTTTCGTACAGGCCCTTCCAGCTGTCCGGCGCCATGAACATGTCGACGCCGGAATTGATCGCCTTGGGACAATCGGTGTTCGTGCAGCCCGGGACCTGCCCGTGTGCGTTCCAGTCGTCGACGACGAAGCCGTCGAAATGCATGTCGCCCTTCAACGCCCCCATCAGGAGGTCGCGATTGGCAGCCATCTTCACGCCGCGGATCGACGAGAAGCTCGACATCACGTTCTGCACGCCGGCTTCGATCGCCGGCGGATAGCCGGCGCCGTGCACGTCGCGGATTTCGCGCGGGCCTGCGGGATTGTCGCCCTGGTCCTTGCCCCCTGCAGTACCTCCGTCGCCGACGAAATGTTTGGCGCTGGAAACCACATGTCCAGCGCCGAGGAATTCCTTCGTCCCGGGGACACCCTGCAGCCCTTCGACCATCTTTCCGGCATAAGCGCGGACGATCGACGGATCCTCGGAAAAACCTTCGTAGGTGCGGCCCCAGCGATCGTCGCGCACGACCGCGAGCGTCGGCGAGAAGTCCCAGTCGAAGCCGGTTGCAACCATCTCCTCGGCGGTGACTTTGCCGATGCGCTTCATCAGCTCGGGATCGCGGGTTGCACCAAGGCCGATATTCTGCGGAAAGATCGTTGCGCCGACGATGTTGGTGTGCCCGTGCACAGCGTCGATCCCGTAGATGAGCGGGATCTTCGCGCCCTTCCAGTCGGCCGATTGCGATGCGTTCCAGAAATCGTCGGCCTGGCGAAGCCAGTCGGCGGCGGGTGCCTTATTGTCTTGGTGCGGGGCGCTGTTTCCGCCGGCGAGGATCGAGCCGAGCTTGTATTTCTTGACGTCCTCGGGCGTGACGAAGTTGATGTCGGCCTGGATGAGCTGGCCGACCTTTTCCTCGACGCTCATCCGCTTGAGGATATTTTCGATCCGCGCCTCGACCTTCGGGTCGCGCGGGACCCGGCTGTGGACGCTTGGCCAGTGAACCGGAGCCTGTCCCTCCGGCGCCGCAAATGCTGCACCCGCAAGCAACAGGGCGAGCACGCCCGCAGCACCCAATTTACGCATATTCCCTCCCCGATATCGTTGATGCGCAGCTAAGTGATGACGCTACCATCCGGCAAGACGCAGGATGGGGCCGATACCCGAATGCAAACTCTTCACCTTTCCTTGTGCGTGGCGCGCGAGCAGTCCAGCTGGCGGTCCAATCCCATAGGTTGAATTCGCGCGACTCTCGGCAAGGCCGAGACTTTACGAACGGCGCCTTCCAGACAATGAATAGCCGGCCATCTCGTTCGGATGGACCATGAACAGCAATTCGAAACCGAGCGAGTATAGCGCCGGAAGAGAGAGGTCCGAATGCGAGTATCTCATAGCGTTTTTGCATTTCTTGTCGCCCTGACGACATTTGTCGCGCTGCCCGCTTCAGCGGCTCAGTCGCAAGTGGCGCTTCACGCTTCCGATCAGCCCTTCAAGCGCGGCGTCAACGTGCTTGGCTATGATCCCTACTGGACAGATACTGGCAGGCGCCGTTTCGAGTGGCGCCACTTTGCCGAGATCCGCAAGGCGGGCTTCGACTTTGTCCGCCTGAACCTCCAGGCGTTCCGTCACATGGATGCTCAGGACAGGCTCGATCCCAAATGGTTGGCAAAGCTCGACGACGTTGTCGGCGAAGCGCAAAAGGCGGGGCTCGGGATCATCATCGACGAGCATGACTTCAATCCCTGCTCGGACGACCTTTCGATTTGCCGAACCAAGCTTCCTGCCTTCTGGCGCCAGGTCGCGCCGCGTTTCGCGAAGGCGCCTCGCAAGGTCGCATTCGAGCTGCTCAATGAACCGCATGCCAAGCTCGATGCGCCCACTTGGAACGACTTCTTCGCCGAGCTGCTGGGAATCGTCCGGCAGACAAATCCGACGCGCATCGTCGTTGTTGGGCCGACGGGCTGGAACAGCTTCAAGGAGCTATCAACGCTGAGGCTCCCTGACGATCGGAACCTGCTTGTCACTTACCATTATTACGAGCCGTTCCACTTCACGCACCAGGGCGCGAGCTGGGCCGGTGACGTCAAGAACCTCCACGGCATCACCTGGGGCACGCCCCATGATCGGGCAGCAATCAAGGCCGACTTTGACCAGGTCGCCGCCTGGTCGAAGGCCAATGATCGGCCGATCCTGCTCGGCGAATTCGGCGCCTACGACAAAAGCGGCACTCCGATCGCAATGCGCGCCGATTGGACGAGCACGGTGCGCGGCCAAGCCGAGCGACATCGCTTCGGCTGGGCCTATTGGCAGTTCGAGGGTGACTTCGTCGTCTGGGACATGCAGCGCCAGCAATGGGTCGAGCCGATCAGGAAAGCGCTGCTGCCCTGACGACATTCTAGCTGGGGACGAGGACCAGATCGGCCGGAGCTGCGGCGAGGCGCATTAGGTAGGCGCCGCGAACCAGCGGAAGCCTATGCGCGGGCTCATAATGGCGGGCCGAAGCTGTTGTGCCTTCAATGCGAAGCCGCGCTGCGCTCGTAAAGCGATTGGCGGGATCGAGCGTCAGCGTGACGCGGCCGCTTGAGGGCTCGAAGCGCGCTGACGCGATCTTGCCTGAATCCAACGTCAGCCAAAGCCCGGCTGGAGCAATGAACAATCGGCTGCGGGCACCGTCTCGCGGGACGATGGTGACGCCGCTCGGACCGTTGCGCACCTCACCGCCAAATCCGATCCAGCCGAACTCCGGATGGTCGACGAGATAGGTCGCCGCGGCGTAAGCGTGGCCGAAAAAGCCCATGCCGTAATCGCCGCTGTACGGATCCCAGCGCATCATGTCCGGATTCGAATGGAATGCAGCCGAGCCGAATCCCTCCCGGTCGATATTGGTGATCGATCCCATCCATCCGCCGTATGCGACCTCGAGCAGGTGAAAATCACCGGGGTTCGCGCGGAAAGCATCGAACAGCGGCACTGCATTGAGCGCCGAGCCATAATGATGGATTTGTCGCTCGATGCGCGGATATTTGCCGCCATAGAGGAAGTCCCAATAGCGGCGCGCATCGCCATTATAGCCCCAGCTCGGAATTGCCGGATCGTAGCCGAGGATCACTTCGCGGGTGGTTCCCGCCTGCGGCTCATGGCCGAAGTAGCGCATCCATGCATAGACCTCGGCTTGGCCGGTCGAATCCCAGGCCATTTCGCTTTCGAACGGATAAGCGAGCCCTTTCCAGCGTTCGGCGCGCTTAAGCATCAGCTTTTCCATTTCTGACGCTTCGCGCGTCAGCCGCTCGCGCTTGAGGTCCTTGAGGATCTCGACGAACACTTCGCCTTCCATCTGGCCATAAGCGGCATAGTCCGGCGCGTCGCGGACCATTGCCTTTGCAGTGAGGAATGCGTGGTCAAGGTACCAGCGCCAGTCATGGCGCTTCACCAGGTCAATATGATTGCGCGCCAGGCGATAGAGCACCCAATAGCCGATCGCGACATGCGGATAGTTATAGGAGCGGCCAAGCGAATCCGCCTGATCCTTCTTCCATGACGCCCAGCTGCTCCAGTCCTGGCGCCGATCGTAATAATCCGGGAAGCGCCTGGGATCGTAATAGAACAGGCTCTTCTTGACGCCTCCTGCATGCGGGCCCGCTGAAAGCTGGAGCTTGCCCCAGACGCTCTGGTCGACGAGCCGTTCGAGCTTCCCGACTTGTACAGGGTCCGGATTGTCGAGCTGCTTGGCGATTGCGGCGACCCAGGCGCCAGCGCCGCCTTCGTCGCTCATCCCGGCGATCCACACGCGATGGTCCTGGGCAACGATGCGGTTCGTCTCGCGGTCGTAGGTGAGGATTGCGGGCGGGCGTCCGAAGGGGTCCGAGCGATCGGCAAACCATTGACGCATGGTCGTGAAGCGGCCGAGGTCGCTCATGACCTGATTGAGCGGCTTGGTCAGATAATAATGGACAGTCTGAATGCTTCCGTCAGGGTAGCGGATCGTCAGTCGTGCCGGTCCCCAGCCGTGGCCCGAGATCTTGTACCTTTGCCACCCGTTCGCGCTCGGTTCCTGCTCGGCCGATAGAGCGCCTTCGGGCCAGCTGTCGATTTTTGCGGCCGGCTGCGAAGACTTGAGGAACAAGGTCGCGGGGAGATCGGCGGGGACCACGTAGCCCGGAATGCCGAGCGCGAGCTCGTGACGATTGGCAGCAAGCGTGTCGTTGATCGAGCGGATCGACGGCGACAGCAGGAATTTGAGCCCGAAGGTGCGGCTTGTGCCGGGTGCCAGCGTGAAGCTCGTCGGCCGGTTCCACTCCAACGAGGCTTTCGCCCATTCCTTTTGGGCAAAGCCGAGGCTCGCCACCGTCCAGTCGTAAAATCCCTCGGCGGTCTGAACGCGGTCACCGCGATCGGTGAATATGTCGCCGGCTTGAGCCGTCTTGGCGCTCTCGACCGGCCGCCAAGCCTCGAACGGAGTGCCCGGTTCGGGAAGCACGAGCAGTGCCGGCCCTTTGCCGTTGAGCCGAGTGACTTGGGCATAGCCGGCATCCATCCCGATATAGGGATCGACGAAGCTTGCCTTGGCATGCGCTTCCTCGAGTGTGCGGTTCGTCAGGATGTTGTTGAACACCAGTGGAAAGCCGAGGCCGCCGACTTCGACCGGCTGGGCGGACCTGTTGCTCAATGTGAATTGCAGCGCGAGCGTCCCATTCTCAACGATCCAGCGTCGCTCGACATCAAGCGGCAGGCCTTCGCCCATGCTCGCACTGATGTCCGCGCCGGCGAGCATGCCAGGAGCAGGAGCAAACGGACGGATCGGCCGCCGCCGATGCGCTGACGAGAAATCCTGCCACAGGCCGCCGGCCACGCGAAGCCGCACGTGGATGTCGCCGAGGTGGACATAGCCGTCCCCCTGCCGCTCCGCTTCGCGGTCGCCCGGAGCGAAATCGAACGAAGGATCGCTTGCCGGCGACAGGCGAACGAGCGTCTGGGTGTCCGGCCTGAGGCCGATGGCGAACGACGCAGTTGAATATTGACTGGTCGGGACAGGCGCGGCTCCGGCATGGGTTTCGTCAGCTTGGGCGCGCAACGGAGGTGCAGCGAAAATGAGCAGCAACAGCACCGCAACCGACCCGAGGCGCGTCAATTGGGGCCGGTTCGTCAACACGCATTGCCGCTTTGCACAGCATTGAACATTATACAATATACGATTGCAGTTGACCTGCCCGGCGGCCGCACTTAGCGTTCCTTTCGGGAGGAGGAGTCCAATGCTCAAGAGCAGTCGTCGCCAGCTACTGATCGGCGCCGCCTCGGTGACGCTCCTTGCGCGCTCAGGCGTCGCGGCCGCAATCATCGCTTCACATCTTCCTTCCCGCACGAGCCCGCTGCCGCTGAAGGATGTTCGGCTGAAGCCGTCGCTTTACGCAAGCGCGGTTGAGCTCAACCGCAAATATCTGCTCCAGCTCGATGCCGACCGGTTGCTGCACAATTTTCGCAAATATTCGGGCCTTGATCCGAAGGCGCCGATATATGGCGGGTGGGAAAGCGACACGATCGCCGGCCACACCCTTGGGCATTATCTGACCGCCCTCACGCTGATGAATGCCCAGACCGGCTGTGCCGATTGCCGCAGCCGCGCCGACTATATCGTCGGCGAGCTCGCTCTTGCGCAGGCCAAACGCGGCACCGGCTACGTCGGCGCGATGCAGCGCAAGCGAAAGGACGGCACGGTTGCCGACGGCGAAGAAATCTTTCCCGAGATCATGCGCGGCGACATTCGTTCGAGCGGCTTCGACCTCAACGGCGCCTGGTCGCCGCTTTATACGGTGCACAAACTGTTTGCCGGTCTCCTCGACGTGCACGCCTCTTGGGGGAACCGCCAGGCGCTCCAGGTTGCACTCGGTCTCGGCCATTATTTCGAGCGGGTCTTCGCCGCGCTCGACGACGCCCAGATGCAGCAGATGCTCGCCTGCGAATATGGCGGGCTCAACGAGGCGTTCGCCCAGCTCCATGCCGAGACCGGAGACAGGAATTGGCTGGCGATCGCCGAGCGCCTCTATGATCGCAAGGTGCTCGACCCGCTTGCCGCGGGCGTCGACGATCTCGCCAACATCCACTCCAACACCCAGATTCCCAAGATCATCGGAATTGCGCGCATCCACGAGCTTGCGGGCGCACCGGACAAGGCCCGGGCGGCACGCTTCTTCTGGGACCGGGTAACGAACCACCACAGCTTCGTCATCGGCGGCAACGGCGACCGCGAATATTTCTTCGAACCCGACGCGATTTCGACGCACGTCACCGAACAGACATGCGAGCATTGCGCTACATACAATATGCTCAAGCTGACCGAACATCTGTTCGCTTGGAGCCCCGACGGGGCATTGATGGACTATTATGAGCGGGCCCACCTCAACCATGTGATGGCTGCCCAAAATCCGAGCAGCGGCGGCTTCACCTACATGATGCCGCTGATGACCGCTGCGCGGCGAGACTGGTCCGATCCCAAGGACGATCCATTTTGGTGCTGTGTCGGTACCGGCATGGAAAGCCATTCAAAGCATGGCGTCGCAATCTTCTCGGAAGGCGGCGACGCATTGCTCGTCAACCTCTACATTCCCTCGACTGCGCAATGGGCGAGGAGGGGCGCAGCTGTCGACCTCGAGACGCGCTATCCGTTCGAACCCGAGGTGCGGCTGACCTTGAGCCAGCTTGGGCGGCCCGGCCGTTTCCCGATCGCGCTTCGCATTCCCGGATGGGCTGCTGGCAAAGCAGTGATCAAGGTCAATGGGGAGAAAATCGAACCTTCTCTCGAGCGCGGCTATGCGCTGGTCGATCGCAGCTGGAAAGCCGGCGACAGGATTGAGCTTAGTCTCCCGCTCGAGCTGCGGATCGAGCCCACGAGCGACGATCCGAACATGATCGCGTTTCTGCGCGGTCCGATGGTGCTTGCCGGCGACCTCGGGCCTGCAGCGGGCGATTGGAAGAGCGCCGATCCGGCGCTCGTCGGCACCGACCTCCTTGCTTCTTTCGTTGCCGAAGATCCGGCACGCGCCGTCTATAGATCGAGCGGCATCGCCCAGCCTGCCGACCTTCGCTTCGTACCCTTCTTCAGCCAGTATGAGCGGCGAAGCGCAGTCTATTTCAGACGTTTCACGCCCGCCCAGTGGAAGGACCAGCAGGCCGCGTTCCTCGCCGAGCAGGAGCGCCAGCGTGACCTCGCCGCCCGGTCGGTCGATGACATGCACCTGGGCGAAATGCAGCCCGAGCACGATCACGGCCTGGTCTCGAATATCTCCTATCCCGTAACCTATCGCTGGCGGAACGGCCGCGATGCGCGCTCGGGCGGGTTCTTCGAATTTTCGATGAAGACCAGGCCGGGCCCGCTGGTGCTTCAGGCGACCTATTGGGGCGACGAGCGCCCGCGCGACTTCGACATATTGGTCGACAATGTGAAGGTCGCGACCCAGCATCTCGACAAGATCAGGCCGGGCCAATTCTTCGACGTCGACTATCCGCTGCCCGAGGCACTGACCCAGGGCAAGGGCAGCATCAAGGTGCGCTTTGTTCCGCATGACGGGAACACTGCCGGCCCGGTGTTCGGAGTAAGGCTGTTCACTGCAAAGCCGGCGCCGACCGCATGATCTCGACAAGAGCGCGACTTTGCGTTTCGGCGGCAGCTGTTGCGGGATTGTTCATTGCCGCTCCGGCGCTCGCCAACTCCGATGCCAAGTTCCGCAGGATTGCCGAGAGCGAATATCGCTGGCGCCAGCTCCAGGAAGGACCGGACCAGGATTCCGGCAATGTCGCGGCAGCGAGCCTCCCGGACGTCGGCCCCAAGGCGCAGGCGGAGAAGCTTGCGCGCTGGGAGCAGGTCGAACGGCAGCTTCAGAGTATCGGCCTCACCGATCTCTCACCTGCCGAACGGACCAATTATCTCGTCTACAAGACGCAGATAGACGCGCTCCTCGCTGCGCAGCGGTACCGCGATTACGAGAAGCCGCTGAACGCCGACACCAGCTTCTGGGGCGAAATCGCAGGTCTTGCCCGCGGCGATTTCCGAAGCGAGCGCGCGTATCGCAACTATCTCACCGAATTGAAGCAGGTCCCGCGCTACTTCGACCAGCAGATCGCGAACATGCGTTCGGGTCTCAGGCGCGGTTTCACGCCGCCGCGAGTGACGCTTCAGGGACGCGACGCGGGAGTCGCCGAGGTCGCCGAAGCAACGGACCCGGAAAAGACCGTATTCTTCCAGCCGTTCAAGACCTTTCCCGTTGGCATTCCGGCGGCGACCCAGGCGCAGCTTCGCACCGAAGGCGAGGCCGCAATCCGCCAGGCGGTCATTCCCGCCCACGCGAAATTGCTCAACTTCCTGCGCGGCGAATATATTCCGGGATCGCGGACCACGCTCGCGGCCTACGACTTGCCCGACGGCAAGGCTTATTATCGCTCGAAAATCCGCGAATTCGTAACCCTCGATCTTCCGCCCGAGCAAATCCACCAGATCGGTCTCGTCGAGGTCGCCCGCATTCGCGCGCGGATGCTGGAGGTGATGAAAGAGGCGGGATTCAAGGGCGACCTCCCGGCCTTCCTCGACTTCTTAAGAACCGATCCGCAATTCTACGCAAAAACCCCGCAGGAGCTGCTCAGCGACGCGGCATGGATCGCGAAGACGTTCGACGGCAAGGCGTCGCAATGGTTTGGACGGCTGCCGCGCAGCCGCTTCGCGATCAAGCCGGTGCCGCCTGAAATTGCGCCTTTCTATACCGGCGGCCGCGGTGGGCCTGGGATCTACCTCGTCAACACCTACAACCTTCCGTCACGGCCGCTTTATTCGTTGCCCGCCTTGACGCTGCACGAAAGCGCGCCGGGCCATGCATTCCAGATGCCGCTCGCTGCCGAGAACAAGGCGCTGCCCGACTATAGGCGTGACACCTACATCTCGGCCTATGGCGAAGGCTGGGCGCTCTATTGCGAGGCGCTCGGCGAAGAAATGGGCATGTACAAGACGCCCTACGAGACCTTCGGCATGCTGAGCTACCAGATGTGGCGCGCGGCGAGGCTCGTGGTCGACACCGGCATCCACTCGCAAGGGTGGACACGGGCGCAGGCGCAGAAATATCTCCACGACAATACGGCGCTCGCCAACCATGAGATCGAAACCGAGGTCGACCGCTACATCGCCTGGCCCGGGCAGGCGCTGTCTTATTATATGGGCGAGCTCGAGATCCAGAAGGAACGCCGCAAGGCGGAACAAGCACTCGGGCCGAAGTTCAACATTCGTGCCTTCCACGACGCGCTTCTCGAACTTGGCTCGGTGCCGCTTCCGGTCATCGATGCCCGTGTCGACCGGCTGATCGCCGAGGGCGGCAAGGGTCCCTATCCCGACGACGAGAAATGAAGCTGTAAAGCAGCGGGGTCCATAAGAGGGGAGAGTGGACCCCGCTGCTACGGCACGCCTTAGAACTCGATGCTCGCTCCGACGAACGCGAAGCGACCGAGCGGGTCGTACACTCCTGGATAGGTGTTGCCGTTGCCGAAGACGCTCAGCAGTCCGGCGGCGATTGCCGGCGGCGCCTTGTCGAACAGATTGTTCACGCCGGCGCGAAGCTCGAGCTTGCGCCACGGACGCGCGGTCGCTGCAAGGTCGAAGTAATTATATGGCTTGATCCGGCTATTGATGACCACCGGGTCGCCCGAGAGGAACGGATTGCTTTGGTTGTTGGTGATCTTGGTCCCGCCGATATAGCGCCAGTTCAGTGACACATCGACGATGCGGCTGGCCGGAGTCCAGGTCACGCGCGCCTCATGCTTCCATTCAGGCGAGGGCTGGCCGCAGGTTGGGCCGAACAGGCCCTTGCAGTCGTAAGTGCCGAGGCCCGGCAGCGGGTTCGTCACCTGTTTCTGGAGCCATGTCCCGATCAGGCTCGCATCGATCTTGCCGTAGCGGCCGATTGCGAACGAGTCGCTGACGCCGACGTCGATACCGGAGGTGTGGAGAAAGCCGGTGTTGATCGTCGTGCTGACCAGATATCCGCCATTCCCGCTGTTGTCGCCGCCGAAGATGACGCCGTTGCGAGGATCGCGGTGAAACAGGCCGCAGAAGAACGGATTGCCCTCGACGAGGCACTGATCGATGATCGTCTCGGGATCGATGCCGCTGATATATCCTTTGACCTTGATGTTCCAATAATCGACCGAGACTGCGAGATGCGGAAGGAAGCGCGGGGTGACGACCGTGCCGAAGGTTACCGTATCGGCAATCTCGGGCTTCAGCGCCGGATTGCCGCCGCCAAGCGCACTGCACTGGTCGGCGGGACATTCGATGATATGCCCATATTGCGCCTGGGTGACACCCGAGAGCGCGCAAAGCTGCATCGATGCCTGCGGGGTCGGGCCTGCGCACAGATCCTGGCCATTCACATTGCCTACGCCCTGCGGCGAGAACAGCTCGGAGATGCCGGCGGCGCGGATCGCCCGGTTGTAGCTCCCGCGGAAGCGAATATCGCGGCTTGGCGCATATTCGCCTTCAACTTTGTAGGTATCGACCCACTTGGTGAGATTGCTGTACTTCGAATGGCGATAGCCGCCGGTTACCGACAAGGAATGCACGAACGGCCGATCCTGCATGATTGGAATGCCGACCTCGGTGAACAGCTCGCTGACGTGAACCGATGCCGGCGGGAAAGGATTGGTTCCCTTCGCAATCGCGAGCGCATCGGCCTTGAACTCGAAGAAGTCGCGCCTGTGCTCGGCGCCGAGGACGACGCCAACGCCGTCCTGCGCCCAGGGGCTGCGGATCCCCCAGGTGCCGAGATCTGCATTCACCGTTGCATTGAGAACAGTTTCCTTGCTGCGGCTGTTGGTGAAGGTCGGGGCGTAGATATAGTTGAACGCCGCGTCGCTGATCCCATTATATTTGAAGATGTCCAGCGGGACGCAGGAGCTATCCGTTCCGGCGACCACCGATTTGCAGGTCGGGACGCCGTTGACGTTCACCACCTGAATCGCGTTGTTCGCCTTCGCCGGATCGATGTCGTTCTGGTAGTTCTCCGGGAACAAGGTGACCGAGTGCAGTGCGTTGATGTCGTAATGCACGCCTTGCGTGATGTCGCCTCGAACACCGCCGGAGAAGCGATAGTCGGTGTGGCGAAGATCGTCGCGCCGCGGGCGCGCGTGCCCGGCGACGGGCCGGTATCCGATGAACAGCTGCTCATCGACCGCCTGCCCATAGTCGGAGCCGCAGAGCAGCTGGCCCTGCTGCTGGCTCATCAGCGGATTGTTGCAGTTGATGGTGTAGGTGTAGCCCTGGAATAGTGCCGACGGAGCGACCTGCGAAAAGCTGTGGTCGTCCATGAACATGAAGCTGCCGTAGACCTGAGCCTGCGGAACAATCTCATATTTGGCGAAGGCGCCGGCGGTGTAGCGGATGTCCGAGCGCTGGAAATAATTCAGCGGCGCATAATTGTATCGGAAGCTCGAATCGTAGGGAACCCAGGTCTTCTGGCCGTCCTTGGTATTGTTGAACGACAGTCCCGAGCTCGGCCCGGTCAAGGGCACAAATTTGCCATATTGATTGTTGCTCGAGCCGCCGCACGCCAATGCGTCATTGTCGCCGGCGAGGTTGAGCGCGCAAGCGGAGACGTCGCGGCTTGCCTGGGTGACCGGATTGACGTGGCGATAGCCGAAATAGGCGGTCACATTGCCGCGCCCATCCGCAAAATTCGTGCCGGCTGCAACGCTGAACTCGTAGCGTGCACCGTCACGAACGTGATGCGGAGCCTCGGTGTAGCCGGCATTCGCAATGATCGAACGAATGTAGCCCATGTGGTTGTAATGATCGGCGAACCCGTATTGGCCGTCGAACTTCACGCCATTGAGGTCATCGCGCATGATGAAATTGACCACGCCCGAAATCGCATCCGAGCCGTAAACGGCCGAGGCGCCGCCGGTCAGCAGGTCGACCCGTTTGACCATGAAGCCGGGGACGAAGTTGACGTCCATGCCCTGGGTCGGCAGCAGGCGCTGGCCGTTGATCAGCACCAGATTGCGGTTGCTTCCAAGGTTGCGCAGGTTGATCTGCGCGGTCGCGTCCGAACCGTTGGAGACATTCTCGTTCGCGTCGGGCGTGACTTGGGGCAGCCGGTTGAGCACGTCCTCGATGTTGGTCGCACCCTCGAGCTTCACTTCCTGGTCGGCGACGCTCGCGACCGGGCTCTTGCTCTGAAGATTGGGCTGACGAAGCCGGGTGCCGGTGACCACGATGTCGGTGCCCGGCTCGCTCTTCGCGCGTGCCGCAGGCACCTGGTCAGTGACGACCGTCGGTGCCGGATTGGTTGAAACCTGATCCGCCGTTGCCGCGGGTGCAGCTTGCTGATCGGCCGGCGCGGCCGTTTGCGCCCATGCCGGCGCTGAAGCGGCCAGTGCAATGAAGAGAACCGGCAGTGAGGCCGAACAGAGAAGATGATTGCAGGACCTGCGCATTTGACGCCCCCATTTTGTGGTCCGGAGCGTCAAGACCACTTGTCTGACAAATTGTCAAATAAATTATACGATATCCGATTTAGAAGCGCTGGAGAGTGAATGGAGCGATGTCGACAGGGGGTTGAGCCCCTTCGATTTGCAAGCGCATCAGCTCGGCGGTGATCGGCGCCAGCGTGAGGCCCAAATGCTGGTGTCCAAAGGCGAAGAAGAGGTTGTGGCAAGGCTCCGAGCGGCCGATCGCCGGAAGATAATCGGGAAGAGTCGGCCGCGCGCCCATCCAGCGCTCGAACGGTCCGCGCATGGGCAGACCAAGTTCGACGGCATGTCGCTCGAGTCGCTTCCATTTGCGCTCGTCGGGCGGCGCATCTGGAGACCCGAATTCGACGAAACTTGCGGCCTGGAGCGAATGGCTGAAGCGGGTGACGATCAATCCGCGATCTTCGAACACTATTGGCGGAAGGTCAGCGGGCCAGTCGAAGTCGCGGGCGCGGATATGGTAGCCGCGCTCCGCGATGAGCGGCACACGATGGCCGGCCGCGCGCATCAGGTGCGCCGACCCGGCCCCCGCCGCGACGAGCACCAGATCGCTTCTAATGCCGGGCACTCGGGCCGATCCGTCGCTTGCGATCTCGAGCTCGGCTCGACCGACCTCGAGGTCGACGCCCGCCGAGCTGAGTGCTCGTCGCAGCGAGTCGCAAAGCAGGTCGAGGTCGGCGATCTGGCCGCTCCCGATAAACCGCATGGCGTCGATGATCGCGGGCGAGCGCTCGCGCAGCTGCTTTAGCTCTTCCGCGCTCGCATCGCGTAGCGAGGCCGTCCCGATATTCGCATCAGTCCATTTGCTCTTGCCTTCGGCAGCTGCCTGGACGCTCTCCCAGGCAACAAAGTGACCGTCGAAACGCGCAAGTTTCGGCTCGCCAAGATCCTCGACCAACCGGCGCCAGGCCCCAGGGGCGTGCGCCATCAGCTGCGCGAGCGCACCTTCGCCGCTGGCGAAGCGCGACGGCCTCGAGGCTGCCAGCATGCGCAGTGCGAACGGCCCCCAATGGGAGATCATCGATGGCGGGAGCGCGACCGGTCCGCCTGCCGAAAAGAGCCGCCTCCTGATCGAGCGCAAGGTCGCGAACGACGCCGGAGGACTTACCTGCTCGATTGCAATGTGCCCGGCATTTCCCCATGACGCAGCACCATGTTCGGGCTTGGCCTCGACTATCGTCACGCGATGACCAGCCTCGGCCAGCCGAAGCGCGCAGCTCATCCCGATTATGCCGCCGCCGATGATTGCGATCGAGCTCAGGTCATTCTCCCGTTGTCAGGTCGGGATCCATATCGTATACTGTATATCAATTCAAATGCGGGGTCGGCTGAATGACTATTGGTTGGGGCGGCGTTTTTCCGGCCGTAACGACGCAGGTGCGCGAAGATCTCTCGATCGATATCGAGGATAGCCAGCGTGTCGTTGACGGCCTCGTCCGGGACGGAGTCGATGGAATCATCGCTTTGGGTACCGTCGGCGAGAATAATTCGCTGATGTACGAAGAAAAGGTCGCGGTCGTCTCCGCGATCGTCGAAGCCGTCGCAGGGCGAGTGCCGGTCCTCACCGGGGTTTCCGAATATGATCAAAGGCGCGCGGTGCGATATGCGACCGCGGCCGAAAAGGCGGGTGTCGATGGGCTGATGCTCCTGCCGCCGATGGTCTATGTTCCAAAGCCTCACGAGCTTGCAGCCTATTTTCGCGATGTCGCGCAACGGGTCGGGCTCCCGGTCATGCTCTACAGCAACCCGCCAGCCTATCGTACGCAGATCGACAGCGCGATTCTCGGTGCCTTGACCGACGTCGACAATATCGTCGCGCTCAAGGAATCCTCGCCGGACACGCGTTCCTACACCGATATTCTCAATGCCTTCGGTGATCGCTTCACGCTTTTCGCCGGCCTCGACGATGTTGCATTCGAAGGGCTGATGCTCGGAGCGCGGGGCTGGGTCTCGGGACTGACCAATGCGTTTCCGGGCGAGTCGGTCGCCTTGGTTGCAGCGCTGCAGCGCGGAGACATTGCGCTTGCGCTTGCTATCTATCGCTGGTTCATGCCGCTCCTGCATCTCGATGCCGAACATGATCTCGTGCAGTCGATCAAGCTTGCCGAGCAGGTCATGGGCCGCGGGTCCGAGCGCGTTCTTCCCCCGCGCCGGCCCCTTGAGGGTGAGCGCCGGGCCGAAGTGATTGCGCTCGTCGAGCGAGCCGCTGCGACACGTCCGGCGCTCGGCGCGGCCGCGGCCGCCTGAAGCGGCGGCATGCGCCACACCTTCTTCTGCATCGACGGACACACCGCCGGAAATCCGGTGCGGCTCGTCGCCGGCGGAGCGCCGCTCCTCAAGGGCGCGACCATGTCCGAGCGGCGACAGGACCTGATCGAGCGGTTCGACTGGATCCGGACCGGCCTCTGCTTCGAGCCCCGTGGACACGACATGATGTCGGGCGGTTTCCTCTATCCGCCTGCCAACCCGGGATCGGACATCGGAATCCTGTTCATCGAGACTTCGGGCTGCCTGCCCATGTGCGGTCACGGAACCATCGGGATCGTGACCTTCGGGCTCGAACATGGCCTGATCGAGCCGGCCCAGCCCGGCCGCCTCGTCGTCGATGTTCCAGCCGGCACGATTGAGGTCAGCTACTCCTGCGAAGGCGCCAAGGTGACGTCGGTGCGGATCACCAACGTGCCGTCATTCGTCGCCGCGAGCGGCATCGGCATCAACGTCGATGGAATCGGACCGTTGACCCTCGACGTTGCTTATGGCGGAAACTTCTATGCGATCATCGAGCCGCAGGGCGCATACCAAGGCCTCGATGCGCTCGGCGCGTCGCGCCTCATTGATCTGAGCGCCAGGGTGCGCGAGGCCGTCCGCGAGCAGTTCGAGCCGGTGCATCCGCTCGATCCCACCATCCGCGGCGTTTCGCACATCCTCTGGACCGACGCACCGGCCAGTGAAGGAGCGGATGGTCGCAATGCAGTCTTCTATGGCGACCGGGCGATCGACCGCAGCCCGTGCGGGACCGGGACTTCGGCGCGGCTCGCGCATCTCGCGGCGTCGGGCAGGCTGAAACCCGGGCAAAGCTTTGTTCATGAGAGCTATATCGGCAGCCGATTTGTCGGCCGCATCGAGTCCGCGACCCAAGTCGGCGACATGGATGCGATTGTTCCGTCGATCGAAGGCTCGGCCGTTGCAACCGGATTCAACACCATTTGGATTGATCGGGAAGACCCCTTCTGGAAAGGTTTCCAGGTTCGATGAACCTCACGCCATCCGAAGGGGCCCGCACTCCATGACCATCGTCGTCAAGACGCTGTCCGATCAGGTATTCGAGATTGTCCGCGAGCAGATCGTCACTGGACAGCTCGCTGACGACAAGCCGATCCGGCAGGACGCGCTCGCCAACCAGCTGGGCGTCAGCAAGATTCCGCTGCGCGAAGCGCTGGCGCGCCTGGAGCAGGACGGACTGCTCACCAGCCAGGCGAACCGCGGCTATCTCGTCCGGCCGATGTCGACGAGCGAGCTCGACGAAATCTACGATCTTCGCCTGAAGATCGAGCCTGATGCGGCGGCCTTCGCTTCGACCGTGGCAAACGACGAGGACCGGACCCAAGTGCTCGATGCGTTTCAACGTCTCGACCGTGCGGCGGCCTCCGAGCTCGGCCAGGTCGCAATCCGCAACCGCGAATTCCATACCGCGCTCGTCAGGCCCGGGGGCCGCGACCTGACAACCCAGCTGGTCGAGCGCCTGACAATCTTCGCCGAACGTTACGTCGTCGCGCACCTGCAGCCCGCAGGGCGGGATGCGCGGGCTCATCACGAGCATCATGAACTCCTCGAAGCCTGGCTGGGGCGCGATGCGCGGAGGGTGAAGAAGGTGCTGACGGAGCACATCCGCGGCACTGCGGACGATCTGCGCGCGCAACTGGCGGACGGGAAACTCGAAAGAGCAAGGGGTGGGGAATGTTCGGACCAAGAAAGTCGCTCGAGAGCCTCACCGCGCAAGACGAGCAGCATCGGCTCCGCAAGACGCTGAGCTGGCCGCACCTGATCGCGCTCGGCGTAGGCGCGATCGTCGGCACTGGAATCTACACGCTGACCGGAGTCGGCGCCGACCGCGCCGGACCCGCAGTGATCCTTGCCTTTGCGATCGCAGGCGCGGTCTGCGCCTGCGCTGCGCTTGCCTATGCCGAAATGGCAACCATGATTCCGGCGGCCGGGAGTGCGTATACGTTCAGCTATGCGGCGCTTGGCGAGGGGATTGCCTGGGTCGTCGGCTGGAGTCTCATTCTCGAATATTCGCTGGCATGCTCGACCGTCTCCGTCGGCTGGTCGGGCTATCTCGTCGGCTGGATCGAATCTGCCGGAATGCACCTGCCGCGGGCAATTCTTGCCGGACCGCACGACGGCGGCATGGTCAACCTTCCGGCGGTGGTCGTCGCTTTGTCGATCATGGGCATGTTGATCGCCGGCACTCGCGAAAGCGCGACGGCCAATATCGTGCTGGTGATCGTGAAGCTGACCGCGCTCGCATTATTCGTCGCCTTCGCGTTGCCGGCGTTCAACGGCGCGCATCTTCATCCGTTCATGCCCTACGGCTTCGGCAGCACCGAGACCGGCGGAGTCAAGCATGGAGTGATGGCCGCTGCGGCCATCGTATTCTTCGCTTTTTATGGCTTTGACGCTGTCGCGACCTCGGCCGAGGAAGCGAAGGATCCGGGCCGGGATCTCACGATAGGGATCGTCGGCTCGATGATCGTCTGCACCTTGATCTACATGCTGGTCGGAATCTCGGCGGTGGGCGCCCTTCAGTTCCAGCAGCTCGGAAATTCGCCCGAGCCGCTGGCGCTGGTCCTGCGCACGCTCGGCCATCCGCTGGCAGCCCATCTGATCGCACTTGCAGCAATCGTCGCACTTCCCTCGGTGATCCTGGTCATGATGTACGGGCAGAGCCGCATCTTCTTCGTCATGGCGCGCGATGGGCTCCTGCCGAGACGGCTCGCCCGCGTCAGCTCCCGTACCGGGACTCCGACGCTCATCACGCTGCTGACCGGTTTGTCGATCGCTGCGGTCGCGGGAATCTTCAAGCTCGACGAGATCGCCGAGATGGCCAACGCCGGAACCCTGCTCGCATTCATCTCGGTTGCGCTATGCATGATGGTGCTCCGCCGCACTGCGCCCGACGCTCCGCGCCTGTTCCGCTGCCCAGCGCCGTTCCTCGTCGGGACGCTCGCGATCCTCGGCTGCACCTATCTCATCTTCAGTCTCGCCAATCATACGTTGATCCGTTTTGCGCTGTGGAACCTGATCGGGCTCGGCATCTATTTCGCTTACGGCCGGGTTCGCAGCCGCGCTCGGACCGAACTCCCCGCGACCGCCTGAACTTTCCCGATGCGCAGAATTCTCCTGGTTCTTGCCGCGCTTTTGGCGCTGATCGCGAGCCCGAGTGCAGCGCACAGCCCGTTTGACGGCATTTGGCTGTTCGTAGGGAAGCTCTGAGAAAGCGCGCTCTGCCTCTAGCCAGACGTCCTATTGTTGCGCGAGATTCGCGACGCAGCGGGCCTGCTCATCTGTAAAGGGCCGAACCAGAACCGGCATGAGTTATCCAGCAAATCATCAATTTTACTAGATTGCTGGATAACTGGCCAAAATTCGACATTTTTCGAGGAGCGAAATGCTGACAAAAGCAGGTCGAGCCTTAACTCGGTTTTCAACGGACTGCAGGTTTGTCGCGGGAGTCGCCGCAAAGCTTAGCGCGCGGATTGGGTAAGTTCGCCGCGCGCTCGCATGTTGCGCATGAAAGGAGCAGGCATATGCAATTGTATTTGTGCGCGCCCTGCGAAATAAGCAGTTTCCAAGTGAGGAGCCTCCGGCGGCGTCGTGAGCCACTATGACACCTTGCGAGTGGTGCCCTGGGCGGAAGATGCCGTAATCCAGGGTGCATATCGCGCGCTCATGCGGCTTTACCACCCTGACGCCAATCCCGATCCGGAAGCGCAGTCGCGCGCGCGAGAGATCACTCGGGCTTTTGCAGTGCTCTCTGATCCGGAGAAGCGGGCTGCCTATGATGCGCTTCCGCGCCTTGGCGACGCGACGGAGGGCCCAGAACCGGGCTTGTTTGCAGTGGACCAGCACTCACGTCCGCCAATGCGCAACCTTGGCATTGCCTCCGTCGTCCTGGCACTGGCCGTGAGCGTGGGAGTCGCGATATGGCCCCAATCGGGGCCGCAAACCGAACCGCAAGCAGTCCGAAATGGGGCGACGACCCCAGTCGCGAGGCATGTCGCGTCCGCGGCGAAGCTGGTTGGCCAACCAGGAACGATCGCGGCGCATGCGAACGGTCCTCAGGCTGTCTCTCGTAGGGATACGGTACTTCTCCAGCATCCAGACACTGCGCAAGTGCCGGTGTCGGACCGGACAACCAGCCGCGCTCCGCCCATGCCCAGGCGAGAGGAGGTTGCGCAGGCCGTGGCGGCCAAGCCGTCCCCATCCGTGCCAGTGCCGAAGCGAGAGATCGCGCAGCTGGTGAAGCCCAAGACGCCAATGCCGACGGCTCCCGACCGAGCGTCGAGCGGCGCCTCTGAATCAACGGATGATCGGCATGCGCAAGTTGAGCGCCTTGCGGCGAGCTTTCTTAAGCAGTCGCTGGAGCACGCGGACTTTCACCGGAAGGAGCTGTTGCTCAGCGCCAGCAACCGTTCCGCTTTTACTCGGGCCTTATGCCATTCGAGTGATTGCGTGACCGAAACCTATTTGCGCCAGATCCGCGAAACTACCGAGATCATGCAGGGGCGCGTTCCGACGCCATAGACAGAGCGCAAGAAGTCGGCCTTTCGAGGTGCCGAAATAACAAGAGCGGACGCGAGCTCGCCATGCTGTAGCCCCAACTCGCAATAATGGATAACCTTCAACGCTTCTCGCGCAGTGACGAGATCAACGAGAAGTTTTTCGGTACTTCCTTGTCATCGTCGGGATGGGCGCGAGAACCTGCTCATATTCTGCCGCAACGCTATCAAGAAGCTGCTGAAGATCTTTTGCCGAATACCATTGCCCGCTGGCCATCACGCCCACTGGCTTGCGCAGCGTTCCGAGATTGGTGAGCGGGTTCTGTGTTGTTAGAACGAGGTCAGCTCGGCTGCCAACCGTCACCGTTCCGAACGGCTCCGCATTTGCGAGGGAGCGCCGAATGAACTCGCCGGGCGTGCGTGTGGCGGTTGAGAGAGATTGATAAGGCGAGAGGCCGGTGTCCGTAAGGGCACGTAGATCGTCGTGTAACGAAAATCCCGGAACGAGCCCTGGAATGGACGGCGCATCAGTCCCAGCAATCAGAGGAACGCCAGCATCGCTCATCGCCTTTGTAAATCGCTTTAGGAATGCGAGGTTGGCGTCGATCGAGCCCTTGCGGATTTTGTAATCCTCTCGCGCCCAGAGGAGGCGGTCCTCCGGCCTCAGATAACGGACCTCGGGTCTATTGAGGAAGCTCGCGGCGACTTCGGGCTTTCCCCACTGCCGGGCGATTGTCGCGTAAGTATTGAGGTCGGCAGTTACATAGGCTTTGTCGCGTAGGACGAAATCGATCGCTGCGGGGATCTTTGCTGGGTCGGGTGGCCCCTGGTCGCGAATGTCGTTGGGATCATAGAATACCGTGTAGAGAAACTCTTCGGTGTGGGCGACCATGACCTGGCCCGCATCGAGCTGGCGTTTAAGGCCGACGGAAGTCACGCCATGGCCGACGACCGGCACGTGCTGAATCTTGCCCTCGTCAATGAGCGCCTGGAAGCATTCAGGTGATAGGTTATTGTAAACCTTGATGAAATCGTAGCCGTTTGTCTTTGCAATGCGAACGACCGCGCGCGCCTCTTCGGGCGTCGTCACGAAGAGCTCATTGTACTTCGGTGACCCATCGACCTTGAAAGCGGCGTAGACATGCGGCCCCGGAATGCTCCCGTCGTTCACAGCGGGACGCAAAGTGTCCATGAATCCGGCGGACGCATCGCCCATGTTGAGGATCGTGGTGACGCCGTTCGCAAGATAGACTTTCAGGTCCTCCCGCGTCGTTGAGTGACTATGCATGTCAGCCAGGCCGGGCGACAGAAATGCCCCATGGCCATCCAGGACGCGGGCTTCCCCAGGGACTGTAAGGTTAGGGCCAATAGCAGCGATCCTCCCGGCCCGGATGAGCACTGTCTGATCCTGGAGGATGCGGTCCCGATCCATGGGCACCACGTTGACGTGGAGAAAGGCTGTCACGGCCGAGGATGCTGCGAGGGCAGGCATGGTTGCAGCCAATGCCAGAAGAGCAAGCAGCGACTTCACCGCGCCGCGAAAGAACAGATCAGAACGCATCCCGGTGCGGATAGCGTTGAACCCATTTCAGTCAATGAAGCGTCAGCGCGAGCACGCTGTTGCCAATCATGCCTTGGCGGGGCCGCGCTTCAGTCTGCCGCAAATGATAGAACTCGTCGTGACAGCGCTTAGTTTGTTCGCTCTGTTCTCATCTTGTCGAGGAATGAGTTGGCGTGCCGATCGGTGAGCTGGACTGTGAAGATGAATGCCGCGCCCGCGACGATTGCCAACCCATAGGGTACTCTGGAGTTTCGACTGTCTATCTTCCTCCTGGACGGCACAATCCGGCGCACAAGGATATAGGCCAGAGCGACCAGTCCGCCGGCGATGAAGACTGCAGCGATGAGCCCGATCGCTGATCGCAAGTCGAGCCAGAGACCGGTGGCTGCCAAGAGCTTGACGTCGCCGCCGCCCAGCCAGCCTGCAGCGAAAGCGAGAGTTCCGACCGCGAGGATGGCAAGGCAGACAAGGGCGTTCTGCCATAGAGTCCAGGACAGGCCATGGAGTCCTATCGCGGCAAGAGCAGCGACAAATACTAGGGCGCAAGTAAGATTGGAGATCCTGAATCGTAAAGCGTCCTCGAGTGCCGCAGCGACCAAAGTCAACGCCAGCAGGACGATCAGCCACGAGGGGGCGCCGACGATCAAGTTCATCGGCCGGCCAGAGCCTCGAGATTGTCAGCCGCGCGCGCGTACCAAATATCGCTGATGTCGAGCGCCTGCGTGAAGGCGGCCTTGGCGCGGTCCTTGTTTCCCAGAAGCGCGGCTGCAACGCCTGCATCGTTGAGGCGAGCCGCCCAGGCCGAGCCGCTCTCGCCGGATGCGCGCGGGGGAAGGTCTGCAGCAACAGCCATCCTCGCCAGCTCGAGATTGTTGGCCGCGCGTTCCAATTTCGGATCCAGCGCGACGGCTCTCTCGAAAATCACCAGGGCCTCACTCCATTTGCCGCGAAGCACCAGCGACCAGCCGTGATTGTTGACCGGTTCAGCTTCGAGCGGCGCAAGTGCTGATGCTCGGTCATAGCATTCGTCGGCTCTTCGCCAGTCTTGCGTGAGGTCAGCGACAACGCCGCGGGCGTTCCACAATCGCCAGCTTGTCACGTGTTGGTAGGTCGCTGAGGACAGCAACAATGATGCCCGATCGACTTGTCCAAGCTTCAGAGCCGCGATTGCTGCAGGTTCGATCAAGGACTGGTCTTGCGGAGCCAGTTTCAGCAGCAACTCGTAACGCGTGAGCGCTTCCGAATAGCTTCCCTTCGCATATGCCAGGTCGGCGAGAACCCGATCGAGCTGCCGCCCCGAAGCGCCTGCTGCGACTGCGCGAGCGATCATCATACTCGCCTGATCGAGGCGGTTGACGTGGATCGCGTGGCTCGCACCTTCGAGCAATTGAGGGGCAAGCGCCGGCGAAACAGGTGCCGGAGCAGTCGAGACAGCAGCCGCGGCGAACAGCTGCAATATCATGCGCGCGTGGAACTCCGTCGCAGCATCGCCGCATCGCGGCCGAGCAGCACCACCACGTTGCGGACTTTGGCGCTCTTGACCGCCTTGCACCCGAAATAGGCTGCAAGGCGCCGAGCAACGCCCCAACGCGCTGACGCGTACAAGACCAGGCTGTGCCGGCGGACCCTCAGCGCGTTGCCGATTCGGACCTTATGCCATCCGCGGTCGAGCAACGTCATGCGTGTTCGCGCCGCCAGGCTTTGGGTTCGCGCGGCATTGAGCAGCTGAACGGGCGCCTGCAGGGGCGCATATTTTAGGGGCACCCACGAAACCGCATCGGCGCTCGCAAGGTGAGGCGCGGGCTCAGCCCTCGAAACATTCATTGCAACATCTGTGGGGACGGGCAGTGGCGCTTCCGGAGACCGCTGCTTCGAGTGCGTAGGCCGAACAGCCGGCCGCTCGGTGACCAGCGCGACCTCTTTCAGTGACAGCCGCTGCAAATGAGGACCGCTCTCAACGACCGGTTCGGCCTTGGCGATTATCGCCTCACGCGGTCTGTCCGCGGGCATTGTTGGTCGCTTCTCACTGACAGGAGCTGGCGCAGGCGATTGGGCCATTGCCTGTGCAGCCATTTCCAAACGTCCACTCGCTGCTGGTTTCACGCCAACAGCCGCTCGACGAGCGACCGCTTCAGTCGCTGCTGGCTTGCGCAGCTCGATCGAAATCGGGACCTTTGACGCGGCGATGGCCGCCAAGCCTGCATTGGATGGGCGCAGCGAAACCGGCGAAATGGCCGTCTTTCCCAATACAGTCGGACTTTTGGCGAGCGGAACCGTTGCCACCTCGAAGGTCGCAGCCGGCAGGCTCGCAAGTATTTCAGTCGGTTGCGGTTTAGGCAACTCGGTCCGCATCGAGACCTTTGGCACTGCATTGGCCGCCAAACCGGAATTCGCCGGCCGAAGCCGATCGGGAACAGCCGCATTTTCAAATTCAGCTGCTCGCACGACCGTAAGTGTGGCCGCCTTGCCGGCCACCGCTCGTCGACTTGCAGCGATCTCAGTCGCTGCTGGCTTGGGTAGCTCGATCGGCATCGGCGTTCTTCCGCCGGCATTGGCTACCAAGCCGTTATTGCTCGGCCGACCCTGCTCAGATGAAACTACCTTCTTATCGAAATTCACTGCCGGAGCGACCGCTCGAGGAACTGGCGCCTGCGCGGCGCGCGAGGGCGAGCGCATGGGAGTCTCGACGCTCGCCGCCAGCTCGACCTTCTTGGGCGACAATGGCGTGGACGAGATCTTCATCACCGGCGCCTGCATTTGTGGTGCGCCGATGGTCGGCGCAGCCTTCTTCGCGGCAACTGCGGTCACTCGGGGCGTCGGCCGTTCAGGCTTCTTCGATACTGGCGAAGGCAGCGCGACCGTAACCGAAGACAGTCGCGGAACGTCGAGCGGGGTTACTGCAGCTTGCTTTGCCTGCGCAGCTTGCACTGCAAGGAGTGTAGGGGCGGGCGCGGCCGCTAGCCGTGCGGCCTCGGCGCGGACCTGCGCCGCCTGCGTATTCTCCCCGAGCTGGTCGAGCGAGTTCGCCAGTGCTGTCAGTAGGTTTTGATCGCTGGGCGCGTAGGCGAGCGCGAATTCATAATTGGCTCGTGCGATGTCGTAGCGACCCATGGCTGCATAGCATGCAGCGATTCCAGCGAACGTATCGGCGCTCGGCGGCTGCTCCCGCTGAGCCTTTCGGAAAGTCTCAAGGGCAAGACCCACATTGCCAAGCGCGAGCTGTGCGCGTCCCTGCGCAATGAGGCTACCCGCGTAACGGAACTTTGCCGCCGGGTCGGCAATCGCCCTGACATGATAATTCTGGTCGCTGACGCACCCCGTCATCAAGAAGGTGCTGCCGAGTAAGATTATTCTCTTCCCCCCCGTCATCTTCAGCCTCCTCCGTGCAAAGCAGGCAGAACAGCCCGTACCACTCTGATTGCCGCTGGAAGCATCAACACGCCGATCATCGTCGGCAGCATGCAGGCGACCAGCGGAATGGAAATTAGAACCGGCAATCGGTGAGCCTTTTCCTCGGCTCGCAAACGCCGCTTTTCGCGCATCTCAGACGCATAAGTGCGCAAAGTCTGCGCTATCGAGGAACCCAGCTTGGTCGATTGAATGAGCAAGGTGCAAAAGGCGCGAATGTCATCGACCCCGGACCGGTCCGCCATCCGGCGCAGCGCATCGTCGTGGCTGCGACCGGCACGAAGCTCGAGCACCACTGCACCAAATTGTTCGGCAAGAAGCGGGTGCGAAGTCGTCATCTCCATGCCAACGCGCGAGAAGGCCGCTTCAAGGCCGAGACCGGCCTCCACGCAGACCAGCATGAGGTCGAGCGCATCCGGGAAGCCGTTGATGAGCTCCCGCTGTCGGCGGTCGGCGCGCGCGCGAACGAACAGTGCCGGCAGGTAAAGACCCATCGCGGCAGCAATGACGAGCGAAAGATAAAGCTTGAGCAGGCTCGGGCTTGAACCGGACATGCCGAAGAAAAAGAGCACGAGTATCGGTAGCCCGATGACGAGCGCGAGACGCAGCAAGGTATAGACCCGCGGTGCGTATGTTGCAGAAAACCCTGCAGCAATCAGCCTCTGCCTGAGCGCTGCATCGCGCGTGTCGACGAGGCTGATTCCGCGCTGCTCGATCGAGTTCACGAGCTTCAGCCATGAGCTCTCGACCTGCTCGTTCCGGAGCGAGCTCATGGCGCGTGTTCCATGACTGTCCGAAGCGCCTTCGAACAATCGGCGACGGGTCAGCTGCCTTGTGCCGATAGCTTGAGCGATAAAATAGGAAGTCGCGACGACGAACGCGAACAAGAGGACCAGCAGCAGCAGACGAAGACCTGTACTTTGCGCAACCAGCTGCAGCATGTCTCTACACCTTCAAATCTACCATTCGTCGGATCGTGATGAACCCGATGAGATAAAGGATGATCAGGCACGCGAAGCCCGGCACAAACCATGGGTCATTGGCGACATCGAGGAAGAATCCCGGATTGAACACGAAGAGGAGTATGAAGGTGAACAGCGGCAGCACCGTCAGCATGATCGCAGTCATGCGTCCTTCGCTAGAAAGCGCCCGAACCTTCATCATCATCGCCTGCCGGTCGCGAATGACCTTCGTCAGATTTTCCAGAATCTCCGCCAGATTGCCGCCGGTCTCGCTCTGTATCGAGAGCGAAACGACGAACATCCGCATGTCCTCTAGGTCCCAGCGCTCGGCCATGTTCCCAAGTGCGTCACGGAGCTCGGAGCCATAGGTCACTTCATTAACGACCGTCCCGAACTCGGGGCCAATCGGCTCCGGCAGCTCGACGGTCAGGAGATCGAGCGCAGCCGCGATCGGGTGGCCCGCGCGAAGTCCGCGAACGAACACGTCGAGGGCAACTGGGAATTGTTCTTGGACCTTCTTCCTGGTGCGTGTTGCCCGCCAATTGACGTACATCAATGGGATAGCCGCGCCCAATACACCAGCGAACGTCGCGCTGATCACGACCCTTCCGAAACTGATGCCGATCCCCCACCAGGCAGACATCAAAAGCAGCAGGCCGAAAAAGATCGCCATCGGCGCTACCAGGAGGACGAGCAGGAGGCGCGGCGTTTGAATCCCCATTCGCGCCTGGAGCAGCATTCGGTCGAGCCTATGAGCAAAGCGATCGATCGCAGGAGGGAGTCCTTCCGGCACTGAGGAAGCGGTTCGACGCAAGATGTTGGCCTGCTCCCCGCGACTTCCGCCGCGGCCGATCAGCTTGAGCCGTCCGCGAATGGCCAAGCTCTCCGACCTGTTGCTCCCGAACCATCGGACACCCGATTCAGCGACCAACACGACAGCGCCGAACACGCAGACGAGGACGACAGCGTGGATCCACGCGGGGTTCATGATTCAAACTTCGCGTCCGGACGGAAGAGGTCCGCCGAAAGGCTGACCCCGTGCGACATCGCATGATCGAGAAAGCGAGGTCGAATTCCGGTCGCTTCGAACTTGCCCTGGACGACGCCATCGGCGCCGATCCCCGTTTGGCGGAAACGGAAGATGTCCTGCATGGTGATGATGTCGCCCTCCATCCCAGTGAGCTCGGCAAGCCCAACCAGCTTACGGCGTCCGTCGGACAAACGTGCGACCTGGATCACGACGTTGAGGGCGGAAGCGATTTGCGCGCGCGCCGAGCGGGCAGGAATGTCCACTCCGCTCATGCCGATCATCTGCTCGACACGCGACAAGGCGTCGCGCGCGGTATTTGCGTGCACGGTCGTCATCGAACCGTCGTGACCCGTGTTCATTGCCTGCAGCATGTCGAATGCCTCGCCGGCACGGACCTCGCCGACAATGATCCGGTCGGGTCGCATCCTGAGCGCGTTCTTGACGAGGTCTCGCTGGGTGATCTCGCCCTTGCCCTCGATATTCGGCGGGCGCGTTTCAAGCCGCACGACATGATGCTGCTGCAGCTGAAGCTCGGCCGAGTCTTCAATCGTGACGATCCGCTCTTTGTCATCAATGAAGGCGGACATCGCATTTAGCAGTGTCGTTTTGCCCGAGCCCGTGCCGCCTGAGATCAGCACGTTGCGCCGCGCGGCAACGATTGCCCTGAGAACCTCGGCGACCTGAAGGGGAACGCTGCCAATCTCGATCAACCGATCGAGACTGATCGGGACTCGCGCGAATTTGCGGATTGAAAGCAAGCATCCGTCGATTGCGAGCGGCGCGACCACCGCATTGACACGGCTGCCGTCGGCAAGTCTTGCGTCGACCATCGGTGAGCTCTCGTCGATCCGGCGGCCGACCGCCGAAACGATCTTCTGGATGATCCGCAAAAGGTGCTTCTCGTCCTTGAACCTCACCGGGCTGTGCTCGAGCACGCCGTAGCGCTCGACGAACACATTGGCATGGCCGTTGACGAGAATGTCGGTGATCGTCGGATCCTTGAGAAGCGGCTCGAGCGGCCCGAGGCCGAGCAATTCGTCGAGCACATCGCCGACAAGCTGCTTGCGCTCAGCATGGTTCAGCGCTTGGTTCTGCTTCGCGAGCTCCTCGGCGACGATATCGCCGACCTCGTCCTCGATCTGCGCGCGCGACATCTGCTCGAGCGCCTGGAGATTGATGAGGTCAAGAAGGCGCTGGTGAAGCTCGACCTTGAGATCGGTATGGAGGTCGCGCTTGGCGAAAGCGCCGGCGTCGCCGAGCGTGACGAGCCGATGTTCCTCCAGCGCACGCTGCCGCTGCTCGTCATCGAGCTCTTCGGCGTGGTTAGTCTTACGGATCTGCCACATCGGTTATCGCTCCAATCCAAGCGCTGCGGCAATCCCGGCGTCGAGCGCGTCGAGGTCCTTGCCAACCGCACTCTTCCGCTTGAGTTCATCGATTGATACGCCGCGATCGATCGCTGATCGCACCAAGGCGAAATCGTTTGCGACGGTGTAATCGACGTCGCGCCCGAGCGCGTTCTTGACGTCCGCCGGCCGGACTGTCCGAGCGAGTGATTTCTCGTAGCGGTTGACGATCACCCGTACCTCGATATTTGAAAGGTCCTGCGAGTCCAGGAGGGTGAGCTGGCGTCTGGCGCGGTTTATTCCGGCGACGCTCTGCTCGGTGACCAGCAGAGCAAGGTCCGATTGAGCGACGACCGAAAGTGACCAGTTGGTCCAGTTGGTCGGAAGGTCAACGAAGACGGTGTCGAATTCGCGTCTGGCGAGCTCGATGATGCGCAGCAGGTGTTCAGTCGGCATGCCCTCGATCGGCATCATGTCGACCGGCGCGGCGATAACCTTGAGGCCGCTTGGATGTTCGGTGCAAGTCGCGCGAAGCAGCTCTCCGTCCAGTCTCGCGCCAGCCTCGAGCAAGTCGAGCAGCGTGAACTTCGGACGCAATCCAAGCTGAAATGCGACGTCGCCGAATTGCAGGTCGAGGTCCATCAGGCAGGCTTCGCGGCCCTTTCGAGCTTCGTTCTGCACGTAGCGGATGGCGAGCTGGCTCATGAGTGCCGTCGCGCCGACTCCGCCGACGCTCTTGATCACGCTGACGAGCTTGCCTGTCGTCGACCGAACAGCACTCTGTCTCTTCGCCAGCTCTTCCTTCAAAGCCGCCAGCGACGACTGAACCTCTTCGATGCTGGCTGGAAGCGGAATGACGTCGTGCGCGCCCGCCCTGACCAGTGCTCGAACCAGCGCCAGGGGTGGCTCGTAAACTCCGGCGATCAGCGGCGTCGAGACCGACTGGGCGAGCTTCTGAAAGCGCTTGATCGACGCGGCATTGTCGGCGTCAACCTGGACGATCGCGGCGAGAGCCTTGGAGAGCTCATCCGGATCGATCCAGTCGGTGACCGGAACGATGTTGATCGCGAGCGGCAGATCGGCGACCCGCGCGCCGACCAGTTCCGCCTCGGCACCCTCGATGCTGCTGAGGTAGAGATGGACCGCAGCTTCCCGTTTGCTGCTTTTCCAGCTCGTGCTCGTCTCGTTGGGACTGATGACACTCACCTCCGCCACCTCAATTTGACACGGCCCCGCTGAGATCCTCAGCGGACAGGGTCGTAGTGAACGCCGGCATGTTGACGCTCGTCATAGCCAAAATCGTGAGCGGCCTGAATTGCAAAGCCGTGGGTGTCCCAATTTTGACCGTTACCATCGGCGATAGGTCGGGGAGCACTGGGC
>CBJLMA010000017.1:0-51615 GCA_966424035.1 uncultured Sphingomonas sp. | reverse complement strand
CCCACGCTACGCAGCTTGCCGTCCTCTACGAGCACCCGCAGTGGTTTCAACCCCTCTTCGCGGCGCTCGAGCGGCGCGCAATGCCCTACGTGCAAGTCCAGCTGAGCGGGCACTCCTTTGATCCTGCGAGTAGCGACATCCCAGCTCGGCTCATCCTCAGCCGGGTCGCCCAGTCAAGCTTCCTTCGTGAGTCCGAGCACCCGATCTTTTACGCGGCCGCACTGCTCGACCATTGGGCCCGATCGGGCGCAAGGGTGCTCAATGGTGCAGACGTTCTCGCAATCGACTCCTCAAAGGCGCGACAGCTCTCGCTGATCGCCTCGCTTGGATATGCGATTCCTCAAACGCGCGTCGTGCACCGTGCCCGCGAGCTTGCCGCTGCGACCGACGGCATGCGCTGGCCGCTGCTGGTGAAGGCCAACGTCGGGGGTTCCGGCGCGGGAATCGTCCGCTATTCCTCGCCCGAAGAGCTGCGCGCCTCGATTGCCGACCGGACGATTCCGCGGTCGGTCGACCAGGTCTTGCTGGTCCAGGACTATGTGCCGCCCAAGGGCGGCACGATCATCCGCATCGAAACACTCGGCGGTCGCTATCTTTATGCCATCGAGGTCGAAAGTGGCGGCGACACGTTCGACCTCTGCCCGGCCGATGCCTGCATCGCGCAGCCCGGTCGCACGGCGCTCAAAATGACTGCGACCACTCCGCCGCCGCACATAATCGAAGCGGCCGAACGCATTGCGCTTGCTGCCGGGCTCGATCTGGGTGGAATTGAGGTCGTAATTGACGAGCGTGACGGAAGCCCTCGATTCTACGACATCAATGCCATGTCCAATTTCGTAGCGGATCCGCTGAACGTCCTCGGCTGGGACCCGCACGACCGTCTCATCGATCATCTCGAACAGCTCCTCGAGGGAAAGGAGGCAGCATGAAGTTCGGATATTGGATGCCCGTGTTCGGCGGTTGGTTGAGAAACATTCCGGACGAAGGGATGGAAGCGAGCTGGGATTATGTGAAGCGCCTCACGCAGCGCAGCGAGCAAACCGGCTGGGACCTGACGCTGATTGCCGAACTGAACCTCAACGATATCAAGGGGGTGGACCAGCCAGCTCTCGACGCCTGGTCGACTGCGGCGGCGCTTGCCGCAGTGACCTCATCGATCGAGCTTATGGTTGCAGTGCGGCCGAACTTCCACCAGCCTGCCCTGTTCGCGAAGGAAGCCGCGAACATTGACAACATATCAGGCGGGCGTCTGGCGCTTAATGTCGTCTCCTCCTGGTGGGCGGACGAAGCGACGCAATATGGACTCCAGTTCGACCAGCATGACGATCGTTACTCGCGCACCACCGAGTGGCTGCAGGTTGTGAGCGGCCTTTGGACGAACGGCCGTTTCAGCTTCGATGGAGAGCGCTATAAACTCGACAATGCGATCTGCGAGCCCAAGCCGGTCAGAAAGCCCCGGCCAACCATTTACGCCGGAGGCGAGAGCGAAGCTGCAAAGACAATGATTGCAACGCTGTGCGACGCCTATGTCATGCACGGCGATCCGCTCGACGCGATCAAGCCCAAAATTGTCGACATGGAAGAGCGGCGCGCGCGTGCCGGCAAGGGGCGCATGCAATATGGCATGGCGGCTTTTGCAATCGTTCGCGACAGCGAGGCCGAGGCGAAGCGCGAGCTCGGTCGGATCACGCAGCTTCCGCCGACGCCGCCCAAGGGCTTCGCCAATTTCGAGCAGTGGCTGTCGGGAACCCAGCTCGAACGCGAGCTCAAGCTGCAGGAATATTCGGTCTCGAACAGGGGGTTGCGACCCAACTTTGTCGGTACTCCAGAGCAGATACGGGAGCGCATCGAAGAATATGAAGCCGCCGGTGTCGACCTCCTGCTCCTCCAAATGAGTCCGCAGGCGGAGGAAATGGACCGCTTCTCAGCCCAGGTGATGGGACCGATGCGCGCCAAGTCGCGGGAGCTCGTCTGAACCCATGAAGCTGCGGTTCGACAAGATGCATGGGCTCGGCAATGATTTCGTGATTGTCGACGGCCGCGCCAGAGCGGTCGATGTCACGCCCTCGCTCGCCCGGGCTATCGCCGACCGGCGTACCGGCGTCGGCTGCGACCAGCTGATCGTTCTGGAGCCCAGCCGCGAAGCCGACCTGCGAATGCGGATCTGGAACAGCGACGGCGGCGAGGTGGAAAGCTGCGGCAATGCGACCCGCTGCGTCGTGCAGCTGACCGGCGCACGGCTCATCGATACGGCTGGCGGCTTGCTCCGCGGCGAGAAGCTCGGCCTAGAGGTCGAGGTCGAAATGGGCGAACCCCGTTTCGGCTGGGACGAGATCCCACTCGCCTATCCGCTCGATACGAACCCGTTGCCAATGGGCTGGGATGATCTGGTCCGGCCGGTCGCTGTGAACGTCGGCAATCCGCATCTGGTTTTCTTCCCCGACGACGTCGACCGCATTTCACTTGAAGACCTCGGCCCCAAGATCGAGCACGATCCAACCTTTCCCGAGCGCATCAACGTCAATGTTGCCCATTTTGAAAAGGACAAAGTCCGCCTGCGGACCTGGGAGCGCGGTGCTGGTCTGACCCTTGCCTGCGGCACTGGTGCCTGCGCAACGGCGGTCGCAGCGATCCGGACCAGGCGCGCGACTTCGCCCGTGAGGGTGACGATGCCGGGCGGATCACTGATGATAAGCTGGGCGCCCGGCGAGCCGATCCGCATGCGCGGTGCTGCGACGCACGTCTTCAGCGGTGAGCTGGATCTGGAGGCTCTCCAATGAGCGTCGAGACCATTACGCTCGGCTGCCGCCTCAATTTTGCCGAAAGCGACACCATCGCTCGCTCAGCCCCGCCAAGTGAGAATTGGATCGTCGTCAACAGCTGCGCAGTGACCAATGAAGCGGTGCGACAGACCCGCCAGGCCGTTCGCCGCGCGCATCGGCAGCGGCCGAGCGCCAAGATCCTGGTCACCGGCTGCGCCGCCGAACTCGAGCCCGCAAGCTTCATGGCAATGCCTGGCGTGGCTCGCGTCGTCGCGAATTCAGCCAAACTCAACAGCTTTGCAGAAAATGACGTCATGCCGCCGGCCCCGGCAGGGTTCATGGGCCATGTGCGCAGCTTCGTCGCGGTGCAAACCGGCTGCGACCACCGCTGCACCTTTTGTTCGATCTGGCAGGCGCGCGGGCCGAGCGTTTCACTGCCCTTCGAAACCATTCGCGACGCGATTGCCCGCGAGATCGACCGCGGAGCTAAGGAAATCGTGCTCACCGGGGTCGACATCACCGATTATCGGGGCGGTCTCGGATCGCTTTGCCAGCGTCTGCTTGCTGCCGAACCGCGCCTCCAGCGCCTGCGTCTATCGTCGCTCGACAGCATCGAAATCGACAAGGCCCTGTTCGAACTGATTTCCGGCGAACCGCGGCTGATGCCCCATTTTCACCTGTCGCTCCAGGCGGGCGATGATCTGATCCTGAAGCGGATGAAACGCCGCCATAGCCGTTTGGACGCAGTCCGCACGGTCGAGCGGATCAAGGCCGCGCGCCCGGATGCGACCATCGGCGCCGATCTCATCGCCGGATTTCCGACCGAAACTGAACAAATGGCACTCAACAGTCTCAAATTGCTTGAGGATTGCGACATCATCGCCCCTCATATCTTTCCCTTTTCGCCGCGTCCGAACACCCCGGCTGCACGCATGCCTCAGGTCCCGCGCAATGTGGTCAAGGAGCGTGCCGCGCGCCTGCGCGAAGCTGCGGCAGAGCGCCGGATTCGATGGCTCGACGGATTGGTCGGAAGCCAAAAGAGCGTGCTGATCGAGAATTCCGACAAGGGTCACACCGACAATTTCGCGCCGGTGGCGATCGCGGGCACCGAGCGCGGCGAAATCGTCAACGCGCGAATCGCCGGCCGAAAAGGTGCCCAGCTCGTCGGTGTTCGGGCATGAGCTGGCTCGACCGCCTGCGAGGCGGATTTGCAAAGACTGCCGAGCGGGTCGCCGACAATCTTACTGGCCTCACCAGCCGCGCAGCGCTTGATGCGTCGACGCTCGACGATATCGAGGAGGCCCTGATTGCCTCGGATCTCGGACCTGAGGCATCGCATCGGATTCGCGATGCAATCGCTCGGCAGAAGTTCGAGCGCCTTGACGAGCGCGGCCTTCGCTCAATCCTTGCCGAGGAGATCGAGAAGATCTTGGCTCCGGTCGCCAAACCTCTGGAAGTCTGGGGTTTTCCTCGACCTCACGTAATTCTCGTGATCGGCGTCAACGGGTCCGGCAAGACCACCACCATCGGCAAGCTCGCCCATTGGCTGAAGGAGCAGGATTATGGCGTCCTGTTGGCTGCCGGTGACACGTTCCGGGCAGCAGCGATCGAGCAGCTCCAGATCTGGGGACAACGTATCGGGACGCCGGTGATCGCCGGCAAGGAAGGAGGAGACGCAGCGGGGATCGTCTTCGACGGAGTGAAGCAGGCGACAGCCACCGGCGAGGACGTACTCATCGTCGACACCGCGGGGCGCCTCCAGAACAAGGCGCATCTGATGGACGAATTGGCGAAAATCCGTCGAGTCCTCGGCCGCCTGAACCCCGAGGCACCTCATGATGTCCTGCTCGTCTTGGATGCAACGACAGGCCAAAACGCGCTTGCCCAAGTCGAAGTGTTCCGCGACATCGCCGGCGTGACCGGCCTCATCATGACCAAGCTCGACGGAACTGCGCGCGGCGGAATCCTGGTTGCCGCAGCCGAGAAGTTCGGCCTGCCGATCCATGCGATCGGAGTCGGTGAGACGGCCGACGATCTGCGTCCGTTCGACCCGCGCGCAGTCGCGCGGGCGATCGCGGGACTTCCGCCCGAATGAGCAGGAAACAAGAGCCGCAAGGCGGCGCCAAGCTGCTGATCGACCTCGGACCGCTGCTGGTCTTCTTCCTGGTCAATTTCCTTGCGCCCGTCCCGTCGGTGATGAAGATCTTCGTCGCGACGGGCGCCTTCATGATCGCCATGGTTGCAGCGATGATCTTTTCGGCGCTGCGCTACGGCCGGATCTCGCCGCTCCTGTGGTTTTCGGGAATCATGGTCGTAATCCTCGGCGGCCTCACGATTTGGCTGCACAAGGACTGGATCATCAAAATGAAGCCGACCTTCTATTATGGGTTGGTTTCGGGGCTCCTGTTCTTCGGTCTCGCCACCCGCAGACCGCTGCTCCAGCAGGTCTTGGGAAGCACCTACCCGGGGCTGAGCGAGCTCGGCTGGACCAAGCTGACCCGGAACTGGGCGATCTTTTTCGCCTTTATGGCAGCGCTCAACGAAGCCGTATGGCGGAGCAGCTCGACCGATTTTTGGATAGGATTCAAGCTGTGGGGCGCGCTGCCCCTTACCTTCCTGTTCGCTGCCGCCAATATTCCGATGCTGCTGAGGCATGGATTGATGAAGGAGGATGCGGTGGCTGCAGAGCCGGGGCCGATTGAATGAGCAATCCAATCCTTTCGATCCGCAAGTTGCGCAAGACCTACGGCACCGGCGTCGACGCGCTCAAATCGGTCGATCTCGATATCCGTCGCGGGGAAATTTTCGCGCTTCTCGGGCCGAACGGCGCCGGCAAGACGACGCTGATCAACATCGTCTGCGGCATTGTCACCCCAACGAGCGGCGAAGTGCTTGTCGATGGGAAGAATTGGCAGGCTGACTATCGCCACGCCCGCAGCCGCATCGGCCTGGTGCCCCAGGAGCTGACCACCGAAGCATTCGAGCCGGTCCAGAACACGGTAACCTTCTCGCGCGGGCTCTACGGCAAGCCGCGCAATGACGAATTCACGGCAGAATTGCTCAAGCGCCTGTCGCTTTGGGACAAGCGCAAGACGATCATGATGCACCTGTCGGGGGGCATGAAGCGGCGAGTGATGATCGCCAAGGCCCTCAGCCACGAGCCCTCAATTCTGTTCCTCGACGAGCCGACCGCGGGCGTCGATGTCGAGCTCCGGCGCGACATGTGGGAGCTGGTGAGAAAGCTTCGCGCCGACGGGACCACGATCATCCTTACCACCCACTATATCGAGGAAGCCGAGGAGATGGCCGACCGCGTGGGAGTGATCAGCCGCGGCGAATTGATCGCGGTCGACGAGAAGAAGGCGCTGATGGCCAAGATGGGCCGCAAGACGCTTGATGTCGTCCTTGCCGACCCGCTGACCGCACTTCCTCCCGAGCTTTCCGAGTGGAATCTGGAGCTGAACGACGAAGGACATATGCTCCGCTACGAGTTCGACAGCCACGCCGAACGAACGGGCATCGCCTCGCTGATGCGGCGCCTGGGTGACCTCGGCATAGCCTACAAGGACCTTTCAACCCGCCAGTCGAGCCTTGAAGACATTTTCGTCGAGCTCGTTCACAGGCCCAGGGAGCAGGCATGAACGGCCACGGCATCGCCGCAATCTATCGCTTCGAGATGGCGCGCTGGAAGCGCACGCTCTGGCAGAGCCTGATCACTCCAGTGATCACAACCGCACTATATTTCGTCGTGTTCGGTTCGGCGCTGGGCAGTCGAATGACATCGATGGACGGGATCAGGTTCGGCGCGTTCATCGTCCCTGGGCTGACGCTTCTGTCGGTGTTCATGCAATCAATCTTCAATGCCAGCTTCGGCATTTATTTTCCGAAGTTTACAGGAACAATCTACGAACTTTTGTCAGCGCCGATCTCGAGCTTTGAGGCGGTGCTCGCCTATGTCGGAGCCGCAGTCACCAAGTCGGTCATCCTGGCGCTCGTGACACTTGCGACCGCGACCTTGTTCGTGCCGGTGCGGGTCGACCATCCGCTGGCGATGATCCTCTTCCTGATCGGCATCGCCAGCGGCTTTTGCCTGTTCGGCTTTGCGATCGGCGTTTGGGCGAAGAATTTCGAGCAGCTACAGATCATCCCGATGCTGGTGATTACGCCGCTGACCTTCCTGGGCGGCGCCTTCTACTCCGTCAAAGCGCTGCACGAGCCATTCCGGACCATCACCTTGTTCAACCCGATCGTCCACGTCATCAGCGGCTTCCGCTGGAGCTTTTACTCAGTCGCCGACGTTCCCGTCTGGTCGAGCATTGCAGTCACGCTGGCGATCATCGCCGTCTGCATGGCGGTGATCGCCTGGATGTTCCGGACTGGGTATCGGCTGAAGCAGTAGCGCAGATAGAGCTTACCTGCGGACGGGCGAGCGGCTTGTCCGTTGGAAGCCCGGCAACGGAACCGGGCAATCCAAGCCATGGGCCGGATTGCCAGGTTGAGTCTCGCGCTGATCCTTACGCCGTAAGCTCCGGCGACCTTGCGCCTTCGCCCTGATTGGCCCGCTCGAAGCCCTGGCCGTCGAGGTTCTGCGCAACGAAGTCCCAGTTGACGATGTTCGAAAGGACGCTGGAGGCGAAGCGCGGCCGCTCGTTGCGATAATCGATATAATAGGCATGCTCCCACACATCGAGCGTGAACAGCGGAACAAAGCCTTCATGGACGATCGGCGTGTCGGCGTCGTGGAGGGAGGTCACGCGCAACGAGCCGCGGTCGAGCACCAGCCACGCCCAGCCGTTGGAGAAATGATTGACCGCTTCCTCCTGCAGCTTCTGGACCAGCGCCTCGGCATTGCCGAAGCCATCCTCGATCAGTTTGGCGAGCTTGCCCTCGGGCTGCTGCCCCTGTGCCGGCGCGAGGCATTGCCAGAAGAAGCTGTGATTCCAGAGCTGCGCGCTATTGTTGAATAGCTTGTTATTGCCGGATTCCTTGGCTTTCTTGACCAGCTGAACGAGCGAGGCGCCCGACAGGCCCGGCTCGCCTTCGATCAGTTCGTTGGTCTTCGTGACATAGGCTCTGTGGTGCTTGCCGTGATGGAACTCGAGAGTCTCGGCCGACATGACGGGAGCGAGCGCGTCTTTGGCGAAGGGCAGATCGGGTAGCTGGAAGGACATTTCGAGAGAACTCCTTAAAACCGAGGGGGAAACGCCGCAGGAGCGGCAATTCTCCTTGATTGACCCCCTCCGTCGCATCGCGAGATGCTTGCATAGCGGAAAAATTCAACCCAGAAACGGCGACGAAACGAACTTTTGCGCCGAAGCGCCGCCAATCAGTGGGATTGGCGTCTGGAGGGGGAAACGGATGGCCAAGTTCTTCGCGAACCTGTGGTTGGTACTCGGTGTCGGTCTGGCACTTGCGATCCTGATCGTGCTTCTCCCAGACGCCGGCTACAGGCCACCGACCGGCGATCTCGCGAACGGCCTCCTCCAATGGCTGCATGTTTTCTTCGGGATCACCTGGATCGGCCTACTTTATTATTTCAACTTCGTTCAGACGCCGACCATGCCGTCGATCCCCGCTGAGCTGAAGCCCGGAATTGCCAAATATATCGCGCCCAGGGCCCTGTTCTATTTTCGCTGGGGCGCGGCCTTTACGGTGCTTACCGGACTGCTGCTTGCCTGGTCCTATGGCGAGCTCAAGGAGGCTCTCACGCTCGATTCCTCGGCGCGCCTGATTGGAATTGGCATGTATCTCGCGCTCATCATGGCCTTCAACGTCTGGGTGGTCATCTGGCCCAGCCAGAAGAAGGTCCTCGGCATCGTTCCTGCCGACGACGGTGCAAAGGCCAAAGCAGCAGCAGTTGCGGGTATTGCTTCAAGGCTCAATACCCTGCTCTCGATCCCGATGCTGCTGGCAATGACCAACGCCCATTAGGACGAGCGAATTCGCACTCGCGCAAATCGAGCTCAAGCGGCGCTGTCCTGGAGCTTGTGCCGCTTCAGTGCATGGCGGAGCTGGTCGTAGCTGAGGTTGAGCGCAGCTGCGGTGGCACGCTGGTTGAAGCGGTTGCGACGAAGCGCCTCCTCCAGGATCTGACGCTCGTAATCGGCGACTGCCGAGCGAAAATCGCTTGTCGCGACGGGCATTGCGGCACCTGCGCCTGCCTGCGGCAGCTCCTCGGCTTCGTTCGCCCCGACTGAAACGAGAGCCGACTGCGGAGTCTCGCCCGTGGTCGGCGCCCAGGGCGAGTGAAAAGGATTGAACTGGATTTCGTCGATCGGCCGTTCGGGATCTTCGTGACGGTACACCGCCCGTTCGACGACGTTCCTCAGCTCGCGGACATTGCCGGGCCAGGGATAAGCATCGAACTCGGCCAGCGCCCGCGCAGTGAAGCCCGGCCAGTTGGTCCAATCGAGCTCGACCGCCATGCGCCGCCCAAAATGCTCGGCGAGCAGCGGAACGTCGCCCTGCCGGGCGCGGAGCGGCGGAAGCGTGATGACTTCGAACGAAAGGCGATCGAGGAGGTCCGCGCGGAATTTACCCTTTTCGACCTGCATCGGAAGATTCTCGTTGGTCGCAGCGACGATCCGGACGTCGACGGAGATCGGTTTCGACGCGCCGATGCGGGTGATTTCTCCATATTCGACCGCACGCAGCAGCCTGTCCTGCGCCGGCATCGAAAGCGTGCCAAGCTCGTCGAGGAACAGAGTTCCGCCATCGGCTTCCTCGAAGCGCCCATGGCGGGTCTTGGCAGCGCCGGTGAAGCTCCCTGCCTCGTGGCCGAACAACTCTGCCTCGATCAGATTCTCCGGCAGCGCCGCGCAGTTCATGATAATCAGGGGACCAGCCCAGCGCGACGACAAGTGATGAAGACGTTCTGCGATCAGTTCCTTGCCCGTTCCGCGTTCGCCGATCACCAGCACCGGTCGATTGAGCGGCGCGGCACGGCTCGCGCGCTCGACGGCGTCGAGGAAAGCCAGACTCTGGCCGATGAACTGTTCCGCCCGCTCCATAATGTCTCGTTCAAAATATGACCGACTGTTGGTGGCAAATCCCACCAATTGGCAAGGATTTTCACCTGCTTTTTGCCAGCAAATGACTGATTTTAGCGATTGTCCGCGGTTTTCCGAAATATGGCACGGACCTTGTATGGTTAGAAGCAGGTTTAGGGCCCTAATGTTGGAATTCGGAGTGTTTGAATGAGTATTTTTTCCCGGACTCGGGACATCTTCGCAGCGAACATCACCGAGATGCTCGATCGCTCGGAGGATCCGGCGAAGATGATCCGCATGGTGATCCTCGAAATGGAAGAAACCCTGGTCGAGGTTCGCGCGTCGGCCGCGCGCTGCATCGCCGACGGCAAGGAGATGCGCCGCGCCCACTCCCGCCTCGACGAGCTCCAGAAGA
The DNA here is from genome assembly GCA_966424035.1 of uncultured Sphingomonas sp. Taxonomy (GTDB): domain Bacteria; phylum Pseudomonadota; class Alphaproteobacteria; order Sphingomonadales; family Sphingomonadaceae; genus Sphingomicrobium. The sequence continues at coordinate 41,449 of CBJLMA010000017.1, read as the reverse complement.
GCTGGACCGAAAAGGCCGAGCTTGCACTGTCGAAGGACCGCGAGGACCTTGCCAAGGCCGCGCTGATCGAACGCCAGAAGGCCGCGGACATGGCGGAAGGCTTGCGTGACGAGATCAAGGTCATCGACGATACGCTGAAGGGCTATGAGGCCGACATCGCCAAGCTTCAGAACAAGCTGCGCGAGGCACGTGCCCGCCAGAATGCAATTGCCGCGCGCTTCGAGAGCGCAGTGACCCGCGCCCGCGCCCGCGAACTCCTCAACGGCAATCGGACCGAAGATGCATTCTCGAAGTTCGAATTGCTGGAGCGCCGTGCCGATTTCGCCGAAGGGCGCGCCGATGCGCTGGGAATGACCGGGCCCAAGAGCCTCGAAGAAGAAATCGCCGAACTCAAGGCCGCCGAGGCGGTCGACGCTGAGCTTGCGGCCATGAAGGCCGCGCTCAAGGCCAAGGGGAAGTAACGAATGGATGAAGTTCTCATTCCGGTTCTCGTCGTCGGAATCCTGTTTCTCGGCCTGCCCTGGCTGGTGTTTCATTACATCACCAAGTGGAAAACCGCCGCGACCCTGACCTCGGGGGACGAGAAGCTGCTCGACGAGCTGCACGATGCTGCCCGCCGCCTCGACGACCGGCTGTGCACGATCGAGCGGATTATGACGGCCGAGAATCCCAACTGGCGGCAGCAGTGCGTGCCCGGCCGCGAGGACCGTCGCCTGCTGGCAGACGGTGAGTGACGTGGTGTACGATCGCTATCCAGCGCCCGAGGAGCGGTCGAACCGCCCGCAGGAGCGGCCCAACCAGCCGCAATCGGTGACCGAGCATCCGGTTTATTCGCAGCAGCCGGCGAGCCGTACCCGCTTCTACCGGGATAAACGCAACGGCAAGCTGTTCGGCGTCTGCGCCGGAATTGCCGACTACACGGGCTTCGATGTCGCGCTCGTTCGGATCTGCTTCCTCGCCGCCATGTTCATGAGCGGAGGGGGCGTCCTCCCCTTCTACTTCATCGCTGCGATGGTGGCTCCGACCAAGCCTGAGGTCCTGGAGCGCGTCGATCGCGAAGAGCAGCAGTTCTGGCAGGGAGTGCGCGCCTCGCCGGCCCGCGCTGCTCGGGACATCCGTTCGCGCCTGAAGGACATCGATCGGCGCCTCGCCGATATCGAAAGCTATGTCACGACCGAGAATCGCTCGCTCGCGCGGGAAATCGAACAACTGCGCTGAAATGACAACAAAGGGGGTCGCAGGGAATGGACAGCGAAGCCATCCAGATCATCAAGCTCATTGCCGGAATAGTACCATTCATCGCGATCATCGTCGCGCTTGGGGTCGGGGGATCGCTTCTGAGCACCTGGCTCAAGATCAAGAACGGCTATCCGCTGTCCAATTCGTGGGGCATGCCGCTTCACCCTAGGAAAGAGGGCGAGACTGCTGAACGCGTCCGCCTCTTGACCAGCGAAAATGCGCAGCTGCGCGCCGAACTCGGCGCCGTCAAAGACCGCTTGGAAACATTGGAGCGGATCGCGACCGATCAACCGTCGAGGCTTGCGCGCGACATCGATGCCTTGACGATCGACAAGGGAGGGAATGCCTGATGCAACCGAATGACGTTATCGCGCTGCTGCTCGTCCTCCTCATCCCTACGGCCCTGATCCTCTATGTGTTCAAGCGATGGTTCGCTCTTCGCGAGAAGAAGCTCGATGTCGACGCCCGTCTCGCAGCGGAGAAAGCTGCGCAATATGCGACCAGCAATGCCGAGCTGGAGCAGCGCGTCCGGATCCTCGAGCAAATCGTCACTGACAGCGGCGCGCAGACGGCGGCGCAGATTGAAGCACTTCGCAAGCCGCACCATCTTAGCGGCCAGCGAAAGATTCCCGCGGCTGAAGAGTGAGGGGCACGCGATGATCCTCGATAATCCGGAGACGATTTGGGTGCTGATTCCCCTCGCCGGCATAGCCATTGCGCCGTTCCGAATGTGGCTCAAGGTGAAGGAAAAGCAGATCGAGGCGCAGACCAGCCTCGCCGCCGAAAAGAGCGCTCAATATGCCCAGCACATGGAGCGGTTCGAGCAGCGGTTGCGCGTGGTGGAGCAAATCGTGACCGATGGCGGTGCCCAGACAGCCGCGCAGATTGAAGCGCTTCGGGACCAGGCGAAAATTCCGCTGCAGGACAAAGTCCAATGAACCCGTTTGAGTTCGTTATCGCCGTCCTGTTCATGGTGTTCGCCTTCACCATCATCAGGCACAAACTCGGCATCCCGACCCGGTCGATGCGCGAGATGCGCGGCGAGCCGGCAAACAGCCAAGAGGACGAACGGTTGCGGGCCCAGGTGCAGCAGCTACAGGAGCGGATCCGCGTGCTTGAGCGAATCGTCACCGATCGCGGTGCAGAAACGGCCGCACAGATTGAGGCGCTCCGCGAGCGCGACCGGATTGAGGAAGAGGACAAGGCTTGATGGACGGGGGTCAGATCACCGCAATCGTCATCGTTGCGATCATCATGGTCGGCTCGATCATGAAGGCGATTTTCAGGGGGCCAAGGCACCCGGTCGTGTTCAATGACGGCCAGACGAGGGTGGAGAACCAACGCCTTCGAGAAGAGGTCTCCGAGCTCAAGGAGCGCATCAAGGTTCTCGAGCGAATCACGGTCGAGAAAGAGAACAGCCTGGCCAAGGAAATCGAGTCGCTCCGCGACCGCTAGGGGTGCTACGTGGCCGCCATGACAGGCCTGCCTGCACTTCGCGAGATCCTCGAGGAATATCAAATGGTCGACGCCGAGGACCGCTACCGGCTGCTGATCGATCTCGGGCGCCAGCTCGAGCCCATGCCCGAGGTTCTCAAGACCGATGCGACCAAGGTCCGCGGCTGTTCCGCCTCGGTATGGGTCTATCCGACGGCGCTCGAGGGTCGGCTCCATTTTCTCGCCGACAGCAATGCCGCAATCACGAAAGGCATCGTCGCGCTGATTCTCTCGGCGGTGCAGGACAAGCCGGCGTCCGAGGTCGCAAAGCTCGATATCCACGAAGCGCTCGCGCCGTTCGAGCTTAGAAAGCATCTCAGCGCGAACCGGACACAGGGTGTTCCGAACATGATTGCCCTCGTGAAGCAAACGGCTGAACGCTACGCGGCGCCGGCCTGAGCCTCCCCTCGCGGACGGCTGCAGACATGCTACAAACGGCGCGGGAAGGAGCGCCCGCGGATCGGGGCGCGGGAGGTGGTGATGGAAAATGATTCGATCCGGGCAAGCGGATCCGACACGCTGGTCGACATCTGGATCAGCGGAAAACTTCGGGCAATTTGCATCACGCGCGAGGCGATCGACGCCTATGTCGGCTTCGATCAGGCGGCGCGACTGACCGAAGATGGCCGGTGCGAATTCGTGCGAACCCATTTGCCGCTGGTTGTTGCTGCAGTGAAGTCAGCGCTGCGGGAAGCGGGGCCGGCTGCCCAATCGGTCACCCTCGATGCCGGCCAGCTTGGGGAAGTCGGGGAGCGGCGCACAGGCGAGCGGCGCAAGGCAGATCGCAGGAAGTCGGCGAAAACCAAAGAGGCGCTTCCGCATGGGGAACGTCGTCGCAGCGATCGCAGAAGGCGTGACCGCCGACGGCCGGCGGGCAAGCCGGCCTAAAGCACTTTGCCGCTCTTTCGCTCTTCGGCGCTCTTCAGGACATCATAGGCCGCCTGAATCTCGCGAAAGCGTGCTTCCGCTTCCTTGTCGCCTTGCTTGAGGTCGGGATGGTGCTCCTTCGCGAGCTGGCGATAAGCGGTGCGCACATCCTTGAACTCGACATCGCTATCGAGACCGAGGACCGACAGTGCGCGCATTTCCTCACGGCTCCTTGTGCCGTCGCCGGGCCCCGCCCATTTCCATTGCGCGGACTTGCGAAAGCCCTTGGCATCGCGTTCCTCGTCCGCTGCGCGGCGCGCAGCTTCCTCGGGACTGAGGCCTGCAAAATAGTTCCAGTTCCTGTTGTACTCGGCGGCATGGGCCTCGCAGAAGTACCAGCGCTCGCGACTGTTCGGCGCCTTGGGGGCAGGCCGATCGCCAATCTCGCTGCAGCCCTCCCGATCGCAAAGGCGTACCTTCGCCGCGGTCCGGCCCTTGTCGCCGTAGGAGCGCCAGCGGGGAAATCCCCAATCGTCCGATCTCTTCTGCCGAGCCATCCATTTCTCACTAGGCATTGCGAGCGTAGCGAAGCAATCCAGTCTGGACCGCAACGGCTCCTGCGGAGCCTCGCGATGACGGTTGCGCCAGAGGGCCTGTAAGCCGGGTTCTGTCCGTCGCGCTTCTGGGAAGCGAGACTGTGCGGCCATTCCTCTAGGAGACGGGTTGCCCCGCCCCTCCAGCAACCAACCCGGGCGCCGAGCCGGAACCAGGCTCATGCGGCGCCCCTATTCGGTCTTGCACCCGGTGGGGTTTACCGTGCCGGCCCTGTCGCCAGGACCGCGGTGCGCTCTTGCCGCACCCTTTCGACCTTACCCGTCCGAAGCCGGGCGGTGTCCTTTCTGTGGCACTATCCCTGGCCTTCGCCTGCGCGAGGGCCGCCGGGCGTTACCCGGCACCGTAGTTCCATGGAGCCCGGACTTTCCTCGTTGGAGCAAGCTCCACCGCGGCCGCCCGGCCCTCTGGCTCGCGAGATATGGGTCATTGCGGTCTAGGAAGCAACAACGCCAACAGCTTTGCCCGACACTCGCCGTCGATGATTCCGTCGATGAGGTCGGGCCGGAAGCGCCGCTGGAAGGCGATAACCGCCTTTTGTGGATCGGCCACGTCATAGCCGAAACGTTCCAGTGCCAACAGAAATCCTGCGTCGGTCCAATAGGGGTCGATCAGGTCCCGCGTCGGGCTGGGCAGCGCGAGGCGGCGCTTGGCCAAGGCGCCCCAGGGAAACAGCTCGCCCGGATCCTCCTTGCGCGCCGGGGCGACGTCGGAATGGCCAACAACATTGCCGCGGCCGATTCCGTGCCGGTCCTTGATATCGGCGACAAGTGGAATCAGCGATGCAATCTGTTCGTCCGGAAAGGGCCGATAGCCAAACTCATGCCCCGGATTGACGATCTCGATTCCGACACTCGCCGAATTGACGTCGCTGATGCCCCGCCATCGCGACTTGCCCGCATGCCAGGCGCGCCTGGATTCATCGACGAGTCGGTAAATAGTGCCGTCCTCATCAATCAGATAATGGGAGGAGACCCTCGCTTCGGGCGAGGTTAGACGATCAAGCGCGCCCTCGGCATCGGGCATGCCCGTATAATGTAGCACAATCATCGAGACCGGCAGCTGCCGGTCGTCAAAATTGGGCGAAGGCCGTTCGATGAACCCGAAATCCACGCGCCTAATGGCGCATTCACCTCGAACTTGGTCAAGCCCCGCCAGCAGCCGCTCGGCGGTCGCCGTGGCGTTTTTCGATCCGACTGCCGTCGCCGGTGAGGCGGTATAGGCCGCGAGCGCTGACGTCCGCGCCAAGCTTGCTCGTCTGTCCGATCACCGTTTCTCCGGCACCCAGCATCAGCCAACCGTCTTCGGCCATCGCGCCGGCGAGCCGCTCGAAGGCGAGCGTCTTCTTTTCCGGGCTGAGATAGAGAAGGACGTTACGGCAGAGCACGATATCGAAATCGCCCGGATGAGGTGATTGCTCGAGCAAATTGTGGACCTGGAAGCGCACCGGCTTGCGCAGGATCTCAACTGCACGCCAGCCATCGGGGCATTCCTCGAACCATTTGATCATCTGGTTGATGCCGAGCCCGCGCTGGACCTCGAACTGGCTATAGGCGCCGCTGCGCGCCCGATCGACGCAAGCGGTGGACACGTCCGTGCCAAGGATGTCGATCGACCAGCCGCGCCACTTGTCAGGCTCTTCGGCGAACAGCATCGACAAAGAATAGACTTCCTGTCCGGTCGAGCAGCCGGCAGACCAGATGCGCAGCCGTTTGGTTTTCTCTCGACGCTGCGCGAGCTCGGGCAGCGCGTGGCGCTGGAGCATGTCGAAAGGCGCGCGGTCGCGGAAGAAATAGGTTTCGTTGTTCAGAAGGGCCTCCACAACGCGCTGCGACAAACTGGGCTCCTTGCCCATGACGAGGATAGTGATGAGCTCGTCGAGCGAGGCGATTCCACGCTCGCGCAGCAAGGCCGAAAGCGCGGTCTCGATGCGCCAGCGGCGGCTCATCGTCAGTTGCTGGCCGGTACGCGCCTCGAGCAGGCCGGCGAGGATCCGGCTGGAACTATCGCTTATTTGCACGCCTGCGGCTCCTCGGAACGTGAAGCTATTCGCCGCGCAATCTTGTCGGGCGGCAGGATGGCGCAGGCGAGTCCCGCTTCGAGAATTGCGCGCGGCATTCCCCACACCGCGCAGGTTGCTTCGTCCTGCGCCAGTATCGAGCCGCCGCACGCGACCAGCCGCGCCGCACCTTCGACGCCATCGCGACCCATGCCGGTGAGGACCACGCCAAGCGCGCCCGAACCATAAATGGCTCCGACGGACGCAAGCATCGGATCGACCGACGGCATGCAGCCGCTGGTGCTCCGGCCGTGCGTCAGGCGGACGACTGCACCGTTCCGCCCCGGCTCCAGAGTAAGATGCGCATCGCCGGGCGCGACAAGGATGCGGTCGGCCACAAGCTCCATGCCATCTTCGGCCACAAAGGCGTCGCGCCGGGCAGCTGCACCAAGCTGCCGCGCGAACACTGCCATGAACGGAATGGGTAGATGCTGGGTTACAAGAATTGGCACGCCGATCCGCTGCGGAAGTGCGTTGAACAGAACTCCAAGCGCGTGAATTCCGCCGGTCGAGGCGCCGACCGCGAGCACGTCGATGGGATCCACCGGCATGACTCGCAAGAGCGGCTGCGGGCCGGTCGATGCGGGTTCGCGCAAGGGCGCCTGGTTGGAAGCGTAGCCAAGCCCTTTCAGCTTATTCAGCAGAATTTCCGAAAATCTGCCGTTGAATCGGCCCGTTCCCGGCTTGGGCATCGTGTCGGCGGCGCCAAGGGCAAGGGCTGCGACGGTTTGCTCGGCTCCATCTTCGGCAAGCGAAGAAACGATCATGATTTTCGCGCCAGCAGCGGCGGCGATGATCCGCGGAATCGACTTCAAGCCGCCCGCGCCAGGCATCTCGAGGTCGAGGACAACGACGTCGACACGGCATTCGCCGAGAGCCTCGATGGCGTCCTCTGCCGTTCCGGCAACCGCAGTGATTTCGAATGCTGGGTCGCTTTCGACCATCCGCGACAGCACCGCCCGGGCGACCGTCGAATCGTCGACGATCATCAACCGGATTCGGCGATGTATTGGCCGAGGGTCCGAAAAGCGGTCCCGCGATCTGGCGAGCGCCCGCTCCACGTCCAGCTTACTCAGGCGACGCCGACGAGCTGAAGTTTGATATGGAGCGTCTCGCGGTCGAACGGCTTCATGACATATTCGTCTGCCCCCGCCTCCAGAGCTGCGCGAATATGCGCCATGTCATTTTCAGTCGTACAGAAGACAACTTTGGGCTGATCGTTGTGCCCCCGCTGCCGCAGCAGGCGCAGGAACTCCATGCCGCTCATGACGGGCATGTTCCAGTCGAGCAGGACGACGTCCGGCATCTTCTGCTCACAGCGGGACAGCGCCTCCTGTCCGTCGCCGGCTTCTTCAACCTCGAACTCAAGAGTCTCGAGGATGTGCCGGGCGACCTTCCGGATCACCTTGGAGTCATCGACGATCAAACAGCTTTTCATGTCTCAGGCATCCCGCTTCCAACGTGGGTCTGATAAACGCTAAGGGTAACGAAGAGCTTAAGCGGCTTTCGCTTCAGTGGCGCCCGCGAGAAGGGCGGCGACATCGACGAGCAGCAGCGGCCCGACTTCGGTTTCGACCATGCCCTGCGATACGCGCTCCCAGCCCGGCCCCATTGCAGCACGTATCGGGGAGGGATCGGAAAGCGCCGCAACAACATCTTCGACCAAGTCGACGATCAGTGCGTAATGGTGGCCGTCGAGCTCGACGACCGCGGCTTCGCGGATCCCGTCCGAACAATCGGTGTCGCCAAGCTCGAGGGAGCGCATGCAATCGATCACCGTCAGCACTCGACTCCTGAGCGCCGAAAGACCGGCGACATGCGGCGCTGCGCGGGGGACCGGAATCAGCGTATCCAATTCAACCACGGATTCGACCGCGGCGGCCGGCAGTGCGACCCTTTCCCCGCCAATGGTGACGACCAGCAGAAGCTCGTTCACTTGCCCCTCCCAGTTCCGGTCGATTTGAGGGCCATCAGCAGGCCCGCGCGATCGTAGCGATAGATGCTTTCATCCTTCTTGCCCTTGGGTTCGGGCTCGGTGCGGAGCCAAATGGTCTTGTCGTCGGCGCCCTCCGGCAGTTCCTCGCCGAGAGAGGCAATGACCACGTCGGCTCTGCCATCCTCAGCGTCGTCGATCACTCGGTATCCGGCAGCCTCAACCAGCGGCCTCAGCATGTTTTGCATCCACGGATCCCAGCCTGGAACGAGGCAGACCAGCTGCTCCTTCGCGCGGGCAACGACGCCGACGTGATTGGCGAAGAGCCAGTGGGCATCGATGACTTCCGCCGGCTCGCCGTTGATCAGCGACACGCCGCTGACCTCCCCCGGACGCTCGGCATGGATCAAATCATGCTCGATGGTGGCGAAGTCGATGACCTCCGCAAAGGCGTAGCCGATCTCGTGGTTTCCGTCGTTCAGTCGGAACAATCGGACCTTGCCCTCGCCCAACTCCGCAGCGGTGGCCCCGGCAAGCGGCAGAATTGCGTCACCGACCTGGACCCTCAGCTGACCTGCCGATTGCTTGATGCTGCTTGCGGGGACCTCCTCGATTCGGTCGACGATCGCCAGGCGAAGCGCACGACGATCACCATCGAGCCCGCGGAAAAGCAGCACGGACGTTGCTTTGGACATTGTCGCACTCGGATCTTCAGCGATTCGGGCGGTTCGCTCCTGGACCTCGAGCTTCACACCACCGACCTGCGCGATTCCCGCCGGATCGAAGAGAAGGATCGGACTGCCATCGTCCGCCAGCGTCGTTCCGGCATAAAGGCCCGTCGCCATCACTGCCGGCGCTGCCGGCTTGACCACCAATTCCTCATGGTCGTGAATCCGGTCGACCGACAGGGCATAGACATCGCCGCCGGCCGGCCGAAGCACGATCAGGGTGCGGTCCCTTTCGTCGATCTCGCTCCGCAGACCGAGGACCGAGGCGAGCGAAACCTCCGGAACCCGACGGCCACGGATCGTTGCAACTCCGGCGCCGCCCAGATGTTCGAGCGTGACGCTTTCGCCATTGGCGCGCACTATCTCTTCGATTGCCGATCTCGGAATTGCAAAATTCTGGCCGGCGATCGACACCGTCAGCGCCGGGATGATGGTCAGGGTCAGCGGCACGCGCAACGTCATGCGCGTCCCCTCGCCGGGCCGACTGTCGACTTCGACAATCCCGCCGATTCGCTCGATGTTGGAGCGGACCACATCCATTCCAACGCCGCGGCCGGAAATGGCGGTGACCTCCCGGGCAGTGGACAGGCCGGCCTCGAAAATCAGCGCCAGCTGCTCGCGTGGGCTAAGCTGCCCGGCATCGTCCTTGCTGATGATCCCGCTTGAAATCGCCTTGTCGACCAGCTTCTTGCCGTCAATGCCGCGCCCGTCATCCTGAATGTCGATCAGGATCTGATTGCCCGACTGGCGCGCCGAAACTGCGAGGACGCCAATCTCGCGCTTTCCGGCGTTCAGGCGGTCGGCGGGCTTTTCGATGCCGTGATCGACCGCATTGCGGATGATGTGGGTTAAGGGATCGCGAATCATCTCGATCATCTCGCGATCCAGTTCGACATCTCCACCCTCGATATCGACCAGCACCTGCTTGCCGAGCTCGGCCGAAAGATCGCGGATCATGCGGGGAAGGCCGACGAACAGGTTCTCGATCCGCTGCATGCGCGTGCGCGTGATTGCGTCGCGCATTTCCGCGATGATCGACGACAAGCGCTCGAATGCGCCGTCAACGGGAACGTCCGATTCGGATTCGCGCAGCCGTCTCGCCAGCTCGTTGCGGGCAAGCACCATATCGGAAACTGTGCTCATCACGCGGTCGAGCAGCTCGACAGAGAGGCGGATGGTGCGCGGCGCGGCCGACGCTTTCGTCGACGCATCCGCAGCGGCAGTTGCCATCGGGACGACTGCACTTTCTGCACCAGGCGCCAGCGCATCGATCAGCCCATTATCGTCTCCGCCGGGCAGTTCTTCGCCGGCTTCGATCGCTGCGACCATTTCGCCAATGCGGTCGATAATCGCGAGCACTGCGCTGACCAGCGCGCCATCGGGCACGCGCCGGCCGGCGCGAACATCGGCGAGTGCGTCCTCTGCCGCATGACTGAGGGCTTCGAGCCGCGGAAATTCGAAGAAACCGCAATTGCCCTTCACGGTGTGAACGAAGCGGAAGATGCTATCGAGCCGAGCGCGGTCGTCGGGCTGCGCTTCCCAGGCGACGATCTCGCCACCCAGGGCTTCGAGCATCTCTCGGCATTCGGCTACGAAATCGGCAATCAGGTCGTCCATCGGCGAAATCGCCCCTCAGCGCTGGCTTCAATGGGGCTTATGCCGGGTAGGAGTTAATGCAGCGTTATCCCTGTCCTGAGCTCGTCGTGATCGAAGCTAATCGTGCAGGAGGACGACCCCGACGCGATGTTCGCAGCTTTGCCGCTCCTCTGCATCGTGCGGCGCGTGCGGATCGACAAAGGCACTATGGAAGACGCTTCGGAAGCCGGACGGTTCGGGGTCGTCTTTACGGCACTCGAAGAGCTTGAACGCGAGGACCTCGTCGATCCGCATTCGCGGATAATAGTACCAGCGCTGATCGGGGTTGTAGCGAAGTGCAACATGGTGCGTGGGCAGACCCGACGGGGCGATTCCAGTCATCGCCGTTGGAACGAGATCGGCGATTTCGATGCTCGTTGGATCGCATAGTGCAAGTGGCATGTGAAGCAGCGGCCCTGCCATGTTCGTCGGCCGCCAGAAGTCGACGATCATGAACGCTTCGACCGCTTCACGCTCGTAGCTGCGGCGCCATGCCTCTGCGGCCCGGCGATCGGCATAGGCTTCGACGCTGACTTCGAAATCGTCTGGAGTCAGGCCATAGTCGCTGTGGACTGCGCTGCCATAATGCGGCGTTGAGGTGTCGCGGCCGCGACGGATCGGCGGCGACCACTGGTGCACCTCGACCCGCCTGCCGGGAAAGAGTTTGTGCCGCACGAGCTGCTCGATCTCGGGATAATATAGCCGAGCGACTTCGCTGCCTTCCGGACTGTCTTGCGAGTCCCAATCCCGCACCGCCGTTCTGTGGGCCAGAAGCGCAAATCCGTGAGTATCGAAAAAGCTTGCTTCCGATTCGGCCTGAGCTTGAAACGCGCGCGCATCGCTGATCTCGAGCGACCCAAAGGAGGGCGTTCGGAAGCCCCCGGCCAGCCCCGTCCCGACATCGATCTGAATTCGCCCCGCCGGGGTGAAGTGCGGCGGGAACAGTCCGATCAATTCCGCGCTCGTTGCCATCGTGTCCTCGCTCACCTTGCCGAAAGCACGGCGCCGATTGTCAGGCCAGGGCTGGACGGATCCGAGAGCCGGATCGTGCCGCCGGCGCTCGTAATCATATTGTGTGCGAGCCATGCGCCGGCGGCTCGGGGTTCGATCGGACCACCGCCGCCGCCATTTGCAAGCGTCTCGCGCAGCGCAGGATCGAGCAGGATCCGCGGTCCTTCGGCCCGGACTGCGAGTTCGATCTCATCTCCATGCCGCTCTGCACCGACGTCGAGATGACCGCCACGCACCAGTGCATCACCGGCAAGCATTGCCAAATTGAGCAGAAGCTTCACTGCGTCCTTGGGCAGTTTCTCATCGCTCACAACCCACCCCAGCTCGATCCGCCGCTCCGGGCCGAACAACCCCTGCAACGCCGCTTCGGCTTCGTGCGTATCGATCTCCTCGCCGAATCCGCCGGCGGCGCCGAACGCAAGCCGGAAGAATTTCAGTTTGTTGGCAGAGGCCCGCGCGCTATCGGCGAGCAGCTCGAGGCACTTCTCCCGCATCTCGGGATCGGTCTCGTCGGCGAGCAATTCGATACCGTTGTTGAGCGCTCCAATGGGCGACATGAGATCATGGCAAAGCCGCGAGCAAAGGAGACTGGCGAGGTCGACTGGATTCATCGCGACATGTTGATGGGGCAGAGTCCGACCTCGCGCAAGCTCCAGACATTGAACGGAACCGGTCCAATTCCCATATCCAGGTCAGAAATGGGGGGAATTCAGACGATCGATGTGCGCCTGGAGCCCGCCCATGCTGGCTGGCGGCTTGACCGTGCGCTTGCCGCGGCGGTGCCGACCCTGTCTCGCGAACGGCTGAAGGCGCTAATCCGCAGCGGGGCGGTTGAAGCCGGAGGGAAAGCGGTTCGCGATCCCGCGACCAAGGTACGCGGCGAGGAAGCGCTCAAAGTTGCGGTCCCCGAACCGCAACCGGCACATAACCAGCCGCAGGACATCCCACTGACGATTGTGTTCGAGGACGAACATCTGCTCGTCGTCGACAAACCCCCGGGGCTGGTAGTCCATCCCGCGGCCGGAAATCTCGACGGGACCCTGGTTAATGCACTGCTCCACCATTGCGGCGGTTCGCTTTCAGGCATCGGCGGAGTGGCTCGGCCCGGCATCGTCCATCGAATCGACAAGGACACGTCGGGTCTGTTGGTGGTCGCGAAGACCGATGTTGCCCACGAAGGGCTGGCAAAGCAGTTCGCGGCTCATTCGATCGATCGGCGTTACTTCGCAATTGTCGGCGGTGTTCCCCAATTGAGCAGTGGCACGATCGATGCCCCCCTCGCGCGCTCCGCGACGAACCGCAAGAAGATTGCGATCGTCGAGGGCGCCCGCGGAAAGCGCTCAATAACCCACTGGAAGCGCTTGAAGACGTTGCGAGACGCAGCGCTGGTGGAATGCCGGCTCGAAACGGGCCGGACCCATCAAGTTCGGGTCCATATGGCTTCGATCGGGCATCCGCTCGTCGGCGACCCGGTTTACGGGCGTTCGGGAAAGACACGCGGCAAGCTGCTCAAGGAGCTCGGTTTTGATCGCCAGGCGCTGCACGCGGCCGAACTTGGCTTCACCCATCCGGTGACGAAGCGCAGACTGGCGTTCACAAGTCCCATGCCGCCCGACATGCAGGAACTGATGCGGGCGCTTGGTGTATAGGAATTAACTCGTTAGGGCGGTCGGCCGCCCTACAAAAGGGAGAAGACGGTAGAATATGGCTGACAAGAAAGGGATCGTCTCGCTCCCCGCGTCCGGTGGGGAGGCCGGACTCAACCGCTATCTCGCGGAGATCAAGAAATTTCCGATCCTCTCTCCGGAGGAGGAATATATGCTCGCCAAACGCTGGCGCGAGCATGGCGATACGGACGCAGCCGCGAAACTGGTCAATTCGCACCTCAGGCTCGTGGCGAAGATCGCCATGGGCTACCGCGGCTATGGACTGCCGGTCAGCGAACTGATCAGCGAAGGCAATATCGGCCTGATGCAGGGCGTGAAGAAGTTCGAGCCCGACCGCGGCTTCCGTCTCGCTACATATGCGATGTGGTGGATCAGGGCCTCGATCCAGGAATTCATCCTGCGCTCGTGGAGCCTGGTCAAGATGGGCACGACCGCGGCCCAGAAGAAGCTCTTCTTCAACCTTCGCCGGATGAAGAACCAGATCGACGCATTCGACGAGGGTGATCTCAAGCCCCAGGATGTGACCAAGATCGCAACCGACCTCGGCGTCAGCGAAGAAGAAGTCGTATCCATGAACCGCCGGATGGCGATGGGCGGCGATACCAGCCTCAATGTTTCGCTGAAGGGCGACGAGGGCAGCGAGAATCAGTGGCAGGATTTCCTGGTCGATACCGGCCCGCTTCAGGACGAGCGGATCGCCGAGGACGAGGAGACCCGTGTCCGCCACGACCTGCTGATGAGTGCGCTTGAAAGTCTCAACGACCGCGAGAAGCACATCCTCATGGAGCGGCGCCTCGCCGACGAACCCAAGACGCTCGAGGAACTGAGCCAGGTCTACGGGGTCAGCCGCGAACGGATTCGCCAGATCGAGGTCCGCGCCTTCGAGAAACTGCAGGCGGCGCTGTTGCGCCTTGCCGGCGAGCGACGGCTGCTTCCCGCAGCCTAACTCGGCTGCCGGTCGGTTAGCTTCGGCTTTCCGGATCGCTTCTTCGGTCGGTCATCGCTCGCGACATGGTCCGCTGCCCAGGCGCCTCGCTCGCCCATGGGCCGCGGGCGTCCGGTCGTCGAATCCTTCGCCGTCTGATGCTCGACCTCGCGGTTGAGCTCGGCGCCGAAGACGAACGCATAAGCCGACAGATACATCCAGGTGAGCAGGCCGGCGACCGCCGCCAGCGAGCCGTAAGTCGCGGCATAATTGGCGACGCTGCTGACGTACACACCCAGGGCGAGCGTCAAAAGCAGCCACATGACAGCAGTGAAGATCGACCCCGGCGTGATCCACACCCACCGGGCGCGCGCGCGGCACGGCGCGAAGCGGTAGAGGGTCGCGGCGATTGCTGCGCCGACCAGCGTCATCGCGAGATAAGCCGCAGCCTTGCCGACGAGGATGGTCGCACCCGCTGCGCGCGGCAGGAAATTTCCGAGAGCGGATACGATTGCGACTGCAGCGATGGCCATCAATGCAGTGAAGATCACCCCGAGCGTGATGGTCAGCGCAGTCGCATAATATTCCCACAGCGGTCGCTTCTCGCGCTCCTCGTAAGCGATGTTGAGCGCGGTGATGATGGCGCCAGCTCCGTTACTCGCGCCGTAGAGCGCGATCGCGAGAGCGAGGATGAGGCCGATGCCCTTCTTGCCCTCGGATGTGTGGACGATGCCGATGACCTGGTCGCTCAGCAGCTTGGCGATGTCGCCTGGAAGCACTTGGAAGAGCGCCTGCATCGTGTCGATGACGGTGCCGATTTTCGCGACAAATCCGTAGACGAGGATGATTGCCGCAAGCAGCGGAACGAAGGCCAGGAATCCGTAGAATGCGACCCCGGCGGCGACCAGCCCGACATTGTCGATCCATGTCTGCTGCCAGGTTCGACGGACGATTTGCTTCCAGCCTGCGGGCGGAATGCGCCAGGGCGATTCGGCCTCGTGCCCGCGTGGGTCGTTGCGGTTTGAACGGGCGGCTGACTTCGTCACGCGGTCTTAACTCACGGCCTTCTTGAGATTTCCGCATTGGGGCACTCTCCCCTCTTGCCAACTGCGGAAAACAGGCGGACGGTGGATCTTTCCAGATAGGCGCCCGAGCGCCTTTTAGAGAGCGACTCGCGCGCCGGTAACGGCACGAAGGGAGAGTCACATGGCTGGAGAATCTGCAAAAGGCACCCGAGTAATCGCGCTGGTGGGACCCGCCGGCGCGGGAAAGACAAGTCTTGCCGAGGCCATGCTGTTTGCAGCCGGCGCCACCGACCGTTTGGGATCGACGGCCAACGGCTCCAGCATCGGCGACTCGAGCCCGGAAGCGCGTGCCCGCGGCGGCTCGACCGAATTGAACCTCTACAATTTTCATTACCTGGGCGACGAGTTCGCAATCGTTGATGTACCGGGCTCTGTCGGCTTCTCCGCCGATGGCGCAAGAGCGCTCGCGATCGCGGACGTCGCGATTGTGGTGGTCGATCCTGATCCAAGCCGTGCGCCTCTCGCGGCGCCGGCGCTCCGGGCGCTGGACGAGCTCGCTATCCCGCACCTCATCTTCGTCAATCGTATCGATCAGGCGCATGGCCGCATTCGCGACCTGCTGTCGGCCCTTCAGCCAATGAGCGTTTCGCCTCTCATCGCTCGCCAGATTCCGATCTGGGACGGCGAGAAGGTCAGCGGCTTCGTCGACCTCGCGCTCGAATATGCGTTCAAATATCGTGCAGGCAAGCAATCCGAACGAATTGAAATTCCGACCGACCTGCAGGAACGCGAGCATGAAGCGCGCACTCACATGCTCGAACAGCTCGCCGATCATGACGACGAATTGCTCGAACAATTGCTGATGGACGAGGCGCCCACCCGTGAGAAGATTGTTCAGGACCTCGCTCGCGAGACCGGCGAGAATCTGGGTGTCTCGGTCCTCTTCGGCTCGGCAATCAGCTCATGGGGTGTGCGGCGCCTGCTCAAGGCCATGCGGCACGAGGTGCCCGGCCCGGGAGGCGCTGCGGACCGGCTCGGAGTCTCCGATCCGTCGCTCTACATATTCAAGGTCATTCACGGCGCAATCGGTCGGCTTGCACTGGGGCGCGTGATCGGGGGGCGGATTGCCGAGGGATCGGACCTGAAGCTCGAAGGTGACGACCATGTTCGCGTCGGATCGCTGTTCAAGCTCCAGGGCGAAAAGACGACCAAGGTCGGCGAAGCTCGCAACGGCGAGATCGTCGCGGTTGCCAAGATCGACACTGTGAAAAGCGGCCAGTGGCTCGGCGCAGGCAAGGTCCCGCCGCAGATCGAGGTCGACTATCCGGCGCGCAATTGCGCGGTCGCAATCGAGCCCGCCGACCGCAAGGACGACGTCAAGCTCTCAGGTGCACTGCAACGTCTCGCCGAGGAAGATGCCGCGCTCGTCGTCGAGCATGACGATGCCAATCACGAAATCCGCCTCCGCGGCGTCAACGACGAACATCTTAACACGGTGCTGGCGCGGCTCAAGCGCCGCTACGGCGTGGAGGTGAAGAGCCATCCGCCGACCGTCGGCTATCGCGAATCCATTCGCAAACCCGTGCGCCAGCACGGCAGGCACAAGAAACAGTCAGGAGGCCATGGACAGTTCGGCGACGTGATCATCGAGATCCGTCCGCTGGGCCGAGGCGAGGGCTTTGCCTTTGAGGAGAAGATCCATGGTGGCGCGGTGCCCAAGCAATGGATCCCGGCCGTCGAGGATGGGGTGCGCGAGGCAATGCGCAAGGGGCCCCTCGGTTTTGAGGTGGTCGACTGCGCGGTCACCCTGGTCGACGGCAGCTATCACAGCGTCGACAGTTCCGAATTGGCATTCCGGCTCGCCGGGCGCATCGCGATGCAGGAAGCACTCGCCGCCGCCGGCCCGCACCTGCTCGAGCCGATGCACAAGCTCACGGTCGTCTGTCCGTCCAGCGCCACCAGCCGCATTACTTCGGCGATTGCCGGCAGGCGCGGCCAGATGCTCGGAATGGGCCCGCGCGATGGGTGGACCGGCTGGGACCGGATCGAGGCATTGATCCCCGAGGCGGAGCTCTCGGGCCTGGAAGCCGAGCTGCGTTCTCAAAGCCAGGGCCTCGCCACCTATGAATCAGAGTTCGACCATCTCGCCGAACTCAACGGGCCGCTCGCCGACAGGGTGATCCAGCAAAGGGTGCCGGAACCAGCCTAGAGCAATGCGAACGACACTGCAGCGAAGCAATCCAGCGCCGCAGCTGGATTGCTTCGTCGCTTGCTCTCTTGGCGATCGCGCTTAGACCGCTTCCATGAAGCACTGGTTCAAAGACCAGCATCTCCGTTCACTGCTGAAGAACAGCAGCTATCTTGGAGTGTCCAAGGCGGTTGGCGCAGTCTGCGGCATCGCGACGCTGGCATTTGCGGGCCGCGGTCTTGGCGTCGTCCTGTTCGGAACGCTGATCCTCATCACCAGCTACGTCAAAGCCGTGAGCGGCATTGCAAAGTTCCAGTCATGGCAGCTGATTGTCCGCTACGGCGGCCATGGCGTTGCTCACGGCGACCCCGAGCATTTCAAGGTGGCTACTGGCTTTGCCTTCGCGCTGGACCTGATCAGCGGCGTCGGCGGCATGCTGCTCGCTGCCGCGTTGCTGCCGTTGATCGGCTCTTGGTTCGGCATTCGTCCGGAATATCTCTGGCTCGGCCTGATATACTGCACCCTGCTGCCGACCATGGCGTCCGCGACTCCCACGGGCGTGCTCCGTGTGCTTGATCGGTTCGACCTCATCAGCTGGGGCGGGACGGCCCAGCCCATTGGCCGAGCGGTTTTGGCAGGAGCCGCCTTTTTCGCAGGCGCGTCCTTTCCAGTCTATGTTGCGGTCTGGTACGTCACAGAGCTGTTCGATGATTTGCTGCTGTGGTTCCTCGCCTGGCGCGAGCTGCGCCGCACCGGCTACCTCGAAGGGATCCGACCTACGCTAAAGCCGACTGCGCTTCGCGGCGCGTGGCGATTCGCGATCGACGTCAATCTGACTTCGAGCATCGACGCGGTTTGGGGGCCGATCGGGCGGCTGATCGTCGGCGGTCTCCTTGGCCCAGCTGGCGCGGGTCTGTTTCGCCTCGCATCGGAAATCGCCGACGGCGCTCAAAAACCGAGCGACCTGCTGGCGCGCGCCTTCTATCCGGAAGTCGTCCGCATGGATCTGACGTCGAAGAAGCCGTGGAAGCTGATGCTTCGCGGATCCGTGCTCATTGGCGGCGTCGCGGTGCTCGCCATATTGATCCTGCTGCTCGGCGGAAAGCCGCTCATCAGCCTATTCTTCGGGAAGGCATTCCTCGGCGCCTATGATCCGCTCATGGTGCTCATGGCGATGTCGTTGATCGGCATCTTCAGTTTCCCGTTGTCGCCGATGCTTTACGCGCTCGGTCGTTCGGACGGTCCGCTGAAGGCCAAATTACTCGGCAGCGCGGTCTTTTTCATCGCCATCGCGCCTCTTTCCTTGGCGCTGAATGTGACGGGTGCGGCGATCGCTCTGGTACTCGGCAATGCCGCGAATGTCGTTGCGATGATGATCCAGCTCAAGCGCGAGCACCGGAGGGTGCGCGTCCGAAGGGTCTAAAGCTCGCTTTCGTCGAACCCACGCTCCTTCACGAGGCGGTCGAGCGCGACCAAGGTCGATAGGAGACTCTCCATCCGCTCGAGTGGCCAGGCATTTGGCCCATCGGATTTGGCGCTTGCCGGATCCGGGTGTGTTTCCATGAACAGCCCGGCGATTCCGGTTGCGACAGCAGCTCGCGCAAGGACCGGAACGAACTCACGCTGACCGCCCGAACTGGTCCCCTGCCCGCCCGGAAGCTGGACGCTGTGTGTGGCGTCGAAGACGACCGGGCAGCCCGTCTCGCGCATGATCGCAAGGCTGCGCATGTCGCTGACGAGATTGTTGTAGCCGAACGAGGCGCCTCGTTCACAGACCATGATGGTCTCTTCATTGACTCCCGCGGCCTGAGCGGCATTGCGCGCCTTTTCGACGACATTCGTCATATCGTGCGGCGCCATGAACTGCGCCTTTTTTATGTTGACCGGCTTGCCCGACGCGGCGACCGAATGGATGAAATCGGTCTGCCGGGCAAGGAACGCCGGGGTCTGGAGTACATCGGCTACTTCGGCGACGGGCTCGATCTGGGCAATATCGTGGACGTCGGTCAGCAGCGGTACATCGAGGGCATGCTTGACCTTCTCGAGGATGCGAAGGCCCTCCTCCATGCCGAGGCCGCGGAAGCTTTTGTCAGACGATCGGTTGGCTTTGTCGAAGCTCGACTTGAAAATGAAGTGCACGCCCAGCCGCTCGGTGATGCCCTTGAGCCGCTCGGCCGTGCGCAGCTGCAGTTCTTCGCTTTCGACGACGCAGGGTCCAGCGATGAGAAATAGAGGTTGGTTGAGCCCGATTTCGCGTCCGAGTAGTTGCATTCGAGCTATCTAGGCGAGGTCATCGACAACCGCCATCACTTCGAGGCAAACAGCAACTTGAAAGCTACTGGTAATGAGGCTGCAAAGTGGCGGCTCGTAGATCCCGCTCATGAACAGACGTGACGGGCCCGACATGTGGGTTCTCCTAGGCCCACATAAAGGCGACAATCATCAGGTCCTTGCGCTCGCCGAAGCGCTCGGCCTTCCGTTCCGGACGCTGCAAATGCGCTACAGGTGGTTCGCTCACCTGCCCGCCGTGCTGCGCGACGTCACAATTGCCCAGCTCGAGCCCGAGATACGCCGCCAGATCGCTCCTCCCTGGCCGACGCTTGTCCTCGGCATTGGCCAGCGCAGCGCTCCGGTAGCCCGCTACATTCAGCGCGCTTCGGGTGGACGGACGAAGATCGTGCGTCTTGGTGATCCGATGGTCTCTCACCTTCTGTTCGATCTGGTGATCACGACCACTCAATATGCCGTTCGCGATGGCAAGAACGTGGTTCGGCTACCGATCACCATTACCAGCCAGCGGGACATCCGCCCCGACCGCGAAGAACAGTCGTGGCTGGACCGCTTCGAGCGGCCCCGTCGCTTGATCGTCATCGGCGGCAAGACCTCGCTGTGGCGCTTCGATGCAAATGTCGTGACTGATGCGGCGCGGGCGCTCCAGCGCAGGGCTGACCGGGAGGGTGGATCGGTGATCGCTGCCACCAGTCCGCGGACGGGCACAGCACTTTTGGCGGCAGCTCAAGCGGCCCTCGGCGAGGACGCGGTCGTGCACGGCCAATTCCCCCGTTATCCCGCCTTGCTGCACGCCGCGGATGAAATTCACGTCACTGGGGACAGCGTTTCAATGCTTTCCGATGCGATTGCGTCGGGAAAGCCGGTCGGCCTTATTCCACTGGAGCCGAATGCGCTCGGAGAGCTGATTCAGCGGGTTGGCCGATTGCGTGGAAAGCCGTTCCGGATGCGTGACCTCAACAAGTTCTGGAATGACCTGCGCTCGCGCGGACTTGTCGGCAGCGTGGACAACCCCGGTTGCGGTTCACTGGAGTTTTCCGCAATCGATAGGGCTGTGGCTGCAGTCCGGTCGGTGATCAACGAAGGCCAGGAGATAATGGTGTCGACGCCTCCGATGCTGCCGGCGCAGCCGGCCGTCGAACCGCTTGCCCTCTAGGCGAGGCTCTCGACAACAGCCACCGGCCGCCAGTCGCCCAAATGGTTCCTCGCTGCGAAATCGCTCGGGAAGGGCTTGCCGCCATGAACTCCGCCGCTGACGAAGATTGCGTCGAACCCCATTCGCGCAGCGCCGAGGATGTCAGTCTCGAGACCGTCGCCGACGGCAAGGACAGCGTCCTTCGGAGGATTTCCGCCATGATGGAGCGCATGGCGGTAAATCGCTTCATGGGGCTTGCCATACCAGGTCACTCGGCCGCCAAGACCTTGATAAAGATCGGCAATCGCGCCTGCACAGGCTTCAGGAATGCCCCCACGGATCACCAGCCGATCCGGGTTTAGGCAGTGCATGTTGACGTCGCGCCCGGCCCAGCGTTCCAAATCCGGAAGATAGTCGCTCGGAACAGGACGGCTCTCGGCCGTCCCGGTACAGGCAAGGTCCGTGAAGTCATCCGCTTCGGATATTCGCACGCCCCTGCCCTCGAGTATCTGACGATCAGCTGCGGTGCCGATGAATCCGACTGGCGCGTCAAGCGCGTCGAGCGCCTCAATACCGGCCTCGCCGCCTGTAGCGACGAAGTCGTAGGCGTCACGCGGGAGCCCGATTCGCGCAAGCTGTTGTTCGACGGCCTCTGCAGTGCGCGGCGCGTTGGTGAGCAGTGCAATGCAGCGCCCCTCGCCGCGCCATTGCATCAGCCGAGCTTTCGCGCCGGGATAAAGATGGACCCCGTCATGAACCACGCCCCAGACATCACACAGGATCAGCCGGTATTTGGGGTCTAGCGCGTCGAGACAGCTCACTCGATACCCGCCACCGCGAGCGCCTGCTCGATCGGTCCCACATCCTCGGGATTGTTGAGCTCACGAAGCGCGAACCGCGGGGCTTCGACCTCAACCACTGCCACCGGCACGCCCGCCACGAGAAAGCGTAATTGCTCAAGGCCCTCGAGCGTCTCCAGCTCGCTCACCGGCGTCGCTGCATAGCGCTCGAGCGCTTGCGGTCGATAGGCATAGACGCCGACGTGCAGCCGAACCGGCGACAGCTCTGCGTCGAGCGCTCCGCCGGGTAAATGCGGGATCAGACGCTTCGAAAAATAGAGCGCGCGGCCCCGGGCATCGGTAACCACGCTTGTTCCGCCGACGCGTCCCGCTGCTTCTTCTGCCTGTAGCGACCGTAGCTCGTCGCTTCTGAGGCGCAGAGCAGGAGTTGCCACCATCGCCTCGCCCTCGTCGCGCATCCGCGTGATCAGCGCATCGACGAAGCTGGGAGGAGTGAGCAGCGCGTCTCCCTGGAAATTGATCACCAGGTCGGGCTCGTGCAGCGAGTGGAGCGCCTCGGCGCAGCGCTCGGTCCCGTTGCGGCACCCGCTCGAAGTCATGATCACCCCGACGCCGAAGCGCGAGCAGGCTTCGGCAATTCGCTCGTCGTCGGTCGTGACGAAAATGCCGGAAATGCCGGGCACGCGCCGGGCGGCCTCTACGCTGCGCTGGATCAGCGGCTTCAAGGTGCCCTTCGCCCCCTTCAGCTCAACCAGCGGCTTTCCCGGATAGCGCGACGACTGATAACGGGCCGGAATCAGAATGATGGTGTTCATCGAACTACGGGGCAGTCGTGAATATGGAGGACACCCACCGGCTTCTTGCCCGCGCCGTCTTCCTCGACGACGAACAAAGATGTGATCTTATATTCATCGAAAAGCGCAAGTGCGTCGTCGACGAGGTCGTCCGGACCAACTGTCTTGGGATCGCGAGTCATGAACTCCATCGCGGTATGCTCGAGCCCACGCTCGATATTGCGGCGAAGATCGCCGTCCGTGATTACCCCCAGAAGATAGCCTCCCTCGTCGGTGACTCCGACCACGCCGAGGCGCTTAGCCGTCATTTCAACCACCGTGTCATGCATTGAGCTGTCTTCGCGTGTCAGCGGCAATGCTTCGCCTCCATGCATCAGCCGCCGTACCGGTTGCAGCCGCGCGCCGAGCGATCCGCCAGGATGAAGTCGTCCAAAGTCCGCCCGCGTAAAGCCCTTCTGGCGCATCACGGTCATTGCCAGCGCATCGCCGAGCGCGAGGGTCATGGTGGTCGAAGTCGTCGGTGCAACGGATTCGGGTCCGACTTCGGGCCAATGCGGAAGCAGCAGCTTCACTTTTGCGGCATCCGCCAGCATCGACCCGGAATGGCCGGTGATCGCGATGATCGGAATCAACGCGTGCTGAAAATGATCGATTACGCCCTCGAGCTCGCTCGTCTCACCGCTCTGGGAAATGAGAATCGCGACATCTCCCTCGGCTGCCATGCCGAGATCCCCATGGATTGCTTCAGCGAGATGGAGGAATACGGCCGTCGTCCCAGTCGAGGCGAAAGTGGCCGCGATCTTGCGGGCTACGTGCCCGGACTTGCCGAGGCCGCTGACGATCAGCTTGCCCCTGCATTCGTAGATCAGGCGAACCGCATCCTCGAACGGCCCGTCGAGGCTGTCCGCGAGCGCATCGAGGGCCCGTGCCTCGTCGTGCAGGATTGCGCGCCCGAATTCGAGAACGCCCACTGCTGCCGGATTGTCCGCTGCCATTGCGTGCGCCCTAGCCAGCCGACGAGCAGCTGTGAAGCGCTTGACGCGCTTCCACTCACCGGCTTGGGTTCGAGCCAGAGGGGAACGGAATGGCCAAAAAGCTCACTCGCTACATACTGATCGCACTGGTGCTCGGGATCATCGCCGGCTGGGTGATAAATAGTGCGATCGACGATGGAACCCCTGCGAGCGCCGAGCGGCTCAAGTCGATCGCCGACTATCTTAGTGTCGTCACCACGCTCTTCCTGCGGCTGATCAAGATGATCATTGCACCACTCGTCTTCTCAACGCTGGTCGCCGGGATCGCCCACATGGGCGACGTTGCCGCATTGGGGCGCGTGGGATTGCGCTCAATCCTCTGGTTCATTCTTGCGAGCCTCGTCTCGCTCACGCTCGGGCTGATCCTCGTCAGCCTGCTCCAGCCGGGCGTCGGCCTGAACCTGCCGCTGCCGCCGGCTAGTGCCGCGAGCGGCGTCGAAACCGCCGCTTTCAACTTGAAGGATTTCGTCTCCCACCTCGTGCCGCAGTCGATCTTCGAGGCAATGAGCACCAACGAGATTCTGCCTATCGTCATCTTTTCGCTCTTCTTCGGTGTCGCGCTGACTGCGGTCGGCGACCGCGGTGCTTCGATCGTGCGCGGGGTCGAGGCGCTGGTGAAGGTGATGCTGCAGGTCACCGATTATGTAATGCGTTTCGCGCCATTCGCCGTGTTCACCGCGGTCGCCAGCGCGATCGCGGAACGGGGCCCAAGCATCATCGGTACCTTCGGCAAGTTCGTGGGCGGCTTCTACGTCGGCCTGGTCGCACTTTGGGCCGTGCTGATCGGCGCAGCCTTCGTGATTGTCGGCCCAAGAACCCGGCACCTCGTCCGCTACATCCGCGATCCGGTCGTGCTCGCATTCTCGACCGCCTCGTCCGAGGCGGCCTATCCGCGAACGCTAGAAGCGCTCGACCGCTTCGGCGTTCCGCCGCGCATCGCTAGCTTCGTCTTGCCGCTGGGCTATTCGTTCAACCTCGACGGCTCGATGATGTACATGACGTTCGCGACGATCTTCATCGCGCAAGCCTATGCATTGCATCTCGGCATCGGCCAGGAAATCACCATGCTCCTGGTGCTGATGATCACCTCCAAAGGCATGGCCGGAGTGCCCCGCGCGAGCCTCGTCGTGATTGCCGCAACCATGTCGATGTTCAAGATTCCGGAAGCCGGCCTGCTCTTGATCCTCGCCGTCGATCATTTCCTCGATATGGGAAGGTCGGCGACGAATGTTGTCGGCAACGCCGTGGCTGCGAGCATTGTCGCCCGCTGGGAAGGCGGCCTCGACACCGAGGCGCCAGCCGATATCGAGGCACCCCACGCGCCCTCGCATGTGCAGCGGTCCGGCAAGATTCACGACCATTTCTAGGCGGCCGCGGTTTCCATCAGCCCCGCTCGCCCTTTCCGGATGATCCCTGGTCAAACGGACGATCGATGCTCGGCGGTGGCTCGGTGAAGAACTTCGGTCCGTTCTGGGTCATGTGCCAGCAATCTTCGAGCCGCACGCCAAACTTGCCCGGAATGTAGATACCCGGCTCATCCGAGAAACACATGCCGGGCTCAAGCGGCGTCATATCGCCGTGGACGAGATAGGCTGGCTCATGTCCGTCCATGCCAATCCCGTGCCCTGTGCGGTGCGACAGGCCCGGCAGCTTGTAACCCGGCCCATAGCCCCAGCTTTCATAGGCTGCGCGAACTGCGTCATCGACGCTTCCGGCGGGTGCGCCAAGCTTCGCCGCCCGGATAGCGATCTGCTGTCCCTCGTGAACCTGGTTCCAGACCTTGCGCTGCTCGGCCGTCGGATCGGCGCCGAAAACGAATGTCCTCGAAATGTCCGACTGGTAGCCATGTACGCTGCAGCCGCAGTCGAACAGGATCGTGCTCCCGCGCCTCACCAGCTGCGGCTTGTTGGAGCCGTGCGGGAGCGCCGAGGCTTCATCGATCAGCACCAGCGCAAATTCAGGACTTCCCCCCATCACGCTCGTCGCAGCATCGATGGCTGCGCCAAAGTCTTGCGGAGTCATGCCGGCTCGGGCCTGCTCCCCGGCATGACGCATCGCACGCAAAGTGATGTCGTTGGCCGCCTGCATCAGCGCCAATTCGGCCGGCGACTTGATCAGCCGCAGCGCACGTACAACCGGATTGGCATTGACCGCCTTCAGCCCGGGAAGCTGCTGAGCAAGCCGGTCGAAAATGAAGTAGCGGTCCGTCTCCTCGAATCCGACCGGCGCACCGGCCACTCCGCGCTCGCGAAGGAAATCCGCCACAAGGCTGAGCGGGTCCTGATCCTCGTTCCAGGTGCGAACTTCCGCGGGTATTGCCAAGGTCTCCGCGACCGAGGGACGCTCGAAAAAGGGTGTCACGACGATCGGATCGCCGGTGGCCGGAATCACTGCTGCAGTCAGCCGCTCCGAGCGATGCCACTGGACGCCCGTCAGATAATCGAGGCTGGAGCCGGATTCGACGATAATCGATCCGATCCCATTTTGCTGCATGAGGCGCTTCGCTTTGGCGACACGCTCGAGCCGTTCGGCCGGTGAAATCGGCGGCGGAAGCGTTGCTCGCGGAAGGTCGGACGCGACCTGCGCGATTAGCCGGGCCGCAGGCAAAGTCATAGCCGCAGCAATCGCAGCTCCTCCGGTAAGCAGAGCCCGCCGTCCAATATGGGCGTTCATCATTTGGGAGACCCTCCTCCTGCGCGCCACTGTTGCACGGCGGCGGCCAATCGGCCAGCAGGCCCCGCTCATGTTCGAATCTCTGGCCAATGACGGCGTGAAGCGCCCCGGCACGCGCGAAATGACCGCAATGCTTGCCGGGCTGATGGCGCTCAATGCCTTTGCGATCGACGCCATGATACCGGCGCTGCCCGATATCGGCCGGTCGCTTCATGTCGCACAGGAGAATGACCGGCAGCTGGTCGTGATCTCCTACTTTCTCGGCTTTGCGTCGACACAATTGATGTGGGGGCCGCTCGCCGACCGGTTCGGACGCAAACCGATCCTCGCGGTCGGTGTAGCACTCTATGGCGGTTTCGCTCTCCTGTGCGCGCTGGCGGGCAGTTTCCCGCTGCTCATTGCCGGTCGAGCGGCAATGGGAGCTTCAGCTGCAGTGACGCGGGTCCTCGTCATCGCCATGGTCCGGGATCTCTTCCAGGCGGAAGCCATGGCGCGTGTCATGAGCCTCGTCTTCATGACCTTCATGCTGGTCCCGGTGCTCGCGCCCAATATCGGCCAGCTCATCCTGTCGTTCGCGTCGTGGCGCGCGATCTTTATCCTCATCGCCATTTATGCATTGATCATGCTGGCTTGGTCGTGGCTTCGATTGCCTGAGACCCTGCGAGCCGAGTTTCGGCGCCCCCTCGCTTGGCGGCCCATCGCAACGGCGATAGTCGAGACCATGAGTGAACCCCAGTCGCGCGGCTACACGCTCGCAGTGACGGTCAGCTTCTCGGCTCTGGTCGCCTACATTTCTTCGATCCAGCAGATCATTTTCGACGTCTTCCATGAGGGCCGCTTCATCGGCCTGGTATTCGCCTCGATTGCAGCCCCCATGGCGCTCGCTTCGTGGCTCAACTCGCGCATGGTCGGACGATTCGGCCTCCGCAGGGTGGGCCACACAGCCTCAGCGTGCCTGGCAGTCGTTACCGCATTGCACGCGGCGATCGCGCTCGCGGGCTTGGAAAGCCTGCCGGTATTCATCCTGCTTCAGGGCCTGACGATGGCGAGCTTCGCCTTCGCCTCGTCCAACCTGGGAACGCTGGCGATGGAGCACATGGCACATATTGCCGGTACCGCCTCGTCTGTTCAGGGGGTGGTCGGCACCGTAGGGGCAGCACTCATCGGCTTCGCGATCGGCCAGCGCTTCGACGGCACGCCCCTGCCCTTCCTCACCGGGACCGCCCTGTGCGCTTCCGGCGGCTTTCTGCTGATCGTTCTGACAGAGCCGAAGCGCCTTTTTGCGCCGATGCAAGCTGATCCGGAAGAGCTCGAGGCCGCCCTGGATTCGATCGCAATACCGGAAGACCTCGCCTAAGCGCGCGGCAGATGCATAAAAGGGGCGGCGAGCAGAGGCCCTCGACCATCCACTCGCCGCTGGGGAGCTTGCTTATTTGCAGCGACGAAGCGCCGATGTGATTATTCCGTCAGTTCGGAGTCATCGTCACCGGTGCCGACCATCAGGGCCTCGCCAACTTCCTCGGTCCGGCCACGGATCGCATTTTCAATGCGCTTGCCGACGTCCGGATTTTCCTTGAGATAGGTCTTGGCGTTCTCGCGACCCTGGCCGATGCGCACCGAATCGTAGCTGAACCAGGCGCCCGATTTCTCGATCAGGCCGGCCTTGACCCCGAGGTCGAGGATCTCGCCGACCTTCGAAATGCCTTCGCCATACATGATATCGAACTCGACCTGCTTGAACGGCGGTGCAACCTTATTCTTGACCACCTTCACCCGCGTCGTGTTGCCGACGATGTCGTCGCGGTCCTTGATCTGCCCAGTCCGACGAATGTCGAGGCGAACCGATGCGTAGAATTTCAGCGCATTGCCTCCAGTCGTTGTCTCCGGATTGCCGTACATCACGCCGATCTTCATCCGCACCTGGTTGATGAAGATCACCATGCACCGCGAACGGCTGATCGACCCGGTGAGCTTGCGCAGCGCCTGACTCATCAGCCGCGCCTGCAGGCCGACATGGCTGTCGCCCATCTCGCCTTCGATCTCGGCCCGCGGAACCAAGGCGGCAACCGAATCCACGACGAGCACGTCGATCGCATTCGAGCGCACGAGCGTGTCGACGATCTCGAGCGCCTGCTCGCCGGTGTCCGGCTGCGATACGATCAGCTCGTCAATGTCGACACCGAGCTTCTTCGCATAGGCCGGATCGAGCGCATGCTCGGCATCGACGAACGCTGCAGTCCCGCCGTTGCGCTGGGCTTCGGCGATCGCATGCAGCGCCAGCGTCGTCTTGCCTGAGCTCTCCGGCCCGTAAATTTCGATGATGCGTCCACGGGGAAGGCCGCCGACGCCAAGCGCGATGTCCAGGCCGAGGCTGCCGGTCGAGATTGTCTCGATTTCGATCTTCTCGCGGCTGCCGAGCTTCATCGCCGAGCCTTTGCCGAACGCGCGGTCGATCTGCGCGAGCGCCGCTTCGAGGGCCTTCTGACGATCCATGCCTGGTGCTTCCGCTGTGCTACCGATAACCTTGAGCTGCGCTGCCATGTCCCCTGTCTCCGTTCAAGCTTCAATCATCGGCGGTCGAGCCCCGCCTGTGGAGAAGTTCTCGTATCCGATTTGTTCTCGTAGAACAAGAGGGGAACACGGCAGAGCCGCTGGGGCATCTCCTTTCGCTGCAGCTTTGCCGTAAATCGCTGTTGATAAAGCACTTCAACGCCAGGCAGCAGGGTAAACCCATGAACTCCGCCTGGGAATGGTCGTGCTCAAGCCCGGCAAACTCGACGACTCCCTCGATGCCTACGACATCGAAGTCGCCAAGAAGACGGGCGCGGATAGCTTGATTGGACGCGCCTTCGTCTACCTTCGCAAAGAAGAGCGTGTCCACGCCCAGGCGGACACCGCAGCCAACACGCAGAGGCTGTTCGCTTGCATCGACCAGATCTGCGAATATCGCCTATCGTTCGATCAGGCTTCAACAATTGGCGCTTACTGCGGAGTCACGTCTCCAGCGCCTGTCCCCGCATCCTCGCCCGGCTCGGGCCGCTTGTCGAACACTTCGTCGATGAGGCCGAACGCTTTCGCCTCGTCGGATTCGAGGAACTTGTCGCGGTCCATCGCTTTCTCGATCTCCTCGATCGATTGACCGGTATATTTGGAATAGAGCTCGTTGAGGCGTTGGCGCATGCGCAGGATCTCACGCGCCTGAATTTCGATGTCCGCGGCCATGCCCTGAGCGCCGCCCGACGGCTGGTGAACCATGATGCGGCTGTTGGTAAGCGCAACGCGCATCCCCGGCTCGCCGGCGGCCAATAAGAAGCTCCCCATCGAAGCTGCCTGGCCGATGCACACTGTGCTGATCTTCGGCCGGATGTATTGCATCGTATCGTGGATCGCGAGGCCAGCGGTCACCACGCCGCCCGGCGAATTGATGTACATGAAGATGTCCTTCTTCGGGTTCTCGGACTCGAGGAAGAGCAGCTGGGCGGTGACGAGACTGGCCATATGGTCCTCGATCGGGCCCGTGATGAAGACGATACGCTCGCGCAGCAGCCGCGAGTAAATGTCGAAGCTGCGTTCGCCCCGGTTGGACTGCTCGATGACAATTGGAACGAGCTGCGAAACGATGTCCTGATGATCAATCACGGGAATGAGGTCCTCTTTTGCTGACCCGGCCTACATCGGCGCGAAACAGCAAAGGTTCAAGAAGGCGTGTCTCTCGTTCGTCCAGCATCTGCACGACAGGCGAAAGAAGGGCGGCCCGGGTTGGCCCCGGACCGCCCTCTCCCCTCACAGTCGTCGGCGCGATCAGTATTTCAGGCCGATGCGCGCGTAATAATAGCGGCCCGGCGTGTCGTAGACCGTCGGGTCCATATGGTTGGTGTCGCAGGCGACGCAGCCCGGCGTCTTCACGTCGAACAG
Organism: uncultured Sphingomonas sp.; assembly: GCA_966424035.1. Lineage (GTDB taxonomy): Bacteria > Pseudomonadota > Alphaproteobacteria > Sphingomonadales > Sphingomonadaceae > Sphingomicrobium. The sequence goes on along the minus strand of CBJLMA010000017.1, from coordinate 11,426 downwards.
ATTGTTGACGCCCACCGCAAACTGGATGTCGTGAACCCCGAAACTGAACTTTGGTGACCACCGCAGCTGCGCGTCGGTGTAGAAGGTCGCCTTCAAGGGACTCTCGTTGTTTTGCAGTTCCTTCAGCTTCGAGATGTAGCGGCCGGTGAGAGTCGCGCCGAAACCGAAACCGTCCCAGTCGATCGCGCCGATCGATTTCCACCGCGGATAGCCCTGGCTCGGGCTGTCCGTCTCCTGCCCTGCACGCTTCTCGATCTGTGTGCCGGTCGCAGTTGGGGTCGTCACATCGTAGAGATGCAGGAACGTATTGTTCCAGGTCAGGCCGAGCGTGCCGGCTCCCGGAAGCGGCGTGCGATAGGCAAGATTGACGTCGATGCCGGCGGTATGGATCTCTGCGATATTCTGAAGGATCGCATTGATCCGAGTGACACTTCCCGAGGCGGGTGAACGGATCACGTTGCTGCAGGACAGCGGATCATTGGTATAGACGCAACGGTACAGCGTCGTGGTGGCCGGGATCGCCTGGATCGCGCCTTTGACCTTGATGTCGTACCAGTTCATTTCGGCCGTGAAGCCCCGGAGGGGGTTCACCACGCCGCCGATTACCCAGCTGGTCGATGTTTCCGGTTTCAGGCGGGGATTGCCGGCTGTCACGACCGACAGCTGATCTCTGGGTTGCGTATTCGCTCCGTTCGGCGCGCCTTGCGTGACGCAGTTGGCGTGAACGGCAGTATCATTGGTGAAGTTTCGCGCCTGCGCGCTGAAGACCGAGCAGGGATCATCGATTGCGGAGTCGAAGCGCGATGGACCACCGGCCAATTCACCGATCGTCGGCGCGCGGAAACCTTGGGCATAGGATCCGCGGAACCGAACCGCCGAGACCGGCTTCCAGTTGAGATCGGCCTTCCAGGTCGTATGCGTGAAGGTCTGGCTGGCCGTTGTGACCGCCGCGCCGGTTACCGGGTCCGTCGTCGTGATTGGATCCGTCTTATAGTGCGAGTAACGACCTGAGACGTCGAGCTCCACCAATTCGGCGCCGGGCACATTCTTGAAGATCGGCGCATCCAGCTCACCATAGACTTCACCAACTTTGTAACCGCCGCTGGCTCTTTGAGCCGGAATGTCGGAGCTGAAGCCCGCTTGCACGACCGGATCCGGATCGAACCGGCCCTTGAGCCGGCGATATTCAACGCCTGCGGCAACGCCGATCGGTTCGACGCCAAGAAGGTGGATCTTGCCCGAAATATTGCCCGATCCGCCATAAATCTTCTGTTCGCTCGAATCGTGCTGGGTGAAGCCGATGAAGCTCAGCATTTGAGGCGTGATCGCGCCCGGCGTTCCGAACATGTCGAGCGGGACGCAGCCGGCGATCGCAGCGCACGCAGCGACCGGCCCCAGTGCCTGCTGAACGTGAAGAGCATTGATGTTGCCGAACATCGTCTGTCTGGCCTTGTTGCGGCCCCAGATCCCGTCGACGTCCCAGTACCAATCGGCCCCAAAGCGGCCGTCGAGCGTCGCCGTTCCGTAATAGGTGTTGACCTTCTGTTCGAAGTGGCGCGGGCCCGCTTCGATCACGCGGCGCTTGATCTGGTCGTAAGTCCCGCCAGGAGTGAGATCGAAGCCGAATGGGTTGTAGGGGTTGCTCGCAGAAATCGTGACCTGATCGAGCAAGTTGCCATTGCCGACGTCGGGTCCAACTCCGAGCGGGATGGGCGCAGCTTGGTTGACGGATTCACGCCGGTTCCAGACGGCCTTCACCCGCAAATGCGTATCAGCACCAATCTCCTGATCGACACTGGCGAAGGCGCCGTAGCGCTTAAGCGGGATCTCGATGTAGTTATAGGGTGCGAAGTTAAACCGATCCGCGTTGGTGAACAGGCGGAAGTCGCCTGGGAAGCTGGGCCTCGTTGTGATCGGATGAGCCAGTGTCTGAAAGATGTCTTTGCCACTGGCGTCCCGCCCGAAAGCGGCACCGCCGAAGCGGCCGTTGAGCGGGAAGCTCGAGCAACCGCCAGTGTCGCACGTGGTCGAATAAGGAGCATTGCCGAAGGCGGAAATTGCGCGAGCGCCCGAGGAGACGCCGTTGTTCTTCACAAAATTGCCGCCGACGACGATCTGCGTCGGGCCGGTGCCGTTGCCCCAGCTAAGCTGGTAGTTCTGGCTCCAGCCGTCGTTATGGTCGAGATAACTGCCGACCTGGGCCTGGGCAACAAAGCCCTTCTGGCTCTTCTTGGTGATGATGTTGACCACGCCGGCAATGGCGTCCGAACCGTAGATCGTCGATGCGCCGTCCTGCAGCACTTCGACACGCTCGATCATGCTGTCGGGAATAGCGTTGAGGTCGACCGCGCCGGGGACGCCGCTGGCTGACGCTCCGTTCACGAAACGCAGTCCATCGACGAGGACAAGCGTCCTGGCGGGCGTCAGATAGCGAAGATCAATCTGGGCGGAGCCCGCGCCGACACCCGAACCGTCAGGCGGATTGCCGAGGTTGCCCGAATTGTTCATGCGGCTGTTGAAACCGCCGCCGGAGCTCGGCAGGCGCTGCAGCACGTCGTTGATCGCGTTGAGACCGGTCTTCTGGATGTCCGACTGGTCAACGAACACGCGAGGAGCGTTGAGATCGAGCGGACTGCGGCGGATGCGCGATCCGGTGATGACGATCTCGCCCTGGGGACTCGGCTGATTCGGCGAGGTTTGCGGATTCTGGACGTTGGGCGGCGGAGTGACACTTTGCGCCTCTGCAACGCCGCCGCCGGCAGTCAGGGCAACCAACGCCACACCAGCACGAAGAATCGTGTCAAACCGCTTCATGGAATTCCCCCATTTATCTTAGCTCCGCCCTCGGCGGAGCATTGTCACAATGGGCTGAAGCTAGCCCACCGAAGTCCCGCGCGGAAGCAAACTGTCACGAATCGGACACTATTGCGGACAGCTGATGCAAAGAAACTACAGTTGCTTGGCCGCGGGATTCGACGGCGATTCAGATGCGAGCGCTAACAACGCCAGCTGCTGCGCTGACCTGTCTTGGCACTGCCGGAGGATTGCGAAAAACACAGGCCGCGGCGATGATGCCGGCCGGCGCACGCGCCGTCCGAGACTGGTTTGATCATCCCTTGCCGGGCGCCGGATGTGCCAGATAGGCCATGCGCCGAACTTCGCGCCGGCCCCGGGTAACCGTGTCAAGGATGAGACCGGCAAAGAAGCACAGCACCGCGACGATCGTTATGCCAGTCACCAGGATCGCGGTTGGAATCCGGGGAACGAGCCCGGTCTGAAGATATGTCCGCACCAGAGGAACCGACAGCAGGATAGCCGCAAGCAGCAATATCCCGCCGATCCCCCCGTAGAAGAGCGTTGGCCGTTCAACCCGATAAAGCGTGACGATCGTCTTGAGGATCCGCCAGCCGTCCGAAATGGTCGACAATTTGGATTGCGAGCCTTCGGGGCGCGCCGCGTAGATCGTCTCGATCTCGTCGACCGGCATTCGCAATTCGAGCGCATGGACGCTGATCTCGGTCTCGATCTCGAAGCCCGAAGACAGCACCGGGAAGCTTTTCACGAACCTTCGCGAGAAGGCCCGATAGCCTGAGAAGATGTCCGTGAAGCTGCGCCCGAAGAGTCCCGACAGGAGTAAAGTGAACAGCTTGTTCCCGAGAACATGGCCGCCACGATACGCCTGTTTCTCCTCGTGCCGGCGAATTCCGACGACCATGTCGAGCTGCTCGGCGAGGAGCATGTCGACCATAGTTGGCGCGGATTTGGGATCGTACGTCAGATCGCCGTCGGCCATGACATAGATATCGGCATCGATGTCCGCGAACATTCGGCGGACCACGTGGCCCTTGCCCTGCTGCCGCTCCGTGCGGACGATCGCCCCCGCTTTGAGCGCCACCTCGCGGGTCCGGTCACGGCTGTTATTGTCATAGACGTAGATCGTCGCTGCGGGCAGTGCCGCAGCGAAGCCGGCAACGGTCGCGCCGATGGCCGCTTCCTCATTGTAGCATGGAAGGAGCACGGCGATGCGTGGTTGCTGCTGTGCCAAGACCCCTCCAATCACTCGTATCCCGTGAAAGCGGGCTTTCGGAGCCGGCGCACATTGTGCCGGTTCCGCTGTGCTCGGTTCCAATCAAAAAATTAGTTTGATCGCAACCGCCCGGGAATGACGATTATTTCTTCTTCGCCGGCGTTTTCTTGGTCGCCGGCTTCGCTTCGGCCTTCGTCTCCGGAGCCTTTCCCCCGGGGGCGTCCTTCACCGGCTTGGCAGGCTTCGGCTTGGCCGAAGCCTTCTCGACGGGGCCCTTTGCCGGCTCATCGGCAACGAGCTTGTCATCGTCCTTTGCCTTGGATTTCGCACTCTTCTTGGCCTTCGGCTTGGCGTGATCCGCATGATCATGCCCGCATCCTGGCCCATGGACGTGACCTTCTTCGGCCTCGAGATCGGCTTCGAGCTCGGCCCGGCTTGCCTTGCGCTCCTTGATGTCGGCCCTGGAGAAGAGGAAATCGACGACCTTGTCCTCATAGAGTGGCGCGCGGAGCTGCGCTGCCGCCATCGGCTCCTGCTGGATATATCGGATGAAGGTCTCGCGATCCTTGGGTTGGTATTGAGAGGCCGCCTGCATGATCAGCCGATTCATTTCCTGCTCGGTGACCTCCACGCCATTGGCAGCACCGATCTCCGACAGCAGCAGGCCGAGTCGTACCCGTCGCTCGGCGATGCGCCGATATTCGTCGGCATCGGCCTCGATCTCCTTCAGGGCCGCGTCCGGATCCGCCTCGTGGCTCGCCTCGTGGCGCAGCTGCGCCAGAATGTTCTCATATTCGGCATCGACCATCGACTGAGGGACGGCGAAGTCGTGACGCGCTGCGAGTTGGTCGAGGAGCTGGCGCTTCATGTGCGTGCGCGTCAGGCCATTGAGCTCCTGTGACTGCTGGTCGCGAATCAGCCCCTTGAGCTGATCGAGATCATTCAGGCCAAGCGACTTTGCGAACTCCTCGTCGACCTTGGTCTCACCCGCGGTTTTGACGGCTTTCACAGTGACCGCGAAAACCGCGTCCTTGCCCTTCAGATTGTCGGCCGGATAATCGGCAGGGAAAGCGACGTTGATCTCGCGGCTCTCTCCCGTCTTCGCACCAATGAGCTGGTCTTCGAACCCGGGGATCAGCTGTCCCGACCCGAGTTCGACCGACATGTCCTCGCCCTTGCCGCCCTCGAAAGCCTTGCCTCCGACCTCACCTTCGAAGTCGATCACGACCAGGTCGCCCTTCGCAGCTGCATGCTTCTTCGGCGCGTCTTCCCAGCGCTTGCTCTGGTTGGCGAGCTGCCTGATCTGCTCGTCTACGGCGTCTTCGTCGGCTTCGACCGTCAGCCGCTCGAGTTCCAAAGCGTCGATCTTCGGCGCCGGAACGTCGGGCAGCGCTTCGAGGCTCACGCGAACCTCGGCATCCTTGCCCGGGGCATAGCCTTCGTCGAGCTCGACCTGCGGCTGCAGCGCCGGCCTGATCTTATTGTCCGCAAGGAGCTGCTGCACGCCGTCCTGTACTGCGCCCTGAAGCGCATCGCCTCGGAGGCTCTCGCCATGCATCTTGCGAATGAGGTTGGGCGGGACCTTGCCAGGACGAAAGCCAGGCATGCGGATTTGCGGCGCAATGCGCTTCACTTCTTTTTCGACGCGCGCCTCGATGTCCTCGGCAGGGATGGTCAGCATGAAGGCGCGCTTCAGGCCCTCGTTCTCGGTTTCGACGGTCTTGATGGTCACTGTTCTATCCTGAATTCCGCTAATTCGGACCTCACGCGCTGGTGCGGGCGGAGGGACTCGAACCCCCACGGTTTCCCACTTGGACCTAAACCAAGCGCGTCTACCAATTTCGCCACGCCCGCGCGGACGCCTGAAAGGTTGGCGGCCTATAACAGGCGCGGCCCATTGGGCAACCCGCGGCTGTGGCATTCGTTGGTCGAGCAGGGAGTTTTGTCCATGCAGCAACCTCCGCCCGAGCGGCCGGTTCCTCCGCCAGCCGAGCCCTCGCAGCCCGGAAAGCCCGTTCCGGCCCCGCCGGAAACCCCGCCCGTGGGACCCGACGTAGACGTCCCTGCTCCTCCCGGGCCGGGAACCGAGACGCCGCCGACCACCCCGATTTCTCCAGTGGGCTAGCCGCGCAGCTGCGCTGAACCGACCAAGGCTTCGAAATCGGGTAGCTCGGCGTCGTAATAATGCGATTTGGCAGCGTCAAAGAGGATCATGTAGAGCTGGCCGTTGATCACTGCGCCGACCGCGCGGCCGCGACGCCAAAGCTCATCGTCGTCGAGATGTTCATAATCGAGCTGGAAGCCATCCTTGCCAAGGAACGACCGCGGCCGGAGCGACAGCGTTCGGAAATCGACCGTCCCGCCCTTCACCCGATAGAGGCTCTCGATCATCGCCGCGATCTCGGGCGGGGTCATGTTGAAGCGGAACGCAGGGACTTGCTGGCTCGCCGTTCGGCGTTGGCGGATCAGGCTCTTCCCGCTCCTGAGCCCGGTGACGAAGGTGATCCCGTCCAGATAAGGGCCATTCTGAGTCCAGTCCTCGACCTCGCGGCGGTCCTCGAACAGCACTGGCCGATGGCGGTTCCACGGGCGCGGCGCGACGACAAGGAGACTGCCGTTTCCGACGGAAACTCGCTCGACGCGCACCAGCGAATAATCGCTGAAGCCATATTCGCCCGTGCCCACCGACGAGCAGGCAGATAGCACGGCCACAGCTGCGAATAGAGCGATCTTCGAATGGGTCTTCATTCTTGCCTCTTCAGCCAACGATCTGCCGGACCCAGGCGGCATCGGGTGCGTCGGGCTTCATTTGGAGATAGCGCCGGAACGCCGCCTTGGCCTCTCCGGACCGGCCCTGCTTCAGCAGCGAATTCCCGTGCCATCGCCAGGCGTCAGCCGGCGCGTCGGGATAAGCAACGGCTGCCGCGTAGCTCTGGTCAGCGCGCAGATCATCGCCGGGCCGGTTGCGCAGCCGCCACACTTCGCCTTCATAGAAGCGAAGCAGTCCGTCCCAGCCGTCCTGCGCCAAGGTCTCGATCAGATATTGGCTCGCGCCCGGGTCGTTGAGCTTGACCTGATCGTCGAGCAGCATCGGCCGGATCGGTCCGATTGTCGCGAGATAACGTGCGCGTTGATTGTCGTAGACCTTGCCCGGCACAGTGATTTCAGCCGCATCGGCGCGTAGATCGGCCATCCGCGAAGCGTCGGACGGGTGGGTGTCGAAAAGCGAACCCTTGTGCCGGTGCTTGCCCCGATAGCGGGCGCTCGCATCCTCCTCACCGATCAGCTGCTGCCAGATGTTGGCCATCTCGATCGGCGGATAGCCGGTCGCGGCAATGAGCTTGGCACCCAGTGCGTCGGCCTCCGCTTCCATTGCGCGGCTGTACTGGAACAGCGACAGCAAGGTGCCGAACTCGGCGAGCTGGACATAGTCGCCGAGGTAAACTCCTGCACCCGCGCCGCCAATGCCGGCGAGCATCGCACCGATCGAGAACAGATCCGTCTTGCGCCGCTGATCGCGCCAGGAACGGATCATGTGACTCCTGAGGAAGTGGCCGGATTCGTGCGCGATCACGCCCGCGAGCTGCGCCTCATTGCGCATGCGCAGGAGCAGACCGGAAAACACGACCGCGAAGCCCGTCGGGAACATCATCGCGTTGAAGTCGGGAATGTGCATCAAATAGATGCGGAAGTCCTTGGCCGCAGGGCCGCCCACAGTTCCGATGAGATCCTTGAGATAGCCGCTGATCTTGCCGTCGGTGATCAAGAGATTCGAGTCGGAAATCTCTTCCTCGACCCGTTCCATCTCCTGCCACAGGCCCTTTTCGTCAGCATCGGTCGGGCGATAAGCGGGGCCAACCAAAGGCACCATGTCTTGGGGCCTGACGCGAGCTCGAGCAATGCCGGTGTGGAGCGCTGCCGCAGCGACGCTTCCGCCGAGCAAAAGCCGTCTGCGACTGACACTGCATGCGCACATCAGCGTCCCGCCCGTGCCTGCTGTTGCGCGCGCACCGCCTGGCCCGGCTTCATTCGGCCGAGCAGCCGCTCGACCATCTGTGCGGCACCCTCGGGCGAGCGAAGATCTCCGAACTTCACTCCGGGAATTTCGCTTCCCGCGGAGACCACGTTGAACCACACGACCTCTCCCGTCTTGAGGTCGACGAGCGAAGCATAGTCGAGCTGTTGTTGACCGCCGACGTTCGGCGCGCAGAAACCGATGAAGCAGCCCGCAAGTCCGAGCACTCCGAGCGCGATCCGACCACTCGAGGCAACTTCGTCTTCAGCGTGCAGGAACAGGGCATAATCATAGCCCGTTTTTTGCCCGAGCTTCACGGCGTCGGCCCCAAGGGTCCAGTCGAGGCCCTTGCCGCGCTTGGTCGGCAAATAGTCGCCCAGATATTTGTGCAGGACGATCGACTGATCGACCGCAAAATTGAGCCGTTCCACGTCCGCGAGCTCCTGCTCGCTCACACCCGCCAGCTGATTGCGGTGCTCGATGATCGTGACATTGCCGCCCCGCGCCGCCTGCTGGCTTTTCAATGCCCGGATGATGCTTGCGCGCGCCTGGTCGGTCCAGTCCGCCCGCGGCTCGACCATCCCGCCGGTCGTCAGGGAACCCACTGTGACATCGGGACGGAGCACGAGCAATTTGTAGTCGCCGCCGGGCGGCGTGAACTGCACGTCGGCATATTGCCGCGTCTGCACACAACCGCCCAGCGCAACGCTCGCCGCCAGTACAGCCGCAAGACCCCGCTTGAACATCGCCGACCCTCTCTCAAGGGCTCCAAAACTGCCCTTCCCCACGCTTGCATCTGCCCCTTCATGCCTGAATGGAAGATGAAAGAAAAGGTCGTGTTTTTAAATGGTTAGCGTGGTGTACAGGCAGTGCCTGGGACGTCTGCCAGACAATGGCCGTCAACCGCTCCGGAAGCGAGCGGCAAGCCGATCAGATTCGCGAGCGTCGGCATTATGTCGGTTGTCTCGGCCGAATGTTCGATCGTCGTGCCGGTAGAGCCCGGCCGCCAGAACAGGATCGGTACCCGCCGGTCATAGTCCCATGGAGAGCCGTGGGTGGCGACATAATGGGTCGTGTCGGCGATCGGAGTGATGTCGCGCTTGAGGAACACGACGAAGTCTCCCGAGCGACCAGGATAGTAACTCGCGCGTGCCCGCTGGATCAGACTCCACCTCTCCGGCGCTAACGTCGGGACTGGTGTCCTCGCAATCTGCGCAGCAGTGAACACGGCCTCGACCTGCGGATCGCCCCGATAGGCAGCGACCGCCGCGTCGAGCAGGCGCTTGCGATCGGCGGGACTTAGCTTCTTGTCCACATAGATGTCGCCCTCGCTGCTCGGTCCGAGCAGTCCTGGTCCGGCTAGGCCCAGCTTGTTCACCAGCGCCCGCCCCATTGCCGCAGGGCTGAGGTCCGCCTTGACCCGGGCGGCATTGGCAACTCCGGCGAGCCGCTCGCGCTCCGGAATGTCCTTGCCTCCATGATCGGCCGTAAGAACCGCCATATAGTTGATGCCGCGAGCGTCGAGCTGCTTGAGAAAATCGCCAATCTCTCGATCAAGCTCCAGCAGCTGCAGGCACATCTCCTCGCCTTCGGTGCCGTAGGTGTGGCCGACATAGTCGGTTGCCGAAAGGCTGATCGCCAGCAGATCGGGGTCGGCGCGGCGGCCGAGCTGCATCTCGTCCACCAGGCCTGCTGCGAGGGCGAGCGTGTCGCCGTCGAGCTCAGGCGAGGCGCGGAAGGCGTTCAGATCGCCCGCGGCACGCCCCAGTTGCCCGGACCCGACCGGCTTGCCGCCGCCTTCGATCGGAACCAAGCGTGCTTTTGCCTGGCAGAAAGGCGGCGGCTCGAGCGGCGGCCGCGGCTGCGCCAAGCTCGCTGCAAGCGCGGCCTGGAACTTGCCGACAAGCTGGGGCACTGCAGCGCCCTGAAGATCGGTGCCGAACGTCTTGCCGTCCCAATACCAGCGCTGGTCGACATTGTGACCGCTCATCATGACTGCCGCGCGATCCTTGCCTGCAACCGCCACGTTGCGGCTGCCGGGCCAGCGTGCCTTCATCGCCTCGCCCAAGGTCCGCACCATCAAATGCTTCGGCGAGACCTTATAGGCGGTGGAGCTGGTTCCGGGCTGGCTCTCGTCTTCGACACAATAGACGCTCACGTCCGATCGACCGACGCCCTGGTCGATCCAGCTGTTGCCGATGATTCCCGTCCGCGAGGGATGATCGCCAGTGAGGATCGTCGAATGGCCTGGGCAGGTCTCGGTCGCCGCATGGCTCTGATAGCCATTGCGGAACACGGTTCCCGACGCAAGCCGCCCCAAGCCGCCAGCGAACTGCGATCGATATTCGTCGAACAGGTTCGCCGAAAACTGGTCGACTGAGATCACGACGAGCAGCTTGGGCGGGCCCTGAACAGCCGCAGTCGCCTGGGCCGCAGATTGCGTTGCGAGCAGGGCCGCTGCAGCGGCGAAAATGAATTTGCGCAATTTCCACTCCGTCATTGCGAGCATTGCGAAGCAATCCCATGGCTCGCGCGACCATTGGCTTGGCGCGTCGCTACGATCCTCGCAATGACGCGATTATGACAATTTTGCTCGCAGGCGTTCATTGACCAGCTGTGGATTGGCCTTGCCGGCCATCGCCTTCATCGTCTGACCGACGAAGAAGCCGAACAGCTGCTGCTTTCCGCCCTTATACTCGGCGACCTTTTCCGCATTGGCGGCCAGCACCTTGTCGATCTCTGCGTCGATCGCGCCCGCGTCGCTGGTCTGTTTGAGGCCGCGCTTCTCGACGATGTCGGCCGCCCCCTCGCCGCTGTCGAGCATGATTTCAAAGACCTGCTTGGCGATCGTCCCCGAGATGGTCGCGTCCGCCACCAGCCCCAACAGCTCCGCCGCCTGCGCAGGCGATATCGGGTTCCGGTCGATCGTCTCCCCGCGCCGGTTGAGCGCGCCGAAGAACTCGGCGACGACCCAGTTCGCAGCCTGCTTCGGCTCCGCACCCGCATCGAGCAATGCATCGAACCAGCGCGCAGTCTCGATCTCGGCAGTCAAAACGCCGGCATTGTAAGGAGTTATGCCAAGCCCCTCGTACCGCTTGCGCTTCGCGTCAGGCAGTTCGGGAAGGCTTGCGCGGCACTCGTCGAGAAAAGCTTCATCGAGCTCGAGCGGCAGCAGATCGGGGTCGGGGAAGTAGCGATAATCATGCGCTTCTTCCTTCGAGCGCATCGCCCGCGTAGTGCCGGTGTCGGGATCGAACAATCTTGTCTCTTGGACGACCTTCCCGCCATCCTCGAGCAACTCGACCTGCCGCCGCGCCTCATGTTCGATGGCCTGCATGACGAAGCGTACCGAATTGACATTCTTGGTCTCGGTCCGCGTGCCGA
>CBJLMA010000016.1:0-55932 GCA_966424035.1 uncultured Sphingomonas sp. | reverse complement strand
TATGCGGAGAAGCTGCGCGCCTGCCATGTGATCGTCGACCAGGAGGAGCGCGAACGGATAATTCGCGATGGCGCCGAAGCGGCCGCGCGCGAAGCTGGACTGACCCTGCTCCCGGACGAAGCGCTGGTGGTCGAAAATGCCGGCCTCACCGAATGGCCGGTGCCGCTCGTCGGCCGGTTCGAATCGGACTTCCTCGACGTCCCGCGCGAAGTGATCGTGCTCACCATGCGTACCAACCAGAAGTATTTCGCATGCACCAACGACGAGGGCCTGCTTGCGCCGGCGTTCGTCTGCGTCGCTAACATCGCCGCAAAAGATGGCGGCGATGCAATCGCACGTGGCAATGCGCGAGTCCTCGCAGCGCGCCTCGCCGATGCGCGCTTCTTCTGGGAGCAGGACCTGAGGGTCCCGCTGGAGGAGCAAGCCAAGAAGCTCGACGGAATCATCTTCCACGAACGGCTCGGCACGGTTGCAGACAAGGTCGAGCGCGTCGCAAAGCTCGCGCGATGGTTGGTCGAAAGCGATGTGATCGAAGCTGACGCCAAGCAGGTCGAACGCGCTGCTCTTCTCGCCAAGGCTGATCTGGTTACCGGCATGGTCGGCGAGTTCCCCGAACTCCAAGGGGTGATCGGGGGCTATTTGGCCGAAGCCCAGGGTGAGCCTGCCGCGGTCGCCGATGCGATCCGGGATCATTACAAACCTGCAGGGCAGGGAGACGAGGTTCCCACTGCACCTCTCAGCGTTGCCCTAGCCTTGGCGGACAAGCTGGATTCGATCTGTTCCTTCTTCAGCGTCGATCTGAAGCCGACCGGCTCGAAAGACCCGTTCGCTCTTCGCCGCTCCGCGATTGCATCGGTTGAGATCATCGTTCGGAATGGGCTGAGGCTGAGCCTCACAAAGGCCTTGCGCGGCGCGCTTGCGAACCGGGCGGCCCAAGCGAGCGATGCTGCTGAAGCTCATCGGCTGGACGCCAGCGCCGAACAGCTGCTCGACTTTTTCGCGGACCGTCTGAAAGTGCAGCAGCGCGAAGCGGGGGTCCGGCACGATCTTATCGACGCTGTCTTCGCGCTTGGCGGCGAGGACGACCTCGTGCGCTTGCTCGCCCGAGTGAATGCGCTCCAGCATTTCGTCGAGACCGAAGACGGCGCCGACCTGCTCACCGCCTACAAGCGCGCTGCAAACATATTGAAGAAGGAGAATTGGACGGGGCCGCAGGTGATGAGCTCGGCGGCGGAGCAGGGGATTCCCCAAACCGGCGAGGAAGACCCGCTGGTGCTGGCCGACGATCCGATTCTGAAAGACGCGGTCGCCGAAATGGCGCTGGGGCAGGCGGGTGCGGACCTCCCGGAGGAGAAGGCGCTGATTGCAGCGCTCGACGGCGCCGAGCCCAAGGCGGCTGCAGCCCTCGACGCGGAGAATTTCACCGGCGCGATGGCGGCACTCGCGACGCTACGTCGGCCGATCGACCAGTTCTTCGACCATGTGACTGTGAACGATCCTGATGCAGCCAAGCGGCAACGCCGGCTGAACCTGCTGATGCGGTTCCGGGACGCGGTGAACCGGGTCGCCGATTTTTCGAGGATCGAAGCCTAAAAGGCCTCGTCGACGGGACTCTTTGCCGCTGCACCTCGCAAGCTGTCGCGCTCCCGCCACTCTCTCTCGCGCTCGGCATGCGCTTTCTCCAACGCCTCCCGGCGGTCTTGTTCGGCTTTGTATCGCGCTTTCCACTTGCGGCGCCCGCCGGCGGTCAGGAAGACGCCGATCAGCAGGCCGAGCAGGAAGACAAGTGCGCAGATCGCCCACAAATTGGGGTCGGTTGTGATGTTCATCGCGCATCCCCAAGAGCAAAGGAACCGCGGCGACTACGCCTGAGCGCGCCGCCGCGTTCCAATCCTCTCAGGCCGGACGAACCGGACTGCGGCCATTATTTGCCGTGGAGGAAGCTGTCGTTGATCGAGCAGCTGGCCGGACCGAGAATGACCACGAACAGGGTCGGCAGAATGAACAGGATCAACGGCACGGTCATGATCGCCGGGAGCCGGGCCGCTTTCTCTTCCGCGCGCATCATGCGCTGGTGGCGGAATTCGGCCGACAGCACGCGCAGCGCCGAGGCGAGCGGTGTACCATATTTCTCGGTCTGGATCATGGTCGTGACCACTCCGCGCACGGCTTCCAGATCGACACGCTGGGCAAGGTTCTCGAATGCCTGTCGACGTTCGTTCAGGAAGCCGAGCTCGATCGCGGTCAGCCCGAATTCGTCGCCGAGCTCCGGATAGGCCTTGCCGAGCTCCTTTGACACGCGATGGAAAGCGGCGTCGACGGTTAAGCCGGCCTCGGCGCAGATCACCAATAGATCAAGTGCATCAGGGAGGCCCTTGCGGATTGCATTGCTGCGCTTGCTGACCTTGTTCTTCAGCCAGATGTCGGGTGCCTTGTAGCTGCCGATCAGCACACCGGCGACGGTCCCGTAGCGGCGGAACCAGCTCCAGTCGGGCCAGTGATTGAGGCCGTAGATCAGCACCACCGCGGCGATTCCGAGCACCACCGGGAGCACGAAGCGCGCGAAGATGATGAAGAAGGCGAGGTCCTTGGTGCGGATGCCCGCCTGCATCAGGCGCACCTGGGTCCTCTTGACCTGGTCGTCCTGGAGCATCTTGAACTGCGACAGCAGCTGCCGGACATTGTCCGCGGCCTGATTACGGTTGGTCAGCTTCTTGCGCTTGTTGGTCGAAGCCACGATGCCCGCCTTGAGCTGCTCGCGGCGCTCGTTGAGCGCCTTGACCCGCCGCGCCATGGGATCCTTGACCGTCGTTGCGGCATAAATTGCGAGCATCACTGCAAAGGTCGCGACTGCGCTGAGGATCGTCGCGATCCAAATGACATCGAAGCCTAAGAGGTGAGGACCTGTAGAAGGAGCAACCTGCATGATCGAACTGCCTCCTTCAGATCTCGAAATTGACCATTTTGGCCATGATGCCCGCCCCAATGCCCATCCAGATCAGGCCGCCGATTCCGGCGACCTCCAGTCGCTGGTCGCTGAAGAAACCAGCCATGTAATGGGGGTTGATCATCCAGACGAGGCCGAACACCACGAACGGAAGCGAACCGACGATGTAGGCGGAAGCCTTCGATTCCGAGCTCATCGCGCGGATCTTGAGCTTCATCTGGGCGCGCTTGCGAAGCACGTCGGCGAGATTCGACAGAGTCTCGGCCAGGTTGCCGCCGGTCTCACGCTGGATTGCGAGCGTGATGACGAAGAATTGAAATTCTGGAGTGCCGAGGCGGTCCGCGGTTTCCTGAAGCGCGGCCTCCATCGTGCGGCCGATCTTCATCTTGTCGGAGACCATTCGGAACTCGACGCCCACGGGGCCGGGAACCTCGCTCGCAACAATCCCAAGCGTCTCGGTAATTGGAAGGCCGGAGCGAAGACCGCGCACCATTAGCTCGATCGCGTCGGGAAAGTTCGAGTTGAACTTGTTGATCCGACGCTTGATCATCTTGCCGATGATGAAATGCGGCCCGCCCACGCCGAAGAAGATGCCGAGCAGCAGCGAAAGGACGAACGGTGCGCCCCGTAGCATGAGCAGGAACATCACGCCCGCTCCAACACCGACGCAGACCATCGCATATTTGCCGAGCGTGATGTCCTTGCCGGTCATCTCGAGCCGCTTGCGCAGCAGTGCCGGCTTTGGGATCAGTGTTGAGGCATAGCTCTCGAGCTTATTGGCACGCTCCGAAAAAAGCTTGCGGATCTGCGCCTGCGCGCTGCCCGTAATTGCGTCGCCGTGGCGCTCTTTGATGAGCTCCACGCGTCTCTTGACGCTCTTTGAGCTCGACGGCCCCTGCATCGCCATCAAGCCGAGGAAGAGCGCGCCAACGCCGCCGATTATGAGTAGCCACAGGAGCATGTTTGCCTTCGCCTCTCACTTCTCATGACCGGTGCCCGCGAAGAGCGCCGGTGAACTCACGCTTACGCGGCCTTGTCTTTGGGCTTCGAAAGCATCGACTTCAGATTGTTGACGAGCGACTTGCTTCCGCCGGAACCCTGCGGCTCGGCCGCGCTGGCCTCCTCGCTGGCGTGGTTGAGCACCATGCCCGACAAGGTGTTGAACGGCGCGGAAAGCTTGCCCGACGCGACCTCGGCCATCGGCTTGCCGAGCTTCGCCGACTGGGCGGCAACCTTGGCATCATATGGAAAAACGATGTCCACGTTACGCTCAATCGACTGCTCGAAATCCTTCTTGCTGATCTCGAGTGCACCGCCTGACGGGACCTTGTTCGCAACCACGATGACCTTGGTCTGAGGAGCGTTCGACTTGAGCCAGGCGAGAACCCGGATGGTGTCGCGCGTTCCGGCGAGCGTCAGTTCAGCAACGACCACTGCAACATGCGCATCGTGCACCAGATGCGGATATTGGATCAGCATGTGCCGGGGCAGGTCGAGGACCGTCGATTCGAATGCGTTGCGCATCTCTTCCTGAAGCTGGAAGAATGCAGTGCCGTCGGTCACCAGCGGCTGGTGGATCGGCGCTTCCGCCGAGAGCACCGATAGACGTTCGTTGGCGCGAACCATCGCGCGCTCGATGAACAGACCGTCGATGCGGCTTGGATTCTCGATCGCGTCGGTGAGGCCTCGCCCGGGCTCGAGGTCGAGCGCCAGCGCCCCGGTTCCGAAGTGCACGTCGAGATCGAGGAGCGCCGTCGACCGGCGCGCCTTCTCGCCGAATAGCCAGGCGAGCGAGGTCGCAATGGTCGAAGCGCCGACGCCGCCGCGAACACCGATGACCGCTGCCATCACGTGCGGCTTGTCAGCCTGGGCTTCGCCGCGCGGGCCGGACAGGATCATCTGCGCATGCGCGAACGTATCGCGCAGCTGGTCGACCGTGAACGGCTTCAGCAGATAATCGTGGATTCCGCTCGCGACCAGGTCGCGGTAGAGCCGGACATCGTTGACCGTGCCAGCCGCAATGACGATCGTCCCCGGTTCGCAAACCTCGGCGAGCGCATTGATGTCGTTGAGCGGGTCCGCGGATTCCGAAAGATCGACGAACAGAATGTTCGGGCTCGCCGATACGGAGAGGGACTGGACGGCATTGCGTAGCCCGCCCTTGTTGACCTTCTCCGGCGACCAGCCGTGCTCGACAGCAACTGGCCGCAGCATGTCGGCCGTGGCATCGTCGCAGACGAAGGCGGTGAACGGATCGCGGAGGCCCGCGCGCGCCTGGAACGGGGCGTTCATCAGTTGCTCCCCTTGGTGGAAGTTTCCTGCAGACCCTTAGATCCGCTCGGCGGAGTCGAGCGGTAAAGAATGACTGCCTTGGTGCCGGCAATGGTACTGCCGAGGCTTGTGCTCTCACGCCCGTGGACCAGGTCCTCGGGGTTTGCGACCATCGCGGCAATGTTCGAATTCACGCCGCAGCCGAAGTTCGACATCGTGCGGTTGTTGAAATTCGGCTGCGAAGGCACGCTCCAGTTGGGACAGCCAGGGACCTGAGCACGCGTGCGACTAACGATCACCCGCGCCATTCCAGGAGGAACGGCGCCGGACGTCACCGGAGCACCCGCCTGGACCGGCATGCCGTAATTTTCGGCAACCTTTGCGACGTCGTAGCGCGCGCCCTGGGCCGCGGGCGCATCGACATAGATCGAATCGCCGTAGCCAAGATCGAGACCACGGAACCAGGCGTCGAGGCGAGCCATCTCGCTCGGTGCGAGTGTTCCGCCGGGCGCGGCAGCGTCGAACACATAATCGGCGCGCGTGACCACCGGGACGTTCACCGCTTCGACGCCGCGGTCGGGCAGGTCATGCGGTGTGTAGCTGCAACCGGCGAGAGCCGCCGACGCGATCAGCAAGAAACGGAGTCTAGAACGCATGGCAGCATCCTTCCTAAGCGAGCGGCGGTTCACAGCTTGAACCCGGGGGCAGCGGTCGCGGCAGCGCCGGTGACCAGGCCAGGGGCCGGAGCCGGCCGAAGCGGCGCTGGGCCGCTAACGCCCTTGAAATTCTGCCCTTCGATCACCGATTCCGGGTCAGTGGGCATGCGATAGCCCTTGGTCGGCAAGGCAAGCTGGCTCGACACTGGACGAACCAGATAGGGGGTCACGATGATGACCAGTTCGGTTTCGTTGCGCTGATACTGTGTCGAGCGGAACAGCGCGCCAAGGATCGGCAGATCGCCGAGGAACGGCGCCTTATCGATGCTGTTCGACGCATGATTCTGCAGCAGCCCAGCAATCATGAACGATTGACCCGAGCCAAGTTCAACGGTCGTTTCCGCCCGGCGCGTTGTCAGCGCAGGGACCGTGAAACCGTTGAGCTTAACCGAGCCGGCATCACTGAGCTCGCTCACCTCCGGGCGGACGCGCAGCGAGATGCGGCCATCGGCGAGCACCACCGGGGTGAACGCAAGACCGACGCCATATTGTTTATATTCGATGGTCACCGCACCCAGTGCCTGAGATACTGGGATCGGAAACTCACCGCCGGCGAGGAAGCTCGCAGTCTCGCCCGACAAAGCAGTCAGGTTCGGCTCGGCCAGCGTCGTGATGAAGCCGTCGTTCTGCAGCAGATCGATGGTTCCAAGCAGATCCATGCCGAAGATGTGACCGAACAGGCCGAGCGTCGTACCGCCGGCAATATTGTTGAAGGTCACGTCCTGAACATTTTCGTTCGCCAGGCCGCTGAGGGGATCCGTCGTACCCTTGACGATATTGATCTTGCCGGGATTGCCCTGGCCGATCCCGAAGAGCGTATTGCCCTTCATGAAGTTTGCGAGGTTGACGCCGACGCTTTTCAGGGCCGAGCGGTTGACCTCGGCGATGCGCACCTTCAGCAGAACCTGCAGCGGCGTTGCAACCTTCAACCGGCTGACGGGAACGATGTTGAGCGCGGCATCGGTTTTCGTCACGTCGATGCCGGGATTGAGGGCCGCTTTGACCAGCATTTCCGCCTGAGCGGCATCCTCTGGCGAGGCGACGGTGCCGTTGATCACTGCGACCTGGCCAACCGTCTGCACGCGGATATCCGAGTCCGGTATTGCCTGGTGGACGATCTCGTTGATCGAGCTGATATTCTGATTGACGCGGACATGTGCGCCGTAGACGACCGATCCGTCGGCGGCAGTTGCGATCACTGTCGCTTCGCCCTGCTCTTTGCCGAAGAGGTTAATCTGGCGCGGACTGTTGACGTAGACGTCGGCAACCTTGGGATTCGAAGTCCAGACGTTTGCAACGCTGCGCGGCAGGTTGATCATCTGGCCTTCGCCAAGCGACAGCTGGACCTGCGCGCTGGGCCGATAGACGCCCGTCATATAGGCCCTCGGCTGCGCCTGGGCTGCGGTCGGGGCCGCAGCTGCCACCAGGCCCATGGCCAAAGCGGCAAATGCGGTGCCGAGACGTGCCCGGCGAATGTTGATTACAGTTTTCATCTTAGCGAGCTCCCACCGGAACAACGGTGACATCATTGCCGCGTGCGATACGAACGACTGGACCGGCCGGCATCGACGGCAGACCGGCGCCGGCCGGAGCAGCTGGTGCTGCGCTGGCTGGCTTTGCGGGAACCGTGCGGCGCTGGAAGCGCGACACTTCGCCGCCGGTCGTGAAGGTCGTGTTGCTGTCGACCGGACGGTTGGCCATCGCCAGCAGCATCTGCTTTTCCTGGTCCGGGCTGGTGCCGGCAGGAACCTTGATATCGCCGGCCGCAACCGCACGCTCGAGCTCCGAACCATTGTCGGCAATCGAGCGAAGCGACAGCGACAGAGCGCCAAGGCTTTGTGCAACCTGGATCTTCTCCGCGATCTTCGGAGTGACCTCCAGCGTAACGTTCGAGAAGGTCTGGACCTTGGTCTTGCCTTCATCGTCGGTGCTTGTGACGCGCTGGTCGGTAGCAAGGACTCGGAGGTTGCGGATGATCGTCTCGGAGACCTTGAGCGCCGGCCCGTCGCCGCCGCCCTGAACCTGTTGTGTCAGCATCAGGTCGACATGATCACCTGGGAAAACGAAGCCAGCGACTCCGGCCGAAATGTTCACGGGCACGGTGATTGCGCGCATGCCTGGCCCGAGCGCTGCTGCGAGGAAGCCGCGGTCCTGCGGTCCGACGAGCGAGCCGCGAGTGACCGGCTGGCCGGCCGTGATCGCATAGCGCACGACAGTACCGAGCAGCTTCTTCGGATCGCCGTCGGCCTGGCCTTCGACGTAATAGGCGCTTTGCATGAGCTCCTTCGGCCACGGCTGGAAGGTGAAGCTGTCGGCATCGATGATCGTGCCGACTGGAAGCGCCTTCTTGGCGACCAGCACCTTCGGTCCGAGCGGAACGGCGGGAGCAGCAGCAGCCTGCTGCGCGCCGGCGCCGGCGAACATATTCTTGGCCATAACCGCAGTAATCACCGCAATGACCAGCGCTCCAACGAGCAGCGCGAGCTTCTTTACATCCATGGCGAGATCGCCTCCCCCTTACGGGCCCCTTGAACAGCCTCAGAAATCAGACAAATTGGTTAAGAAAGCGTTGGGTGAGAATCGCGAGGCCGCCGAAGGCGATCGCGACACCATACGGAATCTGCGGACGCCCCTCGCGGCGGCGGGCGCGATGCCAGACGAGAATGCCCAGAGTCAGCGCGCCGCCGGCAAGCGACATCAGCACCAGAAACCGAATCGTTCCCGCGGGCGAGAACCATAATGCGAGCGCCGCAGCGAGCTTGACGTCTCCACCACCCATCATTCCGGCGTAGAAGGCGCCCGCGAGCAGCACGAACACGGCCCCTCCTGCAGCGAGCTGGATCGCCATGCCAGGCCACGGCGCCAGGGCAATCGACAGCCAGTAGAGCGGTGCACCAAGCGCTACCGCCAGATTGAGCCGATTGGAGATTGTGAAGGTGCGAACGTCGATCACTGCTGCAACGACAAGCATTGCAGCGAGCAACAGAAGCAGCAGTTGGGTAAACGCACCGTTGAACATGCCGCCACCCCTAGACGGTGCGGCTTTCCAATTCGTAACTAGCGGCAGAAATGAGCGATTTTGATGTCATTATTGTCGGCGGCGGCATCGCCGGTGCAAGCCTCGGGGCAGAAATTGCCGGCAAGCGACGGACGCTGATCGTCGAGGCCGAGCAGGCGTTCGGCTATCACTCAACCGGCAGGTCGGCGGCCTTCTACCTCGAAAGTTATGGTGGCCCCGAGGTCGCCAAGCTGACCCGAGCCTCGTTCAATTTTCTGAACCGGCCGCCGCCGGACTTCGCGGAGAGCGGTTTCCTTCGAGCGCGCGGCGACCTGCACGTCACGCGCGATGAGCTTCCGCAGCTGCCAGCTGGAATTGAAAGCCGGATCGTGGAGCGGGCGGAGCTTGAACGGCTCGTGCCCGGAATCAAGCCAGAGTGGCAGCGCGCTTTGCTGGAACCGGGCTGCGCAGACATCGATGTCGGCGGCCTTCATTCAGCATTCCTGCGCCAGTTCAGGCGTTCCGGTGGGCAGCTCAGAAACAATGCGCAACTGCAATCGGGTGTTCGGGGCGAGGGTGAATGGGCGCTTCGATTCGTCGACGGCTCAACGCTGCACGCACCAATTGTCGTCAACGCCGCGGGCGCTTGGGCTGACAGCGTTGCAAAATCCTGCGCCGTTCGCGCGCTTGGGATCGCTCCCAAGCGAAGGACCATGGTTCAGCTGCGCGTCGGCCGAACGGGTTTGCGCGACCTGCCGCTGATCGACGATTCGAAGGGCAGCTTCTACTTCAAGGGCGAAGGAGACAGGACCGTCTGGCTGAGCCCGCACGACGAGATCCCGACGGATCCGTGCGACGCAGCTCCGGAAGAAATCGACGTTGCGATCGCAATCGACCGATTCGAAAGCGTGGTTGACTGGCCGGTGGAACGAATAGAGCGCAGCTGGGCGGGATTGAGGAGTTTCGCGCCTGATCGGCTGCCGGTCTATGGCTTCGACCCGCTCGTACCCGGCTTCTTCTGGTGCGCAGGGCAGGGGGGATTCGGGATCCAGACTTCACCTGCAGCTGCGAAGATGGCCGCTGCACTGCTGCTCGACGAACCGCCGGACCCGATGGTCGCGACCGTCGGCGCGGCGCCGTTTCTTGCCTCGCGTTTTGGCTAGAGAAGCGGCCGGCCGACCATGAGTTTCCGGCAAGCGAAACCGCGCAGAGGGCGCTGCGCACCCACGCAATGCCGATGAGATCAACGGGGGGCATAGAGGAGCCGGGCGCAGAAGAAGAGCGTGGCTCATTTCGCGCAGCTCGAGGAAGGCAGAGAGGAGCGGGGAGGCGCGGGTCACGCCTCCCCTCACCAACTATCCAACAGGGGAACGAGAGAGTCGGTGACGGCCGGCTATTTAGTGGTGCGCCCGATGCGCCAAAAGTGAACTCGCGTTCATTCAGTCGCGAAAATCGAGCAACTCGCGGACTAATCCTGCCGCCGCAACGACGGGATTGTCGATCCTCCCGCCAACCGGCTGGTCGATCGTTCCTGCGACACGCTGATCATGCAAATAGCTCCAGAAACGGCGGAGATCGCGAAAGCGAGTGCGTCCAGTGGACCGTTCCGGACCGAGCATGATCCTCCCCCAGAATGTCTGCTCGGGCGGAACGATTCCGACCGGTTTTCCAGTGATTACCGACTCCGAGATCATCGATACGCTGTCTCCCGTCGGAAACAGCTCGTCGGCATCGTCGATGAGAATTTGAAATCGAGGCGTCCCAAGCGCCACGCGGCCGTTCCCTGCGGCCTCGAGATCGTCTCGAGCGCTGCCAATGAGCGCGCCGGGAGTTCGAGGGCTGGCGGTGACGATCAGCGAACCGCCGAGCTTGGTCGCCCTGGCGAGCAGCTGTCTCACCACTTCGCCAAGGCGCCGCTGCGACATGTTCCAATAGCGAATCGGTCCGCCGATCATCAGCAGGAGATGCGGGCGCGGCAGCGAATCGAGCCAGTCCATCTCCTCCTCCGTCGGGCTCAATGGCGTTCGATACCGGCTCATCACCAACGGCAGGAGCTGGAGGTTGGGGGCATTGAGGAGGCGATATTGGCGCGTATCGAAGATGAGGTCGAACGCGCTCGCCGGAGCGCGCGGGCGGCCGATCAGCACGAGCTTCGTGCGGCCGCCGCTCTTTTTCTTCACGTAGCGGCCGATGGGTTGCGAACGCGGACCAACCATGATGAGGAGGTCAGGCCAGGGCGGTTCGATCTTCTTGCGCGATGCCCGATCAAGCGACAGCAAAGAGACTCGCCGGTTGTTGCCCGGCAAGCGCTTCCGCATCGTGTATCGGATGGCTTTGGTTTGAAACTCCAGTCCGATCTCCTCGGCCAGCGCCAGGACCTGCGCATTGTCGCCGGGATGATCCGAGACCAGTGCCCAGATCAGAGGGGGCATCCTTCAGCTACGCCGCTGCGCGTCGGCCGCGGCGCACGCCAGTGCATCCACTCGGTCATTTTCGGGATGACCGCTGTGGCCCTTGACCCAATGCCATTCGATTCGGTGCGGAGCGGCCGCGGTCAGGAGCTCCTTCCACAGGTCGGCATTCTTGACCGGCTTCTTGTCTGCCGTGCGCCAGCCATTGCGCCGCCAATTGTGAATCCACCGGGTGATTCCGTCGCGTACATAGATGCTGTCAGTGTGCAGCCGGATTCGACACGGTCGTTTCAGGGCCTCGAGACCCTTGATCGTTGCAATCAATTCCATCCGATTGTTGGTGGTCAGCGGCTCGCCGCCGGAAAGTTCTTTCTCTTTGTCGCCCATGCGCAGGAGAACGCCCCAGCCGCCCGGGCCAGGATTGCCGCGGCATGCGCCGTCCGTGAACATTTCGACTTGGGGCAGGTCGCTCATCCATGCGTCATTGCGAGGAGCTTCCGGGCGAAGCAATCCGGCAAACAACCCAGAGCCTCCTTATTGGATGGACGAATTACGCCACCAGCTCGCGCGGCAGCTTGAAGATCATGCGCTCGGGAGAATGAGCGGCCTCTTCTTCGCGGACATCGAAACGGGTGCGCAGAACATCAACGACTTCGCGAACGAGCACTTCTGGAGCCGAGGCGCCGGCAGTAATCCCAACGGTGCTCGGCTGCCCAAGCCACTCCCAATCGATGTCGGCGGCGCGTTCGATCAGCCGAGCCGAAACGCCCAGCCGTTCGGCAACTTCGGCGAGGCGCAGCGAATTGCTGCTGTTCGGAGCGCCGATGACAAGCATCCGGTCGCAGTCGGCTGCAATCGCCTTGACCGCCGCCTGCCGATTCGAGGTCGCATAGCAAATATCTTCGCTGCGCGGCGCCCGGATCGAAGGAAAGCGCGTCTTGAGTGCCTCGACGATTGCAGCAGTGTCATCGACCGACAGGGTCGTCTGGCTGAGAAATGCAAGGTTCGACTCGTCGGGCAAGCTGAGGTCGGCGACATCGGATACCTTTTCCACCAGCGTGATCGACCCTTGCGGAACCTGTCCGAATGTTCCGATCACCTCAGGATGGCCGGCATGGCCGATGAACAGGATATGGCGACCTTCCTCGATCAGCCTTTGCGCCTGGCGGTGAACCTTTGACACCAATGGGCAGGTTGCATCGACATAGCTAAGCCCACGATGCTGCGCTGCTGCGGGTACCGATTTGGGCACGCCGTGCGCTGAGAAGACCACCGGCCGATCGTCAGGAACTTCGTCGAGCTCATCAACAAAGACCGCGCCGAGACCGCGGAGCCGATCCACCACGAACCGGTTGTGCACGATCTCATGCCGCACATAGACCGGTGCCCCAAATCGTTCGAGCGCAAGTTCGACGATCTGGATGGCTCGATCGACTCCGGCGCAGAAGCCGCGAGGCGCAGCGATGAGTACGCGCAAAATGGGTCGGTTCAGCATGCAGACAGGCACATAAGGCTTCGCTTGCAGGCATAGAAGGGCCTTCCTATGAACGCGCCTGATCCTATTCCGCCCTCGTAAGGACTGACCGCTAGTGAAGCTCCGCCTCGCCGCTCTTCTGTCTCTGACGCTGCTTGGCGCCTGCCGCCACGCTGGCGATATCACCGCCGATAATGGTGGCGGCATCTATTCGGTCCGCAGCGTGTGCCCGATTGCCGGAATCCCTGCCGGGACCGGCGATATCACCCTGTTCAATCCACAAGACAGCGGTGATTCGCGCGCGATCGACGTTAGTGCGGCGATCACCCAGCTCCGCGCGACATGCCAGGACACTGGCAATGACGTTGTTTCGACCGTGACCTTCTCAGTGACCGCACTGAGGCGCGATGTCGGGCCAGCGCGGCAGGTCATCCTTCCTTATTTCGACGTCGCGCTTCGCGGGGGCGCGACTGTCGCCGCCAAGCAGGTCGGCGCCGTGGCCCTGAACTTTCCTGCTGGAAGCCAGCACGCCTTCACACGCGCTCAGGCGAGCATCCGTGTCAGCCGATATGCAGCGACCCTCCCGGCCAACGTTCGCGCGATCCTGACCAGGCCACGCAAGGCAGGCGAGACTGAAGCCGCGATCGATCCGCTGGCGGAACCCGGAGTGCGCGAGGCGGTTGCCAATGCCACCTTCGAGCATCTCATCGGCTTCCAGCTGACCCAGGACCAGCTGAAATATAACGCGACTCGCTAACTGCCCCTCTTGCCGTCCCAAGGAGGGCCAGACGAAGCTCCTCATTCAAAAGCTGGTCATCAGGCCGGAAAGCACCGACAGCCTGACCAGATCGGCTGACGCAGGACGCAAAGCGTAAAATTCTCGCGCCAACCTGCGTTGACTCCGGTTTCGGGCGCGGCCAAGGCGTGCCGCGTCGCCGGAAGCCCGCTTCCGGAATGGCCGCGCGGGAGAGTGTGGCACCAAGGGAAACCTCGGTCCCACCGCCGAAGGAGCAACCGCCCCCGGAATCTCTCAGGCAAAGAGGACCGCGCGCGCCTGACAGTCTGGAAAGCGTCCCGGATCCGATCCGGGGCCGCCGAAGGGGCAAAGCTCTCAGGCGCTAGGGACAGACGGGGGCGGCTGGCAAAGCTCGATGGTCGAGCCTTGTCTGTCGCACCCTTTGCCGGAGCGCATGCATGAGCATCCAAGTCCAAGGTCAGACCGATGAGAGCCAGCAGCTGGATAGACTCCCGCTCGATGCCTGGCATCGGGCGCGCGGCGCGCGGATGGTTCCATTCGCGGGCTATGAAATGCCCGTTCAATACGAAGGCATCATCGCCGAGCACCTCTGGACCCGCGAGAAAGCCGGGCTGTTCGACGTCAGCCACATGGGTCAGCTGTTGGTCCACGGCCGCAATGTCGATTCGGCGCTCGAGAGGCTGATGCCGGGGGACTTTCTCAACGCAGCTGACATGAAGCCCAAATATTCGCTGCTGCTCGAAGAAGATGGGGGAATCGTCGACGATCTGATGGCCACACGCCGCGGCGAGGATTTCTACATCGTCGTCAATGGCGCGACCAAGCATGGCGATCTCGCCTTCATGGAGAGGCGCCTGCCGGCTGATGTGGTGGTCGACCATATGAAGGAGCAGGCGCTGCTCGCGCTTCAGGGTCCCCGTGCCGCCGAGGTGCTGGAGACGATCATTCCGGCAGTCAGCCAGCTCGGGTTCATGCAGAGCGGCCCGTTTCACTGGCAAGGACGCAGCCTGTGGATCAGCCGCTCGGGATATACTGGCGAGGACGGCTTCGAGATTTCGGTTCCGTCGGTCGCCGCTGCAGAACTCGCCGACGCGGTCACCGCTCACGAGCTTGCGAAACCGATCGGCCTCGGTGCCCGCGATTCGCTGCGCCTCGAAGCCGGCCTGCCACTCTATGGCCACGACCTCGATCTCGACACGACTCCGGTGATGGCCGGCCTCACCTTCGCAATCAACAAGCGCCGCCGCGCCGAAGGCGGATTTCCTGGCGCGATGCGAATTCTGGCCGAGCTCGACAACGGCCCGGTCGAGACGCGCGTCGGATTTGATGTCGACGGACGTCAGCCGGTTCGCGAAGGTGCGCTTGTTCTTGATGGGGAGGGCAATGAGGTCGGCAAAATCACCAGCGGCGGCTTCTCGCCCTCGCTGCAACGGCCGATCGCAATGGGTTATGTCGCCAGCCATCTTGCTGAGCCAGGCACCGCGCTGAAGCTCGAGCAGCGCGCCAAATTGTTCGATGCCCGCGTGACCGCATTGCCCTTCGTTCCACACCGTTACCACCGCAAGGGAGCCGCCTGATGCCTCTTTATTTCACTCGCGAACACGAATGGATCCGGGTCGAAGGCGACACCGCGACCGTCGGAATTTCAAATCATGCGCAGGAACAGCTCGGCGACATTGTCTTTGCCGAAGTCCCTGAGGCCGGCCGCCGGGTCAGCAAGGGCCAGGAGGCCGCGGTCGTCGAATCGGTCAAAGCCGCATCGGACGTTTACGCTCCGATCTCGGGCGAAGTGATCGAAGGCAATTCCGCAGTTGCAGATGACCCGGCATTGGTGAACATCGACCCGGAAGGTGAAGGCTGGTTCTTCAAGCTGAAATTCGACAATTCGTCCGAGCTCGATGGGCTGATGGACGAAGCGGCCTATCGCGAATGGGTGAAGACGCTTTGAGCTCCGCCGCTGTCTCGACCAGCAAGTGGGATGCCGGCGATTATGCTCGCGTCGGCAGCTTCGTTTCGGAACTTGGCCAGGCTGCGCTCGACTTGCTCGACCCGCAAGCCGGAGAGCGGATTCTCGACGTCGGCTGCGGCGAGGGGTCGCTCACCAGGAAAATCATCGAGCGCGGCGCGACTGTGCTCGGGGTCGACGCTTCGCCCGAGATGATCGCTGCTGCTCGGGCCCAGGGCGTCGATGCGCTGCTGCTTGCCGCCGAAGACATGCAGTTCTTCGCGGAGTTCGATGCTGCTTTCTCCAATGCCACGCTGCACTGGGTGCTGCAGAAGGAGCAAGCGGCGCGCGCGATTTTCCGAGCGCTCAAGCCGGGCGGTCGCTTTGCCGGCGAAATGGGGGGCGAGGGCAATATTGCGCGGCTGCAGCAGGTCGTCGACGAAGAGATGATCCTGCGCGGCTATGCACCGCCGGTTGACGCGCATAATTGGTATCCGGCACCTGAAGAATTCGCAGCCGTGTATGAGGCTGCGGGTTTCGGAGCGATCGACGCGCGCCTGATCGAGCGGCCAACGCCGCTCCCTCACGGCGTTGCCGCCTGGGTGACCACCTTTCGGAAGGGCTGGCTCGATCGTGCCGGCGTGCCCGAGGCCGAACGTGCCGACCTGGCCGCACATGTTGCCGACCGGTTCGGCTCCGACACCGCCGACTATGTTCGCCTTCGCTTCATCATGAGGAAGCCCGACTGATGCGCTATTTGCCGTTGAGCGATGCCGATCGCGCCGACATGTTGCGGGTAATCGGGGCTCGCTCGATTGACGATCTGTTCCGCGACGTCCCGCAGGAGCTGCGGCTCAAGGGGCCGATCGAGGGTTTGCCGCTGCATGCGTCCGAAATGGCGGTCGAGCGGCACATGACCGCCTTGTCCCGCAAGAACATGGTCGCTGGCGACGTGCCCTTCTTTCTCGGCTGCGGCGCCTACCGCCACCACATTCCGGCCAGCGTTGACCATATCATCCAGCGCGGCGAATTCCTGACCAGCTACACGCCCTATCAGCCGGAGATCGCCCAGGGCACGCTGCAAATGATGTTCGAGTTCCAGACGCAGGTGGCGCGGCTGTTCGGCTGCGAAGTTGCGAATGCGTCGATGTACGATGGTTCCACTGCGATGTGGGAAGCGATCGTAATGGGTCATCGCATCACCCGGCGGAACAAGACTCTCCTCTCGTCCGGAGTCCACCCGCATTACGTGAGCGTCGCCAAGACCATGGCGAAATTTACCGAGGACAAGCTCGACATCGGATTGCCGGAACTATCCGCGGCAACCGACGCCGAGCGGCTGGTTGCAAGCATCGATGATCAAACCAGCGCAGTTGTCGTCCAATATCCGGATATTCTCGGTCGGATCACCGACCTCACGCCGATCGCCGAGGCCGCGCACGCTGCGGGCGCTCTGCTAATCGCGGTCGTCACAGAACCGGTCGCGCTCGGGCTGATCCGCTCGCCAGGCGAAATGGGCGCGGACATCGTCGTTGGCGAGGGACAGAGCCTGGGGGTTGGGCTCCAATTCGGCGGTCCGTACGTTGGCCTCTTCGCCTGCCGCGAGAAGCATGTTCGACAAATGCCGGGACGGCTTGCCGGCGAGACGGTGGACGCCGAGGGCAAGCGCGGCTTCGTCCTCACCCTTTCGACCCGCGAACAGCACATCCGCCGCGAGAAGGCGACGTCGAACATCTGCACCAGCTCGGTGCTCTGCGCTCTGGCGTTCACAGCGCACCTGACCTTGCTCGGCGAGAAGGGACTGCGGCAGCTTGCATCATTGAATCACGCGCGCGCATGCGAAGCTGCGGATCGATTGGCTGCGATTCCCGGCGTTGGCCTCGTCAACGAGAGCTTCTTCAACGAATTCACATTGAAACTGCCGATGGAGGCTCGGCCTGCGGTTCACGCGATGGTCGAGCAGGGCGTGCTCGGCGGAGTGTCGCTCGGGCGCCTCTATCCCGGGGCCGAAAAGCTGCAGAATGGATTAGTGGTCGCGGTGACGGAGACTGCGAGCGATCAGGATATCGCCGCACTGGAGACAGCGCTGAAGGAGCTATGCGCATGACCGTCAATCCTTCAGGCTGGCGCCCGTCCGCTCCGGCCAATGAGCAGGGCGACAGGCAGACCGTCACCGGCAATCGCGCGCTGATGCTCGAGGAGCCGCTGATCTTCGAGCTCGGGTCCGTGGGGCAGACGGGAGTCGATTTTGGAGAATTGCCCAATCGCGCCGCGCGCCTGGGCGGCCTCGAACGTTCCCGATCGATTGGCCTTCCGGGTTTGAGCGAACCTGAAGCGGTGCGTCACTACACGCGCCTCTCACGACAGAATTATGCAATTGATCTTGGTCTCTTTCCGCTCGGCTCGTGCACGATGAAGCATAATCCGCGGCTCAATGAGAAGGTCGCGCGGCTGCCAGGATTTGCGGACGTTCACCCACTGCAGCCGCAGGAGACGGTGCAGGGCGCGCTCGAGGCAATCAACCAGCTTGCATTCTGGCTTCTCGATCTGACCGGCATGTACGGCGTAGCAATGAGCCCGAAAGCAGGTGCGCATGGTGAGCTGTGCGGGCTGCTCTGCATCCGCGCAGCGCTCGAGGCGCGGGGCGACAAGCGCCAGGTCGTGCTGGTTCCGGAGAGCGCGCACGGCACGAATCCGGCGACTGCCGCCTTTGCCGGTTACCGGGTCGAGAGCATCCCCGCCAATCTTGCGGGGCGCGTTGACCTCGAGGCGTTGAAGGCGAGGCTTGGGCCGGATGTCGCCGCAGTGATGATCACCAATCCGAACACCTGCGGGCTGTTCGAGGCCGACATGATCGCGATTTCGGAAGCAGTGCATGAGGTTGGCGCCTTCGTTTATTGCGACGGCGCCAACTTCAATGCGATCGTCGGCAAGGTACGGCCGGGCGACCTCGGCATCGATGCGATGCACATCAACCTGCACAAGACCTTCTCGACGCCGCACGGCGGCGGCGGGCCCGGTTCGGGCCCCGTCGTGTTGTCCGAAGCTCTCGCGCCCTACGGGCCGCTGCCGTTCGTCGCAAAATCGCCCGACGGCGGCTTCAAGATCGTCGAGGAAGAAAGTGCTGGGGACGATCATCCCAATGCTTTTGGACGCATGGTTGCGTTCCATGGGCAGATGGGCATGTTCACCCGTGCGCTGGCCTATATCCTCAGCCATGGCGCCGACGGGCTGAAGCAGGTCGCCGAAGATTCAGTGCTCAACGCCAATTACATCCTGCGAAGCCTGCAAGACGTGCTTGACGCGCCGTTCGCGCGGAGCGGGCCGTGCATGCATGAAGCGATCTTCTCCGACAAAGGCTTCGCCGAGGGCCTTTCGACGATCGATGTCGCCAAGGCTCTGATCGATGAGGGCTTCCACCCGATGACCATGTACTTCCCGCTGGTCGTGCACGGCGCAATGCTGATCGAGCCGACAGAGACTGAGTCGAAGGCGAGCCTCGACCAGTTCATCGCCGCCATCCGTTCGATTGCGGAGCGGGCGAAGGGGGGTGACCAAAGCCTCAAGGCCGCGCCGGTCCATGCGCCGCGACGGCGCCTTGACGAAACGCTGGCGGCGAGGAAGCCTGTGCTGACGTACCGTGGACCGCAACCCGCGGAGGCGGCGGAATAAGGGGAGGGAACGAGTGCAGCATCAGGGAGGGAATTGGACCGCTACGCTTCTGCCGTTCGCAGTCATTGCCGTGGTGCTGGCGCTGAGGCTTCGCTCGATGGGCCGCGAACGCCCGCTCAAGCCCGGCACATTGTGGGTGATCCCCGCAATCTACGTCGTGATCGCCGGCTCGATGCTGATGACGCTTACTCCGCCCCCGCTCGGTTGGGGGTTGATGCTGGTGGGTCTGGCGGTCGGCGTCGCGGTCGGCTGGCACCGCGGCAAGCTGATCCGGATTGACCGCAATTCCGAAACTGGTGAATTGCGCCAGAAGGCCTCACCAGTGGCGGTGCTGCTGCTTGTCGCAATCATCATTCTCAAAATTGGAGCGCGGGCGATATTCGGTGAAACCGCCGCGGGTCACCCCAGCAGCAGCGCGATGCTGATGACCGACGCGTTTCTCGGCTTTGCCTTGGGACTATTGTCCGCAACCCGGCTCGAGATCTATCTACGCGCCCGCCGCCTGCTCGAAAGCCGGTGATCGACCAGCGCCGCTTCTACGAGGCACAAGCTTCAGGCGGTTGCCGCTCCGCTCCGGCCGCACTTCGCAACCGCAAACCCATTGCCGACGTTCTTGTCGACTGGTTGCCGTCGACTGGCCTGGTCCTCGAAATTGCCAGCGGTTCCGGCGAGCATGTCATCTATTTCGCAGAACGTTTTCCGCGGCTCGAATGGCAGCCGAGCGACCTTCATCCCGATGCCCTCGCGTCCATCGCCGCGTGGCGCGAGGAGGCCGGATTGCTGAATGTCCGCGCTCCGCTGACAATTGACGCGGCAGGTGCGGACTGGCCGATCGATCGAGCCGATGCGGTTCTCAGCATCAACATGGTTCATATCAGTCCATGGAAATCCGCGCTCGGCCTGCTCGACGGAGCGGCGCGTCTGCTGGCTCCAGGCGCGCCATTGATCCTGTACGGGCCATGGCTTGCAGACGATATTCAGACGGTAGAGAGCAATCTCGCCTTCGACGCCGATTTGAAGCGTCGTGATCCTGAATGGGGACTGCGCCGGGTCGAGGAGTTTGCGGACGCCGCGGACCAGCGGGGATTGCGGCTGGAGGCGACGCGGGCCATGCCCGCCAACAATCTAATGCTGCTCTTGCGCCGGCGTTAAACGAAGATTTACTGGCCTGTGCTAGTGAAGCGGCCATGGACGAGAGCGGCATCACGCAAAACCGACGCTCGCGGCGGTCGCCAGTGCTGCTTGCCGCGACCGTGTATGTCGCGGGCGTGCCGGTTGCGGTGAAGCTCCGGAACCTCTCCGAGCAGGGGGCGCTGATCGAAGGGGACCGGCTTCCGACCGAAGGCGCCGAGACAATTTTCGAGCGCAAGGAATTGCGGCTCAAGAGCAGGATCGTCTGGGTCCAGGGCAATTATGCCGGAGTGGCATTCGATGTGCCGCTCAAGCGCGAGGACGTCCTTCGCCATGTTCCGTCCCCGAGACCCAGGACGGGGGCGTCTGCGGATTTCCGGCGCCCGGGTTTCACTTGTCGGCCGCTAACCCACTATGAACGGAAGAATCTCGAAAGGTGGCTTGCGACTGCACCCCTCGGCTCGCTCGGCGAATGATCAGCCGGCAAGCCGCCGCTGCTCGTCGCGCTGCTGTTCCTGGAGAAAGCGCATCAGTTCGCTGACCGGATAAACGCGGTTGAAGCCGATCCCGTACCGTCCCGCATCCTTCCACTTCACCACGCCGGCTGCGGCGTGCAATCCGGTGAGGCTTACGACGACGTCCGAATCGAGATCAATTTCTGAAGGGACTGCAAGGCAAATTCCGCCCTGCGAGATGTTCACGACGCGTACTCGAAATACATCGCCGTCGTGGCGCAGCATTGCCGTGCAGCCGAGCTCAATGCGCGGCATCCGCGGAGGCGGACCATCGCCCCTGCCGCTGAGCAGTGCGACCACGTCGATCGGCCTATCGAACGCGACGCCGATCAACCCTTCGTCCGACCATTGGACACTGCCGCTGACCAGCTCCCCATGCTTGAGCTCGACGCAAAGGGTCGTTCCCGTTTCAATCGTCGAATAGGGCCGGATCATCATTCCGCCGGCCGAGATGTTGCGGATCAGGCACAGTTCGCGGCGTCCGCCGATTTGCAACGCACCGACGCGCAGCAGGCTGACGTGCCGGTCGCCGCTCCGGCGCTCAGGCCTCGACGGGGCCTTCGCGGATATCGAATATTGAGTGGTCTCGACCGTTTGATCGTCCAAAATGCGGGCTCCGACACTGAATAGTCCAACTTTTGTCGCTCATGGCCCGACATTGGTCGAACCGGTCCCACTCGTCGCAGATTGGTAGCAGCGAAGGCTTACCAGTTGGTTTCTACAAGCTCAGTGCATTTGCCGAGCTGGAGATGCAGGCGTAAGGCTAGTTGATCGGAGGTGTCGCTGATGGTCTGGCGTGCGCTACTCATTGGGTCCGCCCTGGCCGGCAGCGCAGCGCTGTCGGCTCCGCCGGTTACGACCAAATTAGAGGCCGTGTCGGGGGTTCCGGAGATCGACAAGAAGACCCAGACCGAGGACGTTCGCTTCAAGAACGATCGTGACGATCGGCTGACCGTGCCAGTGCGGCTCTCGGGTGCGGGACCGTATCAGTTCCTGGTGGACACCGGCGCTGATCGTACCGCAGTTTCACGTGAGCTGGTTCGCCAGCTCAAGCTTCAGAGCGCCGGAGGGGCAGAACTGCACAGCGTTACCGGAGTCTCCACCGTAAACACTGCGAAGGTTCGCAATGTGGAGCTGACACGGACGCCTGAGCAATCGGTCGAAGCCGCGGTACTCGACAGCGCCAATATGGGTGCCGACGGCATCGTCGGTGTCGACCTGCTGCGATCGCAGCGGGTCCAGTTCGACTTCGAAAAAGAGACGATGTCGATCGTGCCTTCGAGAACACCGGACTTCCGCGAAGAACCTGGCACGATCGTTATCGAAGCGCGGCGAAAGAATGGTCGTCTGATCGTCACCGATGCCGTAGCCAATGGCCAGACGTTGACGGTCGTCCTCGACACCGGCTCACAAGTCAGCATCGGCAACCAGGCGCTGCGTCAACGGCTGCTTGGTCGTAACCTGATCAACGGCATGCAAACCGTCGAGCTCGAATCGGTCACCGGCGAGCGAATGAACGGCGACTATATGTTTGTCCGCGAGCTCTCGATCGGCGGAATCGACCTCAACAATCTGGCTGTCGTGTTCGCCGATGCTCATACGTTCAAGCAGCTCGGGCTGGACAACAGGCCGGCGCTTTTGCTCGGGATGAACGCGATCCGGGCGTTCAAGAAAGTCTCGATCGACTTCGCAAATCACAAATTCAGGGTCCTGCTACCCGAACATAGCGAGCTTGAGACCCGGCTCGCGTCGGCCGGCTCACCGTAACCTTCCTTGCCGCGCGTTTCGAACCGAGCAAAAGCGGACGACGGCATCAGCATTTCGCTGCGCCGCTTCGACGATTCGATCCTTGAGGCTTATCAAAGCCTGTTCGCGGGTGACCCGGACAAGCAACCGGACCTGCTCGACTGGCGTTTCCGGCAGAATCCGCACGGCGAGACCAAGTTCGTAGTCGCCTGCGACAATGGTCGGATCGTCGGACTGATTGCGCTCGTTCCGACGCGCCTTCGTAATGCGTCGGACGAGCTGCTTGGTTATCAGGCGATCGATACTGCCGTTCATCCCTCCTGCCGACGCCGCGGACTGTTCGTGCGTATGGGCAAACTTGTGGAGGATGCAGATGTGCTCGGCGGGCAACTCCTCTGGGGATTCCCAAATGCCAACGCTGCCCCCGGTTGGTACGGCCGGCTCGGCTGGACCAACTTCGGCGCGGTGCCGCTTCTGATGCGGCCGCTTCGATCCTCATTCTTGCTCGGCCGGCTGCATCCGAAGCTCCGTGCGGTGGATTTCCCTCTGATCCGCGGACGAAAGGTTGCTGCGAATTTCTATGATGACCAGGCCTTGTTCGGCATGGATTTCGATAGGCTGTGGCGGCGGGTCGCGGACCGGTTCGGAGTGACCGTCGACCGCACCGGCGACTGGATGCGCTGGCGACTGATGGAGAAGCCCGGCTCAACATACCGCTGCAGCGGCCTGAAGTCGCAGTCCGGTGATCTGGACGCCTTTGTCGCGGTCAAGATCGCCGACAAGCACGGGGGCCGCTTATGCTATGTGATGGAAGCGATCAGCGCCGCCGAACGCGATCAGGAGCTTACGCGAATGCTTCTTGCCGAAATGGCGCGGGCGTCGCGATCGGGAGCCGAGGTCGCGCTCGCCTGGTGTCCCAAGTCGGCGCCGAACTATCGCGCATATCGCAGGGCGGGGTTCATGCCCGTGCCGCCGCGGATCCGCCCAATCGAGATCAACTTTGGCGCATGTGCACTGGTCCCGCGGCACGCGGCCGCGGCCGCTCCTGATGCCCGCTGGTATGTCAGCTTCCTCGACTCGGACACGAACTAGGTGCCCGGCAGGTTCATTCTCAGCTTCGACTGCGAAGGAAAGTGGGGAGTGGCCGATGTCCTGACATCGGGGCACCAGCGCGAGCTCAGCGACGAGAGATTGAACCGCGCCTACCGGGCGATCATCGACATTCTCGAAGAGTTCGACCTGCCGGCAACCTTCGCATTTGTCGGAGTCTTTGCCCAATCCGCAGCCGGATTTGCGCAGCTCCGGGGCTCGATCGAAGCTTTGGGCGCAAGCTCCCGGGCCTATCTCTCGCGGGCATTGCGCGAGATCGATTCAGGGACGGGTTCGGGCTGGCACGGCCGTCATCTGGTTGAGGCCGTCACCCAATCGCGCACACGCCACGAGATTGCGCTCCACGGGGTCACACACGTGCCGTGGACGACAATCGACGAAGCTTCAGCCGAAGCCGAAATGGCGATCTTCGAGGCTCTCGAAGGCCCGGTGCGGGAAAGCCGGACATTCGTCTATCCGCGCAATCTTGTTGCCCATCCCGAGGTGCTTGCAAGGCACGGCTTCGCCGGCTTTCGAACCGCCCGCCCGGCGCGCCCGCGGGTGCTGTCTTTGCTGTCCGAATTCAATCTCTTCGCGAAGCCGGACAACGTCGAGCAGTCGGGTCAAATCATCCACATTCCGGCAGGATTCTTTCTGAACTGGCGAAGCGGACTGCGCCGCCTTGTGCCGCCTGAAGTGACGCGGCTGCGGGCGAGGAAGCTGCTTGACGCCGCAGCCAGGGCCGACTCCATCGTTCACTATTGGCTGCACCCCGAAAATGTAGCGAGCGCGCCGTCCACGCTCGAACTGCTGCGCGCACTGGCTGAGGAGGTCGTGCGTTCCCGCGACTGCGGAGGTTGCGAAGTCGTGACGCAACTCGGCTATTGTCGCTGGGTCTCGTCGCTTTCCTCAGCTCCGGCTTCCAGTCGAGGCGGACAGACATAGTCCACCACAGCTGCGAACTTCGCCGCGGAAGTGCGCCCAGCATAGCTCTTCTCGATTGTTTCGCGCGCATTGGCGCCAAGGCGCGCGCGCAGAACTGGATCTCGGGCGAGCTTCAGCAGAGCTTCCACCCATTCGTCTCTGGTGCACGCGAGATAGCCATTCCGGCCTGACTGAACGATCTGCGAATTCACACCCACTGGCGAGACCACGACCGGCCGCCCCGTCGCCATATATTGCAGCGCTTTCATCCCGCCTTTGCCGCGGCTCACTTCATTATCGGGCAGGGGCATGATGCCGACGTGGCAATCGCCGACGTCCTGAGCCTCGCTTCTCGCTGACCAGGCGACGAAGCGCATTTCGGCTCCGGCAATCGGCTGCTCGGGCGGTTTGCTGCAAATGATTTTCACGACCAGCGGCACAAAAGTCGCGAGCTTCTCCAATGCCTCCCGGGCGTGCTCGAAATGGACGAGCGTGCTCGTCGATCCGGTCCAGCAAACGACGAACTTCCCCTCGTCGCGGGCTTCGGGGACGACCGGATAGTCGGCAAGCTCGACGCTCGAGGGAACGACAAATACGGATGGGTTTCGAGCACGTGCATAAGCGGCCAGGTAGTCGTTGCCGGTCGTCACCGCGCTCGCCAACCTGCAGATGGTCGAAGTCTTGCCGGTGAAGTGAAGCAGCGAAAAGGGTCCGTTCTTCCATGCCTGACCCGCCGACCAGATCGCATCGTCGAAATCGTAGATGATTGGCCTATTCGCCCAGCCGAGCAGCCGCTCGTAAATTGCCGGTCCGATCAACGCCGCCTCCCGGTGTATGACGACCGCATCATATCGTCGGGCCTTGGGCAGAATTGCCGCCCGGCGCACGAAGTCGCGAAGCGTGTGAGCGGCTTTCGCGATCACATGGCCCTCTTCGTACAACAGCTCCGCAAGCGCACCGGATTCAAATGGCGCGAAGTCGAGGCTGATTGCGTGGTTGCTTGCGAGGTGCGGCGCCCACTGCTCCAAACGGTAGCGCTGACTTGGGGACATGCCTGTGGGCTTGCTGGCCAGGACCAGAAGGCGTCGCTCGCGCGGCATCTTATTTGTCCTTCCGGGCGAGGATGCGGCGATAGATTGCGTCATAGCGTTCCACGCCCTCGTTCAGGTCGAACCAGCGGCGGGCCGCAGCGCGCCATCGGCCCATGTCCGGCCGCAGGGTTTCGAGCTGCTCGAGCGCGCCGCGATAGGCTACATCATCGAATCGATGGATAACCACGCCGGCATCGGTTTCCTCGATGATGCGAGCGACATCGCCAACGCCGCTGTTGGTCACGATCGGCAATTCCAGGGCGAGCATTTCGCCGAGTTTGGTCGGGGAGCAGGCTTGGGCCGAGAAAGTCGGCTGTTTGAACGCAATTCCGGCATCAGCCGCAGCCATCAACATCGGCACCTCGGCGCGGGTCGCGCGGCGAACTACTATCGAGGAATTGGGGATGGAGTGTGCGCCCGCCGCTGCAAGAATCACCGCGTCGGGCACATGGGTCACGAACAGGAATTTCGCGCGCCCCTCATGCCGCTCACGATAGGCTGAGAAGAAGCTGAGCATTTCATCAAGCAAATAATTGCCGCCCAAGGAGCCGATGTAGCCGAGCACTTTCTCGTTTGAACCGATGCCTAGGAGCTTGCGGGCCCGGCTGCGCGCCTCAGCATCGATCGCCGGAAATGCATCGAAGTCGACGCAGCACGGAATGACGGTGACCGGTGCCCGCGGCCGTCTCGAGGGTATTGCGGAACGAAGCACGCGCTCCCCGGCACGAGTCAGGCTGACGATCTCGTCGGCCTCGCGCCAGAACTCTCCCTCGCGCTCCTTGAAGTAATTGTAGATCGACCGGAAAAGAAAATTCCGTTGGTCCCACGCACCCCCTTCCAGGCGCTCGTCCGCCCAGAAGCCGCGCATGTCGAACAGCAACGGCACGCCCTGTCGCCGTTTCATGCTGAGGCCGACCAATGCGGGAAGGTAGGAGCGGCAATGTACGAGGTCGAACTTCTGCTTCTTGTGCAGTCTCCGGGCCAAGTGTCGCATGCGCTGGAGATCGTATATCGACGAGAGAACGGGCGGACGCTTGTGATAGTGCAGGTGCCGCCAGTCGATCCCGGCTGAAGCGCAAGCCTGTTCGACCAGCTGTCGCTCCTCTTTCGTCCGCTCCGGCTTTTCGAAGCTGAGCAGGCTGATCTGGTGACCGCGGCGTGCGAGACCGGTCAGGTAGGGAAGAATCTGGGAGCCTCCCAACGGGTCGCACATCCCGTCGTACGACAGGTATAATATCCTCGCTCCTGGCCGTTGCGGCTGAAGGTCCGTCGGATTGACAGCAGATCGAGCGTCGTGGCCGTCCATCAGCGCACATGGCAGCGGCCTTTCGTCGAAGGCAAGAGCCCGCAGCGATACGCCCGACGGCGTGCAAGATCTGCAATCGCAGGTCCGGGCTTTGCATTTGCGGCCGCCGGGCTTTTCGCAGACAATCTCGGGCAGGAGAGGAGCCAAGTGACGGCCGACTTTTTTTCAAAAGGAGGCTGACATGCTCCGGTTTACGACTTTCGCAGCGATTCTCATTGCCGCCGCCCATCCCGCGCTTGCTGCAGCTCCGCTGGAGCATGGCGAAGGGGACGGCCAGCGTTTCGAATATACCACCGTGCTCAAGAGCAACGGCTTCGTGCACATTGCCGGCGTGGTGCTCGGCTCACGGCAGCAATTCGAGCTCGACGTCGCGCCGGACGGCCATGTCGACGGCACGTTCGGCGACACGCCGGTCGAGTATAATGTAAGCAAGCGCGTTCGTGACCAGGTGGTGGCCCAGCTGGACGAGGCCAGGGCCGTAGCCGTAGCCGCCCTACCCAACTGATCCTCAAAAGGCCGGGTGGCCGTCTAGGCCGCCCGGCGTTCTGCCGCCGCTCCGGCTGCGAAATGCTCGAACAACCAGTCGTGAAAGATTCGGACCGGGCGGCGTTCAAGTGCTGCGGGCAGGCAGGCAAACCAATAGACGTATGGGCTCTCCGCAGTTTCGCCGAACAGCTGAACCAGGCGATCATCGAGCGAGCAGGCGAGGTGGCTGTCGAGCATGAAGGCGACCCCCAGACCTCCGGCCGCGGCATCGAGGATGAGCTGTCCTGCGTCAAAATAGTTGATGTCGGCCGGCTCGAGGTCCGGCATTCCTATCTCACTGCGCCACGCGTTGAACAATTCGGGCATCTGCCGGTGGAGCAGGATCGGGACTCGACGCAAATCCTCTGGCTCGGTGATGCCGGGCAGCTGGCGCGAACCAATTGCAGCGACCCGGCCCCTGCCGAGCAACCTTGAATAGAGTCGCTCGTCGATCCCCTCGCTGATGACGATTGCAGCGTCTGCACTTTCGTGAAGCAGTGAAAGACGGTTGGGCGCAGTGTCTACTTCGACGGTCAGGTTCGGGTGGCGCGCGCGCAGCGAGGGCAGTGCCGGCATCAGCCGCTGCGACGCGAACAGCGAGGGTACCGCAATCCTGAGGCGCATCGAATTGGGCGGGATGCTGACCCGTTCGACGGCAAGCGCGATGGCGTCCACATGCGATTCGACTTCCGCGAGGAAGGCTGCGCCCCGCGTGTTGAGCTCGACCGAATTATGGTGGCGGTTGAACAGCGAGGCGCCGACGAACTGTTCGAGCGACTGGATCCGCCGGGTGAGCGCCGGGGAGGAGAGGGACAGGGCATCGGCCGCGGCCTTGACTGTGCCAAGGCGGGCGACGGCCACGAACGCCTGTATCGAGCCCACGGGGGGCAGTCTGCGCACGCCAGCACTCCTCATCATTGTGCGGTGCAGCAAATGTACGCCCGGATCTCGTCAGGGCAAGAAAAAAAGGAGCCTTCCAGAGGAGAGAGGTGGAAGGCTCCTTAGTAGTGTCTTCTTAGGAGAGGTGCCGTTGAACGGCCCGCTTTCTCTGAATGATCGGACAATTTGCTGCAAATGCGAAGAGCGCATTCGCGTGTGCAACATTTGCAACCCGGTGTAATCCAAGTCCCGATGGCCCATATTCTTGCGATTCGCGTTGTGCCGCGCTCTGCCAAGCCCGGCGTCGGTGATTGGCGCGCCGGCGTGGATGGGCGCGAAGAGCTGGAGATCAGGGTCGCAGAGGCGCCCGCCGATGGCGCTGCGAATGATGCCATCGTGAAGCTTCTCGCCAGGGCGCTTGGGGTCAGCCGTTCGGAATTGTCGATACTTTCGGGAGCGGCATCTCGCCACAAGCGGATATCGATCCCATTTGACGTTGCTGAGGCGCGGGGGCGGCTCGGAAAGGAAAAAGGGAGAAGCTGAATGTTTCAAGTGGGCAAACGGCGCCTTGGAAGGAACGGCCCCGAGGTCTCGGCGATCGGCCTCGGCTGCATGGGTATGAGCGAATTCTACGGGACGGGCAGCGACCAGGATTCGATCGCGACGATCCGTCATGCAATTGATCGCGGCGTCACGTTCCTCGACACAGCCGACATGTACGGCCCGTTCACGAACGAGGAGCTGGTCGGACGAGCGATCGCCGACCGCCGGGAGCAAGTGTTCCTCGCGACCAAGTTCGGAAATGTCCGCGGAACCAACGGCGAGTTCCTCGGAGTCCGCGGCGACCGGGAATATGTCCGCTCGGCGTGCGAAGCGAGCCTCAAGCGGCTGGGGGTCGATGTCATCGACCTCTATTACCAGCACCGGGTCGACACCAACGTGCCGATCGAAGAGACGGTCGGCGAGATGGCGCGCCTCAAGGAGGAGGGAAAGATCCGCTTTCTCGGCCTTTCCGAAGCTGCGCCCCAGACGATCCGTCGAGCGGCCGCAGTGCACCCGATTACTGCAGTCCAGACCGAGCTGTCGCTCTGGAGCCGTGACGCCGAAGCCGAAGTGATCCCGACGGTTCGCGAGCTCGGCATCGGTTACGTCGCTTATTCGCCGCTGGGCCGCGGCTTTCTCAGCGGGCGGTTCAAGTCGCCGGCTGACTTTCCCGAGGGCGATTTTCGCAAAAACCACCCGCGCTTTCAGGGCGAGAATTTCGAGAAGAATCTGCGGCTGGTCGAAGAGGTCGAAGCTATTGCGAAGGAGAAGGGCTGCAGCGCGGCGCAGCTCGCGCTTGCCTGGGTATTGGCCCAGGGCGAGGACATCGTGCCGATCCCCGGCACCAAGCATATCCGCTACCTCGACGAGAATATCGGCGCGCTCGAGGTGAAGCTGACACAGGTGGACCTCGATCGACTTGATGCCATTCTTCCGCCGGGGGCCGCAGCCGGTCCGCGCTACCACGAACGCGGAATGGCGACGGTGAACCGCTAAGTCCGCTTCGGCAGCTTGGCGACGATCTTGATTTCGGTAAGACCGGCGTCGGGGATCAGCCGAACGACTTGAACTGCGGTCCATGCCGGCGGCGGGTTGTGGATGTACTTGTTCTTCACTGCGACAATCGCGGGCATCTGTGATTTGAGATCGGTGTGGAACGTGGTCATCTCGACGACGTCATCCCAGCTCGCTCCGGCACGTTGGAGAATGCTGCCGATCCGCTGGAAGGCCCGCTCGTAGGCCAGCTGGAGGTCCGTTTCTCCAGGGCGGAGCCCCGCAACCACTCCGGAAAGGTAGATGGTATCGCCGGTGACGACCGCATCCGCGAAGCCCCATTCGTCCTGGATCTTCTTAGTTTGAGGGATATCCGAGAGAATGACCTTCGCATCCTGCCGGGCGCCGGCGTTCACCGCGCCTGGCACGATGATCAGCGCGAGGAGAGCGTTCGACGGTTTCATTTGAATTCCCCCTCAGCCACCGTGTTTGCGCATCCACAGGGCAAAGAGGTCCGGCCAGCGCGACCCCGGGTTGTCTGGCGGCAGATGTAGCCCGAACCCGTGTCCGCCTTGCGCAATCAAATGTGCTTCGACCGACACCTTGGCCGTCTGGCACGCCCTGATCCAGGCGAGGCTGTTTTCGACCGGCACCGCTCCGTCGTCGAATGCGTGAACGACGAAGCTCGGCGGCGTCGAGGCGCTGACGTGAAGCTCCGGCGAACGTGCCTGTACGAGTGACGCTGGTGCGTTCGGACCGAGCAGGTTGTTGCGCGACTCAGCATGAGTGAAGGGCTGAAACGTGGCTACCGGATAGATCAGTGCAGTGAAGGCAGGCTTTGCCGACAGCTGGTCGGCCGCATCGACTGCCGAATAGACCCGCTGATCGTAGGATACGGTCAAATCGGCGGCGAGGTGGCCGCCGGCGGAAAAGCCCATCACTCCCAGACGGCTCGGGTCGATCTTGAACTCTGCCGCGCGGCTGCGGATCAGCCGCATCGCCCGCTGCGCGTCGGACAGCGGAACCGTTGATCGGTTGGCCCAGCCTTCGTCGGGCAGGCGGTAGCTCAGCACGAACACCGTGGTCCGCTCGGCATTGAACCGTTCCGCGGGGTGCAGGCCTTCATTCTGCACTGCCAGGAAGTGGTAACTGCCTCCTGGGATAACGAGGATCGCCGATCCGTCAGCCAGCGCCGGACGGAAGACGCTCACTTCGGGTATTGCAATGCCTTTTACCCAGAGCTGCGGATAAGCCGGATCGGCGAACATGTTCCAGACCGGTCGCGGGAGTGGACGAGGCGCTCCTGGC
Source organism: uncultured Sphingomonas sp. (assembly GCA_966424035.1). Lineage (GTDB taxonomy): Bacteria > Pseudomonadota > Alphaproteobacteria > Sphingomonadales > Sphingomonadaceae > Sphingomicrobium. The sequence continues at coordinate 24,691 of CBJLMA010000016.1, read as the reverse complement.
GGGGTTCCTGGCCAAAGGGAAAAGCGCTCCTTGGCCGGCCAGAGCGGCGTATTCGGTTCGGCGGCGACGATCGCCGGATCCTTGTAATCCTCCCAGTTCTGCGCACTCGCCGCTGAGCCGGCGAACACGGCCGCAGCACTGGCCAGAAATGCTCTACGTTCGATGTTCATTCATTCCCCTTTGACGATTTGGCCGCCCTTGACGACGAGCCGGATGTTGCGGACCGCGTCGACGTTGCGGGTCGGATCGCCCTCGACTGCCACGAGATCGGCGAGAAGGCCGGGTTTGATTGCGCCGCGGTCGGAAAGGCGGAAAATGCGCGCGTTGCCGGAAGTCGCGGCGATCATCACCTGAGCTGCCGGCATTCCGGCGCGCTGCATCGCCTCCATTTCGAGCCAGTTCTGGCCGTGGCTGTAGACGCCGACGTCGCCGCCCACGCAGACCGGCACGCCCGCTCTCATCGCGAGCTGAAACGAGCGGCGGTTCTCCTGGACGCTTTCGGGCGCGGGTTCCTGGCCGTTCCAATGCTGGAAGTAGCGTGCATAGGCTTCGGATGCAGCGATGGTCGGGCACAGCGCGATATGCTTCGCGGCCATTGCCTTGAACACTTCCGGAGTGCCGGCGTAGCCATGCTCGATCGTGTCGGCGCCCGCTCGAACGGCCCGCATCATGCCTTCGGCGGTGGTCGCATGGACGGCGACGAGGCGCCCCGCGTCATGGGCAGCTGCGACCCCGGCGTCGAGCTCGGCCTGGGACAGGGTAGGGCGGCTCGGTTCGCCTTTGCCCCAATGATAATCCGCGTAGAATTTGACGATGTCAGCGCCGCCGGCGACCTGGTCGCGCACTGCGCGGATCGTTTCGTCCACACCCGCGACCTCCTGTGCACCTTGCGGGATCGGAATTCCGGGTTCGAAACCCTTTGGTCCATAGGCCCCGCGGGCGACTATTGCGCGGGTGGAGACAAGGAGCCGAGGCCCGGGAACGATCCCCTGGTTGATCGCCTGCTTGAGGCCGACGTCGGCGAAGCCCGCTCCCTCGGTGCCGAGATCGCGCTCGGTCGTGAAGCCGGCATCGAGCGTGCGTTCGGCCTGAACCACGGCGCGGGCAGTGCGCAGCGCAAGCGGCTCGTGAAGCACCTGATCGTCCCACAAAGTCTCGTCATAGGGGTGGAGAAACAGGTGCGAATGGCCTTCGATCATGCCCGGAATGACAGTGGTGTTCGGAAGATCGATGGTGCGGGCGCGGGAGGGGGCGGAGACGTTTGGGCCGACGGCCGTGATGCGCTCGCCTTCGATAAGGACGCTCCAGCCTTCGTGCGGCTGCGGGTTTACGCCGTCGAACAGGCGGGCCGGGCGAAGCAGGAGGGTGTCGGCGAGCGCGGGGCCCGCCGCGACCAGGAGAAGCGCGACCAATCCGGAAATCGCTCTCATTTCCGCCTCAGCACCCAATCCAATCCGTCGGCAATATGTCGCAAGAACCACGGTTCGGAATAGCTTTCCTTCGTGTGCCCCATTGCCGTGTAGAAGACGCGTCCGCGGCCGACCGTGCGGATCCAGCTCACCGGATTTGGATTGACGTCCTTTTCGCCGATCGATGCTGGATCGAGTGTGACCAGGAGCTTCGACGTCGGATCATAGTCGTCGAAATAATACCATTCATCGATGCGCTGGCGTGACTCTCCGGTTGCAATGGAGCGAATAGTTCCCCTCGGAGTGCCGCTCGGATGTCGTTCGAAACGGCCGCCGATCAGCTTGCCGTACCAGGGCCAGTTATAATGCGAATCTGCTGCCGCGTGGATCGCAAGAATACCCCCGCCCCGCTCAACAAAATGCTGTAGCGCCGTGCGCCGGTCCCCCACCAGCCATTCGGATGCGGGATCTTTGGGATTGGTCGTGCAGCTGAGGAGGACGATCGCACCGAACCGGTGGAGGCTGCCGTCCGAGAATATATTCGGATCTTCGCTTGCGACGACTGCAAGTCCGCGTCGCTTGGCAATCGCAGTGACCGCCTCAATCCCCGACGGAATTGAATCATGGCGATAACCGGTTGTACCGGAGTAGATGAGGATCGCGCCGCCTTCAGCGCGCGCGCGCAAGCTCGATGCACAAGCGAACGACGAAATCGCAAAGATCAGCAGCAACAGGCGGCGCATGAAGTTACCCTCCCTCAGCAAGCCTAAAGGCTGATCCCGCGCACGCAACCGGTCGGCATACGTTTTTGGCGAAGATCGTACTGGGCGCTTGACTCTCGAACAGAGTCGTCAGATATTTCTGTCATGACAGAAAATACAGTCAACGACGAGCAGCTTCCCGGAGCGGTGCAGCGCTTCATTCTCCATTGGGGAGACATGGGCGACCAGTGGGGTGTCAATCGCTCCGTCGCCCAGATCCACGCACTGCTGTACCTGTCGGAACGGCCGCTTACCGCTGAAGAGATTTCGGACACGCTCAGCATGGCGCGGTCGAACGTATCGAACAGCCTCAAGGAGCTGATTGGTTGGAAACTGATTCGGCGCGTGCCGGTGCTCGGCGATCGCCGCGATCATTTCGAAGCGGAGACCGACTTGCTCGAAATGGTGCGCCGCATCGCCCAAGGCCGCAAGGAGCGGGAGATTGATCCGGCGGCCGCCGCTCTTCGCGCCTGTGTGGCCGAAGCGGATGGTGACCCACGTGTGAGCCGTGTCGCGCGTGCGCGCCTCGCCGAGATGCAGCGTTTTGTCGAGACCCTGAACCGTTGGTACGATCAGATGCTCGGCCTTCCGCCGGCAACGATCATGACCTTCGTCAAAATGGGCTCACGCATCGTGAACCTGCTGAAGTTCACAAGGAAGGACATCGGAGAGCCGCCAGAATGAGTTTCGTTTTGCGTTGCAATTTCTCTCTGTACTGAAACTACAGACATATCGGGGTAGCGGCGTTGGAAGAAGCACAGATCATCGCGCTAGAACCGCCGGAGCATCGCAATGGCTGCGACTGCGGCGACCCGCGCTTCCGTGCCTTGCTCGGCGAACGGGCCTGGTCGACGCTTGCGCCCGCGACTCGCGCGCGCTTTGGCAAGCGCGTCGATCAGGCGCACAGCGTCCTCTATGTCGGCGACATCGTCGAATGCCGGATCAGTCGAATCGGCTGGCTGCTCGGGCAGGCGCTGCGGCTGATCGGCGCACCGCTGCCGTTGTCGCGCGATGAGCATGTACCAGCTTCGGTCTGCGTCACAGAGGATCCGGCTTGCGGGGGGCAGTTCTGGACCCGAATTTACGGGCGCCGCCGCGGCTTTCCGCAGGTGATCCACTCGAGCAAACGCTTCACGGGCTCGACCGGGCTGGAAGAATATGTCGGCCGCGGCTTCGGCATCGCGCTTCGCTGCGAAGTTGGGGAGGAGGCGCTGCACTTCATCAGCGACCATTATTTCGTGCAGCTCGGCCGACTGCGGCTGCGAATTCCGCAATGGCTCGCTCCTGGACGGCTGCGGGTCAGCCACATCGATCGCAACCACGGTTGGTTCGCCTTCGTGCTGCTTCTCGAACACCGCTGGTTCGGCGAGCTCATCCGGCAGACTGCGATGTTCCACGAGGTGAAGGACATATGAGCCGGGTCCTGATCATCGGCGGTTATGGTGGCTTTGGCGGCAGGTTGTCCCGGCGACTGCTTGCGGCCGGGCATGAAGTGATTATCGGCGGCAGGCGCCTGGATGATGCTCAGCGCTTCTGCTCCGCTCACCCCAGGGCTTGGCCGGTGCTCGTCGACCGTTCGCGCAATATTCTCCGCCTGCTGTTCGAGCTCCAGCCTGGCACCGTGATCGATGCGGCGGGCCCCTTCCAGCGCAGCGGCTACGCCGTGCCGGAAGCGTGCATTGCCGCCGGCTGCGATTATCTCGATCTTGCCGACGCGCGCGATTTTGTCGTCGGCATTGAGCACCTCGACCAGGCAGCGGCCGCCGCCGGCGTCGCTATTATCAGCGGCGCCTCGACGGTTCCGGCTCTATCGAGCGCGGTGGCGCTGCGTCTCGCGCAAGCTTTCGATCGCGTCGACAAAGTCGAGATAGCGCTCAGTGCGGCGACCCACTCGACCGCAAATCTGTCAGTGGCGAAAGCGGTCCTCAGCTATGTCGGGAAGGAGATAATGCTGCCGGGCGGCACCCGAAGCCGCGGCTGGCAGAGCCTTCGCCGACGGCGTTATCAAATTTCCGGGCATATTCCTCTCGATCGGTTGGTGGCGATCGTCGACGTACCTGACTACGACCTTCTGCCAGACCTGCTGCCCGGCGACCCTGAAATTGAGTTTCGCGCGGGGACTGACGTTTCGCTGCATATGCTTGGCCTTTGGCTGGCGAGCTGGCCAATTCGCTGGACCGGCTTTTCTTCGATGGAGCGGTTCGCGGAGCTCCTGATTCGACTTCAACGGCTGACGAAGATCGGGCGCGGTGATCGCTCGGCCATGGATGTTCGGCTTGCCGGCGTTAAGTCTGGCGATCGCTTGGGGCGTCGCTGGACGCTCATCGCCGAGAACTTCGACGGGCCGGAGATCCCCACCATTGCAGCCGAGCTGCTGGTCGACGACCTGGCTTGCGGCCGCGTTGCGCCGGGCGCCCGCACGGCCGCGGGCCTGTTGCCCCTCGATCGCTTCGAGCAGGCGTTCGCGCAGCTGGCGATTCATCATGAGACGGAGGAGCTATGTCCTATCGATATCCCTCGGCCGCAAAGATCGCCGCAGCAATGGTCGCAGCGGCGTTCGCCGCTTCAGCACCGACTGTCTTCTTCGGAGTCTTCGTAGTCGTTGCATTTCCGATCGCCTTGGTCGTGTCGCTCGCACACGCGCTGGTCATCGGCTTGCCCACCTATCTGCTTCTGCGCCGATCGCTCCGCCTCAACTACGGCAATGCGGCGCTGGTCGGATTTCTGATCGGGGCCGTGCCGGTCACGATTTACATGGTCGCGAGCGTCCCATTGGAAAGCGGCGGCATTTGGGAGCCCCTCGTCATCTCGCCGATCTTCGGGGTCCTAGGAGCGATTGGAGGCTCGGCATTTCGAGTGGTGCTCGGGCCGAGCGATGGGCTTTACGAGGTCGATGCTTCGATCTTCGAATGAAAAAAGGGCGGCTGGGACAAGCCCCGCCGCCCTCTCTTCTTTGGCAGTATTCGCTGGCTAGCGCTTCGAGAACTGGAAGCTGCGGCGTGCCTTGGCGCGGCCGTATTTCTTGCGCTCGACGGCACGGCTGTCGCGCGTCAGGAAGCCGGCTTGCTTCACCACCGTGCGGAGCGCAGGTTCGTAGCGGGTCAGTGCCTGCGCAATACCGTGCTTGACCGCCCCGGCCTGGCCCGAGAGGCCGCCGCCGACGACGGTCGCGACAACATCATATTGGCCCTGGCGATCGGCGACGTCGAACGGCTGGTTGATTACCAGGCGAAGCGTCGGACGCGCGAAATAGATTTCCTGCTCGCGGCCGTTGATGACGATCTTGCCGGAGCCAGGTTTCAGCCAGACGCGGGCAATCGCGTCCTTGCGGCGGCCGGTGGCATAGGCACGCCCATGCTTGTCGAGCTGCTGTTCGCGTAGCGGCGCGGCTTCGCGGGCCGGCGGAGCGGCGGGAGCCTCGGGGGCAGAAACTTCCGGAGCCGGAGCCGCCGGGGCAGGAGTGGCGCCGAGCTGATCGGCGATCGATTCACGAGTATCGGACATTTAGGCGCCCACCTTGTTCTTGCGGTTCATCGACGCGACGTCGAGGGCTTGAGGGTTCTGGCCGGCATGCGGATGTTCAGTGCCGGCGTAGAGATGCAGCGCGCGCATCTGGTCACGGCCGAGCGGACCTCGCGGGATCATCCGCTCGATCGCTTTCTCGAGCACGCGCTCGGGGAAGCGGCCCTCGAGCACCTTGCCTGCGGTGATCTCCTTGATTCCGCCGGCATAGCCAGTGTGCTTGTAATAGACCTTCTGATCGAGCTTTCGGCCGGTGAAGCGGACCTTGTCGGCATTGACGATCACGACATGGTCGCCGCAATCGACGTGCGGCGTGTAGCTCGGCTTGTGCTTGCCGCGCAGAAGGTTGGCGACGATCGTCGCAAGCCGGCCGACGACCAGTCCATCGGCGTCGATCAGGTGCCACTTCTTTTCGACCTCGGCCGGCTTTGCCGACTTGGTCGTCTTCATCAGCGCCTTCATGGCGTTGATCCTTTCGTTGAAATACGAACGGCGCCGCACATGCGCAGCGCCGTTGAGTTGGCCATTTCGCCGGCGAGCCAGGAAAAGTCAAGCAAATCCGGCATGTTCCAGACGGGTAAAATAATACCCTGAGGCCGGTTGGCACGCTCCAGCGCGAGCGGCGTTGAGCTATCCGTCAATGCCGAAGAACAGCCACCAATCCACCCGCGGACACAAGCCCCGGCACAGCTCCGGATGGAGGAATTGGCGCCGCTGGTTCCTGGTGTTGCTCATTGTCGGTGCGATCGTCGTTGCGGCCTTGCACTGGGGCGACGTCAAGAAATTCGCCGAACTTGCGACCAAGGCCGAGCCGGGATGGTTGGCGGGGGCGCTCGTGCTCCAATCCTCGACCTATGTTTCGCTCTCGTTCCAGTGGTGGCTGGTCCTTCGCAGCGCTGGAAGCGGCCGGCCGATCAAGAAGCTCCTGCCGCTGACCATCACGAAGTTGTTTGCGGACCAGGTGGTGCCGACGGCCGGAGTGAGCGGCAATGTGCTTTTGGTCGATCGCTTGAGAGCGATCGGAGTGCCGCGCGATCATGCGATGGCCGCAGTGATCCTGGCAATCATCGCTTATTATCTGTCCTATGCGGCGGCGACCATTGTCGCTCTCGCAATGCTGGCGCTGCACGGAAAACTCAGCCTGTTGCTGGTCGGCCTCGCAGCCCTGCTTCTTGCGGTTGCGACGGCAATTCCGGCAGCGATCCTGTGGCTGACCGACAAAGGCGACGAGGTCCTGCCCAAATGGCTACGGCGCCGGGAAAGCGTCCGGGAAATGTTCGAGATGGTGGGCGAAGCGCCGCGCGATCTGGTGCGTGATCCGAAGCTCATCATTCAGTTGTCGCTGCTCAATCTCGCAGTGTTCGTCGCCGACGCAGCGACCTTGCTCATGTGCCTATTGGCGCTCGGATTGCGCGCGCATTTCGACGCAGCCTTCGTCGCCTTCACAATGGCCGCGATCGTGACCCTGCTCGGTGCAGTGCCGCTGGGGCTCGGATCGTTCGAGGCGACGAGCATCGCAACCCTGCGTCTGATGGGCGTCCCCTTCGAGGCGGCGCTGTCTGGGACGTTGCTCTACCGCGGCTTCGCCCTTTGGATCCCGCTCGGATTGGGAGCGATCCTGACTCGCCGCACATTGCGCAAATAATCAGTCATGACGAGGTCGTAATGATTGGAACGGCGAGTGCTGCCACTCTGTTGTCCTACCAAGCACGAACATGGGAGATTCATATGTATATCGGGCTCGGTGGACTTTTGGTTCTGATCCTCATCCTCTGGCTGCTCGGAGTCATCTAGGAACAAGGAATCGCATTGCGTCGGCTGACGGTCGTTCGTTCTCCATCAGTCGTATCAATCAATCCGGCGGCGGCGTATAACGGCTAACATAGGTGAGGGTGGGCCGTGACGTCGCCGTCTACCGCTGTTTCCGGAGTAATCTCTTACGGGTCGGGACCTGCGGTGGCGTCCAAGCTTGAAGCGTTCACGAGATTGTCGCAGGACGACCGCGCGTCGCTCGCCCAGATCAGTCGCAATTTCCGCTATGTCGAGGCCCGCCGCGATCTGATCTCCGAAGGAGACAAGCCCCGCTTCGTCCACCTGATGCTGGATGGCTGGGCATGTCGCTACAAACAGCTGCCCGACGGCAAGAGGCAGATCGTCGCCTTGTTCGTTCCCGGCGACTTCTGCGACGTAAATGTCTACATTCTCAGGGCAATGGACCACAGTATCGGCGCGATCACGCGACTGAAGGTGGCGATGATCACAGCCGAGGAAATGAGCGCTCTGACGGCCGAGAGGCCGCGCATCACCCAGGCGCTGTGGTGGCACGAACTGGTCACCGCCGCAGTTCAGCGCGAATGGACGCTCAACCTGGGCCAGCGCAGCGCCTACGAGCGCCTCGCGCATCTGCTCGTCGAACTTTATTTGCGACTGAATGTCGTCGGCCGCGCGCAAAATGGCCGGTGCGACTTTCCGCTGACGCAGAATGATCTCGCCGACGCAACCGGCCTCACTTCTGTCCACGTTAATCGAACCCTTCAGGAGCTCCGCCGGGACGGGCTGATCGAACTCGAGCGTAAGCAGCTGCAGATCCTCGATCTGGAGCGGTTGATGGATGTTTCGATGTTCAATCCCAATTATCTTCACCTGGACCATGAGGGGCGTCACCTGGACGCGAACGCCTGACATATCGACCCGTTGGAGGCGCGGGCTGCCGCCTTCCGGGGATAAATTCGGGCATGATCGACGTTGCCACCTCAAGACGACGGCCTTAGTGCCGCCTGCATCGGCGTGGATTCGTCGCGCCTTGTCCAATTTCGCCGGAGAGCGTTGTCCGTGCCCAGACGCGTCAAGGATTTCATCGACATCAGCGAATATACGTCGCTCGACGACCTAATTCGGTATCTCGAAACGATCCGCGACAATCTCCCTGCCGACCATCAGGCTGAGCTCAAGATCCGCGGCGACGAGGTGTTCGGCCGACGGCTGACGATCACTTATTTCCGCGAGCAGACGCCCGACGAGATCGAGCTTGAGTCCAGATATTCGCCGGGCGCCCAGGACAATGGCTCGATCGAAGACCTTCGCCGAAAGCTGGACGAGGTGCCGTTCAAGTTCGGCAAGGCGAACGGCGCGGGCTGATCTCGCGCTCAATCGCGGGTCAGCCGACGCTTGCTTCGACCCATTCGGCGTAAGAGCCGAGAATCTTGTCGATCGGCCAAGTTGCGATGCATGGCACATCATAACTGTGGAGCCCCGCGATCCGAGTGATCAGCGTGTCTGCTCGATCGTGCGTGGTCTTGAAGATGACCGCGGCCTCCTCGGCGGTCTCGACGGCGCCTCTCCACCGGTAGATCGAGCGCACCTGTCCGAGAAGGTTGGCACATGCAGCGAGCCGCTCCTCGACCATCAGCCGCCCGATGCGCTCGGCTTCAATGGCATCGGCGAACAGGACATAAACGGAAATCACGCTCATTGGCGGCTCCCAGCGAAGGACGATCCCTAAACCTGATCGACCATCCTGCCCAGCACTGGACCTCGCCCATCTGCCTGGTCGGACCCTTGATCTCGCACCAATCGATGTAATTCGCGATGCAGCTGCTTTGGCAACATGCGATGTTCACCCGTCATGGGGGAACAGTCCGCTTCAAAGGCTGTTCGCATCAATGTAGTTAAGCTTGAAGAACGTCGATGAGCGAGATCGAGTTCAGACTCGAAGTTGGGCGGATCGCCGGCGCAATCCCGGCCAAGCTCTCAGGTGAGAGCAAGCCGGAGCGCGGCTTCGAACTTGCAGCTGGCCCGTTTTCGCAGCCGGCGAAAGCGCAACCGGTTCCAGTCCGCAAGGGCATGAGTGTCGCAGAAGGCTTCGAGGCCATCGTGGCCAATTGCCTGCGCCATTTGTGGGCAAACGAGCCGCTGGTCATTGAATCGAGGGATGCCCGAGCGCTCCACCAGGCGCGCGTTGCGCTGCGGCGCCTTCAATCTGCGCTGGCGCTGTTTCGGCCGGTGGTCGGCGACCGACAGTTCGAGCCGATCAAGCGAGAGCTGCGCTGGCTCGGCGCCGAGCTTGGCGGGGCGCGCAATCTCGATGTGTATCTCGAGCGCGACCTTGATGCGGACCAGCGGCAATTCATCGACGAGCGGCGTGAGAAGGCATACGACCTCGCGATCGCAGCCTTGAAATCGGCGCGATTCCTGCAGCTGATGGTCGAGCTGGCCGACTGGTCGGCCGGCGGCACCTGGCGCAGCAGGCGTCGGGCCGGCGTTCGATTGCAGCCGTTCGTCGGTCGCCGTGTCGATCGCCTGTGGTCGAAAATCGCACGATCTGACAAGATCCGGAATCTCAGCGACCGGCAAAGACATCGACTGCGGATCGAAGCGAAGAAGTTGCGCTACGCTTTGAGGTTCTTCACTGCGCTCCACAGGCGCAGGCCCGTTCGCAAGAAAAGGTTCACCAAACAGATCGAGGCGTTGCAGGATTCGCTCGGGCGGCTTCACGACGAAGTGATCGCGGAGACGATTGCAAGTGCCGATTCATGGCTCGCAGCGCCGAACCGATCGCCCAAGAGCAGGCGACGGCTGATCCACGATGCCGATCGCGCAATCCGCCGCTTGAGAAGGGCCGGTCCCTATTGGAGCTGAGACCGCGGGCGCCTGCCGAGCTCGTGCGCGCCCCAGACGGTCGCAGCGACCACCAGGGCACCGGTTGCCTGGTGGAGGACGGCGAGCCAGATCGCGATACCCGAAAGAACAGTCAGGATACCGAGAATGATCTGTGTTCCGAAGGCGGAGTGGATGGCGATCGACGCTGCTCGAGCTTTCGGCACCTTCCGGACCTTGCGCGCGAAGGCGACGAGGACCGCAACCACGATCCAGGCCCACCAGCGGTGCATGAAATGGAGCAGAAACGGGTCGTGAGTCATTGCGAAGAGCGCGCCACGCGACCAATCGATGCCTTCGGGCACAAAGTGGCCGTTCATGTCTGGCCATGTGTTCGACACATAGCCTGCACGGAACCCTGCGACCCACGCACCCAGCATCAGTTGGATGAACAAGGTTCCGAGCGCGATTGCGCCCCAGCGCGTGACGCGCGCCGGACGGCAATCGGGATCCTTGCCGACCAAGCGTAGGTCGAGCGCGGTCCAGATCAGTGCGGCGAACAGGAAGAGGGCCATCAGCAGGTGCGCCGACAAGCGATAGGGGCTCACCTCAGTCCGGCCTCCCTCAAGCCCGGACAAGACCATGAACCAGCCTATGCCGCCTTGAAGTCCTCCAAGAATGAACAATGCGATGAGGCGCCAAGCGAAACCCTTCGGGATCGCGCGCTTCCATGCGAACCATGCTGCACCGACAAAAAATATGCTGCCCATGATTCGCCCGAGCAGCCGGTGGACCCATTCCCAGAAGAAGATGAACTTGAAGCCAGCGAGGGTCATTCCCGCCGGGCCGGCAACCTCGCGATATTGCGGCGTTGTCCGGTAAAGATCGAAGGCGTGTTGCCAATCGGCCTTGGTCAACGGCGGCACCACGCCGGAAACAACGTCCCATCTGGTGATCGACAGGCCGCTTTCGGTCAGTCGCGTGATTCCACCGACCACGACCATTGCGAAGACCAACGCGGCGACCAGCAGCAAGAGGTTGGACAGCGCCAAGGGGCGCGGACGGGCAGTCGTTGCGGCGGCGGTGGAGGGGATTGCGGTGCTCATTGGACGAAGCGCCTATTTGCCTGCGGTGAGCCGCGGGACAAGGGCCGGATTTCAGCGATGATATGTTGTAACTTACAGGCAACTGGCCTATATGGTTGTCCACCATGCCGCAGCTGACGCTCTCGACCGGTCGTCTCGACCGGATTGCAATGGGGCTCTCCGGCTTATGCCTTGTGCATTGCGTCGGAACCGCGGTGCTGCTTGGGCTGCTGGCTTCCGCCGGCGGTTTTCTTGGCTCGCCGATCATCCATGAAGTCGGACTGACTTTTGCGATGATCATCGGTTCGATCGCGCTCGGCAAAGGCATTCTCGAGCACGGATTCATGATGCCAAGCGCAATTGGCGCGCTGGGGCTCGGAGTCATGGCCGGTGCGCTCAGTCTGCCGCACGGCGGAAACGAGCCGATCTACACGGTCATCGGCGTGATGATCCTGGCGCTCGGCCACCGGCTCAACGTATTGGCAAGCGAGTAACCATAAGCTTGCCCGCAGGGCGGGCGAGGACTATCTCCACGAGATAACATGACGCGGCACGATCATCAGCTCCACGAGGGCGAGTCGCTCAAGACTGCAGCGCGCGACCGGCTCACCAAGCAGGGCGAGCAATGGACTGACATGCGCGCAGCGGTGTTCGATGCGCTGGCGAGTTTCGACAAGCCGGCGAGCGCCTATGACATCGCCGAGCAGGTCTCCAAGGCACAGGGGCGGCGCGTCGCGGCCAATAGCGTCTATCGCATCCTCGACCTGTTCGTCGGCGCGAACCTCGCCCGGCGGGTCGAGAGCGCCAATGCTTATGTCGCAAACCAGCATCCAGCCTGTCTCCACGACTGCATCTTCCTGATTTGCGACACTTGTGGACAGGCGGTGCATATCGACGACGACAGCCTGACCAGCGGCGTCCGCAAGGCTGCAAAGGAGGCCGGATTTTCCGCTCCTCGTCCCGTCATCGAGGTGCGCGGTACCTGCGGGGATTGCGAAGACCGCTAAGGCGTAAACCAGCTGCGTTTGGGGGCTTTGCCTTCAGCCGCGGCGCGGCGGTGCTGCTCTGCAACGATCGCGCGCGCACCTTCTTCCATCATTGACTGGACCAGAGGCTGAAGCTCCTGCGGCGCCATGTCCGCCGTCCAACGGATCACGCTGCGCTCGCAGCCGAGCGCAATCACCTGCATCGACGCATTATGATGCTGGAAGGGCTCGCCGACTACGCAATAAGACAGGCGCCGGCGTTCCGGGTCGCTCGTGATGAGCCGTTCCCGCACGACCATGTCCGATTCGAACGTGACGATTCGCTCGTCCCGCTCGACGACGCAGTCGCGAACGAAGCCCGGTGCAATCCGTGGCGGCGAGCCAAAATCGGCGATCAGTTCCCAAGCTTGTGATGCCGGTAGATCCAGTTCGAAGTCGACGTCCGCAGTCGCCATTTTTTCGCTCCTTTTGATCAACGCTATTCTGTACTAAATGGTATGAAACAACCGATCAAGAGTTTTGTCCTATATGGAACATAATGGTCCGCGACGGCCCGGCCGTCCCCGTGCATTCGACCACGAACAGGTCGTCGCCCGGGCGATACGGCTGTTCTGGAGCGAAGGCGCCGATGTGCCGCTCGATTCGGTTACCGCCGCGACGGGACTTCACAAGCCGAGCCTCTATGCGGCTTTCGGGGGCAAGCGCGGCCTCTATCTCGAGGCACTGGACGCCTATGTCGCCGAGGCACGTGCTCGAATGGACGAAGCATTAGCGAAGACGCCGTTCGGCGACGCCTTGCGTGCCTTCTTCGAGGTGGATCTGGACGTCTTCTGCGGGCACGAAGGCGTTCGCGGCTGTTTTCTGATCAGCACCGCGAGCGATGCCGCTGGCGACGATCCGCAAGTGCGGGAGCGCGTCGAAGCGGTGTTTGCCGGCATGCGCCTGTCGATGCTGGAGCGCGTTCGGCAGGCGATTGAGGTCGGGGATTTGCCGGCGACAATCGATCCGCAGGCAATCACCGACCTCATTGCATCGACTCACATTGCGCTTTCGGTCGAGGCGCGCGCCGGCAGGTCGCGCGCCGAGCTGGAAGCAAAAGTGCGCCGCTTCCTGGACATTGTTAATCGCGTTCCATGAGCCTTGCGCGGCGCGAAGGACCGTGAAGCGCTGTGCAGCTTGGATTAGAGCCTGCTTCCGCCCGAGGCGTCGATCACCTGGCCGGTGACCCAGCCGCTGTCGGGACCGGCAAGGAAGCCGGCGACACGAGCGATGTCTTCGGTCTCTCCGATCCGCTTTAAGGCCTGCATCGCCGACACTTGTGCCCTGCCTTCATCGGTGCCGATGAAACCGGCAGCCATATCGGTGTCGATCGCCCCTGGTGCGATTGCGTTCACGCGAATGCCGCGCTCGCCGAGTTCAGCGGCGAGATAACGAGTGAGCGTGTCGATTGCGCCCTTCGTCAGCGCATAAGCGGTCGCTCCGCCGATTACCGTCTTGGCAACAATCGAGCTGGTGAAGAGCACACGCGCGTCGTCGGCGAGCGAGCTGACGAGGCCTGAAGTGATCTGATAGGGTGCCCTGACATTGACTGCGAGGAGGCGGTCGAGTGCAGAGACATCGCTGTCGCCCAAGGTCTGATATTCGAGGATGCCGGCATTGTTGACCAGGATGTCGAGTTTGCGATTGCCGAGACGGGCCTTGATGTCTTCGACCAGACGGTTGACCGATCCGACATCTTCGAGATTGGCGGCAATGGCTTCGGCCGAACCGCCGTTCGCTTCGATTTCCGTCACCAGCTTTTCGGCTTCGGCCACGGAGCGGTTGTAATGAACGAAGACGTAAGCGCCATCGGATGCGAGGCGACGGGCAATTGCGTGGCCGATGCCCCGCGAGGCACCGGTGACAAGGGCGGTCTTGTTGGCAAGAGGCTTGGACATGGGAGGCTCCTTTGAAAGTCTCCAACAAGTGGGTAGCAGCCATATATAGTTCAATAATCCCGAACTATAGAAAATTGGAAATTTGCATTTATTCTTCTATATCAGTGCGATGACGCGCTTCATTCATCCCAATTTGAACGACGTGCCGCTGGCGAGCGTGCTCCACGCTCTGTCCGACCCGGCGCGGCTCGAGATCGTGCGCGCACTTGACCGGGATCGGATTGCAAAGGGCGAGGGTTTGGCCTGCAACTGCGCCGCGCCCGAGGGCTTGCCGCGGGCGACGGTATCCAACCACTTCACGATCCTGCGCAGCGCCGGGCTGATCGAAGCGCGCAAGGAAGGAACCAAGGTCATTCACCGACTTCGCCGCGCCGAGCTCGATAAGCGCTTTCCTGGGCTGTTGGACGTCGTTTTGAACGCGGCAGCCGCGACTTAATCGACACAAGTGGTTCATCGGACTAAGGGTCAGCACCGATGAGTGACCGTCCCGAAACGCCGCTGCTCGACACGGTGAAGTTCCCGGCTGACCTGCGCCAACTTGCCAAGGAGCAGCTCCCGCAGCTTGCCGAAGAACTTCGTCAGGAGACCATTTCTGCGGTGTCGGTGACTGGCGGGCACCTGGGAGCCGGGCTTGGCGTCGTCGAGCTGACCGTGGCGCTGCACTATGTGTTCGACACGCCCAACGACAAATTGGTCTGGGACGTTGGACACCAGGCCTATCCGCACAAGATCATCACTGGGCGTCGCGATCGGATCCGGACCCTCCGGCAGGGTGGCGGACTCAGCGGGTTCACGAAACGCAGCGAAAGCGAATATGACCCGTTTGGCGCGGCGCACAGCTCGACATCGATCTCCGCAGCCCTCGGTCTTGCGACCGCCAGCAAGCTGTCCAACGCGCCAGGGCGAGCAATTGCGGTCATCGGCGACGGCGCCTTGTCCGCAGGGATGGCCTATGAGGCGATGAACAACGCCGCTGCCGCAGGGAACCGGCTGATTGTCATTCTCAACGATAATGACATGTCGATCGCGCCTCCGGTGGGATCGCTGAGGAACGCCCTTGCCCGCCTGGTGAGCTCGGGCAAGTATCTGACGCCGCGCAAGTTCGCACAGAAGTTGGCACGGGCGATGCCCGACGGCATCCACAGTTCGCTGAGGCGAATGGAAGAATATGCTCGCGGA
Source organism: uncultured Sphingomonas sp. (assembly GCA_966424035.1). Taxonomy (GTDB): domain Bacteria; phylum Pseudomonadota; class Alphaproteobacteria; order Sphingomonadales; family Sphingomonadaceae; genus Sphingomicrobium. The sequence goes on along the minus strand of CBJLMA010000016.1, from coordinate 9,216 downwards.
ATGCTGACTGGCGGCACGCTCTTCGACGAGCTCGGTTTCTATTACGTCGGCCCGATCGACGGCCACGACGTGCGGGCCCTGGTCGAGGTGCTCGAGAACGTCCGCGACGCCGACGAAGGCCCGATGCTGGTGCATGTCGTTACCAAGAAGGGCAAGGGCTATGCTCCGGCAGAAAATGCTGCCGACAAATATCACGGAGTGGTGAAGTTCGACGTCGTGTCGGGGGTTCAGGCGAAACCCGCGGCTGGCGCGCCGAGCTACACGAGCGTCTATGCAAGGGCGCTTTCAGGCGAGATGGCACGGGACGAGAAGATCGTCGCAATCACAGCGGCAATGCCTTCCGGAACAGGACTCGACAAGGTCGCGGAGCAATTTCCCGAACGAACGTTCGACGTGGGCATTGCCGAGCAGCACGCAGTGACCTTCGCCGCCGGCCTTGCTGCACAAGGGTACAGGCCGTTTGCGACCATCTATTCGACTTTTCTTCAGCGCGCATATGACCAGCTGGTTCATGATGTCGCAATCCAGAACCTGCCGGTGCGCTTCGCGATGGATCGCGCGGGCCTGGTCGGTGCCGACGGAGCGACCCACGCGGGGAGCTTCGACCTCGCTTATCTCTGCACTCTGCCCAATTTCGTGGTGATGGCCGCAGCGGACGAGGCCGAGCTTTGCCACATGGTCCACACCATGGCGCTGCACGACAGCTCGCCCATTGCTGTGCGCTATCCCCGGGGCGAGGGCAGGGGCGTGCCGCTGCCGACCGAACCGCAGGCGCTGGAGATCGGCAAGGGCCGGATCGTCCGCGAGGGCAAGGCCGTCGCGCTCCTGTCGCTCGGCACTCGGCTCGAAGAAGCGGAGAAGGCAGCCGAAGAGCTGGAGGCGAAGGGGCTGTCGACCAGCGTCGCCGACCTTCGCTTCGCCAAGCCGCTCGACAGCGAGCTGATCCGGAAGTTGCTGGCCACGCATGAAGTTGCAGTGACGATCGAGGAAGCCGCGATTGGCGGCCTTGGTGCCCACGTCCTGACGCTCGCCAGCGACGAGGGGCTGGTCGATGCCGGCCTCAAGATCCGCACGATGCGCTTACCCGACCGCTTCCAGGACCAGGACAAGCCCGAAAGGCAGTATGACGAAGCGCGACTAAACGCGCCGCACATCGTCGAGACGGTGCTGAAGGCCCTCCGCCGGAACAGCGTGGGCGTGGAAGAGGTGCGCGCCTGACGCCGTCGGGTGTCGAACGCCTCACGGAGCGTGAACGCGAGGTCCTGCGGCTCCTCGTCCAGGGCCACGACATCAAAAGCATTGCCCGCGCACTGTCGATCACGACGCTGCAGCAAACGAACGGCTGAGGACCGCCAGACAAAAACTGGGCGTGTCGAGCAGCCGGGAAGCTGCTCGCATCCTCGCCGCGCAGGAAGGCGCCCCCAGCTATTCTGTGGACATGCAATTAGGGGTCCCAATCGCTCCACATCGGTCATACACGAAGCGGCCATCACCGGTGTGGATTGGAGTGTTTGTGGCAATTCTGACTGCAGCGGGCCTCGCGCTGACGAGCCTGGTTGGTGCCCATCGCGGTGAAAATAGAGCGCGGGTAGTCAGCACAAATCCCGCTTCGGCAGCCGTCATTGCTCCAGGACCGCTGAAGCTCTCGGTGACGTTCGATCGGCCGATGCTCCCGCAAAGTTATTCGTTCGTGCATAGAGATCCCGCCACGTTTCCCAAATGTCTAGTCAGTGCCCCGATCCAGTCGAACGACGGGCGCACCTTCACGTTGCCGTGCCCGGTCGAGCCCGGCCGCTCCTATGAGATCTGGTTCAACGGCGAGCCATACATGAACTTCCGGAGCCCCGACGGCGCTTCGGCCATTCCATTCCAGCTGAAGTTCCGGACGAGGAACCGCTGAACTGCTTTCCCGTGGGGACCGCGGACCTTATGCGGCTCAAGTGGGAAAGGTTCGAGTAGATCAGCTTCTGGTAAGTCGCGGACTGGCGGAGAGCCGGACGCGGGCTCAGGCACTGATCATGGCCGGGACGGTGTTCTCGGGCGAGCGCAAGATTGCGAAGGCGGGTGAGTTGATCGCGCAGGGCGCACCGCTGGAGGTGCGGGGGAAGGACCATCCGTGGGTCTCGCGTGGAGGGGTCAAGCTCGATCATGCGCTGGCGCATTTCGGCTTGGATGTCACGGGACTGGTCGCGCTCGACGTGGGGAGCTCGACTGGCGGGTTCACGGACGTGCTCCTCAGCAGAGGGGCGGCTAAGGTTTATGCAGTGGATGTCGGCACCAACCAGCTCGCGTGGAAGCTTCGTCAGGACCCCCGCGTCATTGTCCATGAGCAAACCAACGCCCGCAATTTGGACGCGACCATCATCCCTGAGCCGATCGACATCATCGTGTGCGATGCGAGCTTCATTTCGCTTGCTAAAGTACTCGAAGCGCCGCTGAAGCTGGCCAAGACCGGCGCAAAACTGATCGCCCTGATCAAGCCGCAGTTCGAAGCGGGGCGAGAGGAAGTGGGCAAGGGCGGGGTCGTCCGTGATCCCGCCGTGCACGAACGTGTCTGCGCCGCCACCCAAAGCTGGGTAGAATCGCAGGGCTGGACGGTCCTGGGCATCACGACGAGCCCGATCACCGGACCTGAGGGCAATGTCGAATTCCTCCTCGGTGCGGAGAAAACTGGGGATAGCACAAGCAATTGGGGATAGGTTCCGCCGCCAGGGTGGCGGAACGCGCTGCAACTGCCTATTTCCACGCCGAAAGGGAGGAACTTTGTGATGCAGTCCGAGAACAGACTGTTCGACGACTTCGTTAAGATGGTGAACGGCTTCGCCGGAACCATGGCCGGCATGGGCCGCGAGGCGGAATCGAGCGCACGCGAGAAATTCCGGGAATGGATGGCGGGCTCCGACTTCGTCGGGCGCGACGAGTTCGAGGCGGTCAAAGCCATGGCGGCTGCTGCACGCGACGAAAACGAGATCCTCAAAGCCCGCATTGCCGCGCTCGAGGCGAAGGTCGCAAGTCCCGCCGCAGGCACAGCAAAGCGCAGCGGCAGGAAAGCGGCGCCGGGGGCGTGATCCTGAGCGAGGAAGAAATTCAGGACGAGCGCGACGATGGCGCGCCGATCGAGGTTCTCGAACAATATTTCGAGGCGCGTGGTTGGGCGTGCGAGCGCACCGCCGAGGGCGAAATCGTCGCCTCGGCCACCGGCAGCTGGGCGCAATATGAGCTTCGCGGCGTCTGGCGTCCGGAGGACCAGGTCCTGCAGTTTCTCGCCTTCCCCGATATCAAGGTCGGAGCCGACAAGCGCGGCGCAATCTACGAGGCGCTGAGCCTCATCAACGAGCAATTGTGGCTCGGTCACTTCGAGATGTGGTCGGGATCGGGGCTGGTGGTGTTCCGCCACTCGACCATTCTCGACACCCGCGGAGACGAGGGGCTAAGCCTCGAGCAGGCCGAGGCTATCGCCGAAGCCGCGGTCGAGGAATGCGAGCGCTTCTATCCGGTCTTTCAGTTCGTATTGTGGGGCGGCAAGTCTCCCGGTGAGGCGATCGCAGCGGCGTTGATCGATACCCACGGCGAGGCCTGATGATCAACCATCCAACGGAGGCCGCAATTCAGATCTCTTCATCCATAACTTCACTGGCCGGTGCACATGGCTGATCACATGTGGTTCGTCGGCTGCGGCAACATGGGCCGCGCGATTCTCGAGGGTTGGCGCCTGGGTGGACTGGGCGTTGATATTGTCACTGTGATCCGCCCGAGCGGCAGGGCCGTCGAGGGCGCGCGAGTCGTGACCCGCATCGCCGATGCCGGTCCGCCACCGAAACTCGCAGTGCTCGCGTTCAAGCCGCAGAAGCTCGACGAGATCGCGCCGGAGCTGCGCAAATTCTTAAGTTCGAAGACCACAATCCTGTCGCTCCTCGCCGGGGTCGAGGCTGCGAGTTTGCGCGAGCGTTTCCCTGGTGCGGGCGCAATCGTCCGCGCGATGCCAAATCTTCCGGTCGCAGTCCGCCGAGGGGTCACCGGTCTCTACAGCACCGATGTAGATGCGGCGATGCAGGACGAGCTCAACAATCTCTTCTCCGCGCTCGGCTTTGCCATGTGGATGGCCGACGAACAGAAGCTCGCGGCGCTTGGCTCGGTTGCTGGTGCCGGACCAGCCTATGTTGCGCGGTTCATCGCAGCGATGGCCAAGGCCGGTCAGAAACGGGGTCTCAGTGAAGAGACCGCCTCCACCATTGCGCTAGAAACCGTGCTCGGAACCGCTTGGATGGCGGCAACGACCGGGGAGGACATGCAGTCGATCGCCAATCGCGTCGCCAGCCCCAAGGGCACGACGCAAGCGGGACTCGATGTTCTCGACCACGAACATGTGCTCGATCAATTGATCGCAGTGACCATCGAGGCCGCTGCCCGGCGCGGCGCCGAACTTGCCGAAGAAGCAAGAGGCAAGCTTGCCGAGGAAGAGCACCTGCCGTAGGCGCGGGGCATGAGCCTTGAAATGTCCGACGGCGAAGACGCGTCACTCGTTTTTGAGCCGACATCCGAACCCGTACCCGCGGACGAGCGCGCGCGGCGCCTCGCGGACCCAGGGTTCGGGCGCGTGTTCACCGATCATATGGCGCTGATCGAATATGACGAGGAGCGCGGCTGGAACAGCGGCCGGATCACCGCGCGGAAGCCTTTCACCCTGGATCCGGCGACTCCTGTCCTTCACTATGCGCAGGAGATTTTCGAGGGATTGAAGGCTTACCACCGGCCCAACGGCAAAGCCGCCCTCTTCCGGCCTGACGCCAATGCCCGGCGTTTCATCAGTTCGGCTCGCCGAATGGCGATGCCCGAGCTGCCCGAGGAGATGTTCCTCGACTCCATTCGCGCGCTCGTCGGCGCCGATCGGGAGTGGATTCCCGATACCGAAGACGGATCGCTCTATCTTCGCCCGTTCATGTTTGCCAGCGGCGCCTTCCTGGGGGTCCGGCCTTCCTCGCAATATATCTTTGCAGTGATCGCCTCGGCAGTGGGCGCCTATTTCAAGGGCGACGCACCGAGCGTATCCCTGTGGGTCACCAGGGAATATACAAGAGCAGCTCCAGGAGGGACCGGGGCCGCGAAATGCGGCGGAAATTATGCGGCGAGCCTCATCGCCCAGGCCGAGGCAATCCGCCACGGATGCGACCAGGTCGTGTTTCTCGACGCCGTCCAACGTCGCTGGATCGAGGAACTCGGCGGGATGAACGTCTTCTTCGTCTTCGATGATGGATCGCTGCAGACCCCCCCGCTGACTGACACGATCCTTGCCGGAATCACCCGTGATTCCTTGCTCAGGCTTGCGCGGGACATGGGCATGACCGTTCGCGAGGAGCCTTACTCGATCGAGCAATGGGAAGCCGATGCTCGGAGCGGCCGCCTGACGGAGGCCTTCGCCTGCGGCACTGCGGCAGTGGTAACTCCGATCGGAAGCGTGAAGGGAGCCGAAGGCGAATTCGCGATCGGTGGGCAATCGACCGGCCCGCTGACGATGCGCCTGCGCTCGGCATTGGTCGACATCCAGCGCGGGGCTGCTGCGGACCCGTACGACTGGATCGAGCTCATCGACTAGGTCGACCGAACAGACGGAACCCGTCCAAAAGCGCCGGTTCGCTGGCATCTGGCGGGCCATTCGCCTCCACTTTGGAGGCGAATTTCATTGTTCATTCGCGAGTTAAGCCCATTAAACCGGGGTGACGCGTACCCCGATTTTGACGGCAGACGACAAGCGGTGCGCCGCGGCCGATCGGCTGGATTGCTGGGCCAGCTGGGCGCGTCGAAATCGCGGCGCAATCGCAGATCTGTGCTTCACCAGCCTCGGGCGAGATCCGCTCACCCAAAAGCTGAGATCCGCTCAGGTCGCGTTGCTCGCCAGCCTGCTGCCCGTCACCAATTTGGTAGCGCTGTTCAACGCCGTTCTGCTTGCCGCGGCGCTGAGGCACTCGGTGCCCCATTTCCAGCTCGTCTCATGGCTTGGCGTGATGGTGGGGCTTGTCGCCTTGCGAATCTATCATGTGCTGGGCTCCGGACGGGCCCAGGCCACGCCCGCGACGGTCTATATTTTCGTGCTCGGCTCGTCCTTGCTGTGGTCGATCCCGCCATTGCTGTGGACAGACTACGGCACTTCGGACCAACGGCTGCTGATCTTTCTGACAACGGTCGGAATGATGTGTGGGGGATGCGTGGCGCTCGCGAGCATGCCGCTTGCCTGCTGGACCTTCGTGCTCGTTCTCGGCAGCGTGCTGATCGGGCTCGAGCTGCACATGAATCAGTCGATACTGGCAATCATGACCGGCGGCTTCACACTGATGCTTTGCTGGACCGGCCTGCGGCACGCGCTTCAGTTCATCGAACATCAACGCAACCGAATGGAGCTCGAGGAGCAGGCCGATCTGGTACAGCTCATGCGCGAATTCGACGCCAGCGGCAGCGGTTGGCTGTGGGAGGCCGACGCTGACTTGCGACTGACGTACCTTTCGAGCGACAGCAAGCGGTGGAGCATCAAGCGCGTGCGGCGGCTTCTCGGCAACGACGTGCGGCAGATCATGGATCCAGCGGGGCGCAGCCGCGAGGTGTCGGACGGCGTGCGGCGGATGTTTCGTCACTTCGAAGAGCGCACTCCGTTTCGCGACATTGCGGTGCCGTCGGCTGAGGGACGCTGGTGGTCCGTGTCCGCCAAGCCCGTGTTCGACGACGCGGGCCGGTTCTGTGGCTGGCGTGGCCTTGGCTCCGACATTACCGAGACGCGCCTGCATGGCGATGATGCGATGCACGCGGCGCGGCGCGATCCGCTGACGGGCCTCGCCAACCGGCTGCTCGTCCGCGAAGCGATCGAACAGGCGCTTTTGTGGGAGAAGGACGGCGCCTGCGCAATGATGCTGGTCGATCTCGATCGATTCAAGCTGGTCAACGACACTCTCGGCCACGCCACCGGCGACCTCCTGCTCAAGGAAGTCGCCTCGCGGCTGACCCATTCCATGGCTGATCGTGCAACGGTCGGGCGTCTGGGAGGCGACGAATTCGCAGTCATCTTCCCGGGAGTCATCGAACGGACCGAGCTCGCCCGGATCTCCGACCAGCTGATCAGGGATTTGTCCGCCGCTTATCTGATCAACGGGATTGAGCTGCATATCGGAGCGACTGTCGGAATTGCGCTTGCGCCGGCCGATGCGGAAACCCAGGAACAGTTGATCTGCAGCGCCGATCTGGGACTCTATCGCGCAAAGGAGGAGGGGCGCGGCACCCACCGTTTCTACGCAAAATGGATGAGCGAGCGGGCGCAGGCCAACCGGCAGCTGGAGTCCGATCTGCGTCGAGCGCTCCAGATTGGCGGATTGTCCCTCGTGTATCAGCCGATCGTCAGCGCAGCGAACGGCGCAACTGTCGGTTACGAGGCCCTGCTCCGGTGGTATCATCCGGTCCACGGCTTCATCCCGCCCGACCGTTTCGTTCCGATCATCGAGGATGCGGGACTGATGAATCAGATCGGCGGCTGGGTGATCCGCGAGGCCTGTGCGGAAGCTGCTGCCTGGGCCCGCCCGCACCGCATCGCTGTCAATGTCTCTGCGGCCCAGATCAATGGAACGACGCTAGCGGGTACGGTTCTCATGGCACTCGGCGAAAGCGGGCTCGATCCTCATCGCCTCGAGTTAGAGGTCACCGAGAGCATCTTCCTCGGCGACGACGAGGTCACGCTGAGCGCATTGGAGGGCTTAAGAGCGCTCGGCGTCCGACTTGTTATTGACGATTTCGGGAAAGGTTATTCCTCTTTTGGTTATCTAAGCCGCGCGCATTTCGCCAAAATCAAAATCGATCAGAGCTTTGTTCAAGGTGCGTCTGCCGGCAATCGCGAACATCTCGCGATTGTCGAAGCCATTCTCGCAATGGCACGTCGCCTTGACGTCGAGACCACTGCCGAGGGCGTCGAGACAGCCGCTCAAGAGCGAGTCATGCGTTCGCTCGGCTGCGACCAGTTCCAGGGTTTTCGCTTCGGCCGGCCCGTACCTGCCGATGCGCTGACCGAACGCCCGCAGGCGCTGCTTCGCCGCACCGGCTGATTCGAGAGCTGCGCGGGGGCTTGAATCAGGCCTTCGATCGAGCAAGCTTCGCCGGATCAGAAATATCGCGGACTCCGTGAGCGTCGATGTCGGAGAGAAGCCCCTTGAGCCATTCGCGATCGAGCCGTCGCTGCTTGTCGAGGTGATCGAGGAGATGCTCACCGCCAGTCGAGAGGATCGGAGCGAGCTCGCTTCGGATTGGACCGAGCTTCGAGATCAGTTCGTCGAGCTTGGTGATTCGTCGCTGAAGGCTGCTTCTGACGGCCTCTGGGTCGGCGAGATGAAGGAATAGCAGCGCTCCATAAAGCGTTTGGGAGACGGGACCTTCCGCCTCGAATTGCCGGTGCAGGGCTTTGCGGAATTCTGCGCGGCCGTCGTCGGTGATGCGGTAAATCGTGCGCATGCCTCCACGCGCGACGCGCTCCTGGGCGATCGCGGTGATCAGCTTTTCCTTCTCGAGCTGGCGCACTGCGTAATAGAGAGTGCCGACGTCCACATCGATATAGCATTCGACCATCGCCGCTTCGAGACGGCGCTTGATCTCATAGGGATGGAAGTCGCCGCGGTGCAGCACCCCGAGGACGAGCAATCTTGAATTCATAGTCTAATTAAACTAATGATATTCGACTAATCAAGGGAGAATTCCGATGTGGCGGACGGTCGGAAGCGTCATTGCGGGCCTGGTAAGCTGGTTGGTGATTGCAACCATCCTGAATTTTGGACTGCGCGGCGCGCTGCCTGGATATCATGCTGCCGAGCCGACGCTGCAGTTCACCCTGGCGATGAAGGTTGGACGCCTGGCGGTCGCGGCATTGGCGGGCATTGGCGCCGGCGCTGTTGTGCGCGCAGCTGCTCCTGCGAGCCGGCCAGCTCCGTGGATTGCCGGCTTGCTGCTTCTTGCGATGTTTCTGCCCATACACCTCCAGATCTGGAGCAAGTTGCCCATCTGGTACCATCTGGCGTTCCTGCTGACGATTGTGCCGCTTTTTCTGCTCGGCGCTTCGCTGTTTGCAGGTGTGCGGAACGGCAGTTCGGCGGTACGCAGTCCGGCCTGACACCCCTTTCCACTGCCGCTTCGCTCGTTATAAGCGCGCCTTTCCCGCACGTGAGGAACCGCCTGCTGGGGCGTCGCCAAGTG